>JANQMX010000069.1 GCA_028279885.1 Rhodovibrionaceae bacterium | reverse complement strand
CCGCGCAAACAGGCCGGACATATGGATGCAAGCGACCCGGTCAAAACCAACTTCACGCTCTGGCAAAAAGGGGGCCGTCCACATATGGACCCCGGCTCGCAGCCCTCGCTTACGCGAGGCCCTTGGCCGGGGTGACGACTGAGGGTGCGGCAATGCCGCCGGCAATCTCTCTCAGACTGTTATCGCAAGGCCCCCGCTCGCCCCAAGCGAATAATCTGGAAAACTTTACGGTTTTTGCCCCTAAAGGGCGAAATCGTAAAGGCACCCTTACACCTGAGCGAGATATCTGTTCAGCAGTCCAGCCAAGCCTTTGTTCTCGTTAGGGGAGAATTCTTGACGCGAATCTTGCTTAAGAAACTCTCAACCGGGGAAGCACCCGGGGCTGAGATAAGAAAAGGGAGCCAAACGGATGCTGGGGACAGGACGAAACAAGCTTGCCGCGATGCTGGGCGGGTTGGCGCTGGCCGCGATGGCACTGCCGGCACAGGCGAGCCTGATCGGCACCACGGTGGACATTACCTCGCCGCACGGCAGTTGCAGCAACGTCACCGTCGGCGCGGGGGTCGAATGCCGCATCGATCCAGACCCTAGCGGGGACCGCCTCTTGGTCCGCAATGTGATCGACATCGATGTTCAGGACTCGCGCATCGTCTTCGACTTTCTCAACTTGAGCGACAATTTTGAGTCCTTTGGGTGGTTCGTGCTGCCTTTCAGTTTCGACGTGACGGTCTCCCGGCTGACCTGGGCCGCCATTTCCGACATCGCCGTCACGACCGAGCTCTTCGGCACGCAGGGTTCCCTCGGCAACCCGAACACCATCGGCGCGGTGCCGAGCGGCGCCAATGAGATCACCCTGAACTTCGGGGATCTTGACCGCCGGAATTGCCCGACCGCCCTCTGCGCCCGCCTGACGGTGGACCTCGCGCCGGAGCACAGCGTCCTGCCGGAGCCGGCCAGCCTGGCGCTCTTCGGCCTCGGCCTGCTCGGCCTGGGGGCAGCGCTGCGGCGCAGGCGGATGCCGGCTTAGGCGCGAAAGCACTGAAACAACGTGACGGGGCGGCGGAAACGCCGCCCTTTCTCGTTGGAGATGGCGGGGCGGTGCTGGCGGCTTTTTCTCACCGCGACAGGACACCCACCAGCTGTCATGGTCGGACTTGATCCGACCATCCATTCTTCCGCCCGCGCCAAGCCTATCTATGCCTTCGGCAACTCGCTACGCGAGCCCTCGTGTCAAGCACGAGGGTGACAGTTTGTGGTTCGGCACAGGCGGGCACTCTCACCTCCCTTCGTCACCCCGGAGGAGCCTCGCGAGAGGCGACATCCGGGGTCCATGGGCTGACCGGGTGCAACCTGTGGAACGAGGAGCCGGATGATTGCCGCAACGCCCGCGCACGACTCCGGCTGTCCGCGCGGGCCGAGGAATGGACCCCGGCTCGCGGGCTTCGCCCTTGGCCGGGGTGACGAGTGAGGGGGCGGCGACGCTGCTGGCAGCTCTTCGAAAACCCAGAAGCCTCTCGATCAAACGTCCAGGTTGGCGACTTCGAGGGCGTTCTGCTGGATGAAGTTGCGGCGGGGCTCGACCACGTCGCCCATCAGGGTCTCGAAGAGGCCGCTGGCGTCCTCGGCCTGATTGACCCGCACCTGCAGCAGCGAGCGCACCTCCGGGTCCAAGGTCGTCTCCCAAAGCTGATCGGCGTTCATCTCGCCAAGGCCTTTGTAGCGGGAGACGCTGACACCTTTGCGGCCCCACTGCATCACCGTGTCGGCCAAGGAGACCGGGCCGCCGATGCGGGCCTCCCGGTCCTTGCCCAGCAAGGTTGCCGGCGCCTGGTAGGTTTCGGCGAAAGCCTCCGTCATGGTGGCGAGCCGCCGGGCCTCCGAGGAATTGAGCAGCAGCTCGTCGATCTCGCGCCGCTCGGTGACGCCGCGCAAGCTGCGGCTGAAGACCAAGCGGCCGTTCTCGAAGGTTCCGGTCCAGCCCCGCTGCTCTTCCGGCGCAAGCATGTCGAGGCGGCGCGCCACGGCGGCGGCCGCTTCGGCCGCCTGCCCGTCGTCCGACAGCAGGGCTGCATCGAGCGCGCCGGCCACGGCCGCTTGCTCGACCACATCCCAGGACCCGACCTTGCGCACGATCAGCTGCATCAGGTGCTTGGCGGTCAGCGCCTGGCGCACCAGGGCGCGCAGGTCCTCGCGGGCGCGCTGCTCCCCGTCCTCCAAGGTCAGGACCGCATCCTTCAGCGCCTGATCAATCAGGTAGTCTTCCAGCTCGCGGTCATCCTTGAGGTACTCGAGGGAGTCGCCGCGCTTGGCCCGGTAGAGCGGCGGCTGGGCGATGTAGAGGTGCCCGGCCTCGATGATCGGACGCATCTGGCGGAAGAAGAAGGTCAGCAGAAGGGTGCGGATGTGGGAGCCGTCCACGTCCGCGTCGGTCATGATGATGATCTTGTGGTAGCGCAGCTTGGAGAGGTCGAACTCCTCCGGGCCGATGCCGGTGCCGAGCGCGGTGATCAGGGTGCCGATCTCCTGGCTGGAGAGCATTTTGTCGAAGCGGGCGCGCTCCACGTTCAGGATCTTGCCGCGCAGCGGCAGGATGGCCTGGGTGCGGCGCTCGCGGCCCATCTTGGCGGTGCCGCCGGCGGAGTCGCCCTCGACCAGGAAGATCTCGGAGCGCGCCGGGTCCCGTTCCTGACAGTCTTGCAGCTTGCCGGGCAGGGAGGAGATGTCGAGGGCGCCCTTGCGGCGGGTCAGTTCGCGCGCCTTGCGCGCCGCCTCGCGGGCCGCCGCCGCCTCCACCACCTTGCCGACGATGCGCTTGGCCTCTCCCGGATGCTCCTCGAAGTACTGCTGCAGCTTGTCGTTGATGAGAGACTCCACCACGGGCCGCACTTCGGAAGAAACCAGCTTGTCCTTGGTCTGGCTGGAGAACTTGGGGTCCGGCACCTTCACCGAAAGGACGCAGGTCAGGCCCTCCCGGCAGTCATCGCCGGTCAGCGCCACCTTCTCCCTCTTCGCCAGGCCGGAGCTCTGGGCATAGCCGTTCACCTGCCGGGTCAAGGCGGCGCGGAAGCCGGCCAGGTGCGTGCCCCCGTCCCGCTGCGGGATGTTGTTGGTGAAGCAGAGCGTGGTCTCGTGATAGCTGTCGGTCCACTGCAGGGCGACGTCCAGGACGATGCCCTCCCGCTCGCCTTCGATGCGGACAGGCGGCGAGATCAGCGGCGTCTTGGTGCGGTCGAGATACTCGACGAAGGCCATCACCCCGCCCTCGTAGTGCAGCTCGGTCACCACCGGCTCGGGATGGCGCCGGTCCTCCAGGCAAATCAGGACACCGGGGTTGAGGAAGGCCAGCTCGCGCAGGCGATGCTCCAAGGTCGGATAGTCGAACTCGGTCATCGTGAAGGTCACGGGCGAGGGCAGGAAGCTAACCTCGGTGCCCGAGCGGTCCGGCGCCTCGCCGACCACCGCCAAGGGCGCTGTCGCCTCGCCATCCTCGAAACGCACGAGGTGCTCGCGCCCCTCGCGCCAAACCTTGAGCTCGAGCCACTCGGAGAGCGCGTTGACCACCGAGACGCCGACGCCGTGCAGGCCGCCGGAGACCTTGTAGGAGTTCTGGTCGAACTTACCGCCGGCATGGAGCTGGGTCATGATGACCTCGGCGGCGGAGACCCCTTCCTCCTCGTGGATATCCACCGGGATGCCGCGCCCGTTGTCGCGCACGGTGACCGAGCCGTCGCCGTTCAGCACCACCTCGACGCGGTCGCAGTAACCCGCCAAGGCCTCGTCGATGGCGTTGTCGACCACCTCGTAGACCATGTGGTGCAGGCCGCTGCCGTCATCGGTGTCGCCGATGTACATGCCGGGGCGCTTGCGCACGGCTTCCAGCCCGCGCAGCACCTTGATGGACTCGGCGCCGTAGTCCGCACCTTCAATCTGTTCGTTCAACTGCTCTTCCATTTTCTTATCGGTTCGTTGCACGCGGCACCTCAGGATATGCGCGGCACGCCGCCCTCGAAGGTGACCACCCGCGCCACCTCGGCGATCTCGCGATAGGGCGCCAGCTCGTTGCCGGTCATCCAGACCTGGGCGCCCAAGCCGGCGAGCGCCGCGAAAAGGGCGCTGCGGCGCGGCGCGTCCAGGTGCGCCGCAATCTCATCCAGCAGCAGCAGGGGGGCTGCCCCACGCTCTGCCGCAACCAGGCGCGCATGCGCCAGCACCAGCGCCACCAGAAGCGCCTTCTGCTCGCCCGTCGAGCAAAGCGCCGCAGCCATCTCCGGCTGGCCCGCCCCATGGCCCGCCCCGTCCTGGCGCGAGACCAGGAGATCGCAGCGGTGGGCGCCGACGGCAGCCCCGCCGCTTTCGGCATCCTGACGGCGCGAGGCCGCCAAGGCCTCCGCCAAACGTTCCTCCACGTCGACCGCGGCCTCGACCTCGAGCCAGGCTTCGGCCTCCCCCGACAGGCCCAGACGCGGCTGGGGAAAGCCGGTCTCGTCCTGAGCGGTCACGGCAGAAAGCCGCCGCAGCAGCTCGCGCCGGGCCGCCGCCAGGGCGACACTGCGCTCGGCCATGGTCCGCTCCAAGGCCGTGAGCCAGCTCGCATCGGCCTGGCCCTGCTTGAGCAGCCGGCTGCGCTCCCGCATCGCCTGCTCGTAGGCCGTCCAGCGCCCGTTGTGGGCCGGCTGGAAGGCCGCGACCAGGCGGTCGAGAAAGCGCCGCCGCGCGCCCGGCCCCTCCTGGAAGATCCAGCAGGTCTCCGGCGTCAGCCAGACCGCCGCCAGAACCTCGCCCAAGGCCTGTTGGCTGCCGCCGTCGTCGCCGTCGATACGGACGGCACGCCGCTCACGCGCCTCGCCGCGCGATCTCGGGTCCAGGCCGGTGCCGACACGGCGCTGTCCCTGGGGCGTCTCCACCACCGCGGAGACAGCCCAGAGCCCCGCGTCCGCCGCGGCCTGGTTGGCCGGCAGCCGGGCCGAAAACTCGGACAGCCGGGCGCGCCTGAGGCCGCGTCCCGGAACGAGCAGGGACAGAGCCTCCAAGACGTTGGTCTTGCCGCCGCCGTTCGGTCCGGTGAGGATCACCGGGCCGGGCACCGCCTCCAGCTCCGCCGCGCGAAAATTGCGGAACGCCGAGAGGCGAAGCTGCGAAACCCAAAGCCGCGGTGCGGACCAAGGCTGTTGGTGTTCAGCATTGGCTGCGAACCGCGAGTGAACCGCCGCGCTTGCCTTCAAGTCGCCTCCAAGCTCGCCGCTACACACGCATCGGCATGATGACGTAGAGCGCGCTGACATCGGTGGTATCGCGCACCAGCGTCGGCGATGCCGGGTCGGCCAAAGCGAACTGCGCCGCGTCCCCTTCGATCTGCTGGGCGATATCCAATAGATAGCGAGAATTGAAGCCGATTTCGAGCTTCGGCCCGTCATAGCTGACCGGGATGTCCTCTTGCGCGCTGCCGGCATCGGGGCTGTTGGCGGAGAGCGTCAGCGCGCCGTCGTTCATGCTGAGCTTGATGGCGCGGCTCTTCTCCGTCGAGATGGTGGAGACCCGGTCGACCGCCTCGCGGAAGCTGCGGCAATCGACCTCCATGAGCTTGTCGTTGCCGGTCGGAATGACCCGCTCGTAATCGGGAAAGGTGCCGTCGATCAGCTTGGAGGTCAGCTCGCTGCGGCCGAAATTGAAGCGGACTCGTGTCTCGGAGAGGCCGATCTCGACGCTGTCCTCGCTGCCCTCGATCAGCTTGCGCAACTCTCCGACCGTCTTGCGCGGGACGATGACACCGGGGATGCCCTCGGCGCCCTCGGGCAAGGGCATCTCGAAGCGGGCCAGACGATGCCCGTCTGTGGCCACCGCGCGCAGCACGTCGAGCCCTTCGTTCGTGCCGGCGTGGAGGTAGATGCCGTTGAGGTAATAGCGCGTCTCTTCGGTGGAGATGGCGAAGCGGGTGCGATCGACCAGGTTCATGGCCTCGGCCGCCTGCAGCCGGAAGTTATGCGGCAGCTCGCCGCCGCCCGGCGAGGGGAAATCCTCCTTCGGCAGGGTGGCGAGGGAGAAGTTCGAACGCCCGCTGCGGATCGAGAGCTGCCCGCCGTCGGCATCGAGCGACAGCTCGACTTCCGAGCCGTCGGGCAGCTTGCGGACGATGTCGTAGAGCGTATGGGCTGGCGCCGTGGTCGCGCCGGCCTGCTCGACCCGCGCGTCGACCTGCTCGACGATGGTCAGGTCCATGTCGGTGGCCGTCAGCGCCAGGCTGTTGTCCTCGGCGCCGAGCAGAATGTTCGAAAGAATCGGAATGGTGTTGCGCCGCTCGACAACGGACTGAGCATGACTAAGGGATCGCAGCAGGACGGCGCGTTCTATGACAAGCTTCATGGCGTTCCAAGAAATTCAGAGAATGGTTCGAATCGGCTCTTCCACGGCCGGCCCGGCACCAGCTGCCGCAACCGCCAAAGCCCCGCGAATCGGGAACGCCCACTATAGCATAGCCCCCCGATGCGCAAAGGCCTTTGGCCCGGCCAGCACGGGGCGGAACGGCGGATGGTGCGGAGCCGCTGCGGGAGCCCCGATCGGACGGGCTCCCGCACGCAGTACGCTCAGGTCTCCAGCATGCGCCGCAAGAGCTCGACGTCCTCGGCGAAGCCGCTGTCGAGCGCGATCAGCTCCTCGATCTTGCGGACGGCATGCATCACCGTGGTGTGGTCGCGGCCGCCGAAGCGCCGGCCGATTTCCGGCAGAGATCGGGCCGTGAGCTGCTTCGAAAGGTACATGGCGACCTGCCGCGGGCGGGCCACGGCGCGGGCGCGGCGGGCCGAATGCATGTCCGCCACGCGGATGTTGAAGTGCTCCGCGACCTTTTTCTGGATTTCCTCGATCGTCACCCGCCGATCGCAGGCGCGCAACAGGTCGAGCAGCAGCTCCTGCGCCGCCTCCAAGGTGATCGGCCGGCCGACCAGCGAGGCATGGGCGATAATCCGAGTCAGCGCCCCTTCCAGCTCGCGCACGTTGGACGTGATCTTATGCGCCAGGAACTCGAGGACCTTGGGCGGCACCTCGACACCCGAACGCTCGACCTTGGCCTGCAGGATACTGAGGCGCAGCTCGTAGGTCGTGGGATGAATGTCCGCGACCAAGCCCCAGCCGAGGCGCGAGCGCATGCGCTCCTCCACGCCCTCCAGGTCGCTCGGGCTCTTGTCGGCGGAGATCACCACCTGCCGGTTCTGGTCTACCAGGGCGTTGAAGGTGTGGAAGAACTCCTCCTGCGTCGCCTCGCGCCCGCCGATGAACTGTACGTCGTCGATCATCAGCACATCGACCGAGCGGAACATCTCCTTGAACGCCATGGTGTCCTTTGTGCGTACGGCACGTACGAACTGATACATGAACTGCTCGGCGGAGAGGTAGATGACCCGCTTGCTCGGCTGCGCACGCTGAATCTGCCAGGCGATGGCATGCATCAGGTGGGTCTTGCCGAGGCCGACCCCGCCATAGAGGAACAGCGGGTTGAAGGGCGGTTGACCGGCCTCCCCGACCCGCCGCGCGGCGGCATAGGCCAACTCGTTGGACTTGCCGACCACGAACGCATCGAAGGTGAAGCGCGGGTCCAGTGGACCGCCATAAGCCTCGATGGCGCGCATCTCGCTCGGCCCAGGTGCGGTGGAGAACCCGTTTTCCTTGACCACTTTCGCCGCGGCGGTACTTCCGTTGACGCCGTCAAGCTCCTTCGCCTGCGGCGGCACGTAGTTGAAGTCGTCGCGTACGATCGGCGTATGCGGCGCCTGTCCGGCACCGGCCATGGGTGCCGCCGGCGCGCGCGGCGTGACCACGACGTCCACCGCTTCGACCTCAGGCAGCTCCTCCTGCCAGATTCTCAGGAGCGCTTCACCGTAGTTGCCGGCAATCCAGTCGCGCATGAAGCGCGAGGGTACGGTCAGCCGTACCTTCGGGCCGCGTACCCAGCCCAGCGCCAGCTCGCGCAGCCAGCTGCGATAGGCGGCTTCGCCGGCCTCCTGCCTTAAGCGGCCCCTGATCGCGGCCCAGATTTGTTCGAGAGAACGAGCATCTTCTGAATAACTTCCTAGTCCTTCCGCATCTGCGTTCATTTTTTGCAATGCCCCGACCATCCGTATCCAAATATGTTTGCGTCTTTGGAGTCCGCCCCGGCCGCGAACCTCGTGGAGGTCTGCTCGCTACCGTTGCGTTCCGCTCACCTATGCTTCTTCCCCTTAGACTAGTTATACTCCCCAGAAAGCGTGTAATAACACCACGCTCTCGCACCGACGCACACTATAGTTTGGGCACATTCCCCACAAGACACATCACCGTCTAATATTTGTGACGATTATAACGGCTGTTTTTTGTGGGTTGTACCTCCCGTTGGAGTGGCGAACCTGTAATTATGAATAGTCGGTCCGCAGTTTTTTTATGCCAGTCACAGCGAAGATTACATCGCTCGGCGACCGATACTCGTAACCTAGCTGTCATGCCGGAATGTGGCAAGCGGGGCATAAAGAGAACGCCGAGACCCGCCGCTGTTCCCCTCTGAGCAACGGAGGTCAAGTCTGTGGAATCCCGACGATTCCGGGCAGCAGGATAAGGCAAAAATTTTGCGCCCGAAACGCCTGCGCCTTAACCAAGGATGTAATTCCTTTACTTTGGCGTGACACATTGATGACGGCTTTGCGAAACGCAAAAAACCGGCAGCGGCCGAACGGGCCGGTGCCGGCGCGAAGGGCTATAAGCCCCCGTCGTCTAGCTTGCTGCGCCGAGCGCCTTGATACGCGCGGAGAGGCGCGAGATCTTCCGCGCCACCGTATTGCGATGCATGACGCCGCGGGACACGCCGCGCTGCATTTCGGGCTGAGCCGCCTTCAGGGCTGCGGCCGCCGTATCGCTATCCCCGGCCGCGATGGCCGCCTCGACCCTCTTGACGTAGGTCCGGATGCGGCTGCGACGGGCGCCGTTGACAACGGCCTTGCGCGCATTGCGTCGGTTGCGCTTCTCGGCTGACTTGTGATTTGCCATGTTGACCTATGAACTTCGCGCTGGAACAAGCCGCGCTCTATAAGTCAGAGGGCGGCACGGCGTCAAGCGCTCCTGGAGCACTTTCCAACCATAGTGTTGGGCGTCGAGCGCCGTCCTTCAACGGTGCTTGAAGTCCGGCTTGCGCTTTTCGGCGAAGGCCGCCATGCCCTCCTTCTGGTCCTCCAGGGCGAAGGTGCTGTGGAAGAGCCGCCGTTCGAACAGCACGCCTTCCTGCAAGCTCGACTCGAAGGCGCGATTGACCGCCTCCTTGCAGCTCCGAACCACCGGCTGCGACAGGCCGGCAATCGTCTCAGCCGCCTTCATGGTCACGGTCATCAGCTCGTCGGCCGGCACCACCTTGGCGACCAGGCCGGCGCGCAAGGCTTCCTCGGCATTTATCATGTCGCCGGTCAGGCACATGTACATGGCGAGCGACTTGCCCACCGCCCGGGTGAGGCGCTGAGTTCCGCCGGAGCCTGGGATGGTGCCGATCTTGATCTCCGGCTGACCGAACTTCGCCGTGTCGGCGGCGATGATCATGTCGCACATCATCGCCATCTCGCAGCCGCCGCCCAGCGCAAAGCCGGCCACCGCTGCGATCACCGGCTTGCGGATGGTGGTCACCACCTCCCAGTCGTCGGTGATGAAGTCCTGATCCGAGACCTCCTGGAAGGTCTTGTCCTTCATCTCCTTGATGTCGGCACCGGCGGCGAAGGCCTTCTCCGAACCGGTCAAGACGATGCAGCCGACCTCGGAATCGGCATCGAAGTCGCGCAAGGCCTGGCCCAGCTCTTCGATCAGGGCGGCACAGAGCGCGTTCAGCGCCTGCGGCCGGTTCAGGGTGATGACGCCGACGGCGCCACGCTTCTCGACGAGGAGATTCTCGTAGCTCATGGGATGTCGCTTGCCTGTGGACTGTTGTCGTTGGGAGAGGCGGGAGTCGAGAGCGGACTTACCCGCTCGCCTCTAGACGGTCAACGCGCGGCTCCGGTCACTCCCGCGGCGAGAGAACGAAGCGAATCGTCACGCTCTGCTCTGCGGGCCGAAAGACCAGGCGAAGCTGCTCCTGCGCCCGTCGATAGAGCGTGGCGCCGGCGGGCTCCCAGCCAAGCGAGGGCAAGGTACGGCGGTAGAAAGCTTCCACGTCCGGCTGCGAAAGCGGGCCGCTGGCTTCCATCTCGACGATGCGCCCGCTTGGCTTATCGAAGACCACCGCCCCGGGCTGCTCGACCAGCCCGGCCATCAGCGGCAGGTCGGGGATGGCCTCGGCAAAGCGCGCTTCGGCGGCCGCCTGCCCGGGGGCATACAGCAAGACACCGAGCAGCAAGACCGCCAAACTGAGGGGACCGCGCTTCAGGCTCATCGCTGGGTTCGTCCGCAGTAGAAGGTCGAACGGCCACTCTGAACGATCCGCGCGATCCTGCAAGGCGTCTTTGCCGCATCATCCGGCTCACAGCGCGGACAAGGCTCACCTTCCTTGCCGTAGACCGACCACTGGTGCTGGAAATAGCCGAGCTCGCCCGAGGCCTGCACGTAGTCCCGCAGAGATGACCCACCGGCCTCGATGGCCCGCAGCAGCACCGCGCGCACGGCCGCCGCCAGGCGGTCGGCGCGGGCGCCCTGGACTGTGTAGGCCAGACGGCGCGGCGAGAGCTGCGCATCGAACAGCGCTTCGCAGACATAGATGTTGCCCAAGCCGGCCACCACGCGCTGATCGAGCAGCGCCGCCTTGATCGGCGTGCGCTTGCCCTTCAGCGCCGCCGCCAGCGCCGGGCCGTTGAAGGCGTTGCCCAGCGGCTCGGGGCCGAGGTCCTTGAGCATCGGATGCGCGTCCATCGCCGATGCCGGAAAAAGATCGACGAAGCCGAAGCGCCGCGCGTCGTTGAAGCGAACCTGGCCGCCGTCTTCGGTTTCGAGCACCAGATGGTCGTGCTTGTCGAAGGGCGCGAAAGGGGGCGCACAGAGGGTCATGCGCCCGGACATGCCGAGATGGCAGAGCAGCACCCCCTCCTCAGCCTCTTTCTCCGCACCGGCCGGCTCGAGGTGCATCAGGATGTACTTGGCCCGCCGGGCGATGCGGGTGATTCGGCGGCCTTCGAGCCGTTTGGGAAGGTTCGGCGGAAAGGGAAAGCGCAAGTCGGGCCGGCGTTGCTCCACCCGGCTGAGGCGCCGCCCCTCCAGGACCGGACGGAGGCCGCGGCAGACGGTTTCGACCTCGGGCAGTTCGGGCAAGGGGGCGTTCCTCAGTGAGAGACGAACAGCGAAGGACAAACGCGACCGAGCCGCAGTGACGCACCCCTGGGATGCACCCCTGGTGCGCTTGCCGAGCGCAGGCTATCTTGCCGCGCATGACAGGCGACTCGTCAAGCGACCGAGAACGTTCGACCGGCGAAGCGCCGGTCTCTTTCGGCTACCGCAAGATCTCGGCGGCCGACAAGCCCTCCATGGTACAAAGCGTCTTCCGCAACGTGGCCTCGCGCTACGACCTGATGAACGACGTCATGTCGGCGGGCACCCACAGGCTGTGGAAAGCCGCCCTGGTCGACTGGCTGGCGCCACGCCCGGGCTTGCGCGTTCTCGACATGGCCGGCGGCACCGGCGACATCGCCTTTCGCATTCACACGCGCTGCCCGGACAGCGACATCCTGGTCTGCGATCTGACCGAAGAAATGCTGAACGTCGGGCGCGACCGGGCGGTGGACCGCGGCATCCTCAAGGGGCTGGACTGGCTCTGCGCCGACGCGGAAAGCCTGCCGCTACGCGACCGCAGCGTCGAGGCCTATACCGTCTCCTTCGGCCTGCGCAACGTGACCCATCTGGAGCACGCCCTGGCCGAAGCCTATCGCGTGCTCAAGCCGGGCGGCCGCTTCCTCTGCCTGGAATTCAGCCAGGTCGCGCTGCCCCTGCTGCGCGACGCCTACGACCTCTACTCCTTCCGCATCATTCCGCGTCTCGGCGAGGTGATCGCCCGCGATCGCGAGTCCTATCAGTACCTTGTCGAATCCATCCGCCGCTTTCCGGATCAGGACGGGCTGGCGCATCGCATGGCCGCTGCCGGCCTGGCGCGCGTCCAGTACCGCAACCTGATGGGCGGGGTCGCCGCCCTGCACTCCGGCTGGCGGCTTTAGAGCCCTTTGCGAAGACGAGCTGAACCCCACCGGCCGCAGCGATGATCAAAGCCGCCATCCTGTCCTTCCGCGTGCTGGGCATTCTCTGGATCCTGGCCCGCTGCGACGCCTTTGCGGTCTTCGAGGACACGCTGGTCAATCAGCGCCTGCTGCGCCTGGTCCGCCGCCTGGCGGCGCGCGACTGCACGGGGCGGCCCGGGGAGCGCCTGTCGCGCGCCATGACCTTGCTCGGCCCGGCCTTCGTCAAGTTCGGGCAGTTCCTGGCCACCCGCGCCGACCTGATCGGCAATACGCTGTCGGAAGATCTCTCCAGCCTGCAGGACCGGCTGCCACCCTTCCCCAGCGAAGAAGCCCAGCGCGTGGTGGAGCGCAGCCTGGGCCAGCTGGTCTCGGAGCTCTTCGTCAGCTTCGAGACGGAGCCGGTGTCCGCCGCCTCCCTGGCGCAGGTTCATTTCGCCACCATCCGCCGGCGACACCCCTTGCCGCCGACCGACAGGGCCGAAGACGACGGCGACGACTGGGACGCGCCGGCGGCAGCGGAAAAGCAAGAGCAGGACGGCGATATCGCGCAGGTCGCCGTGAAGATCCTGCGCCCGGGTATCGAGCGCGTGTTCCTGAGGGACATCGACCTCATGGCCTGGGGTGCCGCGGTCCTCGAGCGGGTCGTCCCGCTGTCCCGCCGCTTTAGGCCGGTCGAGTCCGTTGCCCTCTTCCGCCGGCTTTCGGAGGTCGAGATGGACCTCAGACTGGAAGCGGCGGCAGCCAGCGAGCTGGCGGACAACTTCGCCGACGACCCAGGCTATCGCATCCCCAGGATCGAGTGGGACTATACCGCCCAGCGCGTCCTGACCATGGAGCGGGTGTCGGGCATCCGGCTTGACGACCGGGCAGCCCTCTTGGCGGAAGGTCACGATCTGCGGCTGATCCTGGAGAACGCAGCGGAAATCTTCTTCAAACAGGTCTTCCGCGACGGCTTCTTCCATGGCGACCAGCATCCCGGCAACATGTGGGTCGATGCCGAAGGGCGTATCGTGGTGGTCGACTTCGGCATCATGGGGCGGCTCGACCGCAAGATGCGCTATTTCCTGGCGGACATGCTGCTCGCCACCTTGGCACGCGACTACCGCCGCCTGGCCCGGGTGCATGTCGAGGCGGGCTTCCTGCCGGCCGGTCAGCCCGAAGAGCTCTTCGCCCAGGCGCTACGCGCGGTCTGCGAGCCGATCTTCGGACGGCCGCTGGGAGAGATCTCTTTCGCCCGCCTGCTGGGTCAGATTCTGCAGATCACGGCGTCGTTCCAGATGCCGGTCCAACCACAGTTGCTTTTGATGCAGAAGAACATGCTGATGGCAGAGGGAGTCAGCCGCAAGCTGGACGACAGCCTCAACATCTGGATGCTGGCCGAGCCGCTGATCGTCACCTGGGTGGCGCAGCATCGCAGCCCGCAAGCCAGGCTGCGCGAGGCGAGCCAGGACCTGGGCGAGATCCTGGAGCGCATGCCCTACAATCTGCGGCGGCTGGAGCGCTTGGGCGAGATGGCGGAAGAGGAGCTCGCCCGCAACCTGGCCGACCCGGACCGCCGCCGTGGCGGGCTGGGTTGGGGCCAAGGACTGCTGTGGCTCGCCGTCGCCTTGCTCGCCCTGATCGTGATTATCGACTAGGCCCGTTTCGCCTGCTTCAGCAGGGTGCGTAGCAGCACCTCGGTGCCGGCGGCGCAGTCTTCCGGCGTCGCGCTTTCCAGCTCGTTGTGGCTCAGGCCGTCCTTGCAGGGGATGAAGAGCATACCGACGGGCAGCAAACGGGCCAGATAGCAGGCGTCGTGCCCGGCGCCGGAGAAAATCTCCTGGGAGCCGTGGCCGGCCGCCTCGGCCGCATCGCGCACCGTGGCAATGCAGGTGGGGTCGAACTCCACCGGCTCTTCGTAGTCGACCCGTCTGAGCTCGACGATCACGCCGGTGCGCTCGGTCTCCGCCCGGCAGAGCGCGCGGATTTCCAAGATCATCTCGTCGAGTTCCCGCCGTTCCGGATGGCGCAGGTCGATCGTGAAGTCGACCCGGCCGGGAATGGTGTTGCGGGCGTTGGGCGAACAGGCGATGCGGCCCACGGTGCAGACGCCCGACGGCGCATGGGCCAATCCCAGATGGTTGAAGGCGCGGATCAGCTCGGCCGCGGACACCAGCGCGTCCTTGCGCGCCGGCATGGGCGTGGTGCCGGCATGGGCCTCCATGCCGGTGATGGTGATGTCAAAGCGCGCTTGGCCGCGGGCGCCGGTGACCACCCCGATGGTCTCGCCGGTGGCTTCGAGCACGGGGCCTTGCTCGATATGAGCTTCGAAATAGGCGTCGAGCGGCCGTCCGCCGCAGGGCAGCTGGCCGCGATAGCCGATACGGTCGAGTTCCTCGGCGAAGTTGAGACCATCCACGTCCTGCGCCGCATAGGCGGCCTGCAAGGAGGCCTGGCCGACGAAGACGCTGCTGCCACCGAAGGGAAAACGCGTGCCTTCCTCGTTGGTCCAGACGACGATCTCCAAGGGCGCCTTGGTCTCGATCTCGGCGTCATTCAGGGCACGCACCACCTCCAGGCCGGCAAGGACGCCGTACGCACCATCGAAACGACCGCCGGTCGGCTGGGTATCCAGGTGACTGCCGGTGGCGATGGGCAGGGCCGACTTCTTGCGCCCCGGGCGGCGCGCGAAAATGTTACCCATGGCATCGATGCTGACGTCGCAGCCGGCCTCCCGCGCCCAGGCGACAAAGAGGTCGCGCCCAGCCTTATCCTCATCGCTCAAAGCCAGACGGCAGCAGCCACCCTTCTCGGTGGCGCCGATCTCCGCCATCCGCATGAGGCTGTCCCA
This sequence comes from Rhodovibrionaceae bacterium, assembly GCA_028279885.1. Classification (GTDB taxonomy): domain Bacteria; phylum Pseudomonadota; class Alphaproteobacteria; order Kiloniellales; family DSM-21159; genus JANQMX01. The sequence goes on along the minus strand of JANQMX010000069.1, from coordinate 69,704 downwards.
CAGGCGCTCTGGGTTGATTCGCAATTCACTCATAGCCGTTCTGTTTTCGTCAGATAGCTTTAAACTACCAAATGCATGGTAAATCGACTCTTGTCAGTCAGCTGGACTGCCATACATATTTCAACACAAGACATGCGAAAATACACAGATTGATCAGATGTCTAACGCAAAGCGTGTCCTCCTGATCGTCTCAGGCGGGATCGCGGCTTACAAGAGCCTGGAGGTCATTCGCCGCCTGCGCGAGCGGGGCATCGCGGTGCGTTGTATCCTGACCGCCGGCGGCGCCCAGTTCGTCACGCCTCTGTCGCTCTCCGCGATCAGCGGCGACAAGGTTTATGGCGAGCTCTTCTCGCTGACCGACGAAGCCGAGATGGGCCATATCCAGCTGAGCCGCGATGCCGATCTGCTGCTGGTCGCGCCCGCGACGGCCGACATTCTGGCTCGCATGACGCAAGGCTTGGCGAACGATCTGGCAACCACGGCCCTCTTGGCCACTGACAAGCCGGTCATGGTGGCACCCTCCATGAACGTACGCATGTGGACCCACCCGGCAACGCAGGCCAATCTGGCGAGCCTGAAGGCCCGCGGCACGCTGTTTGTCGGCCCCAACGAGGGCGATATGGCCTGCGGCGAGTACGGCCCGGGGCGCCTAGCGGAGCCGGAAGAGATCGTCACCGCCGTGGAACGCTTCTTTCAGTCGGGCAGCCGCCTGGAAGGCTTGCGCGCCCTGGTGACCAGCGGCCCGACCCATGAAGCGATCGACCCGGTGCGTTACATCGCAAACCGCTCTTCGGGCAAGCAGGGCCACGCAATCGCCCAAGCCCTGGCTGACTTGGGGGCGGACACGACGCTGGTCTCCGGCCCGACCAGCTTGCCGGACCCGGAGCGCGTACGCGTGAAGCACGTACGCTCGGCCGAGGAAATGCTGGCGGCCTGCCTCGACAGCCTGCCAAGCGACGTTGCGGTCTGCGCCGCAGCCGTCGCCGATTGGAAGGTCGCCGCTGCGGCCAACCAGAAGCTGAAGAAGGGAGACGAAGGTCCCCCCAGCCTGACGCTGACCGCCAACCCCGACATCCTGGCCAGGCTTGCCGAGCCGGGTGCGCAGCGCCCGCGCTTGGTGATCGGCTTCGCCGCCGAAACCGAGAAGGTGATCGAGCACGCGACGGCCAAACGACAGCGCAAGGGCTGCGACTGGATTTTGGCCAATGACGTCAGCGCCGAGAGCGGGACCTTCGGCGGCGATGACAACAGCATTCATCTGATCTCTGCCGACGCCAACGAGAGCTGGCCCCGCATGAGCAAGCGGCAGGTTGCCGCCTGCCTGGCCGAGCGCGTCGCCACCCACTTCGAAAGCCGGCGCGCATGAGCGACTCAGAACCGCCTCGGCAGCCCCTCCGGCTGCCGGTTTGCCGCTTGCCTCATGGCGAGGGACTCGACCTTCCAGCCTATGCCACGGCGCACGCGGCCGGTCTCGATCTCCTGGCCGCCGTCGACACGCCGCTGACACTCAAACCCGGCGATCGGGCGCTGGTCCCGACGGGCCTGACCATCGCCCTACCGCCGGGAACCGAAGCACAGATTAGGCCACGGTCCGGTCTTGCACTGAACCATGGCATTACCGTCCTCAACGCGCCGGGCACGATCGACGCCGACTATCGGGGTGAAATCAAGGTGCTGCTGGCCAATCTCGGCGAAGAGGACTTCGCGATCATGCGCGGTATGCGTATCGCGCAGATGATCATCGCGTCCTATCTCCAGGTGACCTGGCAGGAATTGGACGCACTGGAGGCAACAGAACGAGGCGAAGGCGGCTTCGGTTCGACCGGCGTACGATCGCTCCGAGACCGCTCAACGTCCGCATGAGGTGAACACGGAACATGTTGAGACTTTCGAAGAAACTGCTTTTTGCCATCGAGGCTGTGGTGGACATTGCCTATCACTCGGCGTCCGGGCCGGTACGCTCGACCGATATCTCTCGGCGTCAGGGCATTCCGCGCCGCTATCTCGAACAGGTGCTCCAGCAGCTGGTGCACCATCAGGTGCTTGCCGGACAACGCGGCCCGCGCGGCGGCTATCGCCTGGCGCGAGAGCGAAGACGGGTGACGGTGGGCGAGATCATCCGCATCGTGCGGCAGCTCGAAGGCATGCCGGATCCGGTGCAGGAAACCGTGGGCTCGGAAATCGGCATCAAGATCATTCGCCCGATCTGGAGCGACATGCAGAACGAGATGATGGGGCGCTTCGATGCCTTGACCATCGAAGAGCTCTGCCGCCGCGCCAAGCAGAAGGGCATCGACGCCGACCACGCCGTCGAGCCGGCAGGCGATTTCGCAATCTGACACGTCCTGCCGGCGCCACCCAGGTGCGCGCCGGCTTGGCCATCCTCCAGCGACCGAACGGACTCTCATGACGACGACCGCGCGCAGCGTCCAACCGACGGACGATCCCAATCAGCCGCTCGGCCTCTCCGAACAGCGCGGCCTGACAAGCCCCGGCCAAGCAGGCCGGATCTACGGCGATCTGACCCAGACGATTGGAAACACGCCGCTTGTCCGCCTGTCCCGCCTCGCCGAGGCCCATGGGCTCGACTGTGAGCTGCTGGGCAAGTGCGAGTTCATGAACCCACTCTCGTCAGTCAAAGACCGCATTGGCGCAGCCATGATCGATGCCATGGAAGCGGCCGGCGAGATCGGGCCGGAGACCACGATCGTCGAGCCAACCAGCGGCAACACGGGCATCGCGCTGGCCTTCATCTGCGCGGCCAGAGGCTATCGCCTCATCCTCACCATGCCGGAGACCATGTCGGAAGAGCGGCGCAAGATGCTCAAGCTGCTGGGCGCCGAGCTGGTGTTGACCGAGGGCGGCAAAGGCATGGCCGGCGCCGTGGCCAAGGCGGAAGCCATCGTCGCCAAGCTGGGCGACGCGGTCATCCCGCAGCAGTTCTCCAACCCCGCCAATCCGGACGTCCATCGGCGGACCACCGGCGAGGAGATCTGGCGGGACACCGGGGGACAACTCGACATCTTCGTCGCCGGCAGCGGCACCGGCGGCACCCTGACCGGCGCAGGCGGTCTATTGAAGGAGCGCTTGCCGCAGCTTCAGCTGGTCGCCGTCGAGCCGGAGGATAGCGCGGTGCTGTCAGGCAGCCCGCCGGGGCCGCACAAGATCCAGGGCATTGGCCCGGGCTTCGTACCGGCCAACCTGAACACCAAGCTGATCGACGAGGTCCTGCCGATCAGCAACGATACGGCCTTCCGCCAAGCCCGCGAAGCAGCCAAGCTTGAAGGCCTGCCGATCGGTATCTCTTCAGGGGCTGCGCTTGCCGCGACCATGGAGCTGGCCGAGCGACCCGCCAACCGCGGCAAGCGTATTCTGGTGATCCTGCCCTCGTCCTCCGAGCGCTATCTCTCGACGCAGCTCTTCGAGGGACTATAGGGCACGGCCCGACGAGTTACTGGCCGATGTACTTGTCTTGCGCTTCCTGGACGGCTTGTTCCAGGTCGTCGTAGGCCTCCGAGAAGCTCTGCTTGAAGTTGTCCCAGGCGTTGCTGGTGCTTTCGCGCAGTCCGTCGAGGCGTGCATCCGCATCGGCACGCATGGCCTTGAGGCGCTCGCGCTCCGCCGCCCAGCGCGCCTTGGCGTCGGTCGAGGCCTCTTCGATCTCCGCCTCGACCTTTTCCAGCCGGTTGTCGATGTCCGCCAGCAGGCGCTCGCCGGCTTGGATGGCCTCGTCGCGCTCTTCGGCCGCAGCTTCCATCAGTGTCTTCTTGTCATCGTCAGACGCCGCCATGGCGGGGCTTGAGCCGACGATCTGCGCGCCGGCGAGCAGAAGCGCGGCGAGGAAAAAAACGGAAATGAGGGAGGGGCGAATGAACGTCTGAAACACGGGGTAACCTCCTTCGTGAGCCCTTGCCAAGCAGGCGCAGCGTTTCGTGCACCAGCCGCCGATGCTGGTAACATCGGCAGACCTGCTTACCACTATATGCGGCCTTGGGCCATTGCCTTTGCCCTCTCTCGACACTTAGTGTTTCTGATGATGGAACTCAGCGACAGCCAGCTTGAGCGTTACGCCCGACACGTCGTCCTCCCGGAGATCGACGAGGACGGGCAGCTTAAACTGCTCAACTCACGGGTGCTGGTGATCGGCGCCGGCGGCCTGGGCTCCCCGCTGCTGCTCTATCTTGCGGCGGCTGGCGTCGGCCATCTCGGCGTGGTCGACGATGACGTGGTCGATCTCTCCAACCTGCAGCGCCAGGTCGTGCACGACACGAGCCGGGTCGGCAGCCCAAAGGTCGAGAGCGCCCGAGCGCGCCTCAAGGAGGTCAATCCGGAGGTGGTGCTGGAACCGCACCACACCCGCCTCAGGCCGGACAACGCCTTGGATCTCATCGCCGGCTACGACCTGGTGGCCGACGGCTCGGACAATTTCGCCACCCGCTATCTGGTCAACGACGCCAGCTATCTGGCCGGCCGGCCCCTGGTCTCCGCCGCCATCATGCGGTTCGACGGCCAGCTCAGCACCTATCGGGCGCATCAGGGTCATGGTGAGGACGGCAAGGCCAACCCCTGCTACCGCTGCCTGTTCGGCGAGCAGCCGCCGGCCGACCCCAAGCAGTCCTGTGCCGACGTCGGCGTGATGGGCGCGCTGGCCGGCGCCATGGGCAGCCTGCAGGCCATCGAGGTGGTCAAGGAGCTGCTCGGCATCGGCCGCTCCATGAGCGGGCGACTGATGCTTTATGACGCCCTGGAAAGCAGCTTCCGCACGGTCAAAGTCTCGGCCGACCCGGACTGCCCGCTCTGCGGTGCAAAGCCGACGATCCGGACGCTTGACGACGTGGACTACGCTCTGGCTCAAGCCGTCTGCGCTGCGGAGTAGTTGGAGCTTCCTCGGGAGAACAAGGCGATTGCCAAACGGCGCGGCAAACCCCAGATTCCCTCAATGACTGCGAGCAAGGACATGCCTCCCGGAGATCAGGACTTCGACGCGGGGGCCTATGCCCGCGATAGCGCCAAGGTCGCGCGCGACTTCTGGGGCAAGCTGAAGCGCAACTTCACCAAGCTGCCCTTCGCCGTCGAGCTGGTGTCGGTCTATTACTGCGCCATCGACAAGCAGACACCACTGCAGGTCCGGGCGGCCCTGATGGCGGCCTTGGCCTATTTCGTCGTGCCGACCGATCTGCTGCCCGACTGGATCGCGGTCCTCGGCTATTCCGATGACGCGGCGGTGCTGTTCGGCGCTTACCGCATGGTCTCCAACCACATCACCGAGGTCCACCGCATCCTGGCGCGCGAAGCCATCGAGAAGCTCCGCAGCTCCGATGGCGCCTCCGAGAACGGCAAACCCGCCTAATCTAGGCATTCTATCCTAGGAACGTCCCATGACGCCCGGCTATTTCCAGGGTCTGGCCTGCTATAACCGTTGGGCCAATGCGCGCCTCTACGATGCCGTCGCCGCCCTGCCGACGGAAGAGCACGACAAGCCGCGCCCTAGCGCCTACTTCGGCTCCCTGCTCGGCACCTTGAACCACATCCTGATCGGCGACCGGCTCTGGCTGCGCCGATTTGAGGGCGAGGGCCCCGTGCCCCAGTCCCTCGATGAGTGGGCTTTCAAGACCTTGGAGAGCCTGCGCCAGGCGCGCGAAACCGAGGATGCGCGGCTGCTCGCCTTCACCGAGGGTCTGACGGAGGAAATGCTGGCCGGCAGCCTGAGCTACCGCACCATGGTCTCGCCGGCCGACGTCACCACCCCTTTCGCCCTGACCCTGGGCCACGTCTTCAACCATCAGACCCACCACCGGGGTCAGGCCCACGCCTTGCTCAAGGAAGCCGGGGCGGAACCGCCACCCTTGGACCTTGTCTTCTATCTTCGGGAAAACCCCGATATCCCCCACTGATACTTGCGCGGGAATTCCCGCGCCTATATAAGACCTGCTTTCCGAAATTCGGAGAAGTCTGGCGGCGCGGCCATAGGCATGCCCAGCCGCCTTTACATACGGCGTTCGCGACGCCGACGAGAGAGAAGGAAACGAAATGCCTAAGATGAAGACCAAGAGCGGCGCCAAGAAGCGCTTCAAGCTCACGGCGAGCGGCCGCGTCAAGGTCGGCTCCGCCTTCCTGAACCACGGCATGCGCAAGCGCCCGCAGAAGATGAAGCGGAAGGCACGCGGCACCATGATCCTGGCCGATGCGGACGCCAAGATCGTGAAGAAAAACTATCTTCCCAACGGCTGAGGCAGAGGAGCGCGACGATGGCACGAGTCAAGCGCGGCACCACCGCCCACGCCAAGCACAAGAAGGTCGTCAAGGCGGCCGACGGCTACTACGGCCGGCGGAAGAACGTCTTTCGCGTCGCCGTCCAGGCGGTCGAGAAAGGCTGGCAGTACGCCTACCGCGACCGCCGCACCCGCAAGCGCTTCTTCCGGGGCCTCTGGATCCAGCGCATCAACGCGGCGACCCGCGAGCACGGCATGACCTACTCCCAGTTTATGGACGGGATCCACAAGGCCGGCATCGAAGTGGACCGCAAGATGCTGGCCGACCTCGCCGTGCGCGAGCCGGAGGCCTTCAAGGCCCTGGTCGACCAAGCGGCGGCAGCCCGGCAGGGCTAAGGCTTTACTCTTGTCTCTCCTTGCGAGGGGCGAGAGGCGGCGGGCCGAAAGCGACCTTTTCCTCGTTCAGCTCTGTTCCCGCCGCGGAGCCATGCGAGGCGGGTTCAGGCAGAACATGACAGATCTCGACAGCCTCAAGAGCGAGCTGCTGACGGCGGCTCACGCTGCCCCGGATCTTGCGGCGCTGGAGGCGCTGCGCGTCTCCGGGTTGGGCAAGAAAGGGCGCATCACCCAGTTGATGAAGGGTCTCGGCGGGCTCGACCCCGAGGCCCGCAAGGCCCAAGGTCAGGCGCTCAACCTGGTCAAGGACGCCCTGCAAAGCGCCATCGAGGCGCGCAAGGCGGAGCTGGAAGAGGTGGAGCTGGAGCGCCGCCTGGCGGAGGAAAGCCTCGACGTCTCCCTACCGGCCCGGCCGCGCGAGGTGGGCCTGGTCCACCCGATCAGCCAGACCATGGAAGAGCTGGTGGCGATTTTCGGCGAGATGGGCTTCACCGTCGCCGAAGGGCCGCACATCGAGGACGACTTCCACAACTTCGACGCCCTCAATATCCCGCCCGAGCACCCGGCGCGCCAGGAGATGGACACCTTCTATTTCCCGGAGAAGCCGGACGGCTCTCGCATGGTGCTGCGCACCCACACCAGCCCGGTGCAGGTGCGGACCATGCAGTCGACCAAGCCGCCCATCCGGGTGATCGCGCCCGGCCGCACCTTCCGCGCCGACCACGACGCGACGCACAGCCCCATGTTCCATCAGGTCGAGGGGCTGGTGATCGACGAGTCGACCCACATGGGCCACCTGAAGGGCACCCTGATCGAGTTCTGCCGCGCCTACTTCGGCGTGGACGATCTCCCTGTGCGCTTCCGCCCCAGCTACTTCCCCTTCACCGAGCCCTCGGCGGAGGTCGATATCGGCTGCAGCAAGAAGGGCGGACAGCTGGTGATCGGCGCCGGCGACGACTGGCTGGAGATCCTGGGCTGCGGCATGGTCAATCCGAAGGTGCTGGAGAACTGCGGCATCGACAGCAGCAAGTACCAGGGCTTCGCCTTCGGCATGGGCATCGAGCGCATCGCCATGCTGAAGTACGGCATGCCCGACCTCCGACCCTTCTACGACAGCGACATCCGCTGGCTGCGCCACTACGGCTTCGTGCCGTTGGAGACGCCGTCGATGGTGCGGGGGCTGTAGGCCATGAAATTCACATTCAGTTGGCTGAAAGACCATCTCGAGACCGAGGCCTCGCTGGAGGAGATCGCTGAGAAGCTCTCCATGCTCGGGCTCGAGCTGGAAGGCGTGGAGAACCCGGCCGAGAAGCTGGTGCCCTTCGTGGTCGGCTACGTCATCGAGGCGAGCCAGCACCCGAACGCCGACCGCCTGCGTGTCTGCCGGGTCGAGACCGGCAGCGGCGAGGTGCAAGTCGTCTGCGGCGCCCCCAATGCGCGGACCGGCATGTATGGTGTCTTCGCCGCCGCGGGCAGCTACGTCCCCGGCACCGAGCTGCTGCTCAAGTCCGGCCAGATCCGCGGCATCGATTCCAACGGCATGCTGCTCAGCGAGCGCGAGCTGGGACTCTCCGACGAGCACGAGGGCATCATCGACCTGGCTCCCGACGGCGAGGCCGGTGACCTCAAGCCTGGCCAGCCCATCGCGCCCATCCTCGGCCTGGACGATCCGGTCATCGATATCGCCATCACGCCGAACCGTAGCGACTGTCTCGGCGTGCGCGGCGTTGCCCGCGACCTGGCCGCCGCCGGCCTCGGCAAACTAAAGCCGCTCAGCGCGCCCAAGATCGAAGGGACCTTCGAGAGCCCACTCAAGTGGGTGCGCGACCTGCCGGCCGACCTGCAGGAGGCCTGCCCCTACGTCGCGGGACGCAGCTTCCGCGGCGTGAAGAACGGCCCCTCCCCGGCTTGGATGCAGAAACGCCTCAAGGCCATCGGCCTCCGGCCCATCTCTGCCCTGGTCGACATCACCAACTACGTGACCTTCGACCTCGGCCGGCCGTTGCACGTCTTCGACGCCGACAAGGTCAAAGGCAATCCCACCATGCGCATGGCGCGCGACGGCGAGGAGGTGCTGGCGCTGGACGGCCGCACCTACAGCCTCGACCCGAGCATGACGGTGATCGCCGACGAGAACGGCATCGAGGGCATCGGCGGCATCATGGGCGGCGAGCTCTCCGGCTGCACCGAAGAGACCACCAACGTCTTCCTCGAGGTCGCCCTCTTCGATCCGGTCCGCACCGCCGCCAGCGGCCGCAAGCTCGGCATTGTCTCCGATGCCCGTTACCGCTTCGAGCGCGGGCTCGACCCAGACAGTGCGCGCTGGGGCCCAGAGGTCGCCGCGCGCTGGGTGCTGGAGCTTTGCGGTGGCGAGGCCAGCCACGTGGTCTCCGCCGGCGAGATCCCCGACACCAGCCGCAGCGTCACTCTGCGCGAGAACCGCTGCGAGAGCCTGGGCGGCGTCGCCGTCCCGGCCGAGCGCCAGGTCGCCATCCTGGAGCACCTGGGCTTCCCGGTGACGAGCCGCAAGGGCCGCACACTCACCTGCAGCGTGCCGAGCTGGCGCCCCGATATCGTCGGCGAAGCAGACCTGGTGGAAGAGGTGCTGCGCATCCAGGGCTATGAGGATATCCCGGTGACGCCGCTGCCGCGGGAAACCGCGCTGCCGCGCCCGGCCCTGACCGACCGGCAGCGCCGCGCCTCGGCGGCGCGCAACGCGCTCTGCTGGGCCGGCCTCAACGAGTGCGTCACCTACTCCTTCATCGATGAGCCCACGGCCGAACTCTTCGGCTGGGACGAGCCGGCGATCAAGCTCGACAATCCCATCTCCACCGATCTCGTGGTCATGCGTCCTTCGGTACTGACCACCTTGCTGCAGGCCGCACAGCGCAACGCCGACCGCGGCTACGGCGACGTGGGCCTGTTCGAGATCGGGCCGCTCTACCAGGGCGACGCGCCCGAGGGGCAGGACTGGACGGCGGCCGTGGTGCGCGCCGGCGAGAGCGGGCCGCGCCACTGGAACGCGCCGCCCCGCCCGCGCGACGCCTTCGACGCCAAGGCCGACGCTGTCGCGGTGCTGGAGGCCGTCGGCGCTCCGGTTGAGAACCTGCAGGTCTCGACCGACGCGCCCCACTGGTACCACCCGGGCCGCAGCGGCCAGCTCCGCCTCGGCCCCAAGGTGCTGGCCGCCTTCGGCGAGGTGCACCCCCGCATCCTGCGCCGCCTCGACCTCAAGGGGCCCGTGGTGGCCTGCGAGGTCTTCCTGGAGCAGGTGCCACCGCCCAAGAAGGCCGGCAAGCTGAAAGCCGCCGCCGATCTCGCGCCCTTCCAGCCGGTCGAGCGCGACTTCGCCTTCGTGGTCGACGAGACCGTGCCGGCGGAGAAGGTGCTGCGTGCCGCCAAGGGCGCCGACAAGGCGCTGATCGCTCAGGTCGATCTCTTCGACGTCTTCCGCGGAGCGGCGCTCGGCGAGGGCAAGAAATCCCTGGCGCTGGCCGTCACCCTGCAACCGCGCGAAGCGACCCTGACCGAAGAGGCCTTGGAGGCCGTCTCGGCTAAGATCGTCGCCCAGGTGGAGAAGCACTGCGGCGGCACGCTGCGGGGCTAGAACTAGGGTTCGCTAGGAATAGGTCGCGTAGCAGGCACGCACGAAACAGGATTGCCCAAGGGGAACGCGCATGGCCGAGGAATGGCAGTATCAGCTGCGGCTTTACCTGGATGACGCCCTGTCCGCCGCGGCGCGCGGCGCCGGCGAGGACCCGGCTTTGGCACCCCTCTCTGAGGTGCTGGGCAAGCACCAGGCTGCGCTGAAGTGCCAGTACGACGCCTTTGCCGACTACGTCAGCGCGGCGGAACGGGAAGGGCGCGAGAACTATCCGCTCTACGCCTGGACCAAGGCGACGATCGAGGATCCGGCGAAGAAGGCGAAGTACCTCAAGGCCTTCACGCTCTACGTCGGCGGCGACGAGGTCTACGACAAGGACAAGGCGGAGGCGCTGGAAGCGGAGCTCGCGCCGCTGGTCGACGGCGAGCGGATCCTGCGCCTCGCCAAGCACGACACCAACCCCGCCAACAACCCGCAGATGCCGGAGAAGTACCGGCAGTAGTGCGGGGGCTGCGCCCGACGAAGTGCAAAGGGTCAGTGGTCTAGGCATCCAAATCCCAGCGCGGTACCGTATAATCCTCTGAGCGTTGGGGAAGACGGGAGCGGGCCATGGGCGAGACTTCGCAAAGCGACGCCGAGGGCTTTTATCTCGGGACAGAGCCCTTTTCAGACTTCGCCCAGGTGGTCGACGCCTCGGTCTACCGCCCTCTCCCCGCCGGCTGGTGGCTTGGCTTGACCGACGTGGTCGGCTCGACCCAGGCGATCGAGGCGGGGCACTACAAGCGGGTCAACATGGCGGGGGCCACGGCGATCTCAGCCGTGATGAACGCCATCGGCCACCGCAACTTCCCATTCGTCTTCGGCGGCGATGGCGCCAGCCTGGCGGTGCCGCCAGAAGACGCCGAGGCCGCCCGCGAGGCGCTCACCCGCACCGCCCGCTGGGTCGAGGAGGAATTGGGGCTTGGACTGCGGGCCGCCATGGTGCCAGTCGATGACGTGCGTGCCGCGGGTCACGAGGTGCTGATGGCGCGCTTCGCCGCCTCCGACAACGTCTGCTATGCCATGTTCGCGGGGCACGGCCTGGCCTGGGCCGAGGAGGAGATGAAGCGCGATGCTTACGCCGTGCCCATGGCGCCGCCCGGCGCCCGCCCGGACCTGACCGGCCTGTCCTGCCGCTGGACGCCGATCGAGGAGACGCGCGGCTGCATCCTCTCCTTGCTCGTTGCGCCGCTGGGCTCGGCCGAGGACTCGGGCTTCGTCGCGGTGACCCGCCAACTGGTGGCGCTGATCGGCCGCTACGAGCGCGGCGGCCACCCTGTGCCGCCCATCGGCCCCGGCTTCACTTGGCCGCCGGCGGGCCTGGAGCTGGAGGCCCGCGCCAGCCGCAGCGCGGACACGCCGCTCGCCAAGCAGAAACGCAAGATCTGGCTGATCACCCTGATCGCCTGGCTGCTCGACAAGACCAAATGGACCGTCGCCGGCTTCGACCCCCTGGCCTACCGCACCAACACGGCGGCCAACACGGACTTCCGCAAGTTCGACGACATGCTGCGCATGACCGTGGACTGCGGGCCCGAGGCCCTTTCGGAGGTGAAAGCCATTCTGGAGGAGGCGCGGCAGCGCGGCGTCGTGGCCTACGGCCTGTGGGAACAGCCGGCGGCGCTGATGACCTGCATCGTGCCCTCGCCGCTGACCCACGACCACATGCACTTCCTGGACGGCGCCGAGGGCGGCTACGCCCGCGCCGCTCTCCAGCTCAAGGCGCAGTTGAAGGAAGCTGGTTCTTAGGCACTCACGCGCGACGCCCGCAGTTGTCCTCGGCTGTCATCCCGGCCAAGGGCGAAAGCCCGCGAGCCGGGAACCATGGGACGACTGGGTGCGCAAGTCGGATATCTGGCGCTGGCTGAAGAATGGACCCCGGCTCGGGGGCCGGGGTGACGGAAGAGGTAAGAGGCAGCCTACGGCGGTCGATCTTCAGGAACCGGTACCGGAACCTAAATCGCCTGTCCGCGCTCCAGCAGCTTGTCGATCAGCTCGCGCTGCAGCTGCTGGCTGTCGCCGCCGCCGTAGACCAGCCCGCCGGAGGAGTAGGTGGTGCCGAAGGAGGTCACCAGGTTCACCGTCTGCCCGATGCCGGAGATCAGCTCCTCCCGGTCGAGGCTGCCGAGCGGGTGGATGAAGGCGCTCCACAGCGCCCCGTTGGCCAGGGCGTAGCGAGCATCGAGGGCGGAGTCGAAGTTGGCCTGCAGGCAGCGCACGATCTGCTGCGGCGTCAGCTCGTTGACCGGTGCGATCACGGCCACCACCCGCATGCGGTCCCGATCCTCATCGTAGACCAGGCTCAGATCCACCCCTTCGATCTTGAAGAGCCAGTGATTGTCGCCGCCTTTCGCCTCGGGGTCGAGACGCTGCACCACATCGCCCATCTCCTCAACGGTCAAGGCTTGGCTCGCCGACCCGGCGAAAACGATCAGCAATCCGGCAAGGAGGGCAAGGAAGCAGCGGCGCATGGCAGTCTCTCTTCGCGGTGCGGTCCCTAAAGAGTAGGTCGAGCAAACCATAACAGAAGCCGAGCCCCTCTGCCGGTCACGCTTTTGTCAGGTTTGTCAGGGCAAAGCGTAGCCCTTCGGTTCGGGCGAAAGCGTGGCGGTGCATTTCCGGTTGTCATCCCGGCCAAGGGCCTCGCATCAGCGAGGACCGCGAGCCGGGAACCATGGCGACGCCTGCGCGAGCTCACAAATAGACCCCGGCTCGTGGGCCGGGGTGACAGCTTGTGTTGCTGCGACGCCGGCGCAGATAACCGCCAGGACAGCCGCCGCCCGCTACTCCGCCGGGGTCTTCTCGACCAGACGCGGACGGCCGGTGGGCTCGGGCAGCTCAGCGGCGACCTCCTCAAGCTCGAGGTCGGTGAGGCGCAAGCCGCGCTTGGAGATCTTGTCCGCCGAAATGCGGATCTCTCGGATATCCCGGCCGGCCTGATCGAAGTGGCCTTCCAGCCGCTGGACGCGGTCGCCCAGGCGCGTCACGTCGGCCAACAGCCGCTCCACCTCCGTACGTATGGCGCCCGCCTGCTCCTGTATGTGCAGGTCGCGCAAGATCGCACGTACGGTGTTGAGGGTCGCCATCAGGGTCGTCGGCGAGACGATCCAGACCCGCTGCCGGAAGGATTCCTCGACGAGGCCCGAGAAGTTGGCGTGCAGCTCGGCGTACACCGCTTCGCTGGGCAGGAACATCAAGGCCGAGTCCGCCGTCTCGCCCGGCTGGATGTACTTCTCGGCGATGTCCTTGATGTGCTTCTTCAAATCCTGGGAGAAACTGCGCGAAGCCTGCAGGCGTGCGGCATCGTCCGTTGCCTCCGCCAGCGCCTTGTAGCTCTCCAGCGGGAACTTGGCGTCGATGACGATCGGCCCCGGCGGGTTGGGCAGTTGCAACAGACAGTCCGGCACCTTGCCGTCGGCCATCTTGGGATGGAAGACGTAGGCGGAGGGCGGCAGCACGCTGGTGACGATGTCGCGCAGCTGCACCTCACCGAAGGCGCCCCGCGCCTGCTTGTTGGAGAGGATGTCCTGCAGGCCGTTCACCTGGCTGGAGAGCTCGGTGATGTTGCGCTGCGCCCGGTCGATCACCGCCAGGCGCTCGCGCAACTCGTTGAGCGTCGTGCTCTGCTGGCTCGAGGTCTGGTGCAGGCGGTCGTTGACCTGGCGGGCAAAGCCATTGATGCGCTGATCGAGCGACTGGCCGATGGCCCGCTCCTGCCGGCGCAAAGCCTCGATCAGCTGGCTTTGCTGCGCCGCCTGCTGTTCGGCCATCATCTTGAGCCTGAGCTCGGTCTCGGCCGCCCGCTCCTCGGCCAGGCGCGCGGCCTCCTGCAAGGCCTGATCGGAGGCGCGCTCGGTCGCCGACAGCCGGCTCAAGCGGCGGGCGAGCAAAAAGCCGCCGAGCAGCACGCAGGCGACCGCGATGAGAATCAGCGCATCGCCCCGCGCGAAGAGATCGGCCAGTCCGTCGCTTGTCATGGCGTGACGCTAGCAGCCCGACCCGAGTCGGGCACCGCAAACGTTCGCGTTTTGTATGATTGGAGTGGCCGGCGTCGAAGCGCCTTAAGACTCCAGCTCGCTGTCCCAGTAGAGGAAGTCGTTCCAGCTTTCGTGCAAAAAATTAGGCGGGAAAGCCCGCCCATTTTCCTGCAGCTGGAACGTGCTAGGCTGGACAGGTCGCGTCCTCGGGAACATGCCCGTCTCCCCCGGGAGCCGGTTGCCTTTCTCGAGATTACAGGACTGACAGGCCGTCACGATGTTCGTCCAGGTGGTGCGGCCGCCGCGGGAGCGCGGCACCACGTGATCGAAGGTCAGGTCCTCGGTGCGGAAGCGGTCGCCACAATACTGGCAGTGGAAGCGGTCACGCAGAAAGACGTTGAAGCGGGTAAAGGCCGGCCGGCGGTCCAGGTGCACGTATTGCTTCAGCGCGATGACGCTGGGAAGTTGCATCTCGAAGGAGGGTGAGCGCACCGTACGCTCGTATTCGGAGAGGACGTTCACGCGGTCGAGGAACACGGCCTTGATGGCCTCCTGCCACGACCAGAGCGACAGCGGGAAATAGCTGAGCGGTCGAAAGTCCGCGTTTAGGACCAGAGCCGGGAAGGCTTGGGCTATGGACACCTGCTCCCCTCCATCTCCGCTACGTCGGTAGCGCTGCGGTCTGACACCGCATCTTGACGCTTCCTATAGTCCGAGCCGAGTCCCAACACAAGATGTTGGGGCTCGAAGGGCTTGAGATTTCACTCAACAATAACATTACCGGAAGGATATTTCGAGAACGTGGCAAGCTCAAGACACCGCGGCCGCGGCGCAGGAACGCGCTAAACGTCTTGGGCTTTCGAGAAGGCCCCGCGCAGGAAGTCGACCCCGGCGCGTAGGCCCTCTTCGTCGATCGAATGGCCGAGGCCGGGGCACAGCAGCGTCTGCACTGGTACGGAGGCTTCCGTGAGCGCCAGCTCGGCTGCGGGCATGGAGAGCGCCGGCACCACCTCGTCGGCGCTGCCGTGCACCAGCAGCACCCGCGGGCGCACGGTGATCTCGGCCGCCAAGCGCTCCGGCGCGATCAGTATCCCCGAGTAGCCGAGGATCCCGGCCACGGGTTCGGGCATACGCAAGGCCGTATGCAGCGACATCATGGTGCCCTGGCTGAAGCCGAGCAGCGCCAGCTCCGACATGCCGAGACCGTGCCGCGCCAGCTCCTGCTCGAGGAACGCAGCCAGCAGGGGCCGCGCCCGCTCGGCACCGGCGTACATCGCCTCGGGCGAACGCTCCTGCAGGCTGAACCACTGCCGGCCGAAGGGCGCCATGTCGCAGGGATAGGGCGCATTGGGCGAGACGAAGGCGGCATCGGGCAGCACCTGGCCGAGCAGCGGCGCCAGCGAGATCAGGTCGTTGCCGTCGGCGCCCAGGCCGTGCAGCAGCACGATCAGCTGCTTGGCGGCCCCGCCGCTCGCCGGCCCGTGGCGCGGCCCGTCGAGCGGCTGCAGCCCGTCCTGCGGCTGTCCCGTCAGATCATCCATGTCGAAGCCCTGTGAAAACGTGCTTATCCGGCGGATCTAGCGGTCGCTGAGCTCCTCGTCCAGAACCGAGAAGTGGGGCACGTGACTGGGAGCCGCTTCCGCCGCCATACGCGCGATCAGCGCACGCCGCCGCGCGAGCTCGGCGATGTTGCGCAGGATGTGGCGGTCCAGGTCCTCGTCCGCGTGATAGCGGTCGCGCACCAGGGCCAGGGCGTCGAGCTGCGCAAGCGTGCCGTAAGCCCGGCTGCGGTTTTCGAGGGCCGCGAGGCCGATCGGCGCACCGTCGTGCTGCAGGCAGCCGTGTCGGCTGATGTAGATCCGGGCCTCGGTCATGCTCGGGCCGGGCCCCGCCTCTTTGTCGATGGCGACCTCGTCGAAGCGGCCGAAGGGATAGTTGACCCCCTCGGTCGCATGCATGCGGTCGAGCTGCCGCTCGGTCAGCCAGGTGACGGCGATACGCACGTGGCAACCCGGGCTGTGGTGCAGGTTGGAAGCGATGGCCCCGTAGTTGGTCACATGGGCCGAATAGACCACGTCGTAATCTGCGAGCCAGCCGTAAGTCACGGGGATCTCGCCGTCGCGGTCATCGTAGCCGGCGAACTTGCGGGCAAGCTGTTGCGGGGAGCGGTTGGAACCGTGGGCGATGACCGGCGTGCGGCCATCGTAGTGAGCTTCTTCGATCGGCCGCGTGCGTCCGTGGGCGAAGAGGTAGGACCGGCGCGGCGCAGGAAAGGGGTAGCCCTTCGCAAGCGCCAGGCGGCCTTCGTCATCCGCCGGTAGCGGCCAAGGCATCGGCCTTAACGCGCCAAGCTAGTCTGTACAGGGAGGCGGCACGTCCTTGTCGATCGCCTCGATGCGGTAGCGGACATGGCAGTCATCCACCGTCTGCCATGCATGCTTCGACCACTCTTTCTTCGCTTCTTCGTAGCTGCGAAAGGGGCCGAACCACTCCTCATGCCCATCGAGGATTCGATCGAAGCGCGTGTCTTTGTACTCGCCCCCGACCACCCAGTACTGCTGCATCTCTCTAGCCCTTCACTTCACCTCATACTTAATTTCCGAGGTGACCCTTTAAATCTCGTGTATGTTACAATTTCGTTCAACAACAAAATGCGACATTTTTCGCGCACACCCGGCAATTTTACATAATATTTCAGGTAACCAACCGCCGCCTTTCCGCATCGATTACTTTTACGACCCGCATCGCCGCAGCGTGCCCAATGCCCGGTTCCGTGCGGCGGCCAGTTGCGCTATAGTCGCCAAGTGGGCGATCGGGGGGTCGCCACCTTGGGGACCAGAGGGGATTGGCGGCGATGCTCGTCATCGAAGACGAGAGCGGAAGGGCTCTAGGCCAAAGGATGGCGCGCCACCGCCAGGCTCTGCGAGGCCTTGCTTTGGCAGGGCTGCTGTTGCTCGGCCTGTTTGCGCCGGCGGCCGCCCTCGAGCTGCCCCAGGACGAGGCCGCCTTCGAGGCCTACTTCGATGCCAACGAAAGGGACTTTCTCCAGCGCCTGGGCAACTACAACGACACCTACAGGCTCGCACCCAATAAGGGGGGGCCAACAAAGGTCGCCAACCTCACCTGGAAGTTTCACGAGGTTCGTGGCGACAGCCTCTTTCTGATCATCTATTTCGACAGCAGCACGGAGTGGTGGCACGCGCAGTCCTATCGCGGCCTCTTCGAGCTCAAGGAGCAGGGCGGCCGGCTGGAGATCGCCAGCCACGGCCCGGTGCCGCGCGACGGCACGCGCAGCGGCGGCTTCCTCGGCGACCAGGGCCGCGGCTGCGTCTACAACATCTACGCCACCAAACCCTGCGTCGATGCCAAGCGGCTGCTCAACGAATTCGCCAAGGTCCACGGCCTTCAGGTCAGCCCCGATACGGCAGCCATCCTGCAGGCCTACAAGCACCACGACAAGTCCGTCGGCGATCGCCTGATGGCACAGGCGCGAGGCCTGCCGGCACCGGCCAGCACCAGCGCCTTCGCCCTGCACGACGAAGTGCGCAACATGAACCTGGGCGGCGCCCTTGTCGGCACTGAGGTCGGCTGCGACCTCGACCCCTACGGCGCGCGGCCCTGCCCGGACGTGCTCAAGCGCTTCAACTCCTTCATCGCGCGGCACGGCCTGCCCAACAACCGGCGCATCGCCAACATGTTCAAGTCCTATGCCCAGGGCGAGTTCAAGAAGGCGGATGCGATCTATGCCCGTTCCAAGGGCTTGCCGGTGCCGGCCTATGCCTATCGCCCCTCGGCGCTGAGCGACGAGATCGCCTCGGCCGGGCTGAGCGACACCCAGCAAGCCATGGAGGCGGAGCCCTGCAGTCATAATCCCTATGCGGTGAAGCCCTGCCTGGACAGCACGCGCCAGTGGCGCGAGTTCGCCACGCGCTATCAGCTCGCCGATACGGCGGAGAACGCCCGCATCTTCCAGTCCTACGCCGAAGGCGATGACCGCAAGGGCGATCAGCTCTTCGCCAGCGCCAAGGGCGTGACCCTAGAGCAGTTCCTGGCCGCGGCGGGCGTCCCGACGGAGCGCTTCGTTGTCGAGATCTATCCCTAGGGCGCGCAGGCGCCGCAGGCCGAGCAGAGGACAGAGAGCAGGCACTATGCGCATCGGCCTCGCCCTATCCGGCTTGTTCCATGCCGCCGTGCTGTTCCTGTTGCTGACTCTGCCGGCGATACAGCCGAAGGACCGGGCGGACGCGCCGCAGCCGCTCGTCGAGTTCACCTATTTCGACAGCACGACGGCCATCGAGGTCGAGGTCGACGAGGTGATCAGCGAGGACGCGCTGGAGAGCGCAGAACTCCAGGAGCCCGCGCCGGAGCCTGTGGCCGAAGAGGCAGCGCAAGAGGAGGCGGCACCGGAACCCGAGCCTGACGTCCTGGCCGAAAGCGAGGCCGCGCCCGAACCGGAAGCCCCGGCCATCGAAGAGACCGAGACGATCGTCGAAGCGCCGGAAGAGC
Organism: Rhodovibrionaceae bacterium; assembly: GCA_028279885.1. Classification (GTDB taxonomy): domain Bacteria; phylum Pseudomonadota; class Alphaproteobacteria; order Kiloniellales; family DSM-21159; genus JANQMX01. The sequence continues at coordinate 50,970 of JANQMX010000069.1, read as the reverse complement.
CGCCTGCCGAGACGGAGGAGCCGGCGCTGGCCGAGGCTGCGGAGCCGGTCGAGCTGGCCCCCCTGCCGGAGGAGACCCTGGCGCAGCCCGAGGAGGCGACGCTGCCCGAAACGACCTTGGCCGAAACGACCTTGGCCGAAACGACCTTGGCCGAGACGACCTTGGCCGAGGCCCCGACCGACCCCCCGGAACCCGCGCTGCCGGACGAGGCGGCGGCGACGCCGGACGCCGCACCCGGGGCGCTGGAGCCACTCGACCAAACTCCGGATGCACCGCTGGTCACCACGGCGCCACCGACGGTGGCGGAGGAGCTGACGGCGGAGGCCCCGGAGCCGAGCCCGACCGAGGATCCGAGCCAGCCCCTGTTGCTGGCCGAGCCGGTCCGGCCCGCGCCCAACCTGCTGCCGCCGCGCCGGCCCGAAAGCATCGCCGAGCGGCCGTCGATCATCCAGGAAGAGCAGCTCGCCGAACCTAGCCCGGCACCCACGCCCCAGCCGGCGCCCCAGCCGGCGCCCCAGCCGCAACAAAGCGCAGCACTGCCGCGCGATCCCACCCAGCAGTACCAGCAGCGCTGGGAAGGCCGGGTCACCGGCAATCAGCTGCTGGAAAACCTGGCGATCGTCGGCGACGAAGTGGCCCAGGCCGAGGCCAATCCGGAGCTTTGGGAGGTGGTCCACCTGTTGCGCCAGCAGATCAGGGAATGCTGGCGACTTGGTCGACCGGGTCAGAACAACCCGGATTTCGTCGTCGAGATGGAAGTGAAGCTCAGCCGCTCGGGCGCGGTCGCCCATGCGCACATCCTCGACGTGGGCCGCATGGTGGAGAACGCGAGCTTCGCCGACTTCGCGCGCAACGCCCGCAGCGCCTTTCAGAGCTGCAGCCCCTACGCGCTGCCGGCCGAGCGCTACACCATCTGGAACAGCTTCGTCCTGCGCTTCCTGGCGCGCGGCCAAGGCATCGCCGGTCGCTGAGTCTGTTGTCCTAGAGCCTGATCACTTCGGCAGCGCTTTTCAGCGCGGCGATCATGCTTTAGGCCTTCCTTGGTTTATGTCCGGGTATTCTTCGGGCGACGGCTTACGGGAAGGAAAATCGCGCGATGCCAGAGTTAGAGATCACCGGCTTTTCGATCTTCGTAATCGCCTTTCTGCTGCTCACCCTCGTTCTGGTCTTCATGGGCGTACGCTCGATTCCGCAGGGCATGAACTACACCGTCGAGCGCTTTGGCCGCTACACCCGGACCCTGACGCCAGGACTGCACCTCATCATCCCCTTCATCGACCGCATCGGCGCCGAGATGAACATGATGGAGACGGTGCTCGACGTGCCCTCTCAGGAGGTCATCACCAAGGACAACGCCCTGGTGCAGGTCGACGGCGTGGTCTTCTTCCAGGTCATGGAGGCGGCCCGCGCCGCCTATGAGGTGCGCGACCTGGAGCGCGCCATCCTCAACCTGACCACGACCAACATTCGTACGGTCATGGGCTCCATGGACCTCGACATGCTGCTCAGCGAGCGCGACGCCATAAACTCTCGACTGCTGACCATCGTCGACGAGGCCACCGCACCCTGGGGCATCAAGGTGACGCGCATCGAGATCAAGGACATCACCCCGCCCAAGGACCTGGTCGAGTCCATGGCCCGGCAGATGAAGGCGGAGCGCGACAAGCGCGCCCAGGTGCTGGATGCCTCGGGCGACCGGGAGGCAGCCATCCTGCGTGCCGAGGGTGAGAAGCAAGCGGCCATCCTGGAAGCCGAGGGCCGGCGCGAAGCTGCCTTCCGCGACGCCGAGGCGCGGGAGCGCGAGGCCGAGGCAGAAGCCAAGGCGACGGCCATGGTCTCCCAGGCCATCGCCCGCGGCGACGTGCAGGCGGTCAACTACTTCCTCGGCCAGCGCTACGTCGATGCGTTGGGGCAGTTCGCCAACTCGCCGAACCAGAAGATCCTCTTCCTGCCACTCGACGCCGCCAACGTGATCGGCGCCGTCGGCGGCATCGCCGAGATTGCTAAAGAGGCGCTCGGCGACCAGGAGCAACGCATCCAGCGCCGCGGCTCGGTGCCCGACGCGGGGGTTTAGAAAAACGGATGCGGGCGCCCCACACGTGGCACTGACCAGACCGCGATGCAGCCCCCTCCTCTTGTCATCCCGGCCGCGTTAGCGAGCCGGGATCCATTCCTCAGCCTGCGCAGAAAGTGAACGTCGTAGCTCGATGGTGCGACTGCTTATCGGCTCATCCTGAAGCCGTACCAAGCCGCTCCATGGACCCCGGCTCGCGGCCTTCGCTTGTGCGAACGCCTTGGCCGGGGTGACAGCCAGTGGTGCTACGCCCTCCACCGCCCCTGTCGGACTGTCATCCTTGCGCGAGACACGCAGTGTCGAGACGCGAGGATCCAGCGGAAGGCACGGTGGGAGCTTGCGTCTGGACCCTGGCTGCCAAGGCTCGCACGCCGGGACTGCAAACAGTCCCGGGCTCGCCTAAGGGCCGGTGTGACAGTCTGCGGTGTTGGATCGTCCGCGCCAAATCGGCGCCCCCTACTCCCGCAGGCCCTCGAGGAACTCGAGCTGCCAGCGCATCTCCTCCTTGCTGAGGGGGAAGGTGCCGTCGGTTGTCGGCAGCACCTGCTGGCGCGGGATGTGGGCCCAGGTGGCCTGTAGCTGCCCGGCAAAGCGCGGCGTCAGCCCCGCCTTCCAGGCCAGCGCCACGACCCCCTTGGCAGAGGTGGCGTTGCGCACATGCTTGACGAAAGCGAGGTTGTAGCCGGAGAGCAAGGCAAGGCCGGCGGAGACCAGGCGGTCGTCGCCCTGCATCAGGGCTTCGCTCAGCTCTTCGCTGTCCAGGCGGTTCTGCGAGAGCAGCGCCACGGCGCGCTCGACCGCCTCCTCGTCCGCTTTGTCGACGCCGCGTTCCATCAGCGCTCCATTGCCGCTGCCCCCGCCGCCGAAGCGGCTTTCCAGCTCCTGCTCCACCACCGAGAGCGTATGGGCGTCGAGGTCGCTGCGGTTGCGCAGGCGGCGCAGCAGGCTCTTGGCGACGAAGCGGACCAAGGTGAAGACGGTCTTGGGCGTCAGGCGCGGCCGCGCGACCAGGGGCTCGTGCCAAGCCGGCTTGTCGGCGGCCCGCTCGGCAAGGCCTTCCAAGGTCGCATCGGCGATCTCGGCGCCGACGTTGTGCAGCAGCGCACCGATCACGCGATCGTCTCCGGACTCGACCAGCCGCTCGCTGAGCGAGGTGGACAGAGTCTTACGGCGGGCCAGGGCGAGCAGCCGTTCGTCGGGCTGCCCCTCCTCGATTTGAGGACGCGCGCTCGCCAACTGCTCTAGCTGATCTTCGGTCAGGACGGGGGAGTCGCTCAGCACCGGGCAAGCGATGGCATCGACCGAGTCTTCGGCCAATCGGTAGACAAGGCCTTGCGGCAGGCTGGCCAGTTCCTTGGCCCCTTCGGCGATCACCTGCCGGACGGCCATGGCTTCGTCTCGCGCCAAGGCGCCGAGAAGCTGCTCGAACAGGCGCCCGCGTATCTCGTCTGGCGTCATCTGGGGCAGACGCTGCGCCACCTTCTCCGCCAAGCGCAGGCGCACGATCACCTTGGGGTCGGAGGCGAGATTGAGATCCGCCTGGGCCGGGCAGGCCGGATTGCCGGCCACCACGCAGCGGATGTCCGCCGAGTCGTCTCCCGCGAGGTAGTAGAGCACCTCCGGCGCCACGTCGTCGCGCGCGGCCAAGCGGGCGCGCTCGGCGCTATCGCCGACCTTCAGCACCTGCTTGACGTCGGCATAGGCCGACGCGTCCTTGGTCTTTGCTCTCGTCTTGCCCATCAGGCTCCGCGCGTTGCGCCCGAATGTGCTTTCGAGTGTAAGGATGTGGCTTTAATCCCGCCTTAAGCTGTAAGCGTTCGGCAGGCTTGACGCACCATCCCCTCTTAACCATGGTCGCCGCCGCAGAACGCCAGAAAACCAATCACGAGCCGGCGGACGAGGGGATAGTCATGAGCAGCGAGCTGGAACAAGTCATCGAAGAGGCCTGGGAGGCGCGGGACCTCGTCAACACAGCGACCGGCGGCCCCATTCGCGAAGCCGTCGAGCTGGCGTTGAACGCCCTCGACGACGGCGAGGCGCGGGTTGCGGAGCGCGAGGCCGACGGCAACTGGCGGGTCAACCAGTGGCTCAAGAAGGCGGTGCTGCTGTCCTTCCGGCTGAACGACATGCATGCCATTCCCGGCGGCCCGGGGGGCGCGCCCTGGTGGGACAAGGTGCCCTCCAAGTTCGAAGGCTGGGGCGAGAACCGCTTTCGCGAAGCCGGCTTCCGCGCGGTGCCCCACTGCGTGGTGCGGCGCAGCGCCTACATCGCACCCGGCGTCATCCTGATGCCGAGCTTCGTCAACCTCGGCGCCTATGTCGACAAGGGCACCATGGTCGACACCTGGGCCACCGTCGGCTCCTGCGCGCAGATCGGTAAGAACGTGCATCTCTCCGGCGGTGCCGGCATCGGCGGCGTGCTCGAGCCGCTGCAGGCCGGCCCGGTCATTATCGAGGACGACTGCTTCATCGGCGCCCGCTCGGAGGTCGTCGAAGGTGTCGTGGTGCGCGAGGGCGCGGTGCTCTCCATGGGCGTCTTCATCGGCGCCTCGACCAAGATCGTCGACCGGAACACCGGCGAGGTCTTCATGGGCGAGGTGCCGGCCTATTCGGTGGTGGTGCCCGGCAGCCTGCCTGGCAAGCCGCTGCCCGACGGCAGCCCGGGGCCGAGCCTTTACTGTGCCGTGATCATCAAGCGGGTCGACGAGAAGACGCGCTCCAAGACCTCGATCAACGATCTGTTGCGGGACTAAGCAGCCGACGATAGGGCCTCGATCTGCCTGTTGCAGGTCATCTCAAGTCCTCCAGAATGAGGTCTGAAGCGCGTTCGGCAACCATGATCACGGGCGCGTTGATGTTGCCCGATGTGACGTTCGGAAAGACCGAGGCGTCAACCACCCGCAGACCTTCGACACCGTGGACACGAAGGCGCGGATCGACCACGGAGTCTTGTCGGTCGTGGCCGATCCGGCAGGTGGAACAGGGATGAAACACCGTCCAGGATTTATTGCGGATGTGTTCCAGGTATCCCTCATCGCTCCGAACATCGGCACCGGGCGCTATCTCGCTGTCGATGATCGCGGCGATGGCCGGAGCCTCACTGAGGCGACGGAGGAAGTGGGATGCCTCGAGATGGTCCACAACATCCTCGTTGGTTGACAGGTAGTTCGGTTTGATCGCCGGTTGCTCGAAGGGGTCGCTGGACCGGATCGCGATCTCACCCCGGCTGGTCGGCCGACAGGGGCTGTAGCCGATCAAGAGTCCGGGAAAGGGATCGGGGCTCATCAGGGGCCGCTTGTTCTTGGGCCTTCGGGTGTAGCTGACCGGATTGAAGTAGATCTGCACGTTGGGCGCTGAGAGGTCCGGCCGGGTCTTCAAAAAACCGCCCGCTTGATTGACGCTGAGCGACAAGGGGCCCTTGCGGGTCATCACATAGCGAAGTCCGTGCCAAACCCGCATGTGCCAGGGGCGCAGCATCTCGTTGAGGGTTGGGACGCGGGACCGAAAATGGAAATCGACGCCAAGGTGGTCTTGCAGATGGCGGCCGACAGCCGGCATGTCGTGCTTCACGCCGATGCCTTTGTCGCGCAAGACGGCCCCCGGCCCGACACCGGAGAGTTGCAGCAGTTGCGGCGAATTGATCGCGCCGGCCGACAGGATCACGCTTGCTCGGGCTTTAGCGTCGCGTGGTTGGCCGTCGACGACATAGCGCACCCCCGTCGCCCGGCCATCCTCGACATCGACTCCCGTCACGTGGGCGCGGGTGACGATTGTCAGGTTTTTCCGTCCCCGAGCCGGCTTCAGGTAGCACTTGGCGGTCGATGCCCGGACGCCGTTTTGCGTGCTCAACTGATAGACTGCCGCGCCCTCTGTCTCGGCACCGTTGTAGTCATCGGTCGTGGGCAAGCCCAGTTGACCCGCGGCCTCGAGATAAGCGCTGCAAAGCGGATGGACCTGATCGGTGATATCCTGAACCGATAGCGGGCCGTCGCCACCGCGAATCGCGTCTCCGCCGCGCGACCAGCTTTCGAGCTTCTTGTAGTATCGCTTGACCGTGTCCCAGTCCCACCCTTCGGCCCCGGCAGAGACCCAGTCTTCAAAGTCGTTGGGCAGGCCACGCGCCCAGACCATGGCATTGATGGCACTTGAGCCGCCGAGCACTTTCCCCCGGGGCCAGTACGACTGACGATCGGCGATGCCGGGATCGCGCTCGCTCTCGTACTTCCAGTTGATCCGGGGGTTGAAGAACGAATGGCCATAGCCGATCGGCATATGGATCATCGGGCTCCAGTCCCGCCCGCCGGCTTCAAGCAGCAAGACAGACCGTCTGCCGTCTTCGCTCAAGCGATTGGCCAGTACGCATCCGGCGGAACCGCCGCCAACGATGACTATGTCGAATGTACCCACGTGACGGAATCCCGCTTCCTCATGAGCCCCTGCGCGCCGGCAAGCCTCTTACCAACAGTTCATGAAAAGCGTAAGGCCTGTGCCGCTGTGAAGGCATAGCGCAGTCAGATGGCTCCCTGCGGAGCTTGAGTCACGCCATTTCGTACTCGTCATCCATATCGCTGATCGGATCGAGGACAAGGACGAGCCGCGTCTCGCCCGTGCCCTCGATCGGCGGTGAGCGGTGTCGCAGTCCGGAGCTTGGACGTTCCGGCCAAAGCGTTCCACGCAGCAGGATCGGAGAGCCGGTCGGCACGGTGAAGACGCGCCAAGGCTCGGCCCCGTTGGTCGAGATGCCGTATTGCGTGCCCGTTCCACGGTAGGTGCAGATGAGACGGGCGGTGACGGCGTCGATGTGGAACTTCCGGCAAGCGTTCGTCGTAACAACGTCGAAGCGTAGCCGGAGATAGGGCGCGGGCGTCAGCCCCATGAAGATGTCCGCGAGCGCTGCCGTGTCGTTGATCAGCCGTTCCCGCTCGGCGCAATCCGGCGTTCCGGATGCATCGCAGATCCGACTGACCGCTTCACGCACGGTCCCAGGCTCGAGGACCACGCGCGCTTTCGGCAGCCGCTCTGGCGCCAGCGCGTCGATCCAGGACTGACAGCTCGGCATTGGTGGGCGGCGCCAGATCGCGGCAGCGCAGTCGGGGCTGTGGATCGCGGACAGGCCCTCGGGCGTATCCACCACGCCGACAGCGACGGGGGCCTCCTCCTCCACGACCTCTCGAGCAAGCATCATTCCCCTGCCTCGACACGCCGCCACAGCGGAAAGGGGTCCGGCAGATCGGGCAAGGCCTCGGGACCGCCAGCGACTTCTTCCGGCAACAGGGCCGCGTCGAGCCGCGCCTTCAGCCGAGGCCAGTCGATCCCGCTGCCGATAAAGACAAGTTCCTGGCGCCGGTCGCCCCAGGGCTCCTGCCAGTGTGCGTCCATATAGGCGCGCGCGGAGGGATGGTCCGGCCAGCGCTCCTTCGGAACGGCAGCCCACCAAGTTCCAAGCGGTTTGATGGAGGACAGCGCACCCGCGAGCGAGAACTCGACCACCCAATCGGGCCGCGTCGCCATCCAGAAATGCCCCTTGGCACGGATGACGCCGGGCATCTCAGCGTTCAGCACGGCCTTGATCTTCTCCGGCACGAAGGGTCGGCGCGCCCGGTAGACGAAATTGGTCACGCCGTACTCTTCGGTCTCCGGCACGTGGTCGGCGAAGCCGTAGAGTTCCTTGGCCCACATCGGGTGTTCGTGCGCCTTCTCGAAATCGAACAGCCCGGTATCGAGGATGGCGTCCGCCGGCACATCGGCGTAGCTGGTCTCGATGATCCGCGCGTCCGCGTTCAGGCTGCGGATGATCTTGCGTGCCGCATCCACCTGACTCGGCTCCGCATCGGCAACCTTGTTCAGGATCACCACATCCGCGAATTCGATCTGGTCGGTCAGAAGATGCACCAGCGTGCGGTCGTCTTCCTCGCCCAAGGTTTCGCCCCTGTCCCGCAGGAAATCGTGGCTGGAGTAGTCACGCAGCAGGTTCACGGCATCGACGACCGTGACCATCGTGTCGATCTGAGCGACATCCGACAGGCTTTCGCCGTCCTCGTCGCGGAAATCGAAGGTGGCCGCGACGGGCAAGGGCTCGGAAATGCCGGTCGACTCGATCAGCAGGTAGTCGAACCGCCCCTCTCCGGCGAGGCGCCGCACTTCGGCGAGCAGGTCGTCGCGCAGCGTGCAGCAGATGCAGCCGTTCGACATCTCGACCAGCGTCTCGTCGGTGCGGCTGAGCTCGGTGTCCGCGCGCACGAGGTCGGCGTCGATGTTCACCTCGGACATGTCGTTGACGATGACGGCGACGCGCCGGCCCTCGCGGTTGTTCAGCACGCGGTTCAACAGTGTCGTCTTGCCGGCGCCGAGGAAACCGGAGAGCACGGTGACGGGAAGGCGTTGGTCGATGGCAGACATGGGTGCTTTCTCCGAGTGACTCACAAGGTGATGACTTGATCAGGTTTAGCCGGCGCCAAGGCCGCATAGAGCTGTGGGAAACACCCGGCTTGAACGCCGGCGACCGTACCCTTCGCCGTAACGTCTCCCTTGCCGCATTGCTCGAGAGTGCCCTCGGCCAAGTTGCGACGCACGGCGCACTGGTCGCAGATCATGAGCAGGATGTTCTGGTCCTTGGCGACCTTGGCCAAGCGCTCACCGACTGGGTCGCCCTCACGCAGGCAGAACAGGTTGTCGTCGAAGAAGAACATTCCGACCACTTCCGCACCGTGTTCGCCAGCTTCGAGCTGCGGCAGAATCATGGTCGCAAGCTTGAAGGTGGCGGCCATGTCGGTGGCGAAGATGTACGCGACTCTCACGATGCCGTTCTCCGTTGACTGTTTTCTTGGCAGATCAGCGCCCGAGCGCGCGCTGGTTTGTAATGTTATATTATAACATAAAGCAAGAAGACCAATCGAAATGCGCGATTGCGTCGCCGCAATGGGGTTCAGCTAGCGCGGCACAGCCGCGCCAAGACCTCGATCAACGATCTGCTGCGGGGCTGAACTCACCCTGATCGGATGTGCGGTCCGGCGTCTCGGCACGCTCCATCGGAATCGGCAGCTCGGCCAGCAAGCAACGGAACTCGGCCATCTCCCGTTCGATCCAATCGCGGAACTTGGCCGTCTTGGGCCGGGTCTCGGCGCCGCGCGGCGTGACCAGGTAGAAGGCCAATCCGATGGGAATCTCCAGCGAGAAAGGCGCCACCAGGCGTCCCAGCTTGAGGTCGCCGGCCGCCATGACCTTGCGGGCCAGCACCACTCCGGCGCCTTCGATGGCCGCGTCGATGCCGTGGTCGGCATGATTGAAGCGCAGGCCGCGCGAGGCATCGACACCGCGCGCGCCGGCCGCTTTCAGCCAGTCGGTCCAGCCAGGATGGTTCTCGCGAAAGCTCAGCGAGTCATCGTGGATGAGGACGTGCCGGCGCAGGTCTTGCGGTGTCTTGAGCGCCGGCCCGCGTGCCAGCAGGGCCGGACTGCAAAGCGGCAAGAGGCTGTCTTCGACCAGAGGCTCGACGTGAAAGCCGCTGTATTCGCCACCGCCGAAGCGGATGGCCACGTCGACGCCGTCGGCGCCGAAGTTGGCGCGGCCCAGGTTGGCTGAGATGCGGGCATCGATCTCCGGGTGCTGTTCCAGGAAGCGGTAAAGCCGCGGCGCCAGCCACTTGGCGGAGAAAGCGGGCCCGGTGCTGATCACCAGGACCCGGTCGTCGGACAGGCGGTCGAGCTTGGCCACGGCCTCGCCGATACGCTGAAAACCCTCCTGCAGGTCGGGGAACAGGAGACGCCCCGCATCTGTCAGCTCGATGGCCCGGTTGAGCCGGTGGAACAGGCTGGCGCCGAGGGTCTCTTCGAGCGCCTTGACCTGATGGCTGACGGCCGCCGGGGTCACGTTCAGCTCCTCGGCAGCGCGGGAGAAGCTCAAGTGGCGGGCCGTCGCCTCAAAGGCGCGCAGGGCATTCAAAGGTGGCAGGCTGGCCATATTTCAGTTTAGTTTTTCTCACATTGCACTGCACAAAATCTCGTTTGTCAGCCGAAAAATCAAGATATATCTTACGTTTCAAGAACAGCGGTGCAGATCACCGTTAAGCTTTCATAAAGGAATAAGCCATGCAAAACCCAACCAGCTCCTATGCCGGCCTCGACATCGATGTCGTGATGGCCAAGGCCCGGGCCGAACGCTCCAAGGCCTTCGCCAGTCTCTTCAAGGCGGCCTTCCGGGCGCTCTTCGGCGGGGCCAGCACCAAGACCACCGACGCTGACGACAAGCAGCCGGTTGGTCCGGGCCACGCTTCTCTGGCCGGCTAAGCCATAACGACTTGGTGGGGTGGCGCTCTAGAAGCGCTCCACCCAGGGCCTCAGCTCGATCTCCCACGCCCAGGCGCTGCGCTGCTGGCGGTGGAGGTCGAGATAAGTCTGGGCGATGGCGTCAGGATCGAGCCGGCTGTCCGGATTGGCCGGGTCGGGCTCATAGCCCGCCCGGTTCGGATTGGCGATGGCGCCGTCCACGACCACGTGGGCCACGTGGATGTTTTGGGGCTGCAGCTCCCGCGCCATGGATTGGGCGAGTCCGCGCAAGGCGAACTTGCCCATGGCGAAGGGCGCCGATTGGGGATAGCCCTTCACCCCGGCGGAGGCGCCGGTCAAGAGGATGGTGCCGCCACCAAGCTCCAGCATGCCTTTGACCGCCTGCTGCGCCACCAGAAAGGCGCCGAAGGCAGAGATGCGGAGGCTCTTTTCGACATCGGCCGGATCGAGCTCGACCAGGGGTCCGCGCACCCGAAAGCTGGGATTGTAGACGACCACGCCGGGCGTTCCGACGTCGGCACGGACAGCACGAAACAACTCGGCGACCTGTTCCGGCTCACCGGCATCGCAAGGGTAGGCGCGGGCGGAGGTTTCTTGGCAGAGCGCGCCGAGGTCTTCGACGCTACGCGACGCCAAAGCTACCTGCATCCCTTCGCCGGCGAAGAGTCGGGCGAGCGAAGCGGAGAGCCCCGCACCTGCGCCAACGATGAGAGCCGTGTCCTGGGCCATGCACCCCGTCCCTGCCTATCTGCCTATGACTGCAGGGACGATAGCGCCCGAGTAGATCGCGGCCAAAGAAAAAGGCGCAGCGGAATGCCGCTGCGCCGGCAGTCAGTAACTCTTGAAGGCCAGGCTATTTCGCCGCTGGCGCGCCTTCCGCAAGATGGGTCGCCCGCTCTTCGACCGGCGCCCAACCATTGCGTGCCATGCCGTTCGCGATGGTCATGAGCTTCTCGGCTTCCGTCCAATAGTCGCGCATCGCCTGCTCCATGAAGCCGCGCTGCACGTCCATGAACTCTTCCGGTCGGCTGCAGCCCATCAGCGATTGGGTGCAATCCATGTCCTGCTTGAAGCGCTCGCCGAAGAAGCGCATCAGTTCTTGGTTCATGTCGGACCAACCCTGCATCATGGCCTTGTTGGCCTCGGCCATTGCCTCGAAAGTCTTGCCGTTCTCTGCAAACATGGACGCGAAGTCTGCCTGGGTGCTGCTCTGGCCGTTTCCATTGGCCTTTTTACGCGTACTGGCTTGAGCCATTTATCTTCTCCTGTGGGGTGGGGAGTAGAACGACGTGAGACACCTCTTTTTTGTACGGATTATCACCTGTCTGACCGCAGAATACTTTGAGCTGTCGCAAGTTTCCATACAAACAATGTGGGATTATTGGCCTAAAGATAAGACCAATGCCGCAACGAGGCTAAGAAAGCCTTAAGATACCGGGACTCGTCCGATCATGTTCCTTGATCAAGAACAAAAACCTATTCTGACCATGCGCTTCGCCCGGCGGGACGAGGTGCCGCAGATCGTCGCCTTGCTGGCCGAAGACAAGCTCGGCGCAGCCCGGGAGGATCTGAGCACGCCGCTGTCGCAGGCCTACTACGAGGCCTTCGATGCCATGGCGGACTCGCCGGACAACGAGATGCTGGTTGCCGAAGTCGATGGGAAGATTGTCGGCTGCCTGCAGCTCACCTTCATTCCCGGCCTGTCTCGCCTGGGCGCCCTGCGCGGACAGATCGAGAGCGTTCGGGTCAGCGCAGCGCAGCGCGGCAGCGGCCATGGCCGCCGCATGTTCGAATGGGCCATCGCGCGCTGTCGCGAGAAGGGCTGCAAGACCGTGCAGCTGACGGCTGACAAGAGCCGGGCCGATGCCCACCGCTTCTATGGCTCGCTCGGCTTCGTCGCCAGCCACGAAGGCTTGAAGCTGACGTTTTAGAAGGGGAAAGATCATGAGAGCGGCTGTCTTCGACGCGGCCAATGCGCCGCTTCAGGTTCGCGAGGTCGCGGAACCGAGCTGCCCGCACGACGGCGTGCTGGTGGAGGTGGAGGCCTGCGGCGTCTGCCGCTCCGACTGGCACGCCTGGAAGGGCGCCGACCCGGACGTCACGCCGCCCCACGTACCGGGCCACGAGTTCGCCGGCGTGGTGATCGAGGTCGGGCCCGACTGCCAGCGCTTCCGGATTGGCGACAGCGTGACGGCGCCTTTCATCCTGGCCTGCGGCCACTGTCCGGAGTGCCTGGGCGGCGACCCCACGGTTTGCGGCGATCAGCAAGTGATCGGCTTCACCGCCTGGGGGGCTTTCGCCGAGCGACTGCCCCTGCCCCGCGCCGACTTCAATCTGGTCGCCCTGCCGGAGGAGATCGGCTTCGTCGAAGCGGCCGGCATGGGTTGCCGCGTGACCACCGCCTTCCGCGCGCTGGTCGACCGGGCCGAGCTCAAGCCCGGCGAGTGGCTGGCCGTGCACGGCTGCGGCGGCGTCGGTCTGGCCGCCGTGATGATCGGCGCGGCGCTCGGGACCCCGGTGCTGGCCGTCGACGTCAATGAGAAGGCGCTGACCCTGGCGGCGGAGCTCGGCGCCAGCAAAACGCTCAATGTCGCCGATCTGTCGGATGCCGGTGAGGCGATACGGGATCTGACCGGCGGCGGCGCCCAGGTCTCTCTCGATGCGCTGGGCATCACCGAGACCTTCCACAACTCTATCCGCGGCCTTGCCCGCCTTGGCCGCCATGTGCAGATCGGCATGCCGCTGGGCCGCCATGCCGAGCCGAGCCTGCCGCTCCTGGAACTGGTCTATGCCCGGCAGATCGCCATCATGGGCACCCGCGGCATCGCCGCCGGGCGCTTCCCGGCGCTCTTCGCCATGATCGCCAGCGGCCGCCTGGATCCGGCGCGGCTGGTGACCAAGACGATTGCCCTGGAAGACGCCGGCGCTGCCCTTGCCGCCATGGACGGCTACACGGGTTCCGGCATCACGGTGATCGACCGCTTCTAGCGGTCCGAGACACCGCCTCCCTCAGCGCGGTTCGTGGAAGAAGGCTTGCAAGAGCGGCGAGACTTCAAACGCACAGGTAGTTGAGACGAGCCGCCAGCATCAGCTTAGCGATGAGAGATAGGCGTCCAGTTCGGCAGCATCTTTGGGGCGCCTACGACGACCCTTCTTCGCCTCGTCCTGCTGAGACCGTGAGATCGAAGGCGATGGTTTGGTCTTGTAGCTAGTCTTGTTTGCAGGAGATTGACTTGGCCCTTCAGAGGAATGCGATGTCGGTCGCCTTCCCGACGACGTGGCGTCTTGCTTCTTCATCTTCTTCTTCGAAGGCACGGCCACCTCGCCTACTGTTGACCTAGCAGACGGTGGTGACGCGAACGTGTCAGCAGCTTCGATTGTTAGTTCAGCCAAAATGGAAGGTTCTGGTGCCTTGGGCTCGGGGTAGGGTTCATAGGCCGGTAGATCGGTTAGCCGAAGCTCTTCTTGGTGCTTGCACTTCGGGCCGCCGCTACGACCACTGCTATTACAGCGACCATAGGTGCGCCCTCGCTTTGTCTGAGCAACCACCACGCTACCGCTTCGACAAGCCGGGCAGCGATGCAAGTGCTTCCCTATGGGCAGTCCGTGAGCAAGCTTGTGAAAGTCCCAGGCTGCGGCGATGAATCCACAATCCTGTTCGCAGAAGAGAAACCGCTGTCCTTTCCAATTCGCGCCTAGAGTCGTCGGACCGCTACAGGTCGGACAGACCGGTAACTGCTGTAAGGTTAGATCCTGTTGCTTCAGATCATGGCGGGCCAGCATGCGGAGTAGTTCATTGGCATACTCCGACGAGACAGTGCGGGTCATTAGCTCTGTCGTGCGCGCAACATTCTGCGAAAGCATGTTGAGCGACCCATGCCAGACGATTTTGCTGTCGATCACGACAGCTTTCTCGTGGGTTGCCGATCGAGTGTCGATAACGATGCCCGCGCGTCGCAACGTGTCGAACATGGCCATCAGCTGCTGGCTGTTTCGCTGTGCATTTGGCTGACTTCGTGCGGGTTTGGTGACAACCCTGATTCTCACGCCTCGCTCAAGCATGGACTGAAACAAATCGGCCCAACGAGCGACATTCTCAGGAGTGGCAAATGCGCTAAAGATTAAGACAGCCTGTCGTGCCGAAACGAGATCCTTGCGAACGGCCGCGTAAAAGCTGGTTTCGTCGTGAAGTGTGTTGCCTTCCTCGACCGTGAATGCACGGCCACTCGCCAATTCACGCACTTGCCCAAGAACGTCAGATTCTTGCAGAAGTTGCTTGGCATCAAGAGCCTCTGAACGCTCTACCAAGGTCTGAAAGAAATTGCGCATCCATGGATGGGTGCCTCGCTCACCGAAATCGTCGGAGTTGTAAATCACTATTAGGTGCTTCTTCGCCCGACTAAGGGCCACGTTGAGCAAATTGGCCGGTTGGTCACGTCCGTCTTTCGAATCGATAAAGCGAGACGGGTAGCGCCGGTTCTCCGAAAGAACATAGTCGAAGATAATGATATCGCGCTCACCGCCCTGAAACCGGTGGGCAGTGCCGATACTGGTTTGATCGATTAAGTCGTGGTGACGCTGTTCTGCTGCCTTTGTGAATAGCCTGGCCTGGCCAGCGTAAGGCGTGACAAAGCCGACTTGACTGTTTTCCCCTGCCTCCAACACACCGGCCAGCGCAAAGCGGTCTATCAAGGCCAACCCTAGCGCAACATGCGTTGGGTTGAATCGGCCTGATCCTTCGTAAGGCTGGCTGGACCAGCCTCCGAGGTCTCTTGTGTCAATGGTGGTGATGCGCTTGTCAGTCTTTTGTTGGGGCAGCCGCTGGGAGCTCGACACTTGGCTCTTTGCACGGGGGCCCGGCAGGAGCCCATTTCCTTTGGGCGTGTGAATGTCGGAATAGAACAGGTCTGAGACCAGGCGCCCGATTTCTGGGTGCATTCGGTTCTGCTCTTGAAGCGCGACCAGAAAAGGGAGGTCCTTCGTGCTTCCCTTCTGGACGGCGTCGGGGACATGCCATTTATCGAATGGAGAACATGCCAACCACTCGCCAACTAGTTCACTATCGGTGTTTTTGATGATTGCAGGCAGTTGTTGAAAGTCACCGACGACGATCACTTGAGCCTTAGCGCGGCCCGCTGCCCAGTAGATCATCGGGAGCACAACCATGCTGGCCTCGTCTACGATCACGGCATCGAATTCGAGGCTTGAAAGCAGTGGGTCTAGGAAAGTCTTGTGAACTGTCGTGCCAATCAGACGAGCTTCGCTCAGAATACTCCTGCGTAAGTCACCAAGTGCTTGATCAATTTCCTGTAGGCGCGTGTCGAGTTCGGAAAGGCGAGATCGGAGCGTTTGCTGTTCAGACTTCAGATCGCTCTCAGGTCGTATTCTCTTGAGCCGTTCAGTCAGCTCGACAGTAAGTTTCTCAAGCTGCGTCCGTTCATGTTTCAGGGCTGCCAAACGTTGTGTTCGCTCTTCTAACCTGACCTGGGTGCGCTTTATTTGGTCTTGGCATTGAAGACGTTGTGCCTCGATTTCCCCTCGTGGCCGCTTCCTAGTTAGGCGGCTCACGAGCGTAGGCGTTTCAGGCGCGTCGGCCCATTCTGCCTCCAGATTTCTCCGCACTTCCTCGAGTTCGCTCATTTGTCGGCGAAGCCCTTCGAGGGCGGCCTGACAATCTTTTATCTCCCGAGGAGCGCTGGAGCGTCGCTGCTGGAGTTGACGATAACCTTCGTGGATTTCCAAACCCTGTTCACATTTAGCCAAGTCCGCTGCTCTAGCGGATTGTTCAGCTTGGAGCTTGGACTTTTCAGCCTCTAGGTCCTCACCACGCTTTCGCTGAATTTCATCCAGCAGGTAGCTTGGCCAATCTCTCTTGAACTCATCCGTGATACCGGCACCGCTGAAACGGATGATTGTTCCATCGTCGGTCTCTTCATTGATGTCTTGCTGCGTTTGCAACACTTGGTGCAATGCACCGTCTACGGCTTTGTTGGTGTTGGAAGCGAGCAGCACCCGCTTGTTCTGAGCCAGCAGACAAGCGGCCAACAGTCCGATGCACAGAGTTTTCCCGCATCCCGGTGGTCCCCAGAGAAGCGTTAGCTCGGATGCAAGCGCCTTACTGATGAAGGTTTGCTGCTCGGGGTTAAGCGCAAAACTTTTTACAGAAAGGAATATGTCTACCAACTCAGGTATGGATGTCGTGTTTGATTCCGGCTCGCCTTGCCCGATCACATAGTCGGCTTGGCTCTTATTGAATCCTGGCAGCTTCCCTTCAAATACGGCCGCCAGTTGTTTGCGAAGAAGCTTCTCGATGATGTCTTCGGCTCTGGTGATATCGACGCGGGCTAGAGCTTCACCGCGATGCTCGTCGATACCAATCACCACAGACGCTAACTCGATTCTGACTATACGTCCTCGGTAATCGCGTCCCCCGATGGCGACGGCCACGTCTTCATCTGCCTCAAAATCGAAAGCGCGATCTAAAGGAAACGAGTATAGATGGAGTCCTCCCAACTCGCCTATTCGCTCGCCATTTTTTAGCGTTTGCTTACGGGCATTGTGCTGGGCGAAATCGATCTCGTCGCTCAGCGCTAGTATCATTTGTTCAAGCGGGGAACCGCCGGAGTAGCTCTCCCTACGGAACGCCTCTTCTCGCTGAGGCGCGAAAGGCTGAATTGGATCGGCTTCTAACGCGTTCTCCTCTTGAGTGGTTTTATCAGCCATCAGTACTCGTCCACGCCCCAAAAGGATGCTTCCAGATGGTCTGCCAATTTGCCAACGGTGCTGATAGGACCAAAGAAATCTTGTTCGGGTGAGAACGGCATGGTCAGGACAACGCCAATAACACGCTCTCCATCAATTCGCAGAAGTGCGGGGTGGGCTCCGCTCGGATCAATATCGACGGCGGCCAGAAGACCGACCAAATCGACCTCCTCGCCAACTACTCCGCATAGGCTGAACACAAGCAAGTGACAGCGCGCTCGACGCTTCATCACGGCGATCATCACACGTTGGCGCCGAGTGGATGTAACGTGCATCTCCATGATCAGTGCATTTCTGTCCGCGAAAGGACTGGCTCTCAGCATTTCGCGGTTCAGCTTATCGATGACTGGCTGCCATACCGTGGTTGGCTCTAGCACCTTGACACAACCATAGGGCAATCCGGGCGGCGGATCGTTCGATGGGCCTGTCTCTGGCTCTGGTCCGCGAACGGCTGATTGATCAGAAGGGGGCGGACTGATAGGCGACGTCGGTTTGTCAGGCGTCGCGGACTGAGCACGAATTGCCGGGTGTCTGTCTCGCGGCTGCGCACGTTGCCCCTGCGGTTGAAACAGAGTTGGCTGCGATGAAGGCCTACGCCCAGCCTTAATTTGATCTGCTGTCCGCGTTGCGAATCGGAATCGTTGGATGCTCTCGTCGCCGCTGAAGTCTCGCAATCGAGAGACGATTGTGCCCGCAATTGGATAAGTGACCGAGTAGTGCAGATTGGCAAAGGGAGTATTCTCCAACTTGCCGACAACACGACGGAGAAATGTGTTGAGATTGCAGTCCACCCGTAAGCGGTGCTCGGAGTTAGAGTGGAAGAAGTACACCAGCACGTTCAGGGCTTCGAATAGCTTAACGTCTTGCTCCCAGACATTGCTATTCAAGGCAAAGCGATATCCTGTTTCTGCTTCCCTTTCGCGGATTAGACCGTGCTCCAAGAACTGAACGATCAACGTTCTGAAATTCGAATGGCCCGTCCTAAAGGTCGGACTAGTGGCTTTGTAATAGGCAGCTTCAAGCTTGTCCTCACGCCAAGAGCGGCGTTGTGCTAACAGCTCGATCAGCGTTTTGGGTCCAACACCTCCCAAATCCAGCTTCTCACATTTCTCATACAAATCACGAAAACTCGACATTCTACGGCCTTCGCAAAAGGGCATTTCTAGCTGAATGAGTTATTAGTCTATCGCTACGGGTAGCTAAAGTAGAGTAGAACCCCGTGTTCGGATACCGTCTCTTGGCCGGCGCTGCCCTTGCCGCCATGGACGGCTATGCGGGTTCGGGCATCACGGTGATCGACCGCTTCTAGCGGTCCGAGGCGCCGTCTCCCTCAGCGCGGTTCGTGGAAGAAGGCTTGCAAGAGCGGCGAGACCTGCGGCTCGTGCACCTCCACGCCGTTTCCGAGGCCCTCGATAATGGCCTGGAAGGCCTGCAGGCGCAGCTTCCGTTTGTGGTTGCCGTCGAGCCTCAGCCAGGGCGCGCTCGCGCCGGAGGTCTTCTCCAGCATCTCCGCATAGGCCTCTTGATAGAGATGCCAGCGCGCGCGGTTGCGCAGGTCTTCCTCGGTGATCTTCCAGCGCTTCTCCGGGTTGGAGAAGCGCTCCTGGAAGCGTCTGAGCTGGGTTTCCGGCGAGATATCCAGGAAGAGCTTGACCAGCCGGTAGCCTTCGTCGGTCAGCGTCTGCTCGAAGGCCGCGATCTCGGCGTAGGCGCGGCGCCAGTCGTTCTCCTCGGCATAACCCTCGATGCGCTCCACCAGGACGCGCCCGTACCAGGAGCGGTCGAAGACGGCGATGTTCCCATCCTCCGGGATCTTGTCCCAGAAGCGTTTGATCCAATGCTCGCGGCGTTCATGGTCCTTGGGCGCGCCGATCGACCAGACCCGGAAGTAACGCGGGTCGACGCACCAGCCCATACGGCGAACCAGGCCGCCCTTACCGGCCGCGTCCCAGCCTTCGAGCACGACAACGCCACGGTAGCCGCGTTTGACGTAAGAGGTCTGCAGTAAAGACAGCTCGCGCTGAAGTGCCGACAGTCTGCGCTCATAGTGCGCGTGGTCCATAGCCTAACCCTGTCTGTTCGAATTCTATCGTTGTTGCACTGTAACACGATCGGCAGCGGCCACTAGACTGTGCTGATCTATATCCGGACCCGAATTCAGACCGGTCGTTAACCTTTTGTTGGGAAACGGTGCCTATAGGCGGTAACTCCAGGTGGGTCCAATCGGCTGCGTTCTGCAACTTGGTCCGGCCCGCCTTCGGCGAAGAAGCTATCTAAGGAGCTACCAAAGCGATGGCGAAAGCGACCGCAAAGAAGGCGACCCCTGCCGCCGTGGCTGGGACTGCCAAGAAGACCTCGACTCGCAAGGCCGGCACGGCCAGCAAGTCGCGTACCACCACGAAATCCAAGACCGGCACCGTGAAGCGCACGGCCGCCAAGCGCCCGGCGACGAAGCGCGCGGCTGTGAAGCGCCCGGCGACCAAGCGGACGAGCACCACCCGTTCGACCGCGGCCAAGAAGTCGGTTGCCAAGAAGCCGGTTGCCAAGAAGCCGGTTGCCAAGAAGCCGGTTGCCAAGAAGACGGCGGCGAAGAAGACCACCACCGCCAAGAAGACCACGGCTCGGAAGACCACCACGGCGAAGAAGCCGGTTCGCAAGGTCGCAGCCAAGAAGCCGGTCGCCCGCAAGGCTGTTGCCAAGAAGACCACCGCGCGGAAGCCGGCTGCGAAGAAGACCACCACTGCTCGGAAGACCACGGCCCGGAAGCCGGTCGCCAAGAAGACCACGACGGCCCGCAAGACCACCGCTCGGAAGACCACGGTCCGCAAGACCACGGCTAAGAAGCCGGTTCGTAAGGTCGCGGCCAAGAAGCCGGTCGCCCGCAAGGCCGTTGCCAAGAAGACCACCACCGCCCGGAAGACCACGGCCCGGAAGCCGGTCGCTCGGAAGACCACGGTCCGCAAGACCGCGGCCAAGAAGCCGGTTCGTAAGGTCGCGGCTAAGAAGCCGGTCGCCCGCAAGGCCGTCGCCAAGAAGACCACCACCGCTCGGAAGACCACGGCCCGGAAGCCGGTCGCTCGGAAGACCACGGTCCGCAAGACCGCGGTCAAGAAGCCGGTCGCCCGCAAGGCCGTCGCCAAAAAGGCGGTTGCCCGGAAGACCACCGCTCGGAAGCCGGTCGCTAAGAAGGCGGTTGCCCGGAAGACTGTCGCCAAGAAGGCGGTCGCCCGGAAGACCGTCAACAAGACGCTGGCCAAGCGCCGCATCGGCGCCAAGAAGCCGCTGGCGCGTCGTCCCATGTCGCCGGCCCGCAAGCTGCAGCGCGATCTCGAGAAGGCCTATTCGGCCAAGGATTTCGCCGCCAAGCTTCGCCGCTTCGCGCAAGCAGTCGAGAAGGGTCAGAGCTTCAAGATCCAGATCGCCGGCGAGCGCGTTTCGGTTCCGGCCGGTGCCGTGTTCAACATCGAGCACGAGCGTGGCAAGACCAAGCAGGAAGTCGAGTTCCAGATCAAGTGGGCTGCCTAAGCCTCCTTATCTGATCTGACGCTTTACAGCGGCCTCACATGCAGGGTGCGCCTGGCGCATCCTGCAGTGGGGCCGTTGCCGTTTTAGGCGGTGACGACACCTGCCTACCGTCCAACAGGCGCGCGCCGACCGGAAGCCAAGGCGCCGGCAAGGGTGTTTCCAACACATCGCAAAGCGACGCGCTTAGCCGAGGTCAACCCGTTGGATCGACGGACAGGCGTTGCACGGCCCCGCGCCCGAGGCTAAAATAAGATGCGAATAGCTCTCAATCTCAACTTGACCGCTCGCGTGATGCTCGACGCCGCCACAGCCCGCGACCCCACCGGCGCCGGTCAGAGAGGATTGCGCGAGGGTGCCCGAGGGTACGACGTCACTTAGCATTTTCATGGCGCATAGAGGCGCCCTTATTGCCTATGCAGCCGGCATCGTCGGCAGCCGTGTGCTTGCGGAAGATCTCGTCCAAGAGGCTTGGCTGCGCTTCGACGAAGCGGCGCGCCATCGCCAGCTCGAACAGCCTCTCGGCTATCTCTATCGCATCGTGCGCAACCTCGCGCTGGACGGCCGCCGGCGGATGGCACGCGAGGGCCGCATCATGATCGGCGGCTGTCGCGATGTCGCCGTCGCCTCCGCAGCTGACGAGGCGCCGAGCCCGGAGACGGTTGCGCTCCATAAAGACGATCTCGAGTTGGTCATGGAGGCAATCGCGGAACTGCCGGAGCGCACCCGCATTGCGCTTGAAATGCATCGGATAGGCGGCTGCAAGCTCAGAGAGATCGCGGCATTCCTGGATATCTCTGTGCCTCTCGCCCACCTCCTGGTGTCGGAGGGGGTGCAGCATTGCAAGCGCCGTCTAGGTCGGTTGTAGTCCTCAATCGCGCGCGTGGCGTTTTTGAAAAAGATGCCGGCGCGTTCGTTTCATGAGTGCAGGACCTCCTTTCGGCAACACCAAAACGGGCGGGCATCCGGTCCCGGCCTCCGGCACGGAAATCTGGGACGGCATGGCTGACAATCCCGAGTCGACGCAGGAAAAGGCTTCCAGAGAGGCGACGGATTGGCTGCTCCTGTTGCAGGAGGAGCCGAACGATCCGACCCTGCGGCGGCGCTTCGAAGAATGGTTGAAGGAAAGTCCCGTCCACGAGGCAGCTTGGGCGGCAACGCAGCGCACAGCCGACGCCATAGGGGCCACGGCGGCGGCTTATGGCGAGCAGTGGGGGCCATATGTCGCGCGAAAGGAGGACGAAGGCCTGCAACCGATCTCCGCGCCCCGGCGTCGGACGGCTGCGGCGGGGTGCGCGAATGCGGCGGCACGCACGAGACGGCGCGGCCTTAAATTCGCGGCCCTTGCCGCCATGGCCTGTCTTGCTTTTGTGACCGCCCCGGACGTGCTGTTGCAGCTACGCGCCGACCACAGGACCGGGACAGCGGAGGTCAGCACGCTGCGCCTCGAGGACGGCAGCCTGGTGACCTTGGCGCCCGAAAGTGCCGTCTCGGTCGCTTACGACGCCTCCAAGCGCCGGATAAGGCTGCTTGCCGGTGAAGCCTTTTTCGAGGTGGCGCCGAACCCCGGGCGGCCCTTCGAGGTTGCGACGCAGGATGTCCATACGGCCGTTCTTGGCACGGCATTCAACGTTGTCCGAGAAGAAGGCGGCGTGACGGTCGCGGTCGAACACGGGACGGTTCGGGTCGATTACGAGGCCGCGTTTCCATCCCTGTCGGAAGTGCTTGAAGCCGGACAACTCATGACGGTCAGCTGGACCGGCCGCACTCTCCGCGGTAACAGACAAGCGAGCCAGATTGCGGCTTGGCGCAGGGGCCAGCTCATCGCTCACGATCAGGCAATGGAAACGGTGGTGGACCAGCTCCGCCGCTATTACGGCGGAACGATCATCCTGCCGGACGATGTCCTGGCCAAGCGGCGGGTGACCGGCATCTACAATCTGGCCGATCCGGTCAGCGCGCTGAACGCCATCGCGCAGGCGCACGGTGCGAGCGTCCGGCAGATCACCCCATGGATTCTGATCGTTTCCGACAAGTAAAAATTCTTCTTTCAATAACAATGCCTTAAGTGCTTTCATCGATTTTTCCTTAGAAAAACCAGGGCCTTCGTCGTCGCCGTAGTAAAGCAACGATAATGCGACGCATTCGCGCCCTGGCCGCGATGCACCGCCTCTTGATCGTCGCTCGGGTTGGCAGCAGACGGATGGAGGCTGAACGGTGAAGACGTGGGCGAAGGCGGAAGTATCCGCCGGTGGAGAACGGGCGACTCTCATCGTTGCCTTGGGCGTAACAGTGCTGGCGGCATTGGGGTTCGGAGGCCAGGCCGGCGCGCAGGATTGGCGGGAGCCGTTGCGGCAACCTGAACATGACGCCGCGCTCGACCGGTCCGGCCCGGATGCGGGAGCCTCTCGGCTTGCTCAGACGTCGATGCCTCAATCGGAATTCGACATTCCGGCACAGCCGCTGACCAGCGCTCTCACGCTGTTCGGACGGCAATCAGGGCTCCAGGTGAGCGTCGACGGCGCGCTCGTCAGGACCCTGTCGACCGCGGGCGTACGCGGCAGGATGACGGCGGATCAAGCGCTGCAGCGCCTCCTGGCCGGAACGGGGCTGACCTATAGCCGCGCAGGGGACGCAACGATCGTCATACGGGCGTTGGCAGAGCAGGACGACGATGCGGCACTGCGACTTGGGCCGATCACCGTCGAAGGCGCCGCGGAGTCCGCCTACGGGCCGGTCGACGGTTACAAGGCGTCACGCTCTGCCACCGCAACGAAGACGGACACGCTGATCCTCGATATCCCTCAGTCGATCCAAGTGGTGCCGCGCGAGGTCATCGAGGACCAGAAGGCGAACAGCCTGTCCGACGTCGCCCGGAACATAAGCAACGTCCAGTCGAGCGGCACCTTCGGCAACCGCCAGGAGGCTCTGAGAATCCGCGGTTTCGAGCAGACCGCCTTTGCCACCGACGGCATACCCTCCAACCCGTTCTTCGGCGATCAGATCTTTCTCGACCTTGCGAACGTGGAGCGCGTGGAGGTCCTGAAAGGACCGGCCTCGGTTCTCTTCGGACCAAGCGAGGTCGGAGGCCTCGTGAACCTCGTGACAAAGCAGCCCTTGGACGAGCCGTACTATGCAGCCGAGATGACGGTCGGCAGTTTCGAATTCCTGCGCCCGACGGTGGACGTCTCCACGCCGCTCAACGAGGACAGATCGCTGCGAGTCCGCTTCAACGGCGCCTATCAGCGAAATGACAGCTTCCGTGACTTCTTCATCGACTCCGAGCGTATATTCGCCGCGGCGGTCGGTGCCTGGGACATCTCGCCGGACACGCGGCTGACGCTGAACGCGCAGTACGCGGAACAGGAGAACCAGTTCGACAGGGGGCTCGTCGCCGTCGGTGACGGTGTCGCGGACATTCCCGACAGCAGATATCTCGGTGAGCGCTTCTCCCAAGTCGAGGCGGAGCAGGTGCGAGCGCGCTACCTCCTCGAACATGATTTCAACAGCTCTTGGCAGCTGCGCAGCTCCTTCCGGTTCGTTGCCGGCGACTCCCTTCGTTTCAGCGCCGACCCGCGCGGCGTTCAGGCCGACAACAGAACTCTGAACCGCAGGGCGCTCCGTCAGAGAGACGATTTTCGCGACTTCAGGTTTCAAAACGATGTCATCGGCGAGTTCGCAACCGGCTTTTTGGATCATAAACTGCTGATAGGCGCCGAGGCCACCCGCGCCGAGCGCAGGGTCAAGTTCGCTACGGGCCCCCTGGCGCCAATCGACATTTTCGATCCGATCTACGGCGCGCAACCGGGCCCGCTAGGCCCGGCGATCATCAACGACTATCGCATTCATGTCGCCGGTTTCTATGTGCAGGACCAAATCTCCATCGGCGAACACTGGCAGCTCCTGGTTGGCGGGCGCTTCGACTATGCGGATTTTCGCAGCGAGCTCAGCGGTTCGGAAACCAATCCGTCCGAGCAGGATTTCACCCCGAGGGTCGGTCTCGTCTACAAGCCGATCCAAAGCGTTTCGCTTTTCGCAGGCTATGGCGAGTCCTTCGAACCGGTGGTGGGCACGACCTTCGACGGCAGCCCCTTCAAGCCCGAGACCGGCAAACAGATCGAAGCGGGCATCAAAGCCGAGTTCATGGACAACCGGCTTTCGGCAACGCTGGCCGCCTTCGAGCTGACGCGCCAGGACGTGTTGACCGCCGACCCGGACAACCCGGGTTTCTCGGTACAGACCGGAGAGCAGCGCAGCCGCGGTGTCGAACTCGATATCGCCGGCGAGATTCTGCCCGGCTGGCGGGTGATTGCGTCCGGCGCCTACATCGACGCGGAGATCACGGAGGACAACCGGTTCGAGCCGGGCAACCGGATCAACGACGTTCCGGATTTCAGCGGCAGTATCTGGTCGACCTTCGAAATCCAGCAGGGTGATTTCAAGGGGCTTGGCTTCGGTGCAGGCCTCTTCGCCGTCGGCCAGCGCGATGGCGATCTGGCCAACACCTTCAAGGTCGACGGCTATGTCCGTACGGACGCCACCGTGTTCTACAGCTACAACGAGCATATCGAAGCCTCGCTCAATATTCAGAACCTCTTCGACGTCGACTACATCGAGGCCTCGCGCAGCCGGAACGAGATTTACCCCGGTGCGCCGTTGACGGTCCTCGGAACCCTGTCCCTCAGGTTTTAAGCCACGGTTTCGATGGCACCGTCGAAAGGCAGCCGTGGGGCAACGACGACCAGAAGGTGGTTTCGTGTCCACAGTTTCACGGGCGTAATCACGGGCCTGCTGCTGTTTGTCGTCTGTTGGAGCGGCACCTTCGCAACCCTCTCCCACGAGCTTGACTGGCTGGTCACGCCGGAAGCGCGCTCCACCCCGACGGCCGAACAGGTGAGCTGGGGCGAGATACTGGCTTCGGTAACGGCCGCCCTGCCCGATGCGAGAGTCGTTTCGCTGCGCGCTCCCTTGTATACGCGCTCGTCGGCGGAGGTTCTGGTCAACCTGCCTCACCAACGCGGCGTTCGGGTCTATGTCGACCCTTACAGCGGCCAGGTTCAGGGCGCCTGGAGCCAGTTGAACATTGCGCGGTTCTTCCGCAACTATCACAGGTCTCTGTTCTTTCCGACGAGTTGGGGGACGCTGCTCGTGGCCGCCTTCGCGGTGACCATGGCCGTCTCCATGATTGCGGCACTGGTGTTCTATCGGCGCTGGTGGCAGCGCTTCTTCCGCTTCAAGTGGGGCAGCGGCCGGGTGTTCTGGAGCGAGCTCCACAAAATCGCCGGGCTCTGGAGCCTCTGGTTCGTTGTCGTGATGGTGGTGACGGGCATCTGGTACGGCATCGAACGGATACGTTACGATTACTTCGACGGAATCATCGCATTCGCCGGTACGACAGAGGCCGCCGTCCGCCCGCTTCCGCAGCCCCGTTCGGATACCGGCTTACCTGCAATGCCGCTGGATACCCTCATTGCCAAGGCGCAGGACGCGCGGCCGGACCTTGAAATCCGCACTGTCAGGCCGCGCGGAGACAGCCTCTACCTGGACGGCCAGGCCGGCCACCTGCTCGTCCGGGACCGCGCCAATCAGCTCCATCTGGATGTGCGCAACGGCGAGGTGCTTTATGATCAGCGAGCGTCCGACTTGCCGCTCTATTGGCGCTGGTCGGACACGGCCGATCCGTTGCATTTCGGCGATTTCGGCGGACTTTCCAGCAAGCTCATCTGGTTCGTTTTCGGCATAATCCTGAGCGCTCTCATTCTCACCGGTACCTGGCTGCATGCGCATCGCTTGGCCCGCGAAGCGAGCGGGCGCTCACGAACGCGGTGGCCGGGCACGATGGCTGCCTGTACCGTATCGATAGCTGTGCTCGCCGCGTCCGTGCCTTTCGGCCTGCATGGTGCGCGCGAGTTCATGGGCCCCCTCATCGACGGCGAGAGGCACCTTCCAACACTGGCACCCGGCGTCAGAGCCGTGATTATAGGCTGGATCGGCCTTACGCTCGCCATTGTCGCAGCATGGACCTTCGCCCTGTGGCGACCGCATACGATCCTTGGAAAAGCGAAGCCCGCCCCTCACAGGAAAGCGCTTGCGGATAGGCACGCGCCTGGGGCGTAAGACCCCTGCCGCTCCGGCCACTGCCGCCTCTCGCCCTATCCGTCTCTTAGAGCGTTTGGATCACGGCCCGCGGCGCCGGCGGGACTTCTTGGCGCGGCTGCGCCCGCCCAATCCGGCGCGGGCGTTGGCGCGGGCCGCTTCGATGTCGGTGACCTTGCCTTCGCCTGGCGCACCCTTGCTGCTCATGCGATCGCGGATGGAGGTGCGGCCGTCGAAGAGGCCGGAGCCCTTTTCGTACGCCAGGTCCTTGAGGTCGATGCTGCCCGAGGCCGAAAGCTCGGCCTCTTCCAGGCGCTTGATCTCGTCGCGCAGGCGGGCCGCCTCCTCGAACTCCAGGTCCGCGGCTGCCGCCTTCATGCGGGCCTCCAGATCGTCGATCACGGCGCGCAGGTTGTGACCGACCAGATGCGTCGCGCCGGCTTCGCCGGTGTCGACCGTGACGTGATCGCGCTCGTAGACGCTCTGCAGGATGTCGGCGATGTCCTTTTTCACGCTCTCCGGCGTAATGCCGTGCTCTTCGTTATAGGCGGACTGCTTGGCCCGGCGACGCTCGGTCTCCCGCAGGGCTGCCGTCAAACTGTCGGTCATATTGTCGGCGTAGAGGAGGACCCGGCCTTCTACGTTGCGCGCGGCACGGCCGATGGTCTGCACCAGCGAGGTCTCGCTGCGCAGGTAGCCTTCCTTGTCGGCATCGAGAATGCAGACCAGGGCGCACTCGGGGATGTCGAGACCCTCGCGCAGCAGGTTGATGCCGACCAGCACGTCGAACACACCCAGCCGCAGGTCGCGAATGATCTCGATCCGCTCCAGAGTGTCCACGTCCGAGTGGATGTAGCGCACGCGCACCCCAGCCTCGTGCAGGTATTCGGTCAGGTCTTCCGCCATGCGCTTGGTCAGGGTGGTGACCAGCACGCGCTGGCCCTTGGAGGCCACCTCCTTGCACTCGGCGATCAGGTCGTCGACCTGGTGCTCGGTCGGGCGCACGATGCAGACCGGGTCGATCAGGCCCGTCGGGCGGATGACCTGCTCGACGAAGACGCCGCCGCTGCGCGCCATCTCCCACTTGCCCGGTGTGGCCGAGACGAAGAGCGTGGGCGGGCGCATGATGTCCCACTCCTCGAACTTGAGCGGCCGGTTGTCGGTGCAGGACGGCAAACGGAAGCCGTATTCGGAGAGGGTCGATTTGCGGCTGTAGTCGCCCTTGTACATGCCGTTGAGCTGCGGAACCGTGACGTGGCTCTCGTCCACCACCAGCAGCGCGTCTTCCGGCAGGTACTCGAAGAGCGTCGGCGGCGGCTCGCCCGGCTGCCGGCCGGAGAGGTAGCGGGAGTAGTTCTCGATGCCGGCGCAGGCGCCGGTGGCTTCCATCATCTCGAGATCGAAGGTGGTGCGCTGCTCCAGACGCTCCGCCTCCAGGTACTTGCCGGCGGCGGTGAACTCCTCCAGGCGCAGCTTGAGGTCCCGCTTGATCTGCTCGATGGCCTGCACCAGCGTCGGCCGCGGCGTGACGTAGTGGCTGTTGGCGTAAACCTTCACCGCTTCCAGCGTATCGGTCTTCTCGCCGGTCAGGGAATCGACCTCGTGGATCGACTCGATGTCGTCGCCGAACAGCGAGAGGCGCCAGGCCCGATCCTCGTAGTGGGCCGGGAAGATCTCGATGACGTCGCCGCGCACCCGGAAGGTGCCGCGCTGGAAATCCGTGTCATTGCGCCGGTACTGCAGCTCGGTCAGCGCGCGCAGCAGCGCCTTCTGCGGGATGCTCTGCCCGGTGCGCAGGGTCAGCACCATGTTGGCGTAGGTTTCGGGCGAGCCGATGCCGTAGATGCAGGACACCGAGGCAACGATGATGACGTCGCGGCGCTCGAAGAGCGCGCGGGTCGCCGAGTGGCGCATGCGGTCGATCTGCTCGTTGCGCGTCGACTCCTTCTCCACGTAGGTGTCGCTGCGCGGCACATAGGCCTCGGGCTGGTAGTAGTCGTAGTAGGAGACGAAGTACTCCACCGCGTTGTCGGGGAAGAAACCCTTCATCTCGGCATAGAGCTGCGCCGCCAGGGTCTTGTTCGGCGCCAGCACCAGGGTCGGCCGCTGCAGGTTCTGCGCAACCTGGGCGATGGTGAAGGTCTTGCCGGAGCCGGTGACGCCGAGCAGCACTTGATCGCGGTCGCCGCGCGCGACGCCTTCGGTCAGCTCTACGATGGCCTGCGGCTGGTCGCCGGCAGGGGTGTAGTCGGAGACCACGCGCATCGGCGGCGTGTCGGTCTGCAGTGACTCGCGCGCCGTCTCCAGCGTGCTGAGAAAGTCCTGATAGAGGTTTTCCGGCATGCCGATAACCTAATCGGCCTACCGGGATTAAGCCAGGGTCAACCGCCCCCGCCGCGCACGTCCAACTCGTGGTCGAAGGGCTTGCTTTCGGCGTTGGGATCCGCGTCGCTGTTCTGGCCGCCGGTGCTGGCGCAGGCCGACAGGGCCAGCAGCGCGGAGAAGAGAACCGCCGCAAGTTTGGCGCTCATCGAAAGACTCCGTGTGATTGAAGCTTCGTCTGCAACGGGAACTATAGCGATGAGGCCGTTGGACCAGGGCCCACGCCGCGGAACGATGCCGTGATGACACAGACGTGAGCCGTTGGGCCCGTCTCGGGGGCTTTAACGATCGTTCTCCAGGCGGTCGACGACGAAGCCGGTCGCGGCACCCACCGCGCCGCCGATGGCCGCACCACAGGCAACGCAGCCACCGGTCAGGGCCGTGCCCACGGTTCCCACCGTCGCGCCGATCGCGCCGCCGGACAGCACGCGCTGCTCGGTGTCGCTCAAGCCTGAGCAGCCGGCGAGGCCAAGGATGACCACGGCGGCGAACGGCAGTTTCAGTGCGCGTACGGGAATCGAAAGGCTCGTCATAAAGCAGGCTCCTCTGTTCAAACCACCCAATAACCGAGCGTCCATTAGGGGATTGAATATGGCAGATCCGCGACTCGCCGTGACCTGGCTGTGACAGCGGCAAAGGTTGTGCCGTCTTCCCTCGCTGGACTTCGGCCTATCAGCGCCCATATAACGCGCCCCATGAGGGCAACGGCGCGACATAATCCGGACGATCAGAGGTCCGAGGGGCAGGCGGTGGAGATCGTCACCTTCGGCTGCCGGCTCAATGCCTATGAGTCGGAGGTGATGCGCGGCCATGCCCAGGCCCAAGGCCTGCAGGACGCCGTCATCCTCAATTCCTGCGCCGTCACGGCGGAGGCCGAGCGGCAGCTGCGCCAAGCCATCCGCAAGGCCCGGCGCGCGCGGCCGGAGGCCGAGATCATCGTCACCGGCTGTGCCGCGCAGATCGACCCACAGCGCTATGCCGCCATGCCCGAGGTCGACCGGGTGGTCGGCAACGAGGAGAAGCTGACCCCGGCCGCCTTCGCACCGGGTGCCCACCCGGCGGTGGCTGTCAACGACATCATGAGCGTACGGGAAACGGCCGGTCACCTGATCGACGGCTTCGAAGGCCGCGTCCGCGCCTTCCTGCAGGTCCAGCAGGGCTGCGACCACCGCTGCACCTTCTGCATCATTCCCTTCGGCCGCGGCAACTCCCGCTCCGTCCCCATCGGCGAGGTGGTGCGCCAGGTCCGCCACCTGGTCAGCCAGGGCACCCGCGAGGTGGTGCTGAGCGGCGTCGACATCACCTCCTACGGCAGCGACCTGCCCGGCCAGCCGCGACTCGGCCAGCTGGCGCGGCGTCTGCTCGCCCTGGTGCCGGAGCTGCCGCGCTTGCGCCTCTCCTCCCTCGACCCGGTCGAGATCGACGAGGACCTCTTCCGCCTGCTGGCCGAGGAGCCGCGGCTGATGCCGCACCTGCACCTTTCGCTGCAGGCCGGCGACGACATGATCCTGAAGCGCATGAAGCGCCGCCATCTGCGCGCGGACGCCATCGCCACCTGCGAGCGCGCGCGCCAGGCCCGCCCGGACGTGGTTTTCGGCGCCGACCTGATCGCCGGCTTCCCGACCGAGGATGAGGGCATGTTCGCGAACAGCCTGGCCCTGGTCGAGGACTGCGACCTGACTTACCTGCACGTCTTCCCCTATTCGGAGCGGGCCGGCACGCCGGCGACCCGCATGCCGCCGGTGCCTAAGGCCGAACGGAAGCAACGGGCGCAGCGCCTGCGCGAGGCCGGCGACGCGGCGCAGCAACGCTTCCTCGACCGCCAGTGCGGAAGGGAAACCGAGGTGCTGGTCGAGAAGCCCGGCTTCGGCCACAGCCGCCATTTCGCCGAGGTCCGCTTGCAAGAGAGCACAGCCAGCGTTGGCGACCTCGTGGCTGCCCGGATCACGGGGCGGGAGAACACCCAGCTTATCGCCGAGGCCCTGTGAGCGACTCCTGGCTGAAGCGTCTCAGGTCCGGCCTCGCCCGCTCGTCCGACAAGCTGACGGGCGGCATCGCCGGCATCTTCACCGGCCGGCGGCTCGACGACGAAGCCCTGGAAGAGCTGGAGGAGCTGCTGATTTCGGCCGATCTCGGCGTCAGCACCGCCGGCAAGCTCTCCGCCAGCCTGGCCAAGACCAGCTTCGACCGGGATGTGAGCGCCGAGGATGTGCGCCGCGCCTTGTCCGGGGAGATCGCCAAGATCCTGGAGCCGGTGGCCGAGCCGCTGGACGTCGACGACAGCCACACCCCGCACGTGATTCTTGTGGTCGGCGTCAACGGCAGCGGCAAGACCACCACCATCGGCAAGCTGGCCAAGGCCTACACGGATGCGGGCGGCACGGTCATGCTGGCCGCCGGCGACACTTTCCGCGCCGCAGCCATCGAGCAGCTGCAGATCTGGGGCGAGCGGGTCGACGCGCCGGTCATCGCCCGAGACAGCGGCGCCGATGCCGCCGGTCTCGCCTTCGATGCGCTGAAGCAGGCGCAGGAGGAGAAGCGGGAGCTGCTGCTGATCGACACCGCCGGCCGTCTGCACAACAAGGAAGGCTTGATGGCGGAGCTGCAGAAGATCTCCCGCGTCATCAAGAAGATCGACCCCAGCGCCCCGCACGAGGTGCTGCTGGTGCTCGACGCCACCACCGGGCAGAACGCCATCCAGCAGGTGGCCACCTTCAAGGAGATGGTCGACGTCACCGGCCTGGTGCTGACCAAGCTCGACGGCTCGGCCCGCGGCGGCGTGCTGGTGGCGCTCGCCGAGAAGTTCGGCCTACCGGTCTATGCCATCGGCATCGGCGAGGGCGTCGAGGACCTGCGCCCCTTCAACGCCCAGGACTTCGCTGACAGCTTACTAGACGTTTAGAACCTCTCCACCGACTGTCATCCCGGCCAAGGGCGAAGCCCGCGTGTCCGGGCTCGCGTAGCGAGTTGCCGAAGGCATGGTCCGACCACGCGCAGCCAATGGAACGAAAAGCCGGGTAGCCGCCACGACCGTGCTCGACGACCACAGTCCGCGTGGGCCGCTGAATGGACCCCGGCTCAAGGCCGGGGTGACGGCCTGTGGTGCGGTGACGTCCGCGGCCCCTTTCGGAATGTCATCCTTGGGCAAGCCGCGAAGCGGCGAGGCCTGAGACGTCTGAGGCGTTTCCACGAACCGTCATCCCGGCCAAGGGCGAAGCCCGCGAGCCGGGAGCCATCTATCGGTAGGCAAGGTCCGAGCTTGTTTCTGGACCCCGGCTGCCAAGTCTCGCACGCCGGGACTGCAAGCAGTCCCGGGCTCGCCTAAGGGCCGGGGTGACGACATGTTGTGTGGTGCCGCCTGCGGGTTTCTCTACGACGTCATCCTTGGGCGCGCCGCGCAGCGGGGCGACCCGCCTGCGGGGCCGAAGCCCTACGGCGCGGCGAAGGCCCGAGGATCCAGCGGTAGGCACGGTCTGCGCTTGTGGCTGGACCCCGGATCGCTGACGCGTCCGGGGTGACAACAATTGGGAAAACCGACGGGCGAGAAGAGAAGTTCCTATCGCCTAGGCGACAAAACCCTTACAGCCCTTCGCTGCGGGCAGCGCTGACCTCGCCCATGGCACCGGTCTTGCCGTCAGGATTGCCGAAGGGCGCGAACGCGGTCAGGCCGAGGCTCTCTTTGTAATGACCCAGCGACCAGTGGACCGAGGGAAAGGCGATATCGTCCCAGGGGATCTCGTCCCAGCGGAAGAGGCCGACCTCGGCGCTCTCCGGGCCGGCCGAGACCTCGGGGGTCACCAGGCGGGCGCGGTAGATCAGCTGCACCTGGCTGAGACGCTTGATGGCATAGACGGCCAGGAGCTGGTCAATCTCCAGCTTGGCGCGCGCTTCCTCCCAGGCTTCGCGCAGGGCACCGGCCTCGGTCTCCTCGTGCTGCTCCAGATAGCCGGCCGGCAGGGTCCAGTAGCCTTTGCGCGGCTCGATCGCCCGGCGGCAAAGCAGAATGCGGTCGTCCCAGCAAGCGACGCTGCCGACGACGATCTTGGGGTTCTCGTAGTTGATGAAGCCACAGCTGCCGCAGACCAGCCGTTCCCGATCGTCGCCCTCGGGCACCTGACGATTGAACTGGGGCGGTGGGGGGCTGCTCGGCTCGGTCATCGCCAAACAGCCTATTGCGCCGGTCCGCCCCCGCCAAGGCGCTTTGTCAGCGTCATTCGGTCCGCTTGCCGTGATCGAGGTATCGCCGCGACCCCCAGTGGGTGAAGGCAAGCTCCTGCGCGTAGCCGCCAGAGCCGGCGCTCAGCGTCTGAGCGGTCTTTTCCGCATCCGCTGCGCCCTCGGCGAAGGCTTCCGCCAGCACGCGCCCTTCGAGGCCCTCTCCCTCTTCTCCCAAGAGCGAGACAATGGTCGGCAGAACATCCATCACGGAGCTTGGTGCGTCCGTCGCCCGCCCGTTGGCGAAAGCACTGCCGGCCATGATCAGCAGCGGCGCCATCTCGGCCGGGTGGAGTCCGCCGTGATAGCCGACTCCGGCCGGCAGGTCGTTGTCGTAGCGACAGGTTCCGGTAAAGCCATAGCAGTCCTGCGCATCGTCGGCCCTGAGCGTAAAGGTGATGTCCGGGCTGCGGGCATGGTCCGACAGAACGAGGCGGCGATCGAAGGTGCCCGGCACCGCGCCCTCCACCCCGTCGCCACCGGACGTGAAAACCAGGCCTGTGTCGGGGTGGGCCATCAGAGCGTCCACAACCGCGCGCCGCAAACCCGGATCGTCCTGGTGCAAAAGGATGTTGCCGGCATAGCCGGGAATCAGCGCAAGCTCCGCATCGTCATCCAGGTATCTGCCGACACGAAATCCGGCTTGGATGAGAATGCCGGCCGTATCGACTGGCTGGGTTTGGGTGATGTGGCCATGATCTGAGGTGACGATCAGCTGGATCCGATCCTGCTCGGGATGCGCCCGCCACCAGTCGATCACGCGGCAAAGCTCTCCGTCGACGGCTCGAATCGCGGCCAGCGTCGGCTCGGCGCCGAGACCGAAGCTGTGATAGCTGTGGTCCGGCTCGCCATACCAGAGCACGACGGCCTCTGGCAGTGCTTCCTGGGATGCGAGAGACAGAAAGGCGTCGGTTAGGTAACGCTGGACACCGAAGGTCTCGCCATGGACCACCGGTCTGGGAGGCCGGCCGAGATGCGCGGCCAGCTCCTTCGCCCATTTCTTTGGTCGCGACACCTCGATGCGCTGCCCCACGATCACCAAGTGGCCAGGACAGTCCGCCACGCGCGGGTGCTTCAACCTGGCGCTGCCGGGGGAGTTGCCGCTGAAAACCCAAAGGCGCTTGCCGGTACGAGCCAGGCGGTCACCGAGTGTCGGCGCCGTGATCAGCCCGCCGTGGTAGGCGGCCATCCCGGCCTCGATCATGGCGATCCGGTTGCCGGCCCAGGGCTCGCTGCGGTCGACATTGGCGTCGAAGAACTTGTTGGCGACGATGCCATGGGCGCCTGGCGACACACCGGTCAGGATCGAGGCGACATTGACGTAGGTCTCGCTGGGAAAGTGCGCGCGGTGATGCGTGCAACGCACCCCCTCCGCCGCCAGCGCGACAAGGTTGGGGGTCAGCGCCTCGCTCATCATCTCGGGGCGGAAACCGTCGAGGCCGATCAGGATAACACGGTTCATGGCCACTCAGCTCCCTCGCAAGGCCGGGTCGAGATAGTCGCGCAGCCAGTCGCCGAGAAGGCTGAAGGCCAGCGTGGTGACGAAGATGACGACAGCCGGGCAGACGGCGATCCACCAGGCCGAGAGAAGATAGTCCCGCCCGAAGCCGACCATGTTGCCGAGGCTCGTCATCGGCGGCTGAATGCCAAGGCCCAGAAAGGACAGCGAGGTTTCCAGCAGCACCGTTTCCGGGAAGTTGAGCGTCATGTTGACGATGATGGCGCTGGCGATATTCGGCAGGATGTGGGCGAAGTAGACCCGCGCCGACGAAGCGCCGAGTGTCCTCAGGGCAATGGCATAGCCCTGCGCCTGAGCGGCGAAAGCCATGCCGCGCACGATGCGGGCATAACGCTCCCAGCCGTAGACGCCCATGATGGCGACGAAGAGAACGAGGCTGTTGCCGAGGAAGGCCAGGGCGGCCAGCGCCAGGATGAGGAAGGGCAAGGCCGCCTGAAAATCGATGGCCATGGTCACCAGGTCGTCGACCCAGCCGCGAAAGCGCGCCGCCAGAAAGCCGAGCGAAGTCCCCAGCGCAGCCCCGATGATAGTGCCCAACAGAGCGACCGCCAGGCTGGTGCGCACGGAGTAGATGATGCGGGAGAGGACGTCGCGGCCCAGGTCGTCGGTGCCCAGCGGATGCAGCCAGGTCCCGCCCGTCATCCAGATCGGCGGCGTCAGGCGATTGCGCAGGTCGATGGCGGCATAGTCGTAGGGCGCTATCCAATCGGCCAGGATGGCCACGGCAAGCATGGCAAGGACCCAGACGCCGGACAGGCGGACCGAAAGAGGCAAGCCGGCCAGTCGCGCCATCAGCCGGCCCCTTCACGCCGCGCCGTGCGCGGGTCGAGCCAGCGATAGGCGATGTCGACGGTGAGATTGGCGGCAACCATGGTGATCCCGACCAGGATGACGATGGTCTGAACCACCGCCAGATCCCGGTGCTCGACCGACAGCACCAGCAGGCTGCCGACCCCCGGCCAGGCGAAGACGTTCTCGGTGACGACCGCACCGACGATGAGACGCCCGAGATAAAGCGCAACAACGGTGACCAGAGGGATCGCCGCATTGGGCAGCGCATGCCAAACAACCGCGCTGGCCCGATCTCGGCCCTTGGCGGCGGCGGTGCGCATGTAAGGCTGGTTGAGCACGTCGAGCATGGCGGACCGGGCAAAGCGCGCGAAGACCGCGGCTTCGCTGGTCGCCATCGTCACGACCGGCAGGATGAAATGCCAAGCGGTGTCGCTGCCGGTGGTGGGGAGCCACATCAGCCCGACGCCGAACAGCAGGATGAGCAGGATCCCCACGACGAAGTTGGGCAGGCTGAGCCCGGCCACCGAGACGCCGATGGCGAGCCGGTCGACCCAGGTGCCGCGGCGCACGGCCGCGATCACGCCGAGCGGAATGCCGATGAGCAGCGTGACCAGCGTGGTGGCCCCCATCAGCGACAGAGTCTTGGGCAGACGCTCGGCTACCACATCCCAGGCCGGCCTGGCACCGACGAAGGAGCGGCCGAAGTCCCCCTGGGCCAGCTGCTCCAGGTAAATGAGGTATTGCGTCCACAGCGGCCGGTCGAGACCCCACTTCACTCGGAATGCCTCGCGCGCTTCCGGCGGCACATCCAAGCCCACCATGGACGTGGCCGGGTCGCCGGTCAGCCGCAGAATGAAGAAGGTGAAGGTGACGAGCAGCATCACCGTGAGCAGGGCGCGGAAGACCTTGCGCAAAGCGAACACTAGCATGGCAGCGCCTCGCCACGCCGCGCCACATGGCAGGCCACGGACTGTTGCGCCCCATCGTGTTGCGCCCCGACGATCGGCAGGAGCGCGGGCGGTTCCGTGCGGCACGCCGCTTCGCAAAGCGGGCAGCGCGGATGGAAACGGCAGCCCGGTGGCGGGCTACCGGGGCGCGGCGGCTCGCCGATCAGCCGCTTGAGCGGCTTGCGCAGGCGCGGGTGGGGCGGCGGGATGGCGGCAACAAGGGCCTGGGTGTAGGGGTGCCTGGGCCGTTCGAACAGCGGCTCGATGGGCCCGGTTTCGCAGATCCGACCGAGATACATCACAGCCACCCGATCGCAGAGATGGCGGACCAGTCCCAGGTCGTGGCTGATGAAAAGGATGGTCAGACCGCGCCGGTCCCGCAGATCGCGCAGCAGGTTGACCACTTGGGCTTGGATCGACACGTCGAGCGCCGAGACCGGCTCGTCGCAGATCAGGACTTCGGGCGCGAGAACCAGCGCCCGCGCAATGACGACCCGCTGGCGCTGCCCGCCGGAGAGCTGATGCGGAAACTTGACCTCGATATCCGCGCCGAGGTTGACGTCGCGCAAGGCAGCCCGTGCCCGCGCCTCTCTTTCGGCGCCGGACGCCAGGCCATGGATAAGCAGCGGCTCGGCAACCTGATAGAGCACCGAACGGCGCGGATCGAGCGCATCCAGCGGGTCCTGAAAGACATACTGGATACGCCGCAGCAGGTCGCGGGGACGGCGGTCGAGCGGCGCCCGGATGTCCTGGCCGGCAAAGCGCATTGTCTCCGCCTGATAGTCGCCCAGACCCATCAGCGCCTTGGCGAGGGTCGACTTGCCGCAGCCGCTTTCGCCGACCAGACCGAGGATCTCCCCCGGCGCGAGGGTCAGATCGACCCCGTCGACGGCATGGACCGTTGTCCCGGGCGCGATCAGCGGAATGCCGCGGCTTGCGAAGCGACAGCGAAGTCCGCGCAGTTCAAGCAATCCGACCTCCGTCACAACCGGGCAGCCTCTTCAAGCGGCTTAGCGTCCGCTGCGTCGAGGGCGGGATGAAAGCAGCGCCACCAGCGCTGCCCCCCGACAGCCGGAGGAACCTCCCTGCTGCAGCGCGCGGAGCGACGGGCACAGCGCGGCGCAAAGGCACAGCCAGGCGCGCTGTCGAACGGCGAGGGCACGGTGCCGCCGATGGGTTGCAGCCGGCCGGCACCGTTGGGCCGCGCCGCCATCAGACCGCGCATATAGGGATGCGCCGGCGCGTCGAAGACCTGCTCGACCGGCCCGGACTCGACGATCATGCCGCCGTACATCACCGCGATACGGTCGCAGATCTGCGCCACGACACCGAGATCGTGGCTGATCAGCACAACGCTCATACCCCGCGCCCGGCTTATGTCCTGCAAGAGGTCGAGGATCTGCGCCTGCACCGTGACGTCGAGAGCCGTCGTCGGCTCGTCGGCGATCAGCAGATCGGGGTTGCCAGCCAGCATCATTGCGATCATCGCCCGCTGGTTCTGACCGCCGGAAAGCTCGTGAGGATAAGCGCGTAGCTGACGCTGCGGATCGGACAGCCCGACCTCGGCCAACAGGGCTTCGGGCGTCGGGCGCTCCCCGTGCGACAGACCGCCGGCGTTGAGTCGAATGGCTTCCTTGAGCTGATGGCCAATGCTGCGCACCGGATTAAGGGAGGAGGCCGGGTCCTGAAACACCATCGAGAGCCGGCGGCCGCGCAGGCGGCTCAAGGCACGGTCGGACAGGTCGATGAGATCGGCGCCGTCGAAGAAGGCCTGGCCGGATACGCGGGCGCGAGCGCCGGCCAAGCCGAGGACCGCGAGAAAGAGCGCCGACTTGCCGGAGCCGCTCTCTCCCACCACGCCGAGGATCTCGCCCCGCGCCAGGGTCAGGTCGACGCCGCGCACGGCCTGGGCCGGGCCCGCCGCCGTATCGAAGGAGACCCGCAGGTCCTGGATGTCGAGCAGAGGCATGACGCCCGTGTTATCAAGCGATTGTGAAAACTGCTGCAGGCGGGCGCTTGGCCCGCCTGCAGCCACCTTGCCTGCGCGTGGGTCTAGTTCGTGGCCAGGCTTACGTTGCCGGCGCGGAAGTCCATGAACGGCGTGTCCGTCGGTGCCCAGTCAACGCCCGTCCGCTTGCCGTAGAACATCGGCAGCACGTAGAGATAGGTTCCCGGCGGGTCAGCCTCGTAGAGTTCCAGCATGGTCTCGAAGGCCGCGCGGCGCGCTTTCGGCTCGGTGCTGGCGTAGAGCATATCGCTGGCTTCGTTGAAAGCCGCGTTCTGCCAGTAACCGCGCTTCTGGACGTAGCCGTTCGGGCCGTAGATGCGGTAGAGCTGGCTGATCGGGTCCGGGTAGACGGCATTGGCGGAGTCATTCGCGACCGCGCGGCCAGCATCGGTCTTCGCGTTTGTGATCTGGTCCCAGTTCTCCTTGAGCTCCAGGGTCACGTTGAGACCGACGTCGCGCCACATCTGCTGCAGGATCTGCGCCGTGGTGACCTCGCCGGTGTAGTAGTCGGTCAAGTAGCGGTAGGAGATCTCCTCACCGTCGTAGCCCGCTTCGGCGAGCAGACGGCGTGCCTTGTCCGGATCGAACGACACACCCTTGAAGTCCTCGACATACATCTTGCCGAAGGCAGCCATCTGAAAACCGTTTGGCACCTTGGTCCGGCCTTCGAAGATCGATTCGACGATCAGATCGCGGTCGATCGCGTACTTCATTGCCTGCCGAACCCGCGGGTCCGACAGCACCGGATGGCGCGTGTCGAAGAGCACGACGCGAATGTTGCGGATCGGGCCGCCGACGACCTCGCTGTTCGGGTTGTTCGAAATGGCGTCGAACTGGTCCGGTGAGATCTCGGTGACGATATCGAACTCGCCCGTCAGAAGGCCGGCGATACGGGCGCCGATCTCCGGCACCACCGTCAGCGTAAAGGCGTCGAGCGGCGCCGCTTCGCCGTAGTAGTCCGCGAAGCGCTCGAAGCGATGAAACTCGCCCGGGCGCACCTCGGCGACCCGGTAGGGACCGGTGCCGACCACGGCCTGGCCCCAGGCTTCCCAGCCGTCCGCCGCGCGGTAGGCGTCGGCGCAGGGCACTTCGCTCATCCAGTTGGCCAGGCGCGTCTCGAGCAGCGGGTCGGGAACGGCCGTCTCCACCTCGAGCTTGTGCGTGCCCACCGCGCGCACGTCCTTGATGATGCTGAGATACTGCTTGGCGACGGAATAGCCGGGCGCGCCCTCGCCCTGGAAGCGCTCGGGGCCGAAGGCCACGGCCACATCCTCGGCCGTGAAATCCTCGCCGTTATGGCACTTCACACCCTCGCGGAGGGTCAGCTCCATCACCGTCGGGCTGGTCATCTTCCAAGCAGTCGCCAAGCCGGGGCCGAAGGTGCCTTTCTTGAAGTCGTAGCGGATGAGGGTTTCCAGCACGTTCTGCGAAACCCGCATGTTGACGTTGGCGTTGAACCCCATGGGGTCGAGATGGGTCGAGAGATTGGTGACCGCGACGGTCAGCTCTCGCTGTCCATCCGCCGCGGCGTCCTGCGGGCTCGTCGCCAAAAGCGCAACGGCCGCGAGGCCGGCGCCGAGCAAGCCCTTGCCATTAGTCCGGATCATTATTTTCCCCTTGTCTGCGTCAGAGCTGAATGGAGGCGGGATGCCCCGTTCCGCCCGTCGCGGGGAGTAGCACCGAGACGTGACAGTTTTATGTGCGATTTTGTTTGTTTTGTTTTTTATGTTTGATCTTGGCGTGGACTGCATCCTGGGTTATCCCGTGATGTCGAAGCGATGGTCGGCCACTGGCCGGCAGCACGATCGCGCTTCGAACGGCTGGGGTGAGCCCGAACATGCTGAGGCACGAGAAGATCCTGGAAATCCTCGACGAGACCGCGAGCGTGCGTGTCGCGCGGCTGGCCAAGCAGCTGCAGGTCTCCGAGATGACAGTGCGCCGCGACCTTCAGATGCTGGAAGAGCAAGGCAAGCTGCGGCGCGTGCACGGGGGCGCGGTGCTGACCGCGCCACAGGCGCTCGAATCGACGCAGGCCCGCGCCACACGCCAGCTGGCCGAGAAGCAGAAGATCGCCGAACTGGCGGCCGACCTGATCGAACCGGGCATGACGGTCTACATCGGCGGCGGCTCGACAACCAACGCTCTGGCCGAGCAGCTGTCATTCGGTCCGCTTGGGCGCTTCACCACCAACTCGATCGAGATCGCCGAGATCATCGCGCGGCAGGCGCAGCAGGACGTCTACCTGCTGGGCGGCAACCTGCGCAGCCGGGCCAGGACTCTGATCGGACCCGAAGCCATCGAGATGCTCGAACGCCGGGTGTTCGACTTGGCCTGCATCGGCGTTGCGGCCATCGACTCGAAGGACGGTTATCTGGAACCAACCGAGTGGCACGCCTGGCTGGTCCGAACCCTAAGACGGCGCGCCGGACGACTTGCTGTGCTGGCAGACCACAGCAAGTTTCGCGCCCGCAGCGATTTCCGGGTGCTCGACTTCGAGGAGGTCGATGTTCTGGTGACGGACCGAGCGCCGCCTGAAGAGCACATGGCTTCGAGCAAAGGCACGAAGCTCCTCCATACATCCGTAAAGGGCGGCTAGAGCAAAGCACGCGCGAAACGGCGGCAATCTGCAGGACTTTGAGGAGGTGCCCTTTGAACTCTAGCGGCTCTCTTGCGCGGGCCCTATCGCGCAGCGCGCCCATTCAAGCGATGGCGACGCATTCGCCCTTGTCGGCCAAGCTGGCGGAGGAGGCTGGCTTCGATGCGCTTTGGGCCTCCGGCTTCGAGCTCTCGGCGCTCTATGGCCTAGCGGATGTCAGCCTGATCACCATGACGCAGCATATCGAGATGCTGCGGGCCATCGCCCGCGCCAGTGCCCTGCCGATCATCGCCGACATCGACACCGGCTTCGGCAACGCAGTCAACGTCGCCCATGCCGTTGCGGAATACGAGCGCGCCGGCGCAGCGGCAGTGGTGATCGAGGACAAGTCCTTTCCCAAGATGACGAGCCTCATCGCCGGAGGGCGTCAGGAACTGCTGCGCATCGAAGAGTTCCAGGGCAAGATCGAGGCGGCCTGCGCCGCGCGTTCCAGCGACGACTTCTGCGTGATCGCCCGGGTCGAGGCCCTGATCGCCGGCCTGGGGCAGGCGGAGGCGCTGAAGCGCGCGCAGGCCTACTGCGAGGCCGGCGCGGACATGATCCTGATTCACTCGAAGCAGAAGACACCCGATGAGATCGAGGCCTTCATCGCCGCTTGGGATGGATTAGTGCCACTCGTTCTGGTGCCGACAGCCTACCCGCAGATGACGGTGGACCGCATCGCTGCGACCGGCAAAGTCGGCATCGTCATCTGGGGCAACCACGCCATCCGCGCGTCGGTCGCTGCCATGCAAGAGGTCTTCGCTCGCGTTCTGGCCGACGGCGGCCTTCACGGCGTCGAAGAGACGATCGCCCCCGTCACCGAGATTTTCCGCTTGCAGAAGATGGACGACATCAAGGACCTGGAGCAGCGGTTTCTCAGATAATCGATTTGCGGCGGTCTGAACCTGCGCATTGGCTGAGAGCGCGTGCCGCCGGAATGGTTCGATAGGGTCGGAAAGCGTTCTAGATCGAGAGATTGACGTAAGTGCCGCGCGGCCGCACCTGGCCGTCCAGCCCGGCATCCTGGCCAGCCTTGAGCTGCTTCTGAAAGACGGTGTTCTCGGCCGGCCGTGGCTGGCTCCCGCCGGCCGTCTTGTCGCTGGAGGCCTGGCCGGTTGCCGCACCAGCGGGCGCCGGGCCCTGCTGCAGGGCGCGCAACGCGTTGGTCAGGCTTCGGCCGAGGTCGAACTGGGGCGGATTGGTGGGCAAGGGCGAAATAGCGATGGTTGGCGTTGGAAGCCTTGTTCCCAAGCTTCCCGTACGAAGATAGTGCCAATTGCTAAACGTTTCGCTAAATGCGGCCCACCTTTATGCGAAATCTTTTCAGTAACAGATGCTTATGGCCCAGCAAGCCGTCTACTGGGCAGCGCCATCGACCCTCGGGGACGAGGCCCTGAGGGTCCAGTTCATCCCCACCTGCGCAGGTGGGAGCGCTCGTCAGCGGTGAGGCGCGGCTGACTCATCCCTAGGCCGTCTCGGCGGGCGTCAGCACGTAGGAGCCTCTCTCGTGCAGCTCGGCCTGCCAGCCGGGCTCGATCACGACGGTGGTCGTGATCTCCTCGATGATCGCCGGGCCGGTGACCACGCTGCCCGCGCCCAGCTTGTCGCCATCGATGACCGGAACCCGCTGGCTCGTGCCGTCGGCCGAGAAGATCGCGTTGCGGCTGCCCTTGATGGCCGCATCGACGTCCGTGCCCGCGGCGAGGCTCGCCACCGCCGGCTTGTCGACCAGCCCGTAGAGGGTGCTCTCCAGGTTGACCACCTCGACGATGCTGTTCGGCTCCGCGTAGGTGTAGAGCTGCTCGTGGCGGCGGTGGAACGCCTCCTTCAGCTTCTCGATCCCGGCGGCATCGATTGCGAAGTTGCCGACCTCGACCGTGCATTCGTGGACTTGGCCGACGTAGCGCATCTCGAGGCTGCGGCGGATCTCGATCCGATCCTCCTCGAAGCCATCGGCCTTGAGATGGGCGACACCCTGCGCCTCGATTTCCTCGAACAGCGCGCCGATACGCTGGACGGCCTCGTCGTTGTCGAGCCTTACCGGGCAGGTGGCCATGTAGTTGTACTTAACGTCCGAGATGATCTGCCCGAAGGCGCAGAGGCCGGAGGCCAGCTTGTTCACCAGGATCTTCTTGATGCCCATTTCG
Source organism: Rhodovibrionaceae bacterium (assembly GCA_028279885.1). Classification (GTDB taxonomy): domain Bacteria; phylum Pseudomonadota; class Alphaproteobacteria; order Kiloniellales; family DSM-21159; genus JANQMX01. Next base: position 7,583 of record JANQMX010000069.1, on the reverse strand, counting down.
CGGGCCAGCGCGGTGATGTGCGCGCCGGTGGCGCCACCTGCGCAGACCAGCACGAAGTCGCGCGGGTCGTAGCCGCGCTCGATGGAGACGCGGCGGATGCCGTTGACCATGTTGGCGTTGACGATGGTGAACATGCCGTAGGCCGCCTTCTCCAAGCTCAGGCCCAGAGGCTCGGCAATCTTGGTCCGGATGGCCTCTTCCGCCTTCTGCCGGTCGAGCGGCAGGCGCCCGCCGACCAAACCGTCGGGGCTTAGGTAGCCGAGCACCAGGTTGACGTCCGTCGTCGTCGGCTCGGTGCCGCCCTGGCTGTAGCAAGCCGGCCCCGGATCCGAGCCCGCGCTCTGCGGCCCCATCTGCAGCAGTCCCATGTCGTCGATCCAGCCGATCGAGCCGCCGCCGGCGCCCAGGGTCTCGACCTGGATCATCGGTACGCCGATGCGGTAGCGCAGGAAATCGATGTTCTTGTTGAGGTTCGACTGCCCGCCATAGGTCAGCGTGATGTCGAAGGAGGTGCCGCCCATGTCGACGGTGATCACGTTCTCGTCGCCGAAGGGCCTGGTGACGTGCAGGCCGGCCGTCGGCGCCGAAGCCGGCCCGGAGTTGATCGCGTAGACCGAGCGGTCGGACATGGCCTCGCCGATCGCCAGGCCGCCGTTGGACTGGAAATAGCGCACCGGGTACTGGGCGCCCTGCTCTCGGAAGTAGGAGTCCACGGAGGTGACGTACTTCTTCAGGATCGGCGCCAGATAGGCGTTGGTGATCGCCGTCGATGTGCGGGTGTATTCGCGGATTTGTGGATAGAGCAACGAGCCCAGGGTGACGATGGCATCGGGCATCATCTCGCGCACGATCTCGGCGGCCCGGCGCTCGTGCTCCGGCCGCAGCACCGACCAGACGAAGGAGATCGCCACCGACTCGACGCCCTCGCTCAGGAAATGCTCGCAGGCCTCGCGCACCTGCTGCTCGTTAAGGGGCGTGCGGACTTCTCCGGTCGAGAGCACACGCTCCTCGACCCCGCGGCGCAGGTAGCGCGGCGCCAGCATGACCGCCGGCGGGTACTCGGCGTCGTAGCGATAGCCGTCTTCCTTGTGGCCATTGCGGATCTCGATGGAATCCTCATGACCCTTGGTGCAGATCAGTCCGGTCTTGGCGCCCTTGTGCTGGATCAGGGCGTTCAGGCCCACCGTGGTGCCGTTGATGCAGAGATCGCACTTGGAAATGATCTCGCCGATCGAGGCGCCGAGGTCTTCGGAAATCAGCGTCAGTCCGTTTCGGATTGCGAGGGTCGGGTCGGCCGGCGTGGAGAGCGCCTTGTACAGCCGGGTCTCGCCGCTTTTCTCGGCCAGGACGAAGTCGGTGAAGGTGCCGCCGGCATCGATGCCGAGTCTGTAGTCGGTGCGCATGGGTCTGCTCTTCTTCGGAAATCGCGGTCAGGCGGCGCTGGCGCGCAGGGCCTCGGTCGAGGCGAGGTCGACCTTGAGGGAGGCCTCGTCGGCGATCACCACGCCGTAGTCCTCCTTGGCTCCCTGGACGGAGACCAGGCCGTTGCGGACGTCCTCGATCACCTTCTCGATCGGACGTTTCATGGCATCGCCATAACCGCCTCCACCCGGGTTCATGTTGGTGACCGACTGCCCCGGCTTGATGGTGCCGATGATGTTGTCGCGGACGATCTCGGACTTGCCGTCGATCTTGCGTTCCAGGCGGCCGACCTTGGTGTCGATCATCTTCGAGGTGGCGCCGGACGCGCCGAGCGCCGGAATGCGCCGACCCTCGCCGAACATGATGAAGGTCATCTCGTCGTCCAGCGGCTCGACCTCCCAGGCGGTACCGGAGCCGCCGCGGTAGAGACCCGCGCCGCCGCTGTCCGTCATCAGGGAATAGCGATGGATGATGATCGGATAGGAGTACTCCAGCAGTTCGACATCGCCCGACGTTAGAGCGCCGAAGCAGCACTCCGGGCCGCAGGCGTGCCAGCCGTCCTGGTACGGCGTGGCGCCGGCGCCGGAGATAATCGTTGCCAGCACCATGGTCACGTACTCCTCGTCGTGACGCTTGTCCCAACCGGCGATGTTCAGGCCGTTGGCGTGGCCCCAGGAGGCCGCGACCTTCGAGGGCATGGCCTCCTCGAAGGCCAGGCGCACCGCATCGGTCAAAGTCTCCATCGGCGTGGTGGTGCAGTTCATGTGCGGCGCCGGTTCCTGCGCGTTGCACAGGGTGCCCTTGGGGCCCATGTCGACCGAGACGCAGCGGTAGAGCCCCTCGTTGTAGGGCGGAGGGAGCTGGGCGAACATCATCAGGCCGAGGTAGACGCCGGAGTAGGAATTGCCCTCGTAGGAATTGATGAAGTAGGGGATCTGCGGCGGGCTATCGATGCGGATGTGGCAGGCGTCGTCGTCGATGGTGACGGTAGCCTTGATCTCCAGGTCGCCGAAGCCGTGGCCTGCGTCCTCGCAGATGGCCGTCCCGTGGTAGGTGCCGTCCGGCACGCTGCGGATCAGCGATCGCATCTGCCGGTCGGCCATGGATTGCAGCTCTTCGATGCAGGCCGCAACCTGCTCCTGGCCATACTTGTCGAGCGTGCGAATCAGGTTGCGCTCGCCCACCTGGCAGGCGCCGATCAGCGCGTTGAAATCGCCCTCCTGATCCTTGCGGGCGCGCATGTTGGTGAGGATCAGGTTGAGAACGTCGTTACGCGGCTGGCCGCGGTCCCAGATCTTGACCGGCGGAATCCGCAGGCACTCGGCATAGATCTCCTTGGCGTCCGGATTGTAGCCGGCGGGCACCGGGCCCCCGATATCGGTCAGGTGGCCCTTGCAGACCGTCCAGTAGACCAGCTCGCCGCGATAGAAGACCGGCTTGTACATGCAGACGTCGATGCCATGACTGCCCATGTAGGCCGGGTCGTTGTGCAGGATCAGGTCGCCTTCATGAATGTCGTCGCCGAAGTAGGCCTGCACCGCTTTCATCGCCGGGATCAGCGAGCCGAGATGGATCGGAATATCCTGGCCCTGAAGGATCATCTCGGGCTTGGCGTTGAACAGGGCCGTGGAATAGTCGTGGGCCAGATTGAAGACGCTGGAGCGAGCGGTCTTCTCGAGCGACAGCGTCATCTCGCGCTGGGTGGTCTCCAGAATACCCCGCACCACCGACAGAGTAATCGGGTCGACCTCTGGGGTTGTTCTTGTCGCTTGCGCCGGTGCTTCGTCCAACATGGTCCCGCTCCTCTTGCCAGGCGCAAGAAGAGCGGTCCGCGAACCCAGTGGTTTCGCCGGTAATGCCTCCCTGCGCGGCCTAGTTCGCCGTCTACGCTGTCAGGCTTGCAGGACCTCTGCCCCAGGTCTTTGCGCTGAGCGCTCATTATTTTGATCAGGCGTGCACAATCGGGCCGCCTCGTTTGCATTGCACACTGGCTGGTCTAAGCTATCCCGCGGGAGGACTGGTCTTGAGAACTGTGATCACAACGAAGGGCATCAGGCCGGAGAGCCGCAGCACGCACTGGCATCAGACCATCGCGGCAACCTACTTCCCGCTCGATCTCAAGTTCAGGAACCCCGACAGCTTCAACGGAGAGATCACCGGCTGGCGCTTAGGCAGCGTTTCGCTGTCCCGGCTGCGTTCGGAAGCTCTGCTCTATCGCCGCCTGCCGAAGCACCTGACCTGCGAAAACAGCGAGGAGCTGCTGATCACCATCCCGACCGTGTCGGACGTGGAGTTCGCGCAATGCGGCCGAGAGGTGCGCGCGGGCCCGGGCAGCTTCATCCTGGAGCGCAGCTACGAGCCCTACGACTTCAGCCACAGTCAAACGGCGGAGCTTTGGGTCATGAAGATCGGCACCGCAGCGCTCGAAGGCCGGCTACGCGCGCCCGACCGCTATTGCGGCATGCAGTTCAACGCCACCAACGGCGCGGGCGGCCTGTTCGTCGACATGCTGCAGCACTTGCCGAAGCGCTACGACACCATGACCGACGAGGTGCGCGAGGTGGTCGGGCAACAACTCGCCGACCTGCTGGCCCTCGCCCTCCATACCGACGAACGCACCCTGACATCCGGCGCCTCGTCGGTGCGCAGCGCGCATCTTTCGCGGGCCGAGCGCTTCGTGATGCAGAACCTGCACCGCAACGACCTCGACACCGAGATGATCGCCAACGAGTGCGGCATCTCGGTGCGCTATCTGCATCAGCTTTTCCGCGACACCAACCAGACCTTGGGCCAGTGGATTCGCGACATGCGGCTGGAAGCCGCGCGCGAAGATCTGCGCACAGCCAGCAAGAAGATGACCATCGCGGAGATCTGCTATAATCGCGGGTTCAGCGACCAGGCCCAGTTCTGCCGCAGCTTCAAGGCGCGCTTCGGCTGCACGCCGAGCGAACTCCGCCGCGAGGGCCTTGAAGCCGACTAGAGCCTTGAGCGACGGGCAGTTCTTGTTGCCCTTGGCCACACTGACATTTCTCACCACCGGCTCAGAAGCAGCGTGTCCAATCGCCCGGGCAGGGGGCGCACTGCCGTGACCAAGTTGGAAGCGGGCAACGAAGACGGTGCCTGAAGTCCGGGAGCCCCCTTGAAAAGTAAAGGGAAAATGACCGGCAAAGTTAACAAAAAATTCAAGCCAGCGGCTTTAGCCTCAACCAAAGCATTGGAAAGGTATTCCAGGTTTTAGCTGGGCAATGAGAATGCGACAGGCTGCAGACATCAGACCGGCGGAGCTGGATTACCTCCTTGCCCTGGCCCGCCAACGCTCGCTCGAAAGCCGCTCGAAATTGGCCCAGATCATCGCCGACCTCTTCAACAATGGCGCCAGCGTCCTTTCGGAGCGCGAACGGGCGCTGATGTGCGACATCCTCACGAAGCTGGTGCGCGAGGTCGAACTCGACGTACGCGCCCGCCTCGCCGAGCAGCTGGCCGAGAGCCAGAACGTTCCGCCCCATATCATGAAGGAACTGGCCTGCGACGACATTCTCGTCGCCAAGCCCGTCCTTATGCGCAGCGATCTGCTGCGCGACAGCGACCTGATCGAGATCGTCCATCAGCGCACGACCGAGCACCAGCTGGCTATTGCCCGTCGCCGCAAGATCAGTGCGGCCGTCTCCGACGCGCTGGTCGAGAGCGGCAGCGACGACGTGGTCCGCACTTTGCTGGAGAACGCCGGCGCCGAGATCTCCCAAGTTACCATGGAGTACCTGGTCGAGCAGTCGAAGCGAGTCGACAGCTTTCAGGAACCCCTGGTGCTGCGCCACGATCTGCCGAATGCCCTGGCCAAGCGCCTGTACCTCTGGGTCGGCGCCGCTTTGCGTCAGCATCTGGTCGACGGTTACGGGCTCGACCCGAGCGCGCTCGATCCGATGGTCGAAGAGTGCGCCCTGGAGGGCGCCAAGGACATGGCGAAGGTTCGCCACGCCGAGAAAGGCTCGAACGCCGCCCAGAAGCTGGCCCGCGAAATGCGCGAAAAGGGCCACCTCAACGCCGAGGTGCTGCTGAAGGTCTTGCGGCAAGGCGAGATCCAGCTCTTCGAAGCGATGCTCAGCGAATGGAGCGGCGTTCCGGCAAGTGCCTTGAAAAGATTAGTCTATCAGTCTGGCGGACAGCCCTTGGCCATCCTCTGCAAAGCGCTCGGCATCGACAAGCCGACCTTCACGTCGGTCTTCCTCTTGAGCCGCGTCGGCCGGCGCGACGAGCAGATCGTCGACCCCGGCGAACTGGCCGGAGTCTTGAAGCTGTTCGACGAGGCAGCGAGCGACACGGCGCAAAGTCTGGTCGCCCGTTGGCGCAGTGATCCAGACTACATCGCTGCGGTGGACCGTATAGAGGAAACAAAATCTCTTGCTGTTGCCTCGTAATGCTTCAATTTATACACAGACTGCGTTATTATACTTTTCTATAACAGAGGCCCGGCTTTGTACTGGGGGACCAGGTGCCAATATATCCTCAGGTTCACGACAGAAACGTCGGCGCGCTCGGCGCTGCCGAGCAAGGGCTGAGGGTGCCCAATTCTGCCGTCAAGTCGCTTGAAAGCTACAACACGATCGTGGCTGCTTGCGGCCACTTGCTGGAACAGGCAGGCCCCGCCTTCGTGGCCGATGCCGCAGGCCGGCTTCTGCACACCAACAAAGCCTTCGCAGCCTTGCTGCCGGCAATGACCGACGCCGGGCTCGTCGTCCGCGACGAGAGCCCCCGCCTCCACTTCGTCAGCGAGGTCGTTCAACAGGCAAGCCAACGTCGTAGCGACTCCGAGGGCCGCTGGCAGGAGGCAGCACCGCTGTTGCTGGCGATGGGTCCGGAGGACAAGCAGGACCTCTACACCGCCAAGTGCTTCCTGCTGCTCGATGAGAGCGGTCAGGTCGGCGTCGTCGCCGGGCTGCTGTCACCCAGCGCGCCGGACTCGACCATCGCCGAAGAGATTCGCCGGACGCAGGAACGCTTCGACGACGTCGCCCGTCTGGTCTCCGACTGGATCTGGGAGGTCGATGGCGAGCTGCGCCTGATCTTCGTCTCCAATCGGGTGACCGAGGCGCTCGGCTTCCACCCGCGAGCGATGATCGGCCGCCATCTGAACGACTTGATCGGCGAGGGTGCCGCCCTGCCGAACGAGCTGAGCAACCCCCATGCCCGCCGCCCCTTCCGCGATGTCGAGCTGCGTTTCCGCCATGCCGATGGCGGCGCCCGCCTGTTCCGCTTCAGTGGGGTTCCGGTCTTCGAGCCCGAAAGCGGAGCGCACCGCGGCTTCCGCGGCACCGCCCAGGACATCACCGACCTGCGCGCGCGGGAAACCGCCTTGGAAAGCTCGCGCAAGGTGGCGGAAAGCGCCAACCGCGCGAAAAGCGAGTTCCTCGCCACCATGAGCCACGAGCTGCGCACGCCGCTGAATGCGATCATCGGCTTTTCCGAGCTGATGCAGCGCGAGGCCTTCGGGTCGCTCGGCAACGCCAACTACAAGGACTATGTCCGCGACATCTATCAGTGCGCCATCCATCTGTTGGAGCTGATCAACGACATCCTCGACGTCTCCAAGATCGAGGCCGGTCGGATGGAGCTCAACGAGGAGGAGGTCGACGTCGTCAACGTGGTTCAGTCCGCCTTCCGCCTGGTGCGGGAGCGCGCGGCCGAGAACGACGTCAAGCTGACCTTGGCGCTGAGCGAGCGCACGCCGAATCTCGCGGCGGACACCCGCGCCGTAAAGCAGGTGCTGCTCAACCTTCTGAGCAATGCCGTCAAGTTCACTCCGGCCGGCGGCTCGGTGGTGGTCAACACGGCGGTCGACGAGAGCGGCGACTTCCTCATCCGCGTCAAGGACACCGGCATCGGCATGTCGCCCGATGAAGTGGCCATCGCCCTGACGCCCTTCGGCCAGGTCGAGAGCAGCCTGTCGCGACGCTACGAGGGCACGGGACTGGGCCTGTCGCTGTCCAAGGGCCTGATCGAGCTGCACGGCGGCAAGCTGGAGATCGACAGCGAGCCGAACAACGGCACCTGCGTGACCGTGCGCTTCCCGGCCTCCCGCATCGCACAGGCCTGACCTGCGCTGCCCGGCCCTGGGCAGGGGCCGCAGCATCCCCTAATTTGGCACTGTCCTAACCCATTCAAAC
>JANQMX010000053.1 GCA_028279885.1 Rhodovibrionaceae bacterium | reverse complement strand
ATCTCGAGGACCGTCTGTTCCGGTGCAGGCTTTCTCAGCATGAACCCTTGAATCACAAAGGCCCGGCTCTCGCCAGGCCTTTGTCAGCAGTCTGAAGGGGGCCTTTCGGCCCCCTTACTTGTTTCAGGACAAAAGCCCCGCTACTGCAGCACCTTGGGCCCTTTGATGTCGATGGGGCCGGCCTCGGGCAGCACGCCGAGGCGCCGGGCGACTTCCTGATAGGCCTCCTCGACCCCGCCGAGGTCGCGGCGGAAGCGATCCTTGTCCAGCTTCTCGTTGGTCTCCACGTCCCAGAGGCGACAGGAATCGGGGCTGATTTCGTCGGCCAGGACGAGCTGCATCTCCTCGTTCTCCCATAGCCGGCCGAACTCCAGTTTGAAGTCGATCAGGCGCAGGCCGACGCCCAGGAAGAGGCCGCAAAGGAAATCGTTGATCCGCAGGCCGAGCTGGAAGATCTCGTCCAGCTCCCGCGGGTTGGACCAGCCGAAGGCGGTGATGTGCTCCTCGCTGACCAGCGGGTCGCCGAGCTCGTCGTTCTTGAAGTAGTACTCGACGATGGAGCGCGGTAGGGTCGCCCCTTCTTCCATGCCGAAGCGCTTGCAAAAGCTGCCGGCGGCAACATTGCGGACCACCAGCTCCAGCGGGATGATCTCGACCTCGCGCACCAGCTGCTCGCGCATGTTGAGGCGGCGCACGAAGTGGGTCGGGATGCCGATCTCCGCCAGGCGCAGCATCAGGTACTCGGAGATGCGGTTGTTCAGCACCCCCTTGCCGGTGATAACGCCCTGCTTTTGGTTGTTGAAGGCGGTGGCGTCGTCCTTGAAGTACTGCACGATGGTGCCGGGCTCCGGCCCCTCGAACAGCACCTTGGCCTTGCCTTCGTAGATTCGCTTGCGGCGCATGGTCCTGCTTCCGATCTTGAAGCCGCGCTCTATATCAGCGCGTCCCCCGCAACACAAATTACCCGGCTTTGGTTGCGCTTGTGAGCGGGCTCAGTCCAGTGAAATGTCCTCGAAAGCCGTGCGGTCGGGCGGACCGGGGGCGAAGCGCCAGATCGGCCGGGTGGTCCGCAGCTCCGGCTTACGCGTGTCGGGCAGCGCGATCAGCGAGCTGGAGACGGTGCAAAAACCGCTCTCGGTCTCCACGGTCATGGAGGAGGTCGGCTCGTCCGGGTCGCCGCGCAGACGGTTGGCCAGAAGCGTCTCCCAGGCGGCCCACTCCAGACTGGCGGGCTCGGGCGCGGGCGTTCGGGCGAAGAGCGGCAGATTGAGGCGGGTGCGGGCGCTCTTGGCCGTGTCGTTGAGGTCATGCGCCGTCAGCATCGAGAGGCCCTCGGGAATCTCGCGCCGTTCCAGCCGGCCATCGGCCAGACGCAGCCAATAGGCCTCTTCAAGATCGGCAACCACGAGGTTGAAAGGCCGGTAGGCGTCGGGATTGAGCTGCTCCAGCGCCCGGGCGGCGGTGGCCGCGGTCGCGTGGTCCAGCGCCTCCAGAACCAGCTCGCCGCGGCTGCGTTTGTCGTTGGCCGGGCCCAGGGTTCCGATACGGTTGAGCACGGCCGCCGCAAGGCCGTCTTGGTTAATGCCCAGCCAGGAGCCACCGGCGAGCCGGTCGTGCCCGGCCACCACGCCCGGACGGTCAGGCCAGTGCTGGGCCGGCGGATCCCAAGGGCGGTCCTTCATTTCGTCGCGGTTGGCGGCCAGGATAACCGGCCAGTCTGCGCCGCTTTGTCGGAGGATGATCAGGGTGCACATCGAAGAGAATGACTCCGGCAGCGGCGAACCTTGCGGCAAAAAGCAGTCTCACCAGTAGTTTCACTGGGGAGATTGAATCGCTATATGACAGGAGAGAGGGTTCGTCCACAGGGCGCAAGAGAAGGCCCGGTTGGACTGGGAAAGGAGAGCGAGGCATGGTGACGACATTCAACGACCGGGAAAAAGCCTTCGAGGACAAGTATAAGCATGACCAGGAGCTGCAGTTTCGCGTCGAGGTTCGGCGCAACAAGCTGCTCGGCTTGAAGGTCGCTGAATTGATCGATCTCAAGGGCGACGCGGCGGACGCTTACGCCAAAGAGGTTGTCGCTTCGGATTTCGAGGAAGCGGGGGACGAGGACGTGTTCCGCAAGGTTTTTGCCGATCTACAGGCCAAGAACGTCGACTTCTCGGAGCATCGCCTGCGCAAGCTGATGGAAGACCTGCGCGAGGAAGCGAAAAACCAGGTGATGAGCGAGTAGCGCCAAGCACAGCATTTCGAACGAGAAAGGCCCGCGGCGCCAGGCGTCGCGGGCCTTCGTCGTTTGCGGCCGGGGGTGGCTGGGGTAGAGGGGTTAACCGCGCCAGAAAGGCTTCAAGGCTTCCTGCCGGACGTCACGCCGGCTGAGGCCCATGTCGCGCAACAGGCGCTCATCAAGCTCGCTGAGATGGTTGCGCTGCATCTGGCGGTCGTTCCACAGCACCAGCGTGGCGTAGGTCGCCTGAATGGCTTGCAGCAGCAGGTCTCGCAGGGAATGCGTCGCGTGGGCGAGGGCGCTGCTTGGCATCTGAGGCAGAATGCTGTGCGTCGACATATCAAATCTCCTCATTCGAATGGCTGTTATGCGGAAAGGTTCTGAGGTGAGTTTCGATCTCTTACGTTTGAATTTGGCCGAATCTGTCGATTTGCACAAACGATGTTAATTGATGTACGGATTAGGAGAGCTAATTCAGAAGAAAGCGAATGAGATGCCCCGCCGTCTGCCGCCATTGAATGCCCTGCGCGCCTTTGAGGCTGCCGCGCGGCATCTTTCCTTCACCGAGGCGGCCCAGGAGCTCAACGTCACCCAGGCCGCCATCAGCCATCAGATCAAGTCCCTGGAGGAGCACCTGGGCACGGCGCTCTTCCTGCGCATGAACCGGGCTCTGGCGTTGACTGATGCCGGAGAACGCTACTATCCGCCGCTACGCCAGGCGCTCGACCTGATGGACGTTGCCACCCGCGACCTAGTCGAGCGCGATGCCATGGGGCCGCTCAAGGTGACCGTCCTGCCGTCCTTTGCGGCGCGCTGGCTCTTGCCGCGCCTGGCCGACTTCCGCCAGGCCCATCCCGAGATCGACGTGCTGATCTCCGCCGACGAGCATCTGGTCGATTTCAGCCGCGCCGAAGCGGACATCGGCATCCGCTACGGCCGCGGCGACTACCCGGGCCTGGAGACCGATTTCCTGATGGGAGACCGGGTCTTCCCGGTGTGCAGCCCCACGCTGATCGACGGCGATCCGCCCCTGCGCGAGCCCGAGCACCTGGTCCACCACACCTTGCTGCACGACGACGTTCTCGGCGGGGAGGACAGCCCGGACTGGGCGCTCTGGCTCAAGCGGGCCGGGCTTGAGGACCTGGATATTGACCCGCACCGGGGGCCCGGCTTCAACGATTCTGCCATGCAGGTGCAGGCGGCTGTCGACGGCCAGGGCGTGGCCCTGGCGCGCAGCGCCTTGACCCTGGACGATCTCAAGGCCGGCCGCCTGGTCTGTCCCTTCGGTCCGGAGATCAGGTCGCGCCTGGCTTACTATCTGGTCTCGCCGCCCTCAGTGCGGTCCTGGCGCAAGGTGAAGATCTTCCGCGACTGGCTGATCGCCCGGGCCGAGGCCGACCGCGCAGAGGGAGAAGCCCTCAGGAGCTGAGCCTCCCACTTGCCTCAGCCCTGCCTTGCCAGGGCCAGCCCTGGTTCCGGCCGGGCCAATCGGCTATTCCGAAGGCACTCCCATACCTTGCCTTCAAGGAGGGCTAATGCCCCAGCCATCACAGGCGGCGCTGGAGATGATTCGGCAGCTCATCGCTTTCGACACCACCAGCCGGAACTCAAATCTGGAGCTCATCCACTTCGTACGGGACTATCTGGCGGGGCTCGGGGTGGAGAGCGAACTCATCCAGGGCGACGATAAGGAGAAAGCCAATCTCTTCGCCACCTTGGGGCCGACCGACCGGCCGGGCATCGCGCTCTCCGGCCATACCGACGTGGTGCCGATCGACGGGCAGGAGTGGGACAGCGACCCTTGGACGGTGATGGAGCAGGGCGGGAAGCTCTACGGCCGCGGCACTTGCGATATGAAGTCCTTCGTCGCCGTCGCCCTGGCGCATGCGCAGCGCTTTCTCGAGGCCGAGCCCAAGACGCCGATCCACTATTGCTTCTCCTATGACGAGGAGGTCGGCTGTCTCGGCGTTCGGCCGATGCTCAAGCGGCTCGCGGCCCGCGAGATCCGTCCGATCATGGCCATCGTCGGCGAGCCCACCGACATGAAGGTGATCAACGCCCACAAGGGCAAGCTCTCCTACCGCTGCCATGTGCGCGGCCTGGAGTGCCATTCCTCGCTCGCGCCGACCGGGGTCAACGCCATCGAGTATGCCGCGCGCCTGATCGGCAAGCTGATGGAGATGGCCGAGCGCAAGGCCAAGGGGGGGCCTTTCGATCAGGAGTACGACATCCCGCACACCACGGTACACACGGGCATCATCAGCGGCGGCACGGCGCTCAACATCGTGCCCAAGGACTGCTACTTCGACTTCGAGTTCCGCACTTTGCCGGAAGAAAGCGAGGCCGCGCTCTTAGAGGAGGTGCAGGACTACGCCGTCTCGGTGCTTGAGCCGGCCATGCAGCGCATCGACCCCGATAGCGGCTTCCGCTTCGAGTTTCTCAGTTCCTTTCCCGGCCTCGATACGCCGGGCGATCATGAGGTCGTGCAGCTCGCCAAGGCGCTGACCGGCGCCAACGCAACCAGTAAAGTCGCCTTCGGCACTGAGGCCGGTCTGTTCTCGCAACACGACATGCCGGCGGTGATCTGCGGGCCGGGCTCCATCGAGCAGGCGCACAAGCCCAACGAGTTCGTCACGCTGGAGCAGGTGGCGCTTTGCGAGGCCTTCATGGAGCGGCTGGCCGAACGGGTCTCGGCTGGCTGACATCTTGGCTGAGGCAAGCGAAAAAACGGAAGCCAAAGCAGAGGCGCAGGCGCCGAGCCTGCTGCGCCAAGTCTATTCGGTGACGCTGGCTTTGGTCATCGGGACGGCCGGCGGCTACGCCGCCTATCTTCTGCAGCTGCCGTTGCCCTGGATGATCGGTGCCATGTCGGCCACCACCCTGGCGGCACTGCTTGGCGCGCCCATCGCCATGGCCAAGAGCTTGCGGGTGGTGATGATCACGGTGCTGGGGGTGCTGCTCGGCAGCGGCTTCACGCCGGAGATCGTGGCGCACTTGACCAGTTGGATCCCGACCCTGGCATTGCTCTTCGTCTACGTCGCGCTCGCCGGTGGGCTGGGTGCTCTCTACTTCCAGCGTGTTTGCCACTACGACCGCACGACCGCCTACTTCTCGGCCATGCCGGGCGGCCTCTCGGAGATGATCCTGATCGGCGCGGAGATGGGCGGGGATGCGCGGCGCATCTCGCTGGTGCATGCCTCGCGTCTGCTGCTCGTCGTCATGCTAATTCCCTTTCTCTACAACTATGTGCATGGCCTGGCGTCTGGCGACCGGCCGCCGAGCGGCCCCTCGATCACCGAGCTGCCGTTGCACGACTTATTGCTGCTGACCATGTCGGCGGTGGTCGGCTACGCCCTGGCGCGTGCCCTGCGGGTTCCGGCCGCGGCGGTGGTCGGCCCCATGCTGGTCAGCGCCCTCATCCATCTGCTCGGCTGGACGGCGGCGAAGCCGCCGATTGAGATCGTCGGCGCGGCCCAGGTTGCCGTTGGGGCGGCGATCGGTGCCCGCTTCTCCAACACGGAGATGCGCCTCTTCTGGTCGACTTTGCTGCATGCGGCCGGTGGCACGGCCATCCTCATGCTCTTGGCGGCCGCCTTCGCCGCCGGCATCAGTCTCGTCCTACCGCTCTCTATCGATGCGGTGCTGCTCGCCTTCTCGCCCGGGGGCCTCGCCGAGATGAGCCTGATCGCCATCGCCATCGGCGCCAACACCGCCTTCGTGGCGACTCACCACATCGTCCGGATCATCCTGATCGTGGTCTTGGCGCCACCGGCCTTCAAGCTGCTGCGCCGCTGGGAGCGCAATCCAGATTAGGCGAACTTCGCGGTGATGCCGCCGTCGACCAACAGCTCCGTTGCCGTCACGTACCTGGCTTCTTCGCTGGCGAGATAGAGCCCGGCGTAGGCCACGTCCCAGGCGTCGCCCATCTTGCCGGTCGGGCACTGGGCGTCGCGAAGCTCGACCATCTTGTCGAAGTCCCCGCCGGCGTAAGCGTCCTTCAAGGGTTCGCGGATCATCGGCGTGTGCATCAGGCCCGGCAGGATGGAGTTCGCCCGAATACCTTTCTTGGCGTACTGCAGGGCGACGCCGCGGGTGAACTGGATCACCGCCGCCTTGCTGGCGTTGTAGGAGATGTAGGGCACGCCGGTGTAACGAATTCCGGCGATGGAGGCGATGTTGACGATGGCCCCGCCCGTGCCGTGCGCCTCGAATTGCGCTTCCATGATCGGCAGCACGTGCTTGCAGGTCAGGAACATGGACTTGATGTTGATGTCCATCACCCGGTCCCAGGACTCTTCGCTGGCTTCGACCGGGCCGCCGACTTCGACGATGCCGACGTTGTTGTGCAGGATGTCGATGCGCCCTAGGGCCTGATGGGCTGCGGCGACCATCGCTTCCACCGGCTTCGCCTTGCTGACGTCGGCCGCGTAGGCCTCCGCCTTACCGCCTTCGTCGCGAATGATGCCGGCGGTCTCCTCGGCGGCCGCCAGATTGATGTCGACGCAGAAGATCTGGGCGCCCTCGCGGGCGAAGAGCACGGAGGTCGCCTTGCCGTTGCCCCAGCCTGGCCCGACCGAGCCTGCGCCAATCACCAGGGCCGTCTTGCCTTCCAATCGTCCTGCCATGCTTGCCGTCCTCCCCAGCTTTTGGCGCGCCACCTGACAGTGCGCGCGGCGTAAACTCGCCAAGACAGTGCGGATTTGCAACTGCGCAGGGCAGGGGCGCTTGTCAGGGTCGGGGGGCTTGGGCAGGAATAGACGTTTAGCGCCCCCTTGGCGGAATTGGCAGACGCATGGGACTTAAAATCCCTGGCCCGAAAGGGCGTTCCGGTTCGAGTCCGGAAGGGGGCACCAGCCTTCGCAGCTTATCGAGCGAAGCGAGATGAGCGGGAAGGCTGTCGCGCCGGAGCTTCGAAGAAGCAGAGGCGGACACGTCGCTGCTACGGCTCGGCAGCCCATTTCCGCCGGTCCGCGCAGCGGCGGTGCCCAAATATCCCTGCAAAAACGCCGAACCTCTGGATTTCCGGGGGGCGGCATCGCTAAAGGTATGATGCAACCGGTATTTGCGGGGATCGAACCAAGCGATGCTTTCCGAAGACGACGCTGGAGTGGCGCAGGTGGGCGCGCCGCACCGGGATAAAGCGCGCGAGATATTGCGACGTGTCTGGGGCTATCCCGAGTTTCGTCCGGGGCAGGGCGAGATCATCGACGCCGTTTTCGCCAGCAAGGACGTGCTTGCGATCATGCCGACGGGCGGGGGCAAGTCGTTGTGCTACCAGTTGCCGGCGGTGATGGGCGACGGCTTGACGCTCGTGGTCTCGCCGCTGATCGCCCTGATGCATGACCAAGTGGCTGCGCTGCGGGCGGCGGGCGTTGAGGCGGGGGCACTGACCTCCGCAAGCGCGCCCGAAGAGACAGCCCGCACGTGGGACGGGTTACGCTCAGGGACGCTGAAGCTGCTTTACTGCGCGCCCGAGCGTCTGGCGTTGGAAGGAACCGCGGAACGGCTGGCGCAGTTTCCGATCCGCCTTTTGGCAGTGGACGAAGCCCATTGTGTAGCCCAGTGGGGTCATGATTTCCGTCCTGATTATTTGAGGTTGAGCGCCTTTCGCGACCGCCTCGCGGCGCAGGGGCGCGACGTGCAGATCGCCGCTTTCACCGCCACGGCGGACGAAGCAACGCGCAAGGAGATCGTCGACAAGCTTTTTCCCGGGGCGCCGAAGATTTTTCTCCGCGGCTTCGACCGGCCCAATCTGCGCATCGCCTTTGAGCCGAAACGCAATCCCGGCCAGAGGATTGAGACGTTCGCCCTTGCACGTCGCGGGCAGGCGGGGATCGTCTATTGCGCCTCGCGCAAAGGCGTGGAGCGCATGGCGGAGCGGCTCGTCGCCGCAGGCCTAGACGCTTTGCCTTACCACGCAGGTCTTGACCCCGAGACGCGCAACGCGAACCAGCGCGCATTCGTTCAGAGCGATGGCGTGGTGATGGCGGCCACCGTCGCTTTCGGCATGGGCGTCGACAAACCGGACGTGCGCTATGTCGTCCACGCCGACCTGCCCAAATCGGTGGAGAGCTATTATCAGGAGATCGGCCGCGCCGGGCGCGACGCCACCCCGGCCGAAGCGCTCACGCTCTACGGTCTTGACGATATGAAGCTGCGCCGGCTTCAGATTAACGAGTCGGATGCGCCGGAGGAGCGCAAACGCGCCGATCACGCCCGTTTTTCCGCGTTGCTCGCGCTCGCTGAAGCACCGACCTGTCGCCGACAGACCTTGCTCGCTTACTTCGGCGAAGTACTAGAGGAGCCCTGCGGCCATTGCGACCTGTGTGATGCGCCGCCTGAGCGGTTCGATGGGACCATCGCTGCGCAAAAGGCCATGTCTGCCATGCTGCGCACCGGGGAGCGCTTCGGTGTGGAGCATTTGACCGCCGTCTTGCGCGGTGAGGCGACCGATGCGGTGGTGCGTTTCCGGCATGACCGCCTGCCCACGTTCGGCGTCGGCGCCGACGTCTCAAAGGCCGAATGGCGATCGATTTTCCGGCAGCTTTATGCGGCTGGCCTCGCCGAGGTGAACATCGCCGAGTACGGACAGTGGTCGGTGACCCCTGCTGGCCGCCGGGTTCTCAAGGGGGAAGAGACGGTCATGCTGCGCAAAGACGGCGCGGCGCCGCACGCCAAACGCCGCCGCGACAGATCTCCGGCGCCTGCTCCCGTCGACGCGGTCGACGCCGGCCTGCTTGCGGCGTTGAAAGCCAAGCGTCTCGAACTCGCTCGCGCCGCCGACGTGCCTGCCTATGTCATCTTCACCGACCGCACCTTGCAGGAAATCGCTGCTGCCCGGCCCAAAACGCTCGACGAGCTTGCCCAGGTCCACGGCGTCGGCCAGGCGAAACTGAAGAAATATGGAGATATGGTTCTGGAGCTGGTGGGGGACGGTTAGGGGACCGGACCACGGGCCCCGCCCTCATGTTGTTACTCCGATCGCTAAACCAGTCGCGTCTTCCCGATAATCAAAGACCTTGAAGACTCAATGATGCAGCGGTCTTCATTGCGCGTTCGGCCGCAGAACTTTGACAAAGTGCTTGTTTTCAAATCGAGGGCTCATAGGAATAAACAAGGGATCGATCACTTAGCGCGCGGCACCTGTAATGCTCCTGGCTAAGGTAGATCATTTGGGACGGTTTTATCTTTGGTATCCGTCACGGCCTGCGGTGCCGTCGCTCCGAACTTCGCCACGACGAACAGCTTGTAAAAAGCCTGTTTGGGCCCGCCATATCCAGTAATGCGGAAATGCCCGGCGCTATTGTATCTATAGGTTGATTTTTGGATTCCACCCGCGCATACTCTTAGTGGTAGATAAACATCATGCTCACGCAATTTGAGTCGGTGTTGAGATTGTTTCTGGCCAAATGAGAGGTGGCAAAACTCACAGTATTTGAGATGGGGGGCGGAATGATGGGGCCTGTTCCTTCGAGGCGTTTTCTTTCTTTTGCGGTTGTGTTTGGTTTTGTTATTGCAACGACAGCTTGTTCTACCCAGCCGGGCACGATCTTCCGTACCTTCGATTTGGAAGATGGCAACTCAGTCTCGACCGGCTCGCGTCAGCGTATCGTCACCAACACTGAACCAAGACCAACATCGCGCCCGGGTCTCGTGCATCCTCGACAGATTATCTGCGCAGAGCCGAGCCCGGATGTCGCGATCGCAGTGGCTAACTCTTTCGGCGCCGGGCTCAGCGTCCTGGGATATGGCTCCGGCGCGGTTTCCGGTTCTCAAGCAGAAGGTATAGCCCAGCTCGCCGAGCGCACCGTCACCGTGCAGCTTCTGCGCGATCAGATGTACCGCGCCTGCGAATCCTACGCGAACGGCGCGATCTCCGCGACGACTTATACTTTGATGATGAGTAAGAACAACGACGCGATGGTTACGTTGATGCTGGGCGAGACAGCTGGTGGTGCATTCGGCCGAAGCCTCGCCGCCATCGGCGGCGGTGCGAATGCGGAGGCGCAGGCCTCGCTGCAGGGGCTTGCCACTGCGACCGACGGCTTCAATGAAGGCATCACTGCGATGACCGAGGCCAATCAGAAGGTCGCGGCGGCAAACGAGAAAGTGAATGATAAGAAAGAACAACTCGAGGCTCTGCCGGCCGATGCAGATACGGCAGTGAAGGCAGAGAAGCAGAAAGAAGTGGATGATGCCAAGGCCGAACTGGCAAAGGCCGAGGCCGAGCGTGACGCCATTGCCGAGAGCCTGCAGGCCAGATCGGAAGCGGTCGCCAAGAGCGCGGCGGAAGTGAAGAATCTAACGCCCGCCGGCGCCATCGCCAATCGCTCCAGCCCGGAGATAGCGGGCGTTTTGGCGAGTATGCAGAGGGAGTTCTTGTCTGAGGATTTTGTCGACGAGTACGTGTCTGCCTGTGTCGTCGAGCTTGGTTTGACAACATATTCTGATGAGCAGAATGAGCTTCTCGCCGAGGATGCGGTGGATGCTTACCAGGCCGCCCAACAGGCTGAACGCGGAATGGGCGGTGAGGACGACCCACCGCCTAATCCGCTCGTCTTTCCCCACCAGAAGCTCCGCTCCATTCAGGAGGAGCGACTTGCTACCGCGGCAGCATTTGTTGCACAGGTCAGGTACTCTGAATTGGCAGACAATTGCCGAAGGAACCTGTTCGGATTCATGAACGCAGCGGCGGAGCGCAATTTCCACGTCGACTTCCGCAGGCTGCAAAACGAGCAAATCAAGGTACAAGGTGCCATTATCAAGGAGTTCAACACAGCGCAGCGTCACTGCGGAACCCTGCAGACAACGGAGCAGCAGGCCCAGTGTCGAAACTCGCTGGCTAAGCTCATCGACCCGACTGCGCAACCGGCACCAGTCCCGACCCATCCGCAAGTGAAGGGCGGGTTGATCCTGCCCAGCGAAGCCTATGAAACCGCGGTAGCGGCAAATGCGCGGTTGCCCGGGGCCACCGTGCTCTTGACCGAAAACCCAGTTCCACCGGACAACGCAGGCGACAGCGACGACCGGAAAGCCGCCTTGAAGAAGCTGCGCGAGGATGGGTTGGCTGTGGCCAAGCAGATCGTTGATGTAAACAAGAAGGTTTCCGCTCTCATCAACGAAACCGAGAAGCAGAGGGTCGAAACCCTCACTGGTCGCTGGGACGATCTCGAAGTCAGTCGCCGACGGGCGGAAGCCCAAGGCGATTCTCTCGAACTGAAGCGATACAACGCGGAACTGGCAGCGCAGCAAGCAGAAGCCGCGGTCGTCCAGCGGACTTACTTGGGCCTGGCGAAAGCCATCGAAAGCGCGATAGGAGCCGTTCAAGCACATGTGGCCGAGGTTGCTGCTCTGAAAGCCGAAGGCACCACGTAGCAGCGCGATAGTGGCTATTGTTCATGATTGTCGGTAGCCACTCCGACAAGCGCACTTGGCCCGGCTCGGTTCTTCCAATCAACGTTCACTCGGACGCCGCTCCTTTGGACGCCGCTCCTTTGGACGTCGCTCCTTCGGGCGCCGCTCTTCAGGCTTCCGTTCGGTAGCAATTATCTCATCGGCGCGGCGCTCGTTTTCCCGCCGCTTACGAATTCGGCCCTCTTCTGCGTTTCTCTCTTTCGCTGCCCGCTCGCTCTGCTTTCTCTCCAGCCGCTTCTTTTCTTCGCGGGCCTTGCGCTCGCGTGCCTTCTCCTGCTTCTGTCGTTCCGCACGTTCTCGTGCGATGCGTTTACGCTCTGCGGCTTCGCGTTCCTGCCGGTCTCTTTTTTCGCGTTTCTTCTCCAGCGCTAAGCGCTCAGCTCTGTCGCGTGCGTCTCGAGCGCGCTCGCGCTTCATCGCTTCCGTTTGCGAGAGTCGGCGTTTTGCCATGGCAAGCTCCATTCGCAGTTCATCCGGGCAAGATTGTGCACCCATGTTTCTGTACAATCAATGGGCGCATTTATACTGGTGCTTATCGTGCGATTGGAGGCGCCGCCTTGCCTGTAGCAGCAGCCGGCCGAGTGCAACGACGCAATAACCAGCTTGTCTGCCGCTCCAGCCGCGTGCCTTCGTCGCGTGTGATGCGTGGCGAGAAGGCTGTCGCGCCGTAGTGTTGAAGACGCGAAGGCGGACTTGTTGCTGCTTCGGGTCGGCAAACCACTCGCCTTCGCTGATTTTCCCGAGCGCTAAGAGATTCAGACTCAGTGGGCTGCAAAAACAAGTATTCGGAAAAGGCCGACATGGCACGGCGGGGGCTTTCATGCCGATAATCAAAGGCCTCCGGGACTCAATGATGCAGCGGTCTTCATTGCCCGTACGGCCGCACGAAATTTGATAAAACGCTTGTTTTTCAAATCAAGGGCTCATAGGAATAAACAAAAGATCAATCACTTAGCGCGCGGCACCTGTAATGCTCTTAGCTAAGGCAAATCATTTGGGACGGCTTTGGATTCTTTTATCTTTGCTATCCGTCACGGCCTGCGGTGCTGTCGGTCCGGACTTTACCACGCCTGTCAGCAAGACCGAAGCTGAGTGGGTCGGCTATACGCCTGCCACGGTCGAAGCGGAGAAGCAGTTTGAGCCGGCTTGGTGGGAGCAGTTCAACGATCCGGGCCTCGACGCTCTGATCGAAGCGGCCCGCGACAACAGCCCGACGCTGCAAGCCGCCGGGGTCAGGGTGGTTCAGTCCATGGCGCAATACGATATCGCCGTGGGCCAGCTCTTTCCGCAAACGCAGGCTCTTGAAGGGCAGCTGAACTATCGGCGCCTGGACGGCGATTTCGTCGACCTCATTCCCGGACTCGATCGCGATATCTTCACGGCCAACATCGGGATAGGGGCGTCGTGGGAGATCGACCTGTGGGGCAAGTTCCGTCGACAGATCGAAGCCGGTAACGCCGATTTCCTGAGCTCCGTTGCCTCCTACGACGATGCCTTGGTGTCCCTGATCGCCAACGTCGCGGAGAGCTACATCACCATTCGTACGCTTGAAGAACGAATTGCGGTCGCCGAAGAAAACGCACTGCTGCAGGCGGAGTCCTTCCGCATTGCGCGCGTGCGTTTCGAGAATGGCGAGACGAGCGAGCTCGACGTCCGCCAGGCGCAGGTGCAGCTGGCGCGCACGCGCTCTCAAATTCCAGCGTTCCAGGAGAGCCTGCAGCAAAGCAAGAACACCTTGGCGATCCTGATTGGAGAAACGCCGGGCAACGTAGAGCCTTATCTGAGCAATTCGCTGGGGCTGCCGCAGGCGCCGGAAGAGCTCTTTACCGGCATTCCCCGCGATCTCTTGCGGCGCCGTCCTGACATACGCGAAGCCGAGTTTACCGCGGCGTCCCAATCGGCCTTGATCGGCGCGGCGGAGGCGAATCTCTATCCTGCCTTTACCCTCAGCGGTATGTTCGGATTTGCCGCGAGCACCATTGGGCCGGGATCGCTTGGTGACATCTTCCAGTGGGACAACAGCGCGCCATCGGCCAGCGCTGGCCTGGTGTTTCCCATTTTCAACTATGGGCGGCTCGTCAATCAGGTTCGGGTGCAGGACGCGGAGTTCCAGCAGGCGGTTCTGAACTATCAGAACGCTGTCTTGAACGCGCAGAAAGAGGTTGAAGACGCGCTTGCGTCTTACAGGTACTCGAACGAACAGAGCGCGTTCCTGAGCGAAGCGACGACAGCCTCCAAAAGGTCTGCCGATCTTTCGGTGCTGCAATACAAGGCGGGCGCCGTCGACTTCACGACCGTCCTGACCTCCGCGCAGTCGCGGCTCGATGCGGAGGACTCTTTCATCGTCGCACAGGACAATGTCCTTCAAGCGGTGATCTCGACCTATCGCGCGCTTGGCGGCGGGTGGAAGGCGCGGTCCGGCCAACCCTTCATTTCTACGGAGATCAGGGAAGCGATGTCGCAGCGAACGAGCTGGGACGAGAAGCTCGATGCGCAGAGCGAGGACCTCTTCGTAACCGAGGTTTCCGAAGTGACTGTGAAAGCCGTAGAAGACGAAACGCCGGTCGAGAGCGAGGGCTTTTTCGAAAGCCTCTTCAACTTCCGCATCTCTGACCGAAGCGTCGAGCTGTTGCAGGAAACGCCATGATCATGCGTCGCAACTACGTTGTCGGCCTGCTTGCTATCGCCTTGGCCCTGGGGCCGGGGTCCTTGTCGGCCAGCGATCAAAACGCCGCTCAGGCCCAGCTCACGACGGTGACGGTCGTTTCGCCCACGCAGGCGCCGGTCAGCAAGTTCCTGGATGTGAACGGTACGGTCCAGCCATCTAAGACCGTCAATCTGATGGCCCGGGTTTCCGGCGAACTGGAGACCGTGGATTTCGAGTCTGGCTCCTTCGTCAAGAAGGGAACGCTGCTCTTTACAATCGAGCCGGACCGCTATCAGCAAGAGGTCAACCTCAACCGCGCGCAGCTCAAGCGCATGCAAAGCGAATACGACCGCCAGCTGCGTATGATTGCCCAGAACGCGACCTCGCAGACCAGCGTCGAGAACTACCGCGCCGAGCGGGACCAGGCGCTGGCCAACACCAAGCTTGCGGAGATCGATCTCAGCTACACCAAGATCACCGCGCCTTTCGACGGCCGCATCGGGCGCAATCTCGTCGACCCGGGCAATCTCGTCGGCTATGGGGAGCCGACCTTGCTGGCCGTCATTCAGCAGCTCGACCCGGCCTACGTTTACTTCAACATCAACGAGCGCGACCTGCTTCAGATCCGCGAAGCGCTGAAATCACGCGGCGTGACGCCCGAGGAGGAGATCGGTAAAGCGCCCGTCATGTTGGGCCTGCAGAATGAAACGGGATATCCGCATTGGGGAACGCTGGACTTCGTGGACGCCACCGTGTCCGGGCAAACGGGAACCCTTCAGGCCCGCGCCACCGTACCGAACGACGACAGGCTCTTCCTGCCGGGCTTGTTCGTGCGCGTGCGGATTCCGCTCGGTCCTAGCCATCCGGGGCTCCTCATCCCCGACCGCGCCATCCAGAGCGACCAGGAAGGGCGCTATGTCTTGCTGGTCGGCGACAACGACGTCGTCGAACGCCAAAGCGTCGAGACGGGGCCGCTGGTCAACAATCAGCGCTCCATCGTTTCCGGCCTCAAGGCTTCTGACCGGGTCATCACCGAAGGGCTGACCAATGTGGCGCCGGGGCAGAAGGTGGCGCCCCATTCAAGAAACTCTGCGTCTCAATAAGCCCTAGACGAAAGAGCGGGATTTGTTCTCCAAGTTCTTCATCGACCGCCCCGTTCTTTCCAACGTCATTGCATGGATCATGGTTCTTATGGGGCTGGTTGCCGTCTTCAACCTGCCCATCTCCATGTATCCGCCGATCACGCCGCCGACGGTCGAGGTCTCAGCCAACTATCCAGGGGCAAGCGCCGAGGTGATCATGAACACCGTGGCCTTGCCGATCGAGCAGCAGGTCAACGGGGTCGAGGACATGATCTACATGTCCTCGACGGCCACCAACGACGGTGTCTACACGCTCATCGTGACCTTCGAGATCGGAACCGACCCGGACTTCGCGCAGATCCTGGTCCAGAACCGAGTTGCCGCGGCACAGGCCCAATTGCCCAACGCGGTTCGGCAGCAGGGCGTGACGACCAAGAAAAAGTCCGCGTCGATCTTGGAGATTATCTCGCTCACCTCTCCCAACGGGACTCACGATCCGCTCTTCTTGAGCAACTACGCCACCATTCAGCTGCAAGACGAACTGGCGCGCTTGCCGGGTGTCGGAGACCTGACGATCTTCGGCTCCGGGCAGTACAGCATGCGCGTCTGGCTCGACCCGGGCCTGATGCAGGAGCGCTCCCTAACGCCGTCGGATGTCGTCAACGCGATCGAGAGCCAGAGCCAGAACGTCTCTGCCGGGCAGATCGGCATGCCGCCGGCACCAGCAGGACAGGAGTTCCAGCTCACCGTCAACCTGGAAGGCGCTTTCTCCACGGCCGAAGAGTTCGAGAACATCATCCTGGTCAGCGGCAGCCAAACGGGCGGCGCCGTGACTCGCATCCGCGACGTGGGGCGTGTTGAGCTTGGCGCGCAGACCTACTCCCAGCTCTTCAAGTTTGACGGTAAGCCGGCAGCCGGCATCGCCGTGTTTCAGCTTCCCGAAGCCAATGCGCTCGATGTCGCCAAGGCGGTCGAGAGCAAAATGGAGGAGCTGGCCAAGGCCTTCCCGGAGGATATGGAATACCATATCCCCTTCAACACCACGATGTTCGTCAACGAGTCGGTGAACGAAGTCTACCGGACGCTGTTTCAGACAGGCGGCCTCGTTCTGATCGTCATCGTCCTCTTTCTCCAGAACTTCCGGGCCATGCTGGTGCCCCTGACGACGGTGCCGGTCTCGATCATCGGCGCCTTTGCCGCCATGGCCGCAATGGGCTTCAGCATCAACCTCATCACGCTCTTCGCCGTGATCCTCGCCATCGCCATCGTGGTGGACGATGCCATCGTCATCGTCGAGGCGGTGACCCAGCACATCGAAAAGGGTATGAAGCCCCACGATGCGGCGGTGCAGGCCATGACCGAGCTGACGGGCCCGATCGTCGGCATCACCCTGGTTCTGGTATCCGTCTTCCTGCCGGCTGCCTTCATGCCCGGCCTGACCGGCGAGGTCTATCGTCAGTTCGCTCTCATCATCGCCGCGACGGCCGTGATCAGCGCCATCAACGCGATGACCCTCAAGCCCATGCAGTGCGCCCATTGGCTGAAGCCGGTCGACCCGAACAAGAAGAAGAACTTCGTCTTCAGAGGCTTCAACAAGGGCTTTCAGAAGGTCGAGAACGGCTATATGCGTCTGCTCGGCGGGATCGTGCGTGGCAACAAGCTGTCATCGGTCTTCGCTCTCGTCCTCGCCGCGCTTGCGATCTTCGGCCTCTCTCGCGTGCCGACCGGCTTCATTCCGATCGAAGATCAGGGTTACATGCTGGCCCCGGTGCAGCTGCCCAACGCCGCCTCGCTGGAGCGCACCGAAGAGGTTCTGGACGACCTGACGACCCGCTTGGAAAAAGTGCCCGGGGTACAGGAAGTCGTCGCGATCGGCGGACTCTCCGCTTTGGAAGGCATGTCGTCGCTGGCCAACGCGGGCGTGGCCTACATCATTCTCGAGCCCTGGAGTAAGCGCTACACGCGGGAGAACAAGGAGACGCAGGGCCTTCAGGGGATCTTCTCAGCCCTTTCCGAGGCCGTGCGCCAGGTGGAATCGGCAACCGTGATCGTGCTGCCGCCGCCGCCCATTCAAGGACTCGGTCTGTCGGGTGGGTTTACCATGGAGCTGGAGCTGACCGACGGCACGCGCAATTTCCCCAAGCTGCAGGAGGCGCAGGACAAGCTGGTTAAGGAGGCCGAGAACAGCCCCATGATCCGGCGGATCATCGCACCCTTCCGAGCCGATGTGCCGCAGGTCTCCGTTACGATCAACCGCGATCAGATCGAGACACTCGGCGTGCCGGTCGGCGACCTGTTCAGCGCTATCGAAGGCTATCTGGGCGCATCCTACGCCGGGCAGTTCACCCGCTTCGGCCATACCTTCGATGTCTTCGTGCAGGCCGACCAGCAGTACCGCAGCCAAGAGGACGTCATCGGCCAGGTCTATGTCCGGGGGACGAACGGCAACATGGTCCCGGTCGGCAGCGTCGCCGAGATCTCCGACACGCTCGGGCCCGATATCATCTCCCTCTACAACCTCTATCCCGCTGCATCGATCGTCGGCATGACGGCAACCGGATACAGCTCCGGCCAGGTCATTACCGAGTTGGAGGACATTGCCGAGCGCGTCCTGCCGGCCGACGTCAGCTATGCCTGGACGGAGGCGTCCTATCAGGAGGTGATCGTCGGCAGCACCGTCTATCTGATCTTCGGGCTGTCCATCCTGCTGGTCTACCTCGTGCTGGCCGGCCAGTACGAAAGCTGGTTTCTGCCGGGCTCGGTCATCTTCTCCGTGCCCTTGGCGCTGGTCGGCATTGTGGCTCTGATGCTGGCGCTGCCGCTTTTGAACAACAATCTCTATGTCCAGATCGGCCTGGTGCTCTTGATCGCCATGTCTGCCAAGAACGGCATCCTAATCGTCGAGGTTGCCAGGGAACGGAGGCAGCAGGGCAAGAGCATTGTGGACGCCGCTCTCGAAGCCTCGCGCGTTCGGTTCCGTCCGATCCTGATGACGTCGTTCACGCTGTTGCTTGGCGTCTTGCCGCTCGTCTTGGCCGACGGGGCCGGCTCTAGCGCCCGCCGATCCCTTGGCATCACCATCTTCAGCGGCATGCTCTCCTCGACCTTGCTGGCGGTTCTCTTCATTCCGGCCTTCTACGTCATGATCCAGACCTGGGAAGAGAAGCGGAAGGCCCGGAAGCAGCAAAAGGCGGCCGCTCAGAAAGGCGCCAGCTCTCGTCCATAGCCAACGCTTCGGCGACGTCTTCGAGATTGTCCAAACTCTGCCGCATCAGGGAAACGAAGCCTTGCTTGTCATGCCCCTGGCCTGCGCGCGGTTGCGAACACCAGGTAGGGTGCGCCGAAGCGGGCGAAGCCCGCAGAAGGTCCTCTAGGGCGCGTCGAACGGGCGGAAGAGATCGGCGAGCCAAGTCTGCAGATCGCAACGTCCCTGGCGATACTCGATTGCGCCCAAGTCGACCGTTCGACTGGGTCGCTCGCGACCGCAGAAATCGCTTTTCACCTCGGTCATGCGCTGGCCCTGTCCCAGTATCTCGTCGCCGTCGAGGAGGTCGAAGTCGCCCACTGCCGGAGCTACGAACCAGTCCTCGAAGTCGGAGATGCCCCGCCCCATGAAACTGCGGCCGAGCCATGCCTCAAGCTGCCGGAACTTGTTCTGCATCCAGGCAACAGTCTCGGGACTGATCCAGTTGGGGAACTTGCTGTCGTAGTCGGACACGCGGCGGATGAGCCGCTCAGCGGCGCCAGTGATGTAGGTGCCAATACCCCAGCCGGTCGTCAGGTTGCTGTCCTGCTCGACCTGGGCTCCGCTCCGCTCGGTGACAGCGCCGGAAACGATGTTGTTGCGGACAAAGGCCCGGCTGTTGGGGAAGCGCGCCATGATGCCGTAGGCATTGTAGATGGTGTTGTTGTAGATCTTCACGTTGTACGCCCGGTTGAGGTAGATGCCCGGCGCGTTGGGGCAGTTGATGACGATGTTGTTGCGGATGATCCCCTCTTCGTGCTCGCTGTTGTTCTCGGACCTGAGGCGTTCGGGGCTGCCGCCGCCGCCGAACGAGAGTCCGATACGGCGACCACCGGAATGGTTCCACTCGCAGATCACCAGATTGCCTTCGATCACACCCTCTCTGCTCGTGCCCTTGAGAAAGGCGCCATAGCTGACCTGATCAGGGCCGACACGGCCGAAATCGGCAATGAAGTTTCCGCGTAGAACCCAGCCAACACCGCCCAAGACATCAATCGGAGTGGTCGGGACCGTGGTTTGCCGCATCACTTGATTGTAGAAAATGTTCCGCTCGATCACGACATAGTCGGCGGCACGTCCCCCTTCCGGGTTCCCTTTGATAGCAGAGTGGAAATCGATGAAGCGATTGCCCCTGAGGATGAGATGGTCGGCGTCGCGGACAATATGAAACGCATGGTGAGCGTTCTCGGTTCCCTCGAAGGTCAAATTCTCAAAAACCCAATAGGGTGCTCGGATCTTGAAGAGCTCCACCACGGAGCTCCTGATCCTGGTCTGAGAGGGGATGTGAGCGGTCACCGTAATGGGCTGCCCCTCCTCGCCGCCGGTACTGATGACTTGTTTTCTGAGAGAGTAGTCGCCCGGCATCAGCACGATCCTATCTCCCGGCTGGGCCGAAGATATCGCTGCGCGCAGACCGGGGCCGTCCTCAACCACGACCTCGCGTCCCTCCGCACTGGACAGGGATACGAAAAGCAAAAGGGAGAAGACCAAAGCGGCTTGGCAGAAAAGGGATGCGGTCGATTGGCTCAGGGTCAGCTCCATGGTTTCGTTGCTTTGGGGTTGGATGCTTGGTTTTCTCGCTCCTGCAGTAGGTGGCTGAACAACACCATGGGATACAGAACGCGGCACAGGGAGCCAAGCTTTTGGCGCCCTTGCCCGCCTGCTTCTGGAGGATGACGCCCCCAGCCTGCCCGCTGTTTTAGACTTTTCCGGTACCAGTGCCGTTCCAGGCGCCCACGTCCACGACGCCTCTTGATTGCCGCGGTCGCTCGCCTGGCCGTGCCCCAGCCGGTCGAGGCCACTCGGCTGCTTTGATAGGCATGCGGGCCAGGTCTGTGCGGCGCCTGTGCTTGCGGCAAGACGGCATGGCAGTGTGCCTCGACGACCTGCTGACCGCATGGCAGGCGCCGCTGTGCCTCCCGATTGGTCCTGCACAGAGGGAGCTTTCGCCCCCCCTTCTTTGCAGTTTAGGCGCGGCCCGTCATCCTCATGAATTCATGAAGCAACTCGCCAACCCGGCCACTGTGTTCCGGATCCTCGGCCGAATACTCGTCCACGACCTCCATGGACTTCTGGCGAAGCAGGGCCATGACATCTTCGTTCGCGGTGCTGATGGCCTTGCCCATTTCCGTTGTGAACTCGTCCATGTGTAGAAAATCGCGATAGCGGAAATGTGCGCTCGCCTTTGCGCTCATCGCCCGTACCTCGGCTTCGATAACGCGCTTATGGTCGGACCCGAGCCGGTTCCACTGCTCCATGGAGACCAGGAACTCGCCGTTGGAGTGCCCAAGGAAATCGGGCTGCACGACGTAGTCGGTCACTTCCTGCAGGTTCATGCCCCAGCCGGTGGCGACGCAGCCCCAGTGCGCGGCATCGACGACGCCAGTCTGAAGGCCTTGGTAGAGCTCGCCGCCGGGAATGAAGACGGGCGTTGCTCCCATCTTCTCGAAGACCCTGCCGGGGGTACCGGTCGAGCGAATCTTGAACCCGGAGAAGTCCTCGGGCTTTTCGATCGGCTTCTTGGAGAAGACAGCGAGGCCGGCAAAGGAAATCGGGCCAGCCTGATAGATGCCAAACTGCGCATAGGCGTCCCGTATGATCTCCAGCGCCCCCATTTCATAGAAGAAGAGCTGCATCTCCTCGTGACTCGCCCAGGTGCCGAGATTGCCGTTCAAGTGGCCGGCGACGGGGATCCGCCCGATCCAATAGCCGGGAAAAATGAAGGAGCTATCGAGCAAGCCGCGGCGGAGCGCTCCAAGAATCTCGCTTGTCGGAACGATGGTGTTCGCCTGCAGAATCTCGAACTCTATCTCGTTGTCCGTCGCCGCCATGACGTTGCGGCAGAACTGGCTGTAGATCGACTCGTAGTACTCGACGCCGGGTGTCCAGTGGCTTTGAACCCGCCAGCGGATTTTCTCTTGGGCCAGAACGGCCGGGGCGGGCAGGGTGCTTGCCGCAGCGCCGACAGCTCCCGCAGTGAGCATCTTGCGGCGCGATAGGGTTTTGGCGTTCATTGATATCCTCCCTAGCAGTGTTTGAACGACTTCGGTTCGGTGTAGGTCGCAACATCCGTCGTTGCGTTTTCGCTCAAGGTCGCGGCGTTCCGTTCAGGTCATGAAGGCCGTCGTTTGGATCAGGATCTGGGGAAAGACCAAGAGGAGCGCACCGCAGAGAAGCATGATGGCCAAGTACGGCAGTACGCTGCCATAGATCTTGGTGATCGGCGTCTGGGGGCTCAGACTCTTGAGATAGAACAGGTTATAGCCGAACGGCGGCGTGATGTAGCCGATGCAGAGATTCAGCTGAAAGATCACGCAGAACCAGATTGGGTTGAAGCCGAGTTCCTGCACGATTGGAAAAAAGATCGGCAGAAGAAGCAGAATGATGCCGACCGGATCTAGGAACATCCCGAGGATCAGCGCGACGATCTGCATGGTGATGATAATG
The DNA here is from genome assembly GCA_028279885.1 of Rhodovibrionaceae bacterium. Lineage (GTDB taxonomy): Bacteria > Pseudomonadota > Alphaproteobacteria > Kiloniellales > DSM-21159 > JANQMX01. The sequence goes on along the minus strand of JANQMX010000053.1, from coordinate 4,718 downwards.
ACCCACGGATTGAACGCGGCCGCGCGCAGAACGTCCTGCATGAAATCGATGCCGCCGCCGCTGGCGTAGACCGACACGAAGGCACCGGCACCGAACACGATCCACAGTACCATGCCTGTGATAGTGGCGGTCTGGGTGGTGACGCTCTTGATGAAGCGCCAGGTGAACTCACCGCGGATCGCCACGGAAAAGATGACCGCCGCGACCCCGACGGCCGCCGCCTCTGTCGGCGTCGCGATCCCGAGGAAAATCGACGAGAGAACGCTGATGATGATCGCCAGCGGTAGGACGACCGATTTGAGGACGGCAAGCCGCTCCACCAGGGAATGGCTGTCTTCGGCGGCAGGGGCGAGATGTGGATTGAGCCGGGATTTTATGGAAACGAAGAGAATGAAACTCGCCAGAACGAGCAGTCCCGCAACCAAACCGCCCATGAACAGCTTGCCGACCGAGAGCCCGGTTATCATGCCGATGATGATTAGCGTGATCGACGGCGGGATCAGGATCCCAAGCGTTCCTGCCGCTCCGATCGTGCCCAGCACAAAGCGTTTGTCATAGCCGTACTTCTCCATTGCCGGCATCCCGACAAGGCCGGTCGTTAGCGTCGAGGCCGCGCAGTTTCCGGTCATGGCCGAGAGCGCGGCAGCGAAGCCGGAGGTGCCGACAAGCAGACCGCCGTTGGTCTTTCCGGACCACATATAGAAGGCCCGATAGAGGTCGTCCGCGATCCGCGACCTGCCCAGGGCGACGCCGATGAAGATGAACAACGGAATCGCCGCCAGCAGGATCGAGAACATGTTTCCGAAGGTGCTGGTGACGATCGAGTAGAAGCCGCCCACGCCAAACAAAAGGTAGCCGAAGATCACGGCAATGGCGCCAAGCGCGTAGGCCAAGGACACGCCGAGCAAAATGGATAGCAGGAGTCCCCCGAACATGCCGATCGTGAGAAGTTCAGGACTCATGCCAGCTTCTCACGGGCAATCGGCAGGCTAGGGTGAACGACGCGCAAGAGCGCGTAGATCAGCTCAACAAGTCCTTGTGTGGCGATCAGCACTGAGCCTAGGAACAGAGCGAGTTTTGGCGGCCACAGCGGATGGGCGAGGGCATTCTCGTCGCGCTCGTTCCAAATCCAGCTTTCCAGGAAGAAGGTCCAACCTTCGTAGCTGAGCGCGGCCGCCCAGATAAGAAGCATCGCGTAGTTGAGTGCGTCGAGGCATGCACGTCGTCTGGGGCCGGCGGAGTTGAGCAGGAGATCGATGCGGACGTGCCCCCCTTGCAGCAGCGTGTAGGCTCCGACCAGAATGAAGTAGGCGCCAAAGACGCGCTGTGTGTAGCCGTGTGCCCAGATAGTGGGGGCACCGAACACGTAGCGGGCGATCACCTCAAAGAAGAGGATTGCGGCCCCAATCCACACGAGTGCGCCGACCGCTCGGCCGATCGCCAGGTTGACTGCATCCACCCATTTGAGGAGACGCATTTTTCCTCCCTAGCGCCGAAATGCGCGCCCGCAACGTCGATGGCTGAGGGGGCGCATGCGCTCCGATGATCGCATCGGCGTTAGCTGCGCGACCTCCTGTCGCTTATTTTGACCGTGACGCTGCCATGATAGAAGTCGGTATGCAATATCGATTTCATGGATAATTATGTTTTTATTTACCAGAAAAATATCGTCAAATTAGGGTTGACGTACAGAAATTCACCATGATAGCTGTTGACGCGATCAGGGCGCGTCGCACCTTTTGAAGTCGCAGCCCTTTAAGGAGGTGGTCCAGGTCTCCGACGCCGTTCGATCGCGGCGACGGGGGCAAGAAGGCGCTGACGAGCGCACGAGGGGCGTTCCATGGTCATGGCAACGGCTGCCCGGACTTGGTATTTTGTCGTAAGAGACGGAAATCGTCGGGGTGGCATCGGTGTCGGGATGAGAAGCGGAGGCTACAATGTCGCCACCCCGGGCAAGATTCTCGATGCCGCCGAGTATCTCTTTGCGCAGAAGCACTACGGTGCCGCGACTCTCAAGGAGATCGCGCAAGAGGCCGGCGTTAACGTCAACCAGATCGTCTATCATTTCGGACAGAAGGACAGCATCGTACGCGATGTCATCCTGCGGCGGGCCGGCGTCCTGACCAACGAGCGCTTGCGCTTGCTTGACGACTATTCGCGCATTGTCGGACCGGACAGCGTAGAGATCGAGCCGCTGGTGCGCGCGTTCGCGGAGCCCTACTTTCAGCGACTTCAGAGTAACGATCCGGGCTGGCGCAACTATGCGCAGTTCATCGGTCGCGTCGTTTGGGACGGGAAGCTGACCGATATCTTCGCCGAAGCCTTCAATGAGGCAGCGGAGCAATACATCCTGGCGTTTCGCAGAGCATTGCCGAGCTTGACGTATGAGGATTCGGTCCGCGCCTTCCAGTTTCTTCTGGCCGTGATCTACGGCTCCACGACGAACGATCGCCGCATTAACGCACTGGCACAGAACGATCGTCTGGCGACGGACTATGCCGGCTATCACAACGCGCTCATCCCGTTCGTCGCGGCTGGCATTGAGCGGCTGGCCGCAAAGGCAAGTGAGGGAGGCAAGACGCATGAGCTTTGAGAGCATCACTCTCGAGCGGCGCGACGGCATAGCGTTGCTGACGCTCAATCGGCCGGAGCGGCTGAACGCCATGAACCAGGCCATGCTGGGTGAGTTGCAAACCGCCTGCGACGAGGTCGAGCGCGATCCCGCCGTTCGTGCGCTGGTGGTGACGGGTGCCGGCAAGGCATTCTCAGCCGGTTTCGATCTGCGCGCCCAAGCCGAGAACACGCCTCAGGGAGAGGACGAGTGGCGGCCTGTCCTGCGCAAGGATTTCGACACCATCATGCGCTTCTGGACCCTGTCGAAACCGACGGTCGCGGCGGTGAGGGGGCCGGCGCTCGCCGGGGGGTGCGAGCTGGCGCTCGCTTGCGATCTGACCATCGCCGGGCAGAGCGCGGTGTTCGGCGAGCCGGAGGTCAGATTCGGTGCCGGCATTGTGGTGATGTTGTTGCCCTGGCTTACCTCTCCCAAAAAGGCGAAGGAAATCATCATGCTGGGTCTTGACGATTTGTCCGCGGAGGAGGCTGGGATGCTGGGGCTCGTCAACCGCGTTGTTCCGGACGACGCGGTCTTGGAGGCGGCCTTGAAGGCAGCGCGCCAGATGGCCGTGGTGGACCCGATGGTGATGCGGCGTACCAAGCAGGCGATCAACGAAAGCCTCGATATTGCCGGCCTCTCGCGGGGCCTTGAGCGGGCGCTGGAGATCGATACGACCTTGGAAGGGGAGGGCAGCGGAGACAAGCGTGCGTTCCTGAAGTTGCTTCGTGAGGACGGCTTGAAGGCTGCGCTCGCTTGGCGCGATCGTCGCTTCGCCGTTTGAACCCGTCTTGCCCGCCTTGTGCCGGCAGAGGCATCCGGAAATCCAGAGATGGGTGACTATTCGGGCAAGGTGCTGAACGGCCTCGGGCAGGGCGCGGTCGAGGACGGCTTTACCCGGCTCGAGGCCGACGGGCTTCGTTGCCTTGTCCGTGACACCTGCGGTCTGCTTCGCAAGGCCGGCATCGCTCCGCACGAGCCGGTGATCGTCCCGGTCTCCAACCGGTGCGCCGACGTTGCCGCAATCCTGTCGATTCAGGAGGCCGGTGGCGTCCCGGTACCGCTGCACCGCCGCGCCCACGCGAACAGCCTAACTGGGATCCTCGACGCAGTCGGCGCGCGCTTCGCGCTTGAGCTGACGCCCGATGCGTCATCGAACCTGCCGGTCCGAGGCGCCGGATTGGTCCGATTGAAGGAAGCCCTGCCACCCGAACGGCCGCTTTTGCAAGACGCAGGCATTGTCACCTTCACCTCCGGATCGACCGGGGTGCCGAAGGGCGTTGTCCTGTCGGCGGCACGCGCGGCGGCAAAGCTGGATGCAATCGGCCGGCAGCTCGATTTCCCCTCCGCCGCCGTCACGCTCGTCCCGCTGCAACTGACCTTCAGCTTCGGTCAGTGGGCGACGTTTCTCACGCTGTCGCGCGGTGGTACGGTGCATCTGCACGACCGGCTCGATCCGGCCGACGCAGCGGAGCTTATCGCGCGAGCGGGAGTCACGCATTTGGCGGCCGTGCCGACCCTCTTGCGCATGCTGCCCTCGCCGCTTCCAGGCAGCACCGGGACGCTGTCGCAAATCCTGACCGGTGGCGAGCCCGTCACCGCCGCGCTTCGGCGCCAGATCCTGTCGTTCTGGCCGCGGTGCGAGATCGTTAGCATCTTCGGCCTGACCGAGACCGGCACGTCGGACTTCTACCACTTCGATAGCGGTGAAGAGGTCGATGATGACAGCCTTGGCAGGATTGCTCCCGAGGAGCGGTTTCGAATCGATCCGGTGAGCGGCGAGCTTTTGATCAGCACGCCTTTTGCCATGTTGGGCTACCTCGATAATCCCGAGTCGACCGCTCAGATCATGTCGTCTGGTTGGGTTAGGACCGGTGATCTGGCGCTTGATCTGGGCGATGGGCGGGTTCAGTTGGTCGGGCGGAGCAAGGACCTGATCAACCGGGCCGGCAATAAGATCGCGCCGCTGGAGATCGAGCGCTTGTTCGCTGGCCATCCGGGCCTGTCTGCCGTGCTGGTGACCGGCGCGGCCGATCCGCGAGTCGGAGAGGCGGTGCACCTGGTGTGCGTGCCGCGGCCGGGCGCCGTACCGACCGCCGAAGCGCTG
>JANQMX010000012.1 GCA_028279885.1 Rhodovibrionaceae bacterium | reverse complement strand
GCTTGCTGGCCTCCAATCCCAGCAAGCAGGGTGAATCAGATCACCACCCGATTTGGGAAGGCTTTTTCGATTCGGAAAAACACGGAAAAGCTCTAGGCGGCAAGGTGTTATCAGCGGTGAAGGCTGTTAAGCCGGAGCTTCGAAGAAGCGTAGGCGACACGTCGCTGCTTCGGCACGGCAGACCATCACGACAGCTCGAACGCTGGTCCTCACTCCCAGTCGACGTCGAAGGCTTTGACGACCTCGCGGATCTGCTGCTCCGTCAGTCCTTTCGTCTTGGCGCCGCGCAGCAGCAAGGTGAGCTTGGCCGTCTCCTCGAGTTCTTCCATGGCGAAGACGGCGGCCTCCAGCTCCTTCGCCGCCACGACCGGGCCGTGGTTGGCCAGCACGACCGCGCTGCGCCGGCCGGCTAGGCTGCGGACGGCATCGCCCATCGCCGGATCGCCCGGACGGAAAAAGGGCAGGAGCTGGACCTTGCCCAGCCGCATGATCGAATAGGCGGTCAGTGGCGGCAGCATATTGTCCGGGTCAGTATCGGTGAGGAGCGTGAGAGCGGTCGCATGGGTCGAGTGCAGATGCACCACGGCCCCCGTGGTTGCGCGCGTTTCGTAGAAAGCGTCGTGCAGCGCCATCTCCTTGGTGGGCGGGTCGCCCTCGACGTGGCGCCCGGCGGCATCGAAGCGCGACAGGCGCGCCGGATCGAGCCGTCCGAAACTGGAGCCGGTCGGCGTGACGAAAAGGCCGCCGTCCTCGGTTCGGGCTGAGATGTTGCCCGAGGCGCCGCCGGTCAGGCCGCGGTCGAACAGGGACTTGGCCCAGAAGCAGATGTCTTCGCGAAGCCGGTTGTCGCGCGTCACGGCGTGGCTTCCAGGACGGCGGCTGCCCGCGCGAAGAAGTCGGGCGCTCCGAAGTTGCCGGACTTGAGCGCGAGGGTCAGGGTCTCGCCGGCTCGAATCGCCGGCACGCCCGGGGCGATCTCCGGCCCGATCGCCAATTCGGTCAAGGCAAGCCCTTCCACGACGGCGCCGGAGGTCTCGCCGCCGGCCGTGATCAGCCGGGTGACTCCCCCGGCGACGAGACGTCTGGCGACCTCGGCGAACAGAGCCTCGAACGCAGCGGCAACCGCCGCGCCGCCATGCCGCTGCTGTGCCGCCTGCACCTCCTCCGGGTCGGCGGATGAGTAGGCCAGCGGCAATCCGTCCTGCGCCAAGATCCAGTCCGCCACCTCTGCCGCGCTCGTCTGCCCGGTCATCACCGCGTCGGCATCGAGCCGCAGGACCGGCTGCGCACGCGCATGCTCCGCAACCTGACCTCTCGTGGCTTGCGAGCAGGAGCCGGAGAGGGCGGCGGCGCGTCCGGCCTTTCCCTGCCACGGCTCCGCGCTTGCCGCGAGCTCGCCGCGGGCACGGAAGTTCTCCGGCAGGCCGAGCGCGATCCCGGAGCCGCCGGTGATCAGAGGCAGCTCGGCTGCGGCTTGGCCCAGCATCCGAAGGTCCTCGTCGCGGACGGCATCGGCAACGATCAGCCGATGACCCTTTGCCTGCTCGGCCTCAAGCCTCACGCGGATCGCCTGGGGACCTTCGGCGACAACGGCGAAGGGCAGATGGCCGACGCTGCCCTTGCTCTGCCGATCCAGTACGCGGCGCAGATCCGGGTCGGTCATGGGTGTCAGCGGGTGGTTCTGCATGCCGGACTCCGACAGCAGTCTGTTGCCGACGAACAGATGGCCTTGGTAGACGGAGCGGCCGGTCGCCGGGAAGGCAGGACAGACGATGACCTGCGAGGCATCGAGCGCGTCGGCAAGGGCTTCGGCGACCGGTCCGATGTTGCCGGCGTCGGTACTGTCGAAGGTCGAGCAGTACTTGAAGAGGAACTGCGTGCAGCCCTGAGCGCGGAGCCAATCGAGCGCCTGCAGCGACAGCGTGACGGCCTGGTCGGCCGGCACGGAACGCGACTTGAGGGCGACGATTCCGGCCTCGACCTGGCTGTCTGCCGGACTTTCGGGCACGCCCACATACTGCACGCAGCGCATGCCCTCTCGGGTTAGCGTATTGGCCAAGTCGCTCGACCCGGTGAAGTCGTCGCCGATGCAGCCCAACCGCATCTACTCTCTCCCTGGCAGCGCCAGGCCTGCTTCGGTGGCGTAGAGCTGCGTGATCGCCGAATCGTCGAGGGCGCCCATGCCCTTGCTGGAGGCTTCGCGGAAACGGGTGAGAGCGGCTTCCGCAACCGGCGTGGAGATCGCCGCGCGCTCGGCGATCTCGGTGACGATGCCCAGGTCCTTCGGCCAGATGTCGATGGCGGAGCGTGCGGCGTAGTCCCCCTCGACCACGCGCGGCGCGCGGTTCTCGAACATCCAGCTCGTCCCGGCCGATACGGAGATGACCTGAAGAATCCGCTCCGGCGTCAGTCCCTGGCTGACGCCGAGCGCCAGAGCTTCGCCCATGGCTGCGATATGCACGCCGGCGAGAAGCTGGTTCACGGCTTTCATCGCGGAGCCGGCCCCCGCCTCACGCCCCATATCGTGCACCGACTGCGCCATGGCAGAAAGGGCGGGCGCGGCGGCTTCGAAGGCCTCTTGACTGCCCGAGGCCATGATCGAGAGTTCACCCTGCGCCGCCCGTGCCGCGCCGCCGGAGATCGGAGCGTCGAGATAGAGCAGGCCGAGCTGTGCCGCTTGTTCCGCGTTGTCGCGGGCATCCTGGGGAGAGATGGTCGCGGAGCTGACGACCACCGCAGCCTTTGGCAGATTTCGGGCAAAGCCGGACTCGCCAAAGAGGATCTCCCGCGTCTGGGCTGCATTCAGCACCACGCTGACGAAGATCGTAGCCTCGCCCGCCCCGTCCGGCGTTAGCTTTTCGCCGCCTATGTCGATCAGCCGTTCCATGGCGGCTTCATTGAGATCGAGGCCGAGCACCTGGTGGCCAGCGCGCAGACAGGACTGCGCCATGCCCAATCCCATCGCGCCAAGGCCCACGAACGCAATCGTCTTCGGATCCATTGTCTGCGGCATGCTTCAGCCTCTCCCAAGGAACAGCTCGACCGGCGCCAGGGTGATGGCCGGCACGTAGGTGATGATCATCAGGCAGCAGAAGACTACCAGAACGAACCAGATCAATTGCGGGATGATGCGTTCGACGGGCATGCGCGCGACCGCGCAGGCGGCGAAGAGGTTCACGCCCAGCGGCGGTGTGATCATGCCGAGGGCCAGGTTCACCACCACGATCAGGCCGAAGTGCACCGGGTCGACCCCATAGCCGATGGCGATCGGCGCCAGGATCGGGGCCAGAACCAGGATCGCGGCCGAGGTCTCGATGAACATGCCGACGAGCAGAAGCAGGAGGTTCACCGCCAGCAGAAAGGCGAAACGGGACTCGAAGACGGTGTTGAACCAGCTCGCGATCTCGTTGGGCAGGCCCGAGCGGGCGATCAGGAAGGAAAAGAGCGCGGCGGCGGAGATGATCAGCATGATGGCCGTGGTGGAGATGACCGTGCGCTTCAGGATCATCGGCAGGTCGCGCCAGGACAGCTCTCGATAGAAGCCGAAGCCGACCAGCAGGGCGGCTGCGACGGCGGCGGCGCTCGCTTCCGTCGGGGTGAAGATGCCGAGGTAGATGCCGCCGATGATGATGATGGGCACCATGAGCGCGGGCAGGGCCGCCCGGGTCGCGGCGCGCAGGCTTGGTCGATCTTCGCGGTCCTGCAGGCCCAGTCCGCGGACCCGGCAGATCACGATGACGGTCAGCATCAGAGCGCCGGCGATCAGGATTCCCGGGCCGATCCCGGCGACGAAAAGCTGGCCGATCGAGGTGTCCGTTGCGACGCCGTAGAGGATGAGCGGGATCGAGGGTGGGATCAGCACGCCGAGCTCGGCCGAGCTGGCCTGAATGGAGGCGGCGAAGGGTTTCGGATAGGCGTGCTTCACCATGGCGGGGATGAGGATGGCGCCGATCGCGAAGGTGGTGGCGACAGACGAACCGGAGACGCTGGCGAACATCAGGCAGGTCAGCACGCAGGAACAGGCGAGGCCGCCCTGAATACCCCCGACCATCGCCTTGGCGAGATCGACCAGCCGTTGCGAGATTCCCCCGGCGGACATCAGATTGCCGGCCAGGATGAACAGCGGGATCGCCATCAGCGGGAAGCTGTCGATGCCGGCGAACATGCGTTGCGCCACCAGCAGCATCGGCAGGCGGTCATGCAGTTGAATGCCGACGACGGATGCCAGACCGATCGCGATGGCGATAGGAACGCCGACGAAGATCAGGATGATGAGCGAGAGGGCGATCGCCACGTTCATGGGCTGTCTCCCGCGGCCGCCGACGGCTTTTCGAGTGGGACGACGGCCGCGGCTGCGTCCTGCGTGGCCCAGGCGCGCCCGATGCAGCCGGCGATGGCGATCATCGCGAAGACGGACCCCACAGGCAGCGCGGCATAGACCCAGGCGATGGAGACTTCGAGCGCTGCCAGCTTCTGGGCGGCAACACGCTCGGTCATGCCCCAGCCCTGCCAGAACAGAATCGCGAAGAAGACTGCGGAGAGAAGGTTGGCGACCAGAAACAAGCCCAGGCCGAGCCGCCTCGGCAGCGAGCGTTGGATGATCTCCATCGCGATCATCGAACCGTGCCGATAGGTCGCGGCCACCCCCATGAAGATCGCCCAGATCATGGCGGAGCGCGTGATGACCTCCGACCAGGTGGAGGGCTGTCCGAAAACGAAGCGGGTGGTGACCTGCCACATGGCCAGCGCAGCGGCGATCACCAGGAAGGTGATGGAGAGCGCCAGGGCTATCCGGGTCGACTGCCGCTCGAAGCTTTGAAAGAAGTTCATATCGTCCGACCGGCGTCTCGCTTCGCGTAGAGCGAAGAGAATGCCAGGGCACGCGCGCCGATGTGGCGGGCGTGCCCTGGCGATGGAGGCGGTTCTGAGAGCCTCGCGCTCGAGGGCTTACTCGACGGCCTTGATGCGCTCGATCATCTCAGGGCCGTACTGGTCCGTGTAGACGCTGTAGGAGGCTTCGGCGAGGTCGCGGAAGGGAGCCTTGTCGACCTCGGTGATCACCTCCATGCCGTTCTCACGCAGCAAAGCCACGCCAGCTTCTTCGAGCCGGTTGACCTCGGCCCGGGTGGCGGCGACCGAGGCCGCAGCGGCTTCCTGGAACCAGCCCTTTTCTTCGTCGCTCAGGCCGTCCCACAGAATGGGCGAAGCCAGAACCACCGCCGGCGAATAGACGTGACCGGTCAGTGAGACGTAGTTCTGGACCTCCCAGAACTTCGAGGCCTGGATGACCGTGATGGGATTTTCCTGGCCGTCGACGACACCCTGCTGCAGGGCCGAGAAGAGTTCCGGGAAAGCCATCGGCGTGGGGGCTGCGCCCATCTCCTGGAAGGCGGCCATGTGCACACGGTTTTCCATCGTGCGGAGCTTCAGGCCGTCGAGATCTTTGGGAGAGGTGACGGGGCGAACCGAGTTGGTCACGTGACGGAAGCCGTTCTCCGACCAGGCCAGGCCGACCAGGTTATGATTACCGATGCTGGCAAGCAGTTCCTGGCCGATCTCGCCGTCCAGCGTCTTGCGTGCATGGTCGTAGTCGCGGAACAGGAAAGGCAGGTCCAGGCTGTAGACTTCGGGCACGAAGTTGCCGAGCGGGCCGGTCGAGGTGATGACCAGATCCAGCGAGCCGATCTGCAGCCCCTCGATCATGTCACGCTCCCCGCCAAGCTGGCCGGCGGGCGACTCGGTGCCGCTCCAGGCGCCGCCAGACACCTCTTCCAGGGTCTCGAGAAAGGCCTTGGCGCCGACGCCGTAGTGGCTTTGCGGCGACAAGGTATGGCCCAGCGTGACGTTGTTCTGGGCGTGTGCGATGCCGGTCGTGGCAATCGTTGCCGCTGCGGCGAGTCCGATAATCCTGTGTTTCACTTGGCTAGTCTCCCTTGGGTGTTGGGCGCGTTTCACGCCGCTTTTGAAAGAGTTTCCATATGTGCGCGCAGCAGAGCCTCGAAGCTCGCATCGGGGGTGAATCCCAGGGCTTGCGCGCGCGGCGTTTCGATGCCTCCCGGCCAACTCGACACGATGGCCTCGATCGCCGCATCGGGAACCGACTGCACCCGTGCGGCCACGGCCTCGCCTGCGACCTCCGAGAGGGTGGCGAGCATGTCTGCCACTGAGACAGAGATGCCTGGGAGCGTGATCGTGGTCTCGCCGGCCAAAAGATCCTGTCGCAGGGCGGCCGCATGGAAGAGTGCCGCGCGCGCGGCCGCCGGGGAGGCCAGGTGCAGGCGTAGGTCGGGGTCGACTGGCAGCTCTGCGGGCAAGCCGGCCAGAGGTTCGCGCAAGATGCCGCTGGCGAAGCTGGAGGCCGCCTTGTTGGGTTTGCCTGGTCTCACCGCGATGGTGGGGAAGCGCAGGGAGCGGCCGAGGACGAAGCCCTTACGGCTGACGTCGCGGATAAGAATCTCGCCCATCAGCTTCTGCGCACCGTAGCTGCTGCGCGGCTGGGGCTGTGTCGTGTCGCTGATGATCTCGTTGGCGGTGCAGGAGAAGACGGCGACCGAAGAGGCGAAGAGAAGCACTGGCGGTTCGGGCAGGCCGCGCAGAGTCTCGATCAGAGCCATTGTGGCGCCGAGGTTGACCTGCATGCCCAGCGTGAAGTCGGCTTCCGCCGCGCTTGAGACGACGGCGGCGAGGTGGACCACCAGGCCGGGTTCGGCGGCCGCGATCGTGGCAAGAGTTTCGGGCGCGTCGAGCGGACCGACGAGGGGCTGCACGCTTTCGTAGGTATCGGCCAGCTGGCCCAGAGGCTCTGCGGCAAGGTCGCAGGCCAGGATACGCGAGACCTCGCGGTTGCTGCCGTTCACGGTGAGCCTGCCTCTGCGCGCGAGCTCTTCGACGAACTGCCGCCCAAGGAAGCCGCCGGCTCCCGTTACCAAAACGCGCATCGCGCGTTCCTCCCAAAAAATTTTCTTGTTGGGCGGAGCCTGCCAGATCTATGACAGCGCTGTCAAACGGGCTCAATTTCTACTAAAAACCCATGATCTGTCTGTGCTATACGCTGTCATCTCGATAGCGTGCATGGCTCTGACGAGACCATGGGCCCGATGGTGCGGTCATGCCAAAGCGCAATGAGTATGGCTCATTGCGCTTTGGTGGACGCCGTTTCCATGAGGCTGAAAGGCCTCATGGAAACAAGGACTAGCGACCAAGTGGGAGCGCAGCCCGCGTGGCGCCTGAACGCAATACAAGGGTCATTCTCGATGACCCTTGGTATAAGGTGCATCTGATGGATAGGGTGTGTCGGAAGGCTGGTGAAGATCGACGTCGATAAAGCGGACCGCGTGACCTTGGCCGATGTGGCCGAGGCCGCCGGAGTGAGTGAGATCACGGTGTCGCGCGTTGTGCGCGGCATGGCGAATGTCTCGCAGGTCACCGTCTCCAAAGTGGAAGAGGCCATCGCCCGGACGGGCTACGTCCGCAACCGTCTGGCCGGGGCGATGGCGGGGGCCGTCTCCAATCAGATCGCGGTGATCCTGCCGTCGCTCTCGAACAGTGTCTTCGCCGATGTGCTGGACGGTTTGGAGGCTCGGCTGCAGTCTGCCGGCTTTCACTCGGTCCTCGGCATCTCCAACTATGACAGCGATCGCGAGGCGCAGCTCATCGAGAGTCTTCTCGGTTGGCAGCCGGCGGGTCTGGTCATCGCACCCACCCTGCTGTCCGACCGCTCGCTGCGTCTGTTGGAGCGCAGCCGGCTCCCGGTGGTCGAGGTGATGGATATCGACCGCGACCCGGCCGATATGGTGGTCGGGATCTCTCATCGCCAGGCTGGCAAATCGATGGCCTACTACCTGATTGGCCGGGGCTATCGCTCCTTCGGTTATGTCGGCCATGACATCGAAGCCGACCATCGCGCCGCGATCCGCCGCGACGGCTTTCGCGCGGTGCTGCAGGAAAACGGTCTCGATTTCGAGGCCGAAGCGAGGGCGGAGGAGGAGTCTTCCGTTCCTCTCGGGCGTCGCTTGACCGGACAGCTCCTCTCGAACGGAGCGCCCCGGCTTCTTTATTTCTCCAACGACGACATGGCGATGGGCGGCCTCTTCGAGGCCATGTGGCGCGGTTTGCAGGTGCCGCGGGATCTTGCGGTGGCCGGCTTCAACGGTCTTGAGATCGGCCAGTCGGCGCCGGTCGCTCTGACCACGATCGAGTCTCATCGCGCACTGATCGGGCAGCGCGCCGCCGAGCAGTTGCTTGGCCGCTTCGCCGGGGCCGACGTGGAGCGCCGGATCGACGTCGGCTTCACCTTGTTGCCTGGAGACTCGGCTTAAGCGGCATTGTCACGTCAAGCGACCGCGGCCGCAACGACAGCGACGTCGGTGATCAGTCATGCAGCAGCGGTGGCCGCTCTCGACGGATATCCGCTTTCCGTAAGCGTCTCTGACGCATTGGAGTCGCTCAGAATAGCTGTTCTCAATCTTAGGGTTGACGCTGCGGCAAGGGCTTTGTCCGCGAGGGCTGCTCTCGCCCGGCGGGCCAAGCCGACCCGGCAAGGTGGGTCGAAATGCTCGGCTCCTCACGGAACTTGGCGATTCTGTGTATGAATCGTGACCATAATTTAATGGTGCTCAATCCTCCCAGTGCGCACCTGCAAAGCGCACCAACGGCGTCGGCAGCAGCGTTTCGAGTGCTTCGGCGCAGGGTGGTGATCAAAGACGTCAACACGACGAACCATAGCCACTACGAACAAGGGAGATCCCATGACACCGAAAATCCTTCGCCAAGGCGTTGCCGTCGCTGCTCTCGCCGCCTTCGCTTCGGTCGGCACCGCGCACGCCGCCGACGAGTTCTTCATCGCCGACCCTCAGAAGAACATCGCGATCAACGGATATGACCCCGTCGCCTACCACAAGGTCGGTGAGCCGACGAAAGGCGTGGCGGAGTACAAGTTCGAGCATGACGATGTTGTCTGGAAGTTCTCCTCGGCCGAAAACAAGGCCGCCTTCAAGGCCAATCCGGACAAGTTTGCGCCGGCGTATGGCGGCTGGTGTACCGTGGGCGCCAGCAAGGGCAAGAAGGTCGCAACGCAGCCGCACCTGTTCAAAATCGTTGACGGTCAGCTCTACCTGAATTCGTCCGACGGTGCGCACAACCTCTTCCTCAAAGACGAAAAGGGCACGATCGATACGGCCGATACGAACTGGAAGGACATCAAGAGCAAGCCTGCGACGGAGCTCTAAGCGCAGCTCCGACTAACGTCCCGATGGGGCCGAAAGGGTGCGGAACGTTCCGCACCCTTTTTCGTTGTGTCCCGGGCATTGCGCGTTTGTGCGCAAGCACGCGTTGATCGGACAGTGCTCTAGAGAGTAGAGATGCGCGGCCCAGAGTGGTTGGAGTAAAGGTACCATGTTCGGCCTCTTCGGTCTTTTCGGGAAGTCCAAGCAGATGACGGCGCTGGAGACTGAGCTGCGCCAGGCCGGCCTGCATCCGCATCTGCTGCACGATTCCATCAAGCTGACCGTGCTGCGGCTTTTGCCCGAGGGCGGCAAGGCGGCCCGGCCCGACGAACTGCGTGGTGCCGCGCAGCTTCTCGCTTACTCTATCCTGGGGCCGCGCGACTTCGCCGAGGCGACCTCCGCACGTGAGAAGGACAAGGTCGAACGGCGTTTGGACGCCGTTCTGGACAACCCCAGCTCCTTAGATGCCCAGATCGTCCTGCTGGCGCTGAAAACCGGCAATGCCGATCCGGCTGTGGCCGAGCGCTTCGAGGTCGAGGATTAGAGACTGATAAGGCTCCTAGCACAGCGTCGACGCTACCTTGGCCAGAGCGCGGTTTGCGGATGGAACTGGAACCAGGCAAACCAGAAGGCCTGATGGCTGCCGAGATCGTTGCCATCGGCATCGACCGCTCTGATGCCACCCGCATCGAGCGTCAGGCGTATGGTCTCATAGGCGACCTCTTGGTCGTTCTTCAGGGCCGCGAAGGCCGTGCTGCGCTGAAAGGCCACCGGGCGGCCTGATGCCGCGATCACGCCGATCACGTCTTCATGGACCGGAAGACGCGGGTCGACATCGCCAATGGGAAAGATCGGGCCGTTGGCGTCGCGGCCCTTGCGAAAGTTGTAGTTTCGGCCGAACGCGAGGGCTTCGACCAAGACCGTCGTCTCGGGATGGGCTTTCTTCCAGGTGCCCCAGTCCGTTGTCACGACACTCGTCTGCTCGAGCTGCAGCTGCATTTCCGCGAGCGGCCCCGTGACCGCCTTTCCCAGAAAGGTATCGAAAACGGAGCGGGTCACGATGTCGTACATGACCTTGTTGGACCGGATGAGCAGTCCCGAGGTGCGTAAGATCGGACGCTCGATTCCCACCGGCAGCCGGTCGGTGAAGTAGGCCTGCGCGGCGGCGCAGAGCGTGCAGTAGGGAATGGCAAGATGCCGCCCGCCCAAGGTGTCGTTGACCATCTCGCGCACTTCCATGATGCGCCGCGGATAGGCCCGAGACTTTCCATTCACCGTGATGCCGAAGACGATGTCGCTGTCCTTCAGCCATGTTGCCTCGGTCGCGTTGCTGACCTCGGGATTGTCGGCGGCGGGAATGCAGTCGCAAAACGCATCCGTCTTGTCATAGGGGCGATCGTCTATGCCGACGCCGCCCCAGGTTACGAGCCGCCAGTCGATATCGCCTTCGACGAACAGGTCGTCCCAGCCCTGTCCGAAATGGGTGAAGATGGCACGCTTGTCTTCGAGGTAGCCGGGATAGGCCGGAACGTCCCAGGCAATGAGATGGTTCGTTATCTCTTCCCAGAGATCCAGGTCTCGCAGCTCCAAACCCAGAACCTTGGCGGCTGCATCGGTCATGTCTTCGTAGCGCTGGCGGTCCCAGGCATAGCGGAGCGCGTCGCTGAGGATCCAGCCGATCCGGGGATCCTTCGACTTGGCGATCGTTTCAAGCGCTTGCCGGTGATCGCGGCCCCAGGCCGCTTGCGTCGCACCCTCGATGACAGCCAGCCGCACAGCGGCTTGCAGTTCCGCGGATATCGGCCCTGTCGGACTCTCCGGCGGAGTGCCGAATTCCTCGATGACGTAGTCGGGAAGCGGCGGCCTTTCCTCTGCCGACAGACTGGCGGCCCAGAACAGCGACAGCAGGATCACCGAAACGACTGCGAAGCTGCAAGGCCGTGGTCTCTTCAGAAACGCCATCGACGTGCCTTTCGCCTGCCAATCGCCGGTTGCGTGCACATGCTGCGCTCCTCGATGCTGGCCACCGAACGGCCGCGCAGCCAATCAAGCGCAATGAGAAATCGGTGAGCTGCTGTCAGACGCAGGTCTCGTAAACCAACCGAACCGCCGCCGCCCTTCGTCCTTTCAGGCCTCCATCTGGCGGGCGCTTATGGCTTCCAACTGCTGAATGACCTCGTCGCGGGCGACGACGTCACCATACTTTGCGTTGATATCGAAGAGGTTCGCTTCGTGCGGGCCTTGATGGCGATCACCGACGCACTCGCGGGCGACGATGACGTGGAAGCTGTGCTGCATGCCGTCGATCGCCGTCGCGCGGATGCAGCCGCTTGTCGAACAGCCCGCCAGGATGATCGTATCGACACCATCGGCCGAGAGCGTTGCCTGCAGCGAGGTGCCGAAGAAGGCGCTGGCGTAGTTCTTGACCAGCACAAGCTCGTCCGCGTTGGGCCGGACATGTTGATCGAACTCACCCAGAGCGGCCCCGGGGACGAGCTTGCGAAGGGCAGGCACCTTCTTGACGAACAAGCCGCCGTCCTTGCCGGATGGATGGAACGACACGCGGGTATGGATGATGGGGATCCCCACCTTCCGGGCGACGGCCAGCAGAGCGACCGACTGCGTTACCGCATCGACGACGCCTTCGGCATAGAAGTCCGCACCCGGCGTCGTGTAGGCGGCCATGAAGTCGATCATCAAGAGCGCCGGGCGCGTGCCGAAGCCGACCCGGCCGTCGAAGACGCCGGCGTAGTTCTCCGCGGCGCTCGTTTCGTTATTCATTTCATTAGCTGCCATAGCGTTTCTCGAACTCCCAGACGTCTTCGAAGCCGACCGTGCGGCTAAAGTTGTCGAAGTCGTCGAGCTGGTTCTGAACCGCCGCCGTCGAACCGTCGCGTTTCAGCGCGCCATAGACATTGCGCAGAACCTGCCCTGTCGCGAGAAAGCCCGTTGCCGGAAAGATCGCCAGCGCAAAGCCAAGGTCGCTCAGGCGCCCGCGATCCAGTATCGGCGTGCGGCCGCCCTCGACCATGTTGGCGACCAGCGGGCAGTCGAGCGTTGTGACCACCTGCTCCATCTCGGCCTCCGATTCCGGCGACTCGACGAAGACGACGTCCGCGCCGGCATCGCGATAGGCCTGGCCGCGCCGGATGGCTTCATCGAGCCCCATCGCGGTCCGTGCGTCGGTGCGCGCAATGATCAGGAAATTGGGGTCGGTCCGGCTCTCGATCGCAACGCGTACCTTGGCGACCATGTCTTCCATGGGAATGCACTCGCGCCCCAGCGTATGGCCGCAGCGCTTGGGGAAGGTTTGGTCCTCCAGCTGGATGGCGGCGGCACCCGCCTGCTCATAGCCGCGCACGGTGTGACGCACGTTCAACAGCCCGCCATAGCCCGTATCGCCGTCGGCGATGAGCGGCGTCGAGCAGGTCCCGGCAATGCGCTGCACGCAGTCCACCATGTCGGAGTAGGTGGCGAGACCGGCATCGGGCACGCCGAGATAACTCGCCGAGATGCCGTAACCAGTCATATAGAGCGCATCGAAGCCGAGGTCGTCTGCGATGCGTGCAGAGATTAAGTCATAAACACCCGGCGCCACGACTAGCTCGCGGGCTTTGAACTTCTCTTTCAAGCGCTGTCTCTCTTGCGCTCTGTCAATCATGGTTGTTCCTTCGTTTGAGGTGTGGGTCGGGGCCTAGCTTTGCGGGTCGAGGGCTTCGGCGGTTCCGATCATGCTGTCGCGCGTCACCAGTTGGGCGAGCGCGGCCTCATCGAGCCTTTCCGTGCCCGGCGGACGGCGAGGGATCACGAGAAAGCGGAGGTCGGCGGTGCTGTCGAGCACGCGGACCTTGGTCGTATCCGTCAGCTCGAGGCCGAACTCCTGCAGGACGCCGCGCGGGTCCTTGACCACGCGAGACCGATAGGCCGTGCTCTTGTACCAGGCCGGCGGCACGCCCAGGATCATCCGCGGATAGCAGGAGCAGAGCGTGCAGACCACGACGTGGTGCAGGTCGTCCGTGTTCTCGACCACCTGCAGCTCGGCGATGGCGCCCACGTCGATCCCCATCTCGCCGAGGGTCGCGCGGGGGTCTTCGATCAGGTTCGCCTTGAACGCGGGATCAACCCAGGCCTTGGCGACAAGATCCGCGCCGAGCGCCGGGTTCCGCGACTCCGTCGCGTCGATCTGGGCATGGAGGTCGGCGGCGGTGAACAGGCCCTTCTCGATCAAGAGTTCCCGGATCGCCGTTTCGAGCAGCTCGTACCGAGAGATCGGGCCGTCCTGATCAGTGATCGGCGCATGGTCTTGGTCGTGGTGATGGTCGTGATCATGGGGGCTCATCTGCCCTGCTCCCTCTGTCGTTCCTCGTTCGGCTCCAGCCAATGCTCGAAGAGGTCGGCTTCGATCTCGTCATTCGCCGGACCGCCATAGCCGGGCCAGAGATCGCGCTGCGAAAAGCGAACCCGATAGAGCGTCTGCAGCGGCAGGCCGGGCTTGTGATAGGCGAGACGCTCCGGATCTCTGAAGCGGCCGGCGATACCGACGACGGTGCCCGATCGCCCCCGCAGATAGACTGGCGTGCGGCAGTGCCCCAGGGACGCGCGGTCGCTCACCCGGACCGGGCTCCCAGGCGCGAAGCGTGTGTCTTGCGGGGTGGAGGAGGTGCCTGTCATACCGGGCTCCGATCCACCTCGATGCCCTCCGCCGCATAGCGTTCGGCAATGGCCGCGATGCGCTCTTCGAGCTCGTCGGCGCCGATCACCTCCTGCTCCAGGAGCAGTTCGCGGATCGCCTTGATCCAGCGGTCGTAGTAGGCGGTGCCGTCGTACTCCTGGGCGCTGTACTCCTCGACCGCGCGGCGCAAGGCGTCGACCCGAAAGATCTGGTGCCGCGCCAGCAGCATGAGGATCGCATCGACCCGCTTCTCGTAATAGCTCAGGTCGTGTTCGCTGCGGTCGATGGGCCCGAAATCGAGACCGCCGACATCCTGCACCGTGCGCCCGCCGGCGCTGTCGCGCAGGCTGTTCTTGCGTTCTAGAGCCATATCCAAGTCACCTCGTGAAGACTGTCATTATCGTCCAAAGACCAAAATCGCATCGGGTTCCACCGTCAGATACACGTTCTGTCCAATGACGAAGGTGTCCTGCGCGGCAATGCCCCGGATGCGTCGCTGTGCCAACAGCCGCAAACCCTGCTCGGTCTCAACATAGAGTTCCACATGGGGACCCTTGTAGACGACCTCTGCGATCGTGGCGGCGATGCTGTTCTCCCTGCCTTCGGGTCTTTCGGTTTCGACCAGGAATTGCTCGGGCCGGATTCCCAGCTGAACGTCGCGGCCGGACTGGAGCGCATCGCTGACCTTGAGGGTGTGGCTGTCGCGGATCTTGATATGAGAGCCGTTCTGCTCTGCCGAAACGGCGGTGCCGTCGAGAATGTTGGAGGCGCCAAGAAACTCCATCACGGCGCGCGATCCGGGCTCGCGATAGAGCGTGGTCGGCGTGCCGACCTCCTGGATTTGACCATCGAACATCACCGCCACGCGATCGGACAGCGACAGGGCCTCTTCCTGGTCGTGGGTGACGATGATGGTGGTGATGCCGGAATCGCGCTGGATGCGTTTGAGCTCGACCTGCATCTGATCGCGCAGCTTGCGGTCGAGCGCGCCCAGCGGCTCATCGAGCAGCAGCACGTTCGGCCGGATGACGAGCGCCCGGGCCAGGGAAACGCGCTGCTGCTGACCACCCGACATCTGGCGCGGCAGGCGGTCCGCCAGCGCCTCGAGCTGAACCAGCTCCAAGGCCTCGGCGACACGCTGTTTGCATTCCGCCGCCGGAACGCTGCGTCGCTTGAGGCCGTAGGCGACGTTCTCGGCCACGGTCATATGGGGAAACAACGCGTAGTCCTGAAACACCAGGCCCACGTTGCGCTTGTGCGCCGGAACGCCGACGACCGGCTGACCGTTGAAGCTGATCGAGCCCGATGTGGGCTGCACGAAGCCTGCGATACAGCGCAGCGTCGTCGTCTTGCCGCAACCCGAAGGGCCCAGCAGTGCCAGGCAGGTGCCCTCCTCCACCGTCAGGTTCACCGAGCGCAGGATGTCCAGCGCGCCGACCGAGAAGCAGAGGTCCGAGAGGTCAAGCCGCGCCATGTCTCACCGTCCAACCGAAAGCGAAATGACCTGGTAGCGCTTCTCGACGAACATGATGACCACGCTGATGATCAGGATGTAGAGCGTCGAAAAGGCCGCCGGGGTCGGGTCGAAATTCTGGGAAATGTAGTTGAACAGCTCGATGGGCATGGTGGTCAGGCCGCCGCGCACCAGGAAGATGCTGATCGGGTAGTTGTCGAAGCTGATCAGGAAGGCGAAGAGGAAGCCGCTGATGATGCCGGGCTTCAGCTGCGGCAGGGTCACGGTCCAGAACACCACCCAGCGGTTGGCGCCGAGCGACGAGGCAGCCTCTTCGATGTTGGGATTGTAGAGCGTCATCGAGGCGACGATGGTGCGCACCGGATAGGCGGCCACCAGCACCATGTGGCCGATGACGAGGCTGTACCAGGTGAAGGCGATATCGAGGCGGATGAAGAACTGCACCAGCGCGATGCCGATGGCGACGATCGGCACGGCGACGGGCGACAGCAGAAAAGACGTCAAAGCCGCCTTGCCGCGGAACTCGTAACGCACGATGGCCATCGCCGTGCCCAGCGCCATGACGGTCACCAGCGTCGCCGCGATGGTCGCGATCATCAGGCTGATCAGCGTCGCCTCGCCGATCTTGTTGATGTTGGCGATGTTTCGGTACCACTCCAGCGAATAGGACGACGGCGGAAACTCGATGAAGAACGACCCGTTGAACGAGACCAGCAGGGTCACGATCACCGGGAAGACCAGAAAGGCCATCGCTGCCCAGCCGAGGACGTTCACCACCAGGCGGAAGTCGCGTTCCTCAGACATCGACCCGCAACATTCTGCGCACCAGGACCGCATAGACGAACACCAGCGCGAAGGTGAAAGCTGTCAGGATGAAGATGATGGCCGAGCCGAGCGGGAAGTTGAGCTGAACCAGCAACTGCTCGGCGGCGACCTGGGAGATCATCGCCGTCGAGGGTGAGCCCAGCATCAAAGGGGTGACGAACGCGCTTGCGCAGATGGCGAAGCACAAGGTGGTCCCGCCGAAGATGCCGGGCGCGGAGAGCGGCAGGATGACCGTGCGCAGGGTCGTCCAGGAGTTGGCGCCCAGCGTGCGCGGCGCCTCCCACTGCGAGGGCGGAATGCGGATCAGTGCGCCATAGATCGGCAAGATCATGAAGGGCATGCAGTAGTGCACGAGCGCGACGATGATCGCCCCTTCATTATAGACCAGCCGTTGGGACCGCTCGAAGATCCCAAGCCCGACGAGCAGGTTGTTGATCGGCCCCTGGTCGGCCAGCACCACCAGCCAGCCGTAGTTGCGGACGATCAGACTGGCCGCCAGCGAGATGAAGATCACCATCAGCACGGCCGAGCGGATGCGCGGACCGAGCCACAGCATCATCACGGCGACGGGGTAGCACAGCAGAAAGGTGATCAAGACCGAGATGAAGGACAGCTCGAATGTCCGCCAGAGAGCGCGCATGGTGCGCGCGCTCTCGAAGGCTTTCTCATATTGATAGAGCCAGGTGCCGGTGGCCTTCACCTCTTCGGGATCGTTGACCCAGAAGCCGAAACTCACCCGCAGCATTTCGGCGAAGGGGATGACGTAGAACGCCAACAAGAAGACCAGCATGGGCGCGAGCAGAAGCGCTGCGGGCCCATGCCGGAGTATGTTGTCGATTGGCGCCTGCCGGACAGCCATGGCGGACAGTCTGGTCCGGGATCAGCCGAAGATCTCGTTCCACTTCTCGGTGATCTGGGGTCGGTTCTTCGACAGATAGCCCCAGTCGGCATAGGTGATGTTGTCCGGCGGGCCCATCAGCTCGAGCGTCCGTGCGGAGGGGGCGACTTCCTTATGCGCGCTCCTGGTGCGCAGCACGCTGTCGATCTTCTCCTGGAAGGCCTTGTCGTAGCTCATGTTGACATAGACCTCGGCCAGCTCGGCATTCTTGGCGTTGACCGGCATGTTCAAGCCGACGATCTCGCCATGCATGCCCTCGGCCAGCGGATGCGCCGGTGCGATGGGCGCGCCCTTGTCGACCAGCGGGTTGATGAAGATGCCGTAGAAGGGAACGATCGGAACCTGGCCGCTTTGCAGCATCTGAATGGCCTGTGGCGCACCGGTATAGACCGTGACTCCGTTGTCCTTCAGCTTGGCCAGGTGGGCAAGGCCCGCCTCCCACTCGTATTGGGCTTCGGACAGCGGCTTTCCGGTCGCAACCTGCGCAGCGCTGGTCACGATGCGCACGCCGTTGTTCCAACCGACCGGCGCAATGGCGATCCTGTCGGCGTTCTTGGTGTCCCAGAGATCGGCCCAGGCTGTTGGCTTATCGACACCTGAATTGGTGTTGTAGAAGAGCGTGTGCGTGGCATCGATCACGCCGGCGGAGAAGTTGTCCGCCAGCAGGAAGGCCTCGCGGACGTTCGCCATGTTCGGGATGTTCTTGGGCTCATGCGCGCGGAGCAGGCCTTCGTCGCGGGCGATGAAGACGCCGGCTTCGGAAAACTGCATCAGATCAGGCGGATTGTCCTTTTGGGTCTTCAGCATCGCCAGCATCTGCGAAGTCACAGACTGCTGCAGATTGATCGTGGCGCCGGTCTCGGCCTCGAATTTCGGGTGCAGCTCGTCGATCCAGAGCTTGGCGAGCAGGCCCTGATTGAGCACCACGTTTATCTCGCCGGCGGCCCGCGCCTTGGTGGTGACCCAGGGTGCCGCGAAGCTTGCGGCGGCCAGCGCCGCGCCGCCGCGCAGAACGGCCCGCCGGGTGGGATGTGAGCGTTTCGCCCGAATCTTGGTGGATTTAATTGTCATGGTCTCTTGCCTCCGTTCGATTTGTTATCTGCTTGTCTTTCGTGGCGTCTGGCGCGGCCGCTTCTCGGTCGGCCGGGCGCGTCAGCCGGTAGGTTCAGGCAGCCGATTTCTCGTCAGCTCCCCCGTTGTCGTGACGGCCTTCTGAGGGATCGGTCGGCGTCTCCGCCTCCGACGGATCGATCATCCTGTCCTTGGCCGTCCAGATGTGCTCCCGCATCAAGGCGCTGGCGCGTTCGGGTTGCCGATTGACCGTGGCCTGGAAAATCTTGCGATGCGCGGCGTGGCTGCCGGCCAGCAAATCGTCCGAGAAGCGGAAGTAGTGCCGGATGCCGACGGGGATGTCGGTCACCTTGCGGATCATCGAAAGCAGCATCTCGTTGCCGCAGCCGGCATAGAGCAGCTGGTGAAACTGGTTGTTCACCGCAAGAAACCGCTGGCGCAGAACCTCGGGTGCCAGGTTGGCGGCAAAGGCGGCATCGGCCTCGGCCAACAGCGCTTCCAGAGACGTTGCCCGATCGGGAGACAAACCGCGCTCGGCCACAAGCCGGACCGCTTCGCTCTCCAAAAGCACCCGGCAGCTATAGATCTCCCGGACATCGGCGGGCGTGTAGCAAACAACCTCGTAGCCGCGATTGGGCTCGAAGACGACCAGGCCGTCGGACGCCAACAGACGCAGGGCTTCGCGGATGGGCGTGCGCGACTGGCCCAACTGTTCGGCGATACGCGTCTCGATGATGCGTGCGCCCATCGCGAGATCACCGGACAGAATCATCTGCCTGATGCGGCCGTAGGCCGTTCCATCTTGGATG
Source organism: Rhodovibrionaceae bacterium (assembly GCA_028279885.1). Classification (GTDB taxonomy): domain Bacteria; phylum Pseudomonadota; class Alphaproteobacteria; order Kiloniellales; family DSM-21159; genus JANQMX01. Next base: position 4,014 of record JANQMX010000012.1, on the reverse strand, counting down.
TCTGATAGTGCCGCCATACCACAATTGTATGCACAAGAACCAGAAATCGCCAAGCCACTACATCAAATGCACGATTTTCCAATGATTATCGTGGGTTTGGGCCGGCATTTCGGAGCAGTGCCAGTGCGTCAATCTTGTATTGTATACAATCATAGGGGGGCATGCTTTCCAGCAATGGCTCGGGAACCGGTGCCGGAGACGGGTCCGCAGGAGACGGCCTGCACGGCCAGGCAGAGGAGTCCGGGACTGTGAGGCAGTGCGCAGACCCGGCCGGCATTTGCGATGAGGATCTGAAACAGATGCTCGCCTTCGGAAGCGAAGCCTTCGGTGTCGAGCGCTTGAAGTGCAAGGAGGAGGGTGATTTTGCGTACGGACGACATTCGGCGCAGCACCGCTTCCTCCGTGGAGTGGCCTCAACAAGTCGGGAACCAGCGAAGTGTTCGGATCAGACCTCTCAGCGTTCAGTGCGCTTGCCCGCATGATCGGCCGGGTCGGTGACCAATATGAATCGGTCCGGCGCCGTCGTCGCGCGCGCAGGCGTTTCGTCCGCGTCTATGCTTCCTCACCGCCTCAGCGGCGGCGCTGAAAAAAGCGGCCTTTTCTCGGGACAATGGAGAGAGGGACGCCGACGGTAGTGGCGGGGTCTCCGACCAGCGTGGCAGAGTCGCGCGCGATCTTGGTCTGCTTCACGAAGGGCCGCGCCGCTGCGAAGCGGCGCGGCCCCAAAGCCCCGTGATCTCCTGGCCGCGGCGGCGCGCCGCGACCGTTGTCTTGTTCAGCCGTCAGCTGAACATGTCGGCGGTGATGCCGGCGTACCAGCCGTCGGCCTCCAGCTTGGTCTGCTCGCGTATCTCGGCCGTCTCGCCCACCTCGCTGATGAAGCCGTCGAGCTTTGAGATCTTCTCGTCGGTCGGTTCGTAGTTGGCACCCACCTTGACAGAGTCTCCCGGCGCCACGGTGCTCCAGCAGGTGTTGCGGAACTTGGCTGGGAAGACGCGCGACCCGGTCAGCTCGTGGCGGATGGTCATGGCCGCCACCTTGGCTTGGCTGTTGGCCGAGAAGGCGGACTTGGGCATGTCGCCGGGATTGCAGGCGTCGCCCACGACATAGACGCCCTCGGCCATCTTGGAGGCCATGGTCGCCGGCACGATGGGGCACCAGCCGCTGTCGTCGGTCAGCCCAGCGATCTGCGCGATGGCGCCGGCCCGCTGCGCCGGGATGACGTTGGCGACCGAGGCCTTGTGGGTCTCGCCACCGGCCGTCAGCGTCATATTGGCCGCGTCGACCGACTCGACTTCGCCGCCAAAGTCTCCCGGGATCCACTCGACCATGCCGTTGTAGTGGTTCTCCCAAGCCTCCTGGAACAGCGCCTGCTTGGAGTGCTTCGCTTTGGCATCCAGGACGAGGATCTTCGACTTCGGCTTACTCTGCTTGAAGGTGTGCGCAATCATGCTGACCCGCTCGTAGGGGCCCGGCGGGCAGCGGAAAGGATTGGGGGGCGCTGCCATGACGAAGAGGCCGCCGTCCTCCATGGCGTCCAGCTGCTTTTTCAGCAGCAGGGTCTGCGGCCCGGCTTGCCAGCTGTGCGGCATATAGTCAGCCGCGGCTTTGCTGTAGCCCGGAATGGAATCGTAGATGATCTCGATCCCTGGCGCGACGACCAGCGCGTCGTAGTCCAGCGTGTCGCCGCTCGCGAGGCGGACTCGCTTTGCCGTCGTGTCGACTTCGACCGCACGCTCGAAGACCGGTTTCACGCCGTACTTGCCGGCCAAGGTTGAATAGCCGTGGGTGATCGAGTCGAAGCTGCGCAGGCCGCCGAGATAGAGGTTGCTGTAGAAGCAGGTGGAGTAGAGCGGCGTCTCCTGCACCAGGGTGACGTCGATGTCGCCCTTGCTGTCGCGCGCCACGTACTTTGCGACGGTGGCGCCGCCGGCGCCGCCGCCGATGACGACCAAGCGCCCCTTGTTTTGCGCCCTGACAACCGCCGGGGCGGCTAGTGTGCCGAGGCCCAGGGCGATACCCATTCCTTTGGCGAAGCGCCGTCTCGTAATGGTCATTGTCTTCCTCCCGTTCTCTTTGGTTATTCAGTCTCGATGCTACTCCCGAATGCGCGTGTAGTAGACCGCCAAGGCTTCGATCTCCTCGTCGTTCAGCGCGTTAGCGACGCTGACCATGGCGGGGTTGTTGCGCCGCCCGCTCCGATACTCCCGCATGGCCACGATGAAGTAGTCTCGCGGCAGGTGGCCCAAAGGCGGGATGGCGCCCTCGTAGGCGTCCAGCCGGTGACAGGTCGAGCACTGCGAGGAGAGGTACTGCCCGTATTCGAAGAGCTCATCTGCGTCGCTCGGCGCCGGGGCGGCAGCCATCACCAGAGGCGCCGCGAGAGCGGCACCAAACAGGTGGGCCAAACGTGTCAGGTGAGCCATGTCACCTCCCATACCGGCCCGTCTTCTTCGGCGAGGCTTGCCTCCGGGCCGGTCGAATTGCAGCGCCCTGCTAGAGGGGCAGCTGGTCTTGTATTGCCTCGATGCCTGCCTTGGCGCAGGCGTCGTCCTCGTCACCGCCGGGCGCGCCCGACACGCCGACCGCGCCGGTCATGGCACCGCCGACCGAGACCAGCACGCCACCACCAAGCATCAGGGCATTGGTGATATCCCGGGCGCCGGATTGCGGTGAACCGCTCTCCGTTGCGGGCACCAGCTCCGAAGTATCGGTGCGAAAGCTGACCGCAGTCCAGGCCTTGCGAATGGCGGTCTCGGGTGTGTGGGGGCCGGCGAAGCGATCGCGCACCAGGGCTTGCGGCACGCCGAAGCGGTCAACCACCGCAACGGCAACCTGGAAACCCCTCTCGTTGCAGTCTTTCATGGCAGCCTCCGCCAGCTCTACGGCGAGGCGCGGCGACAGCACCTGGAAGGTGACCAAAGCATCGTCCTCTGCCAGAGCCGGCGCCAGGGCCGGTGTGGTCAGGCCGAGCATGACTGCGGCAGCGATTGCGTAACGCCTCAACATCGTTTGGGCTCCCTCTCCCTTAGCGTTTTTAGCTCCCGGCGCGCTCTTCGAGACGGTCCAGGAGGTCTTGCAACATCGGCCAAAAAAAGTGCTCGCCGGGATAACCGACGATGCGACCGATCTCTTCCCCGTCCTCCACCAAAACGAAGGTCGGCGTGAAGTGAATGGCTTGAATGCCGCGCAAGTCGGCCGGCCGTTCGTCGGCCTTGTCGACGCGCCGGAGGGGCGCCTGCTGCCCCTCTTCGGTCTTATCGTAGATCCCGCCGATCTCCCGCTGCCAAGCGGCGCACCAAACGCAGCCGGCCTCTTCGAACATGATCAGTTCCGCCGCCACCGGCTGGGCGGTCGCGATCATCGGAGCCAGCACACAACCCACCGCGGCCGTCAGAGCGGCGCGGTGGCCCGTGGTTCTTGGGCCCGTGGCTCTTGCGCTTTGCGGTTCTGTCATCGGCACTTCACATTCATTCTTGATATATTGTCAAAACCGAATACGATGCTGCAAGTAAATAAACGAGGCATCCGGCAAGAGGCAGGCCAACTGCACAGCAAGAGCCGGGAGGAGGAAACCTTGAGCCTGAGGAGAGCGTTGCTTGCGCTTTGCGCAGCCGTGGCGGTCGTCGGAACCGCCTCTGCGGAGACCCTAGTCAGCTATACAATCGTCGACGACTTCAGCATTCCCAAGTCCCTGACGGGAACGGCAGGAGATGCGGTGAAGGGGCGCGAGGTCGCCATCAACCGGCGGCTCGGCAACTGCCTTGCCTGTCACCAGATGCCGATCCCCGAGCAAGCCTTTCATGGTGAAACCGGCCCCGACTTGGCCGGCGTGGGAGACCGCTACACCGAAGGTGAGCTGCGTCTGCGGGTCGTCAATTCCAAGGCGATCAATCCCTACACGATGATGCCGGCGTTCTATCGAGTCGAAGGATTTCATCGGGTGATGGAGCAATTCGCGGGCAAGCCGATCCTCACGGCCCAGGAGGTCGAGGATGTGGTGGCCTATTTGAT
>JANQMX010000108.1 GCA_028279885.1 Rhodovibrionaceae bacterium | reverse complement strand
TTCGCGAAGGGCTTGGTCATGAAGAGGTCGGCGCCGTGCTCCAAGGCAGTTTCGCGGTCCTCGCGCTGTCCCTTGGCGGTCAGCATCAGGACCGGCAGGCTTTCGGAGCGCTGATCGGCCCGCAGTTGCCGCAGGATTTCGTAGCCGTCCAGCCCCGGCAGCATAACATCGAGAATCAACACGTCCGGCGTATCCGCCTTGGCGGCGCTGACGACCTGGCGGCCGTCGCTGTGCACCTCGACCTGGAAACCGGCGCGCTCAAGCAAAAAGGTGAGCGATTCGACGATATTCGGCTCGTCTTCCGCCAGCAGAACCCGTTTCGCCATAATCCTGCGCAACCTCCCCGTTCTGAACCCATCTTTCGTGAGCTTTGCGGTTGATTAGACAGTAGATCCCAAGCCGAGGCAATCGAGCCGTTTTCAATAATCGGTCAGAGGGTCTTCGACACGGTGGTGGCAGGCCAGGCGGGGACAGAGCCGGCAGCTCGGCCCGACCTCTTCCACGACCGCCGAATCCTCCGGGGCGTAAACCGTGTGCTGCGCGTCCGGCTCGCTCATGGCGATCATGTCGGTGACATAGTGCCGCGGCTTGCCGAAGCCGCTCGGACCGTTGAGCCGCGCCCGCGCAACGAAGACGAAGCGCGCACCGGTGGGGAAGAGCGCCCGCTGGCGGAGAAAGGTCTCCGGCGACTGCTGGGCGCGATACAGCACCCAGAGGGGGCAGGCGGCCGCATAGCGCGGCAGGACGAGGCCTTGCAGCCCGTGCATCTGCACGATCGTGCCGGCGGCATTGGCGCGAAAGTAGCCGAAGCGAGGCAGGTCGTCCGCGATCGGCAGGGCGGTCAGGCGCCGGCAGGCCGCTTCGATTTCCGCGGAAAAGGCATCGGCAAGCGCCTCGATGTCGTAGCGCAGCTCGCGCGAGCGCAGGATGAAAGCCTGGAGCGGCATGCGGATGGCACCGGCGGCATAGTCGACCAGGGCGCGGCGTGCCCGGTCGCGCGCCGCCGCCGTGGAGATCCGCTCCTGCCGAGCGATGAAGTCCTCGATCACCGGGCTGAGCCGTTCTTTCGTCAAGGCAAGCGCCTTGTCGCGGCGCGAGATCGGGCGAGGGTCGGTCAGCAGATGGGCCAAGCCGCCGGCAGCCTCGTCGATTTCGGCGAAGTGGTTCTCGTGGGCATCGAAGACGGCCTCAACTTCGTCGACGGGAGTCACGATCCGGTCCGCGTCCTCGGCCTTGTCGAGGTAGGTCGCCAGCGCCTCGCCGACGTCCGAGAGCACGCGGGTCTCATCGTGGATGATCCGGTTGAAACGTTTGCGCCGCTCCTCCGGAACCTCGTCGAAGTCGGTCAGAATCTCGGATGCCGAGCGGATCGCCGCGATACGCGTCAGCATGCGATGCACCGTTTCGCCCAGGAAGGGATCGTTGGACAGCCGGTCCGACAGCGTCTGCGCGCGGGCGACCGCGTCGCGTTCGGAGCGGGCCATGGCCCCGATCGCCTTGGCCCATCCCGGAAAGCGGCCGATCAGCTCGCTGACACGCTGGTCCTCGACGCCGAGCGCCGACAGGGAAGGCAGGTGCGCGATCTCCGTCAGGTTCTCATGCAAGCGATGCTCGGAGGCGCTGCCGAGGTCGTCGGGGGCAAGCTGCAGAGCTTCGGTAACCTTGCCGAGCAGTGGGCCCGAGATCTTCCGCTTATTCCACTCGATGAGGTTCAGATAGGACGCCGAGATGCCGAGCTGCCGGGCGAGCTCGGCCTGGGTGACGCCGACCTCTCGGCGCCGTTGCCGGATGCGGGTTCCAAGGATTGCAGCAACCATGGGAATGCCCTTTCGGTGAGGCCCGGGAGATTAGCAGATTGTTAATCATTTACAAATCGACGTTGGTTATGCGTATAAACTTTACAAAAAAATCAAGTTATACCAATTAGTTATTGTGTTTTTGACAAAGATCACGCATTCTTGAGGTCGGGCGAGGAGGTCGCCCTTAGTCGGAATGGCCTCGGCATCTGCAGCGGCGGATTTCGGCTTAAACTACGAAACGCTCAATGGGAGACACTTCATGAGCAAATTCCATATCAGCCGTCGCGGACTGCTGAAGGGCTCGGCCGTTGCAGGCATCGGCTTGGCGGCACCGACCATCTTTACCAGCAAAGCCTGGGCCAGCTTCACCAACGAGCCGAAGGGCGACAGCGTGACCCTGGGCTTCAACGTGCCCCAGTCCGGCGTCTACGCCGACGAGGGCGCCGACCAGCTGCGGGCCCTGCGTCTTGCTGTCGAGCACCTCAATGGCGAGGGCGACGGCGGCATGATGGGCACCTTCTCGTCCAAGGCGCTGAAGGGTAACGGCATCCTTGGTAAGAAGGTCGAGTTCGTCACCGGCGATACGCAGACCAAGACCGACGCCGCCCGCGCCTCCGCCCGCTCGATGATCGAGAAGGACGGCGCGGTCATGATCACCGGCGGTTCCTCTTCGGGCCCGGCCGTGGCCGTGCAGGCGCTCTGTCAGGAAGCCGGCGTCATCTTCATGGCCGGTCTGACCCACGCCAATGACACCACCGGCAAGGACCGCCGTCGCAACGGCTTCCGCCATTTCTTCAACTCCTACATGTCGGGTGCGGCGCTCGCGCCGGTGCTGGCCAGCGCCTACGGTAAGGACCGCAACGCCTATTACCTGACGGCCGACTACAACTGGGGCTACACCACGGAGCAGGCCATCTCCGAAGCCACCGAGGGCGTCGGCTGGACCACGGTCAACAAGGTTCTGACCCCGTTGGGCGCCGGCGACTTCTCGTCTTACATCGCGCCGGTGCTGCAGTCGGGCGCCGACGTCCTGGTGCTGGTGCACTACGGCGGCGACATGGTGAACTCGCTGACCAACGCGGTGCAGTTCGGCCTGCGCGACGCGCAAGCCAACGGCAAGAACTTCGAGATCGTCGTGCCGCTTTACTCGCGCCTCATGGCCAAGGGTGCCGGCGCCAACGTTAAGGGCATCTTCGGTTCGACGAACTGGCACTGGTCGCTGCCCGACGAGGGCTCGAAGGCTTTCACGCGTTCCTTCGGCACCAAGTACGGCGTGCCGCCGTCCCAGGCTGCGCACACCGTGTACTGTCAGGCGCTGTTGTACGCAGACGCCGTGGAGCGGGCCGGCTCGTTCAATCCCTGCGGTGTCGTCGAGGCGCTGGAGGACTTCGAGTTCGACGGCCTCGGCAATGGTCCGACGCTTTATCGCGCCGAAGACCATCAGTGCTTCAAGGACGTGCTCGTGGTGAAGGGCAAGGAAAACCCGGCCAACGAGTTCGACCTCTTGGAGATCGTCGAGAAGACCCCGGTCGATCAGGTCACCTATCCGCACGATCACCCGCAGTTCGCGGGCGGTGCGCTGGGCGCCTGCAACGCCGGCAGCTGATCGGCAGGCTTGCTTCTGTCAATCGCCGCGCGGGCATCCATCGCCCGCGCGGCCCCCAGCGGCCAGTGACTGGACCGCATTTCGACGGCCAAAGCGCATCGTTTTGGGTGGGAGCATCATGGACGCCATAATCCTGCAAATTCTCAATGGGCTCGACAAAGGCTCGGCCTATGCGCTGATCGCCCTCGGCCTGACGTTGATCTTCGGCACCTTGGGCGTGGTGAACTTCGCCCACGGGGCGCTGTTCATGATCGGCGCCTTCTGCGCCGTGACCTTGAACCGGCTTTTGTCGCTGTCGCACCAGGTGGTGGACGAAACGCGCACCGACTTTCTCGGCAACCCCCTGCGCGTCGACATACCCTACGTCTACGAGTGGTTCGGCCCCGAGGTCGGCGCAACGATCATCGACTGGTCCGTCCCACTCGCGATCCTCTTCGCCATACCGATCATGATCTTGATCGGCCTGGCGATGGAGCGAGGCCTGATCAAGCATTTCTACAAGCGGCCCCACGCGGATCAGATTCTGGTCACCTTCGGCTTGGCCATCGTCCTGCAGGAAATCATCAAGGCGTTCTACGGCGCCAATCCCATCCCGACGCCGGCGCCTGAAGCCTTCGTCGGCTCGTTCGATTTCGGCGCGCTGATCGGCTTCGATCCGCTGACCATCATGTATCCCTATTGGCGGCTGGTTTACTTCAGCTTTGCCATCATCATCATCGCCGCGGTCTTCGCCTTCCTGCGCTACACCACCTTCGGCATGGTCGTGCGCGCCGGGATGGCCGATCGCGAGACGGTCGGCCTGCTCGGCATCAATATCGACAAGCGCTTCACCATCATGTTCGCCATTGCCGCCTGCGTGGCGGGACTGGCCGGCGTGATGTACACGCCGATCCTGTCGCCCAACTACAACATGGGCATGAACTTCCTGGTGCTGAGCTTCGTCGTCGTCGTGGTCGGCGGCATGGGTAGCCTGCCAGGTGCCGTTGCCGCCGGCTTCCTGCTCGGGATCCTCGAGAGCTTCGCCTCACGCGCTGAAGTGATCGACATCATTCCGGGCATCAACCAGGTCATCATCTACCTGGTCGCCATTATCGTTCTACTGACGCGTCCGCGCGGCCTGCTGGGTCGCAAGGGCGTCATGGAGGAGTAACCGATGCTGGGTCTCAACAGAAAGGACAGCGGGCTCTTCCTGCTCGTCATCTGCCTGACGGCGCTCGCGCCTTTCCTTCTCAATCCCTTCCCGGAGGGCTCCGAACTGGCGCAGTTCAACGCCGGCTATCCCGACCTGATGCAGCGCTTCATGATCTTCGGGATCTTCGCCATCGGCTTCAACATCCTCTTCGGATTGACGGGCTACCTCTCCTTCGGGCACGCCGCCTTTCTCGGTGTCGGGTCCTACGCCGGCGTCTGGATGATGAAGCTCCTGACCGTGAACGTGGTTCCGGCCATCATCATGTCGGTGATCGTGGCTGGGCTGTTCTCGTTGATCGTCGGCTTCATCTCGCTGCGGCGCTCAGGCATCTACTTCTCCATTCTGACCTTGGCCTTCGCGCAGATGTCCTTCGCGCTCGCCTATTCGGTTTTGACGCCGATCACCAACGGCGAAACCGGCTTGCAGCTCTCGCTGAACGACCCGCGCATCCTGGGCATCAGCCAGACGGTGGACGGCTCGATCCCGGCGGCCAACTTCTTCGGTATCGAGATGCGCGACAGCCTCGAGCTGGCGATGGGCGGATGGCTGTTCACCTTCAACGCCGGCTACTATCTCGCGGCCATCGTCATGCTGATCTCCTTCTATATCGCGATCCGGATCTTCCGCTCGCCCTTCGGCATGATGCTGCGCGCCGTGAAATCGAACCAGCAGCGCATGAGCTACACCGGGCTCAACACCAGGCCTTATGCGCTGACCGCCTTCGTCATCTCGGGTATGTATGCCGGTCTTGCCGGGGGCCTGATGGTTGCGATGGACCCGCTCGCCGGCGCGGAGCGGATGTATTGGACCGCTTCGGGCGAGGTCGTGCTGATGACCATCCTCGGCGGTGCCGGCACTTTGCTTGGTCCGATCATCGGGGCCAGCGCCATCAAGTACTTCGAGAACATCTTCTCGAAGATCAACGACACGGTGCTGCATGGCTGGTTCAGCTTCATGCCGGACGGCCTGCAGGACTTCGTGGTCGCGATCATCCATCCCTTCATCGGTAAGGGCTGGCACCTGACCTTGGGCCTGATGTTCATGCTGGTCGTGATCTTCCTGCCCGGCGGTTTGATGGAAGGCATCAATCGCCTGCGCATCTGGTTCGGCAAGCGCATCAACGGGCGTCAGCAAACGCCCGACCACGCCCCGGCAACCTCGAGCTAAGGAAGGTCGCCATGAGCATCCTCGAGGTGAACAACGTCAACAAGAACTTCGGTGGCTTGAAGGCCCTGAACAACGTCAACCTGCAGGTCGATGCCGGCACGGTGCATGCCATCATCGGGCCGAACGGCGCGGGCAAGTCCACCTTGCTGAACTGCTTCGTCGGTCGGCTCGAGCCGGACACCGGCAGCGTCACCTTCGACGGCCAGTCGCTGCTCGGCATCAAGCCGTTCCAGATCAACCAGCTGGGGGTCAGCCGCGTTTTCCAGACGCCGGAGATCTTCGGCGCCTTGACCTTGATCGAGAACGTCATGATCCCCGCCTTCGCCAAGCGCGACGGCGCCTTTCATATGGAGTCCTGGCGGTCGGTGGCGAGCGAGGGCGATCTGCACGCGCAGGCCATGGAGATGCTGTCCGATGTCGGTCTCGACGCCAAGGCGGAGGAGCTGGCAGGCCAGTTGTCGCGCGGCGACAAGCGGCGGCTTGAGCTGGCCATGTGCCTGGTGCAGAATCCGAAGTTGCTGCTGCTCGACGAGCCGACAGCCGGCATGTCGCGCGGCGACACGAACAACACCATCGATCTTATGAAGCGCATCGCCCAACGCGGCGTGACCATGGTGGTGATCGAGCACGACATGCACGTGGTCTTCTCGCTGGCCGAGAAAATCAGCGTCCTCGCCCAGGGGACGGTGATCGTCGAAGACGTGCCGGAGAAGATCAAGGGCGACCCCCGTGTGCAGGATGCCTATCTTGGGGGTGCCCACCTATGAGCGAGCTGAAAACCTTGGAGAACGAGATGGACGCCCGGGACGAGCCGCATCGGCTGCTGAAGGAAGACCCCTACAGCGGCGGCAGAGCGCCAGGCAAAAAGCCGACCATGACGACGGGCGGCCAGCCGGCCTTTTTCTCCTGCTGGGATATCCACGCCTACTACGGCGAGAGCTACATCGTGCAAGGGGTAAGCTTCGATGTGCGCGAGGGCGAGATCGTTGCCCTTCTCGGCCGCAACGGGGCGGGCAAGACCTCGACCCTGCGATCCATCGCCCGGGTCGACAATCCGGCGCTCAAGCACGGCGAGATCTGGCTGGACCACAAACCCCTGCACGAGATGAAGGCCTACCATGCCGCGCAGCACGGTATCGGCTTGGTGCCGGAAGATCGGCGGATCATTCAGGGCCTGACGGTGGAGGAGAACCTGCAGCTGGCCCAGATCGCCCCGCCGCACGGCTGGTCGATCGAGCGTATCTACGATCTCTTCCCGCGGCTCGGGGAGCGGCGCAAGCAGGAAGGCACGACCCTATCCGGCGGCGAGCAGCAGATGCTGGCGATCGGCCGCACGCTCTCCCGCGACGTCAAGCTGCTGCTGCTGGACGAGCCTTACGAGGGCTTGGCGCCGGTCATCGTTCAGGAAATCGAAAAGACTCTGGAGCAGATTAAGGCGCTCGGCATGACCACCATCATCGTCGAGCAGAACGCTATTGCGGCACTTCATCTGGCCGACCGGGCGATCATCCTGGATATGGGCCAGGTCGTATTCGACGGCAAATCGCAGGCGGTTCTTGATGACGCAGACCTCCGCCAACAGTATTTGGCCATCTGATCTCGGGCCCTGGCTATCGGAGCGCGCCCAGATGCCTGAAGACAGGCCAGAGCACAGATCTGACCAGAATTCTACACTCGCGCTCAACACCAAGCTCGAGGAGGAGTTCGTTTCTCCGCTGACTTCGATGCGGGGCGCGCTCGAGATCCTGCGCGATTTCCCCGATCTGTCGGAAGGGGAGCGCATCAAGTTCATCGAAACCGCCCTGCAGGGCTGTGCGCGCCTGGAGAGGGGTATCGAGGAACTGGCCTCGGCCGTCTATGAGGCCGGGCAGCAGGCGCAGGCAACGTCGGCCACGGACCTGCTCCCCGCGGAGCAAAGCGAGTATGCCAACCGGCTGCAGATGCTGAACGACGCGGAGACGATCGAGATCGACTTCAGCGACTTCGTGTTCAGCAGCGCCAAGATCGTCAACGACTTCTACGACGTGATCGACCAGGCCGTGGAGACGAGCGGGCGCACCTGGTACTTCCTGGTCAACTACCGCGATTGCCGGGTCTGGCCGGAAGCCTGGGTCGCCTTCGCCCATCGCGGCAAGAAGGTCAACGTCAACTACTCGCTGGGCACCGTGCGCTACGTCGAGCAGGAGACGACCGACGGCAGCAAGGGCCGCCGCGAGTCGGACCGCCTCGACCCGGACATGTTCAATTCCCGCGAAGAGGCCTTGGCCCGCATCCAGGAGATGCGGCGCGCGGGCGCCAACTGACAGCCCGCCGCGCGGCGCTCAGCTTGCGCCGAAGACCTTCTGCAACAGCTCCGTGGTGCGCGCCGCCGGGTTCTGCCGGATAGCCGCTTCTTCCTTGGCGACGTAGTGGAAAATGCCGTCCATGGCCTGCTCCACCGTATAGTCGGTCAGGTCCGCCTTGACGTCGGGCGCGAGCGGCAGGCTCTGGTACTGGCTCATCATGGCATCGAAGGACTGGATGGCGCCGACCTCGGCCAGCGCTTCGTCGACGATGGGCGCCATGCGCTCGGCCAGCGCCGGGCTCATCTTCTCCTGGAAATAGCGGGTCGCGGCGTCGTCGGGGCCGTCGTAGATGCGCTGGGCGTCTTCCAGACTCATTTCTGAGATGGCATCGACGAAGAGCTCCTGGGCTTCGGGTGCCGCCGCTTCGGCGGCCCGGTTGAGCCGCAATTCCAGGTCATCGGCCAGGTCCGACATGCCGACGCTGTTCAGAACCCTCTGCGCATCCTGAAGCGGACCGGGCAGGGGGATGTGAATATCGGGGTCGAGGTTGAAGCCGTCGGTGGTGCCCACCTGATCGACGACCCGCTCGGTGCCGACCCGCAGGGCTTCACGCAGGCCGTCGGCAATCTCATCGTTACTCAACAATGAGGCGGCGGCGGAGCCTCCCGAACCTCCGCTGGAGCCTACGCCGCCCAGGCTGCCGGCGCCCTTTTCGATGTTCTTCAGGATGTCGAGCTGCGCCACGGCGCCATTCGGCAGTAGCAACAAAACACCGAGCAGCAGCGTGGCTGCGGCGAGCAGAATGTGGGTGCTGCGGCTTCGGCCGCGGGCTTGGGCTGATGTCATGGGTCGCGTTCCCTGTGGTGTCTCGGTCATGGCAGGCAAATAGAGCGCTGCCTGTCTTTGGCGAGGACGCTATCACCGCCTCTGCCTCTCGTACTATCGACTCTCTGTGACAGTTCCGCCGGTTCGGCTGCTCAGCTCACCATTGCCTCCGGCGAAAGCGACCAGCCTAGCACCGCCCATTGCGAGAGACTGTTGAAGCTTTGTTGCGGCCCGCGCTGCTGCCATTGCGCTAAGCGTTAGCGGCGCGCAGTTTGCCCCGATGGAAGTGACAGCCATAAAGGACTTCGAGGCGCGGCTCGCGCGCTTTCCGCGCTTAGGGCTCGCCCGCTTGCCGACACCGCTCGAACCGCTCGAACGCCTGACGCAAGCGCTCGGCGGTCCACGGCTTTGGGTCAAGCGCGAGGACATGACCGGGAACGGCTTCGGCGGCAATAAGCTGCGCAAGCTCGATGTCCTGTTGCAGGAGGCGCTGCGGCAGGGCGCCGACACGCTGGTTTCGGGCGGTGTCGTTCAGTCGAACAGCCAGAGACAGGTGGCGGCCGCTGCGGCCAAGCTCGGCCTCGATTGCCACCTGGCCGTCTACCATGGGCGGCTGTCGCCCCCGACGCCGGAGTACGAGCGCTCCGGCAACGCCCTGCTCAATCGCCTGTTCGGTGCCACGCTGCACGACGTGCCTTGGACCGGTGACCGCAACGCTGCGATCGAGGCGCTTTGCGCGGAGCTGCAGGCGCAGGGCCGCCGGCCCTATCTTGTGCCCTATGGCGCTTCGAACGCGCTTGGCGCTGTCGCCTATGCCGCGACCGCGCTCGAGATCGCCGTTCAGGCGGGTGAGCTGGGCTTTCACCCTGCCGCTATCGTGCACTGCTCCGGCAGCGCTGCGACGCAAGCTGGTTTGGTTGTCGGTGCCCGGGCCTGCCTGCCGCAGACCCGCATCGTCGGCATCGATATCGATGCGGAGCCGGAGCGCGTGCGGGCCGACGTCCTTCGCTATGCGGAGGGCGCAGCGGAGCTGCTGCAGACACCCTTTTCGGAGGCGGATGTCGAGGTCGTCGCCGGCCACGCGGGCCCGGCCTACGGCGTTCCGCATGAGGCTACGATCGAAGCGATCAAGCTGGCCGGTCGGCTGGAAGCCTTGGTGCTCGACCCGGTCTATTCGGGAAAGGGGCTCGCGGGGCTCATTGCTCTGGTTCGCGCCGGCCGTTGGCGTCGCGACGACGACGTCGTCTTCCTGCACACCGGCGGGTCGCCCGCGCTCTTCGCCTACCAGAGTGCGCTCGACATCTAGAGCCTTCGGCGCTCACCAGCGCCGCGCCCGGCGCGCGCTGGCCAACGGCCGGCGGCGGAGCTTCTCTCTCAGATAGACGTAGAGGCCGGCGCCCATGATCAAAGCGATGCCGGCGCTGGCCCAGCCGTCGGGGATCTCGCCGAAGACCATCCAGCCCCAGAAGACGGCCAGCGGCAGGGCGATGTACTCGAAGGGCGCCACCGTCGCCGCATCGGCCGAGCGGTAGGCCTGCGAAATGGCATAGCCGATGATGGCAGAATTGACGCCGAGCCCGATGAACAGGGGAATGTCCCCGTCCTCCGGCCAGCGCCAGGCGCGCAACAGAAAACGCAGGCTTTCGTTCTCCACGCCCGAGACATAGCGGCCGTCGCCGGCGACCGCCCAGAAGGTGGCGCTGACAACGATGAAGATGAGCTGGATGTAGACCGCCATGGCCGAGGCCTTGCTGGTGATGCCGAGGCGGCGGGTCAGGATTTGCGTGAGCGCATAGGCCAGGGCGGCGACGACCGGCAGCAGCATCACCAGCCGGTCCGCCGTTACCGCCGTCTGTTCGCTGCCCGGGCGCAGCATCAGCAGGACGCCTCCGAAGCCGATGGCCACCGCGATCAACCGCCGGTGACCGACGCTTTCTCCGAGAAAGGGGATCGCGAGCAGCGTGATGAAGAGTGGCGCCACGTAGAACAGCGCAGTCGCTTCGGCCAGGGGCAGGACGGCGAAGGCCGTGAAGAAGGTCATGTTGGCCGTCACCAGCAGCAGCCCGCGCAGCAGGTGCAGGCCCGGCCGGTCCGTACGCAAAATGCGGAAGCCGCCCTCCAACTGCACCAGCAGCAGGCTGAAGCCGATGCCGATCACCGAGCGGACGAAGACCATCTGATGCAGCGGATAGTCGCCCGACAGGGCCTTCATCAGCACGTCGTTGACCGAGATGCTGACCATGGCAACGAGGATGCAGAGGATGCCGACGCTCGGCTTGTTGAGGGCTGTCGCGGTGGGATCGACCATGGTCGATAGAGGCTGAGGGCGAAATCCCAATGCGACCAGTGCGTTCTTTGCAGCGCACCCGCGCTATGCGCGATCGAAGGCGGCGGCGTCATCACGCTGTAACAGTTTGCCGGCCATGGTCCCCGCGCCGGCGCCGCCGCTGTGAAATACCCGGCGCCGACGGGCAACCCCAGGGCCTGAGGAGTCAGCCATGAACGACGCAGCCATGAACGACAGGGAGTTTCTCGACGCCGTGGAGACCGAGCTACGGCATCGCTTCTCGCCGCCTTTCGACGGGGCGCAGTTCTTCAACGAAACGCTGTTCGACTACATCCTGGACGAGGCCGGCAAGGACCTGCACGCCCTGGACCAGGAGGCCAAGCAGATCGGCGATCAGATCCGGGCGCGCTATGGCGCCTCGGAATTCCGCGGCAAGATGCGCATCGACAATGCCAAGCCGGCGATCAAGTTCAAGTGGTACACGCCGACGCTCTGCCGCAAGGTGACCATCACGCGCGGCGAGATCAAAAGCCGCGACATGGCCCCGACGGAGTAAGCCGCTGGTCTAGGCGGCCGGCGTCGGGCGCCACCCTAAGCAGCCGGCAGGTGCGCCGGGACAGGGCGGTAGCTCGGCTCGCTCTTGTGGCGCACGCAGATGCGGATGGAGACGTCCTTGCCGGACATGCCGCGCGGCAGATCGCAGGCAACCACCGCATCGACGAGCCCTGGCCTGCCGGCGAAGAGGGCAACCGGTTTCTCTGCGACCAGCGCTGCCTTCTCGACGGCGCCGTTGGCCAACAGCTTGCCGGCGGCGATCGCGCTGCTGTCGGCAACCCTGAGGTTGACGTGGCAGGCGACACTCGTCGCCTTCCCTTGGTCGTCCCGGCCACCTAAGCGCATATGCATGGCGAAGATGTAGTCGCCGCTTTGCGACGGGATGAAGAGCCCCTGGACATGGAATGCGGCGTCTGCCGGAAGGAAGATGCCGTCGTGCTCCTGGTGCTCCTCGAGGTCCATCCAACTGCCGGTGTGGACGAACGAGCCGGCGTCATTCGCGTTCCGAAGACCGTCAAGATTGTTGGCGGGGCTCGGGGGCGCGAAGACCCGCACCCGCCATCCCTCGCTATGCGGCGTTGGAGAGCCGCTCGGATGAACGGCCTGGGTTAGCCCCACCAGCGCGCTGTCGAGCTTTCTCTCCAGAGCGTCGAGGCGTTGGTTGACGGATGCCTCCCTGTCGCTCTTGGCCTTGCCGACACCGTAGCCGGCAAGGCCGGCCAGCAGTGCCGTAACGGCAAGCGAAACCAATCCTGCAGCCCAATAGGCCGCGCGTCGCTGTCCTCGCCTCATCTTGCCCAACCCTCATGTTTTCCCAGCCCTGTATACCTGGATCGATGAGCGCATAGGTCAAGTTTCAGTCGAGAATTTCCCGCTATTGGTTAATAAGGGTTTTCGAGATTTGCCGGAAACCGGGGCTTCAGGCAGCCGGCAGCCGCCCGGTGATGGCGTAGTCCAGGATCTGCGCGACCTGCTCCGGCTCTTCGGCCACGGCGAGAGCGGCCGCGTCCACCTCCTTGAGGGCATGGGCGTGCTCGGGCGGGTGCAGCACGATCAGCGGCTTGCCCAGCGCCGAGGCGTAGCCCGCGTCGAAGGCCGCGTTCCACTGCTTGTACTTCTCGCCGAAGCGCACCACCACCACGTCGGCCTCGCCGATCAGGGTGCGGGTGCGCACGGCGTTGACCTTGGCGCCCTTGTGGTCGTGCCAGAACTTGTTGGGCTCGCCGCCCAGGATACGCACGCCGCAGTCGTCAGAGGAGGCATGGTCGGTCACCGGCGCGGTCAGGATAACCGGCAGGCCGGCGGCTTTGATTGCCGTCTCGATGCGCTCCCGCCAGTCGGTGTGAATCTCGCCGGAAAGATAGACGCGCCAGGTCCGGACGGGGGCGGACTGGCCCAGGGGTTGGGCGGTGCTGATCGGTTGGGTCTCGTTCATGGGCTCTGGTCCTTTCGGTCGCGTGCCGGGCTGGCTCCGGCAGCAGGTTTTCGGCGACCTTACAGCAAGTAGGTCAGGCGCGGCCAGTTGCCATCACGGCCGTTCCTGCAGGGCAGCTCTACTGCTGCGCCTGCATCAATCGCTCGACCTCTTTGGCGTGCTCCGTCGCCTTCGCCGCGTTGCCCAATGCCAGGTAGGAGCGTCCGGCACCGACGTGGGCGGCGACGAAGGTCGGGTCCAGCGACAGCGCTCTCTCGAACTGCATCAGGGCTGCCTCGGGATAGCCCCGCTCTTCCAGCACCCGGCCGTAGTCCGTGTAGAGTTCCGGCGCGTTGGACATGCCGATCTCCGCGCGTTTGAAGCAGTCTTCGAGCAGCGCATCGGGATAGCCGGCGAGATGTCCGGCGACCAGCATGCCGAGGTAGGCATCCGGGCGTTCCTGGCCGGAGATCATCGACGCCGCGAAGTGGTCCAGAGCGGCGTCAGGTTGACGCGAATAGACTTGGCGCCAGCCTTCCACGATCAAAGCCTGGGCGGCGCTGCGGCCCCAGTTCTTCTGTACCGGCGGCCCCTCGCGGCAGAGCTGTTCGGTCTGCGCCAGACGATCTTCGTCCGAAATGGCCGGCGGCGGGGCGCTGTCTTGTGCGCCGGCTGTCTGCGTGCCGGCCGTCAGGAGCCCGGCCACAAGAGCTGCGGCGACGAACGCTGTCGCTTGCCGGTACCGGCGATCTGTCGTGATCATGGAGCGCCTCCCTTCGTTCGGCCGCTTTACACTCTACTGCAGCCCTACGCTGTATCGCTGTCTGCATCAAGGCAAGCCAACACGTCGAGCATCTTGGCTGCCAGGAGTTCTGGCTGGTCGACGCTCGGCCAGTGGCTGGCGCCCTCCAGGATGATGGCCTTCATCCCACTGCGCGCGAGCCAGTCCAGGCTGGCCGGGGCGCAGTTGTCCGGATTGTAGACATAGATCGCCTCGGCCGCGCGGCGGAGCACCTCGCCGGGGATGTGGGTTTCCGAGAAACGCCGGGCATCGCAGCCCAGCTCCCAAAGGGCGCGAGGGGCGGCCTGCTGGACCGTCTCGGCATAGCGCCGCACGACCGGCTGCGCCTCTGCCATCTCATCCAAGCGGGCGAGGAAAGCCGTCTTGAAGGTTTCGGCGTCGTCGTAGTCGGCCGCCGTCCCCGAAAAGTAGGCGTCCTCCGCCGTCAGGTTGCCTTCCAGCGAAACGATGGTCTCGACCGGGCAGTCGGCCCGCCCGGCAGCCAGGGAGGCGATGATGGAGGCGACCGAGTGGGCCACGAGTGTGCGGGCGTCTTCCCGCACGGCGACCTCGTGCACTACCTCGGCCAAGGCCTCCAGGCTGGTCGGTCCGGGGAGGGCAGGTGCGCCGGCGAAGCCCGGCAGGTCGAGCGGCAGAAGGCGGAAGCGCTGGGCGAGGACAGTATCCTTCAAAGGCGCGAACATTTCCCCGCCGTCGCCGAAGCCGGCGAGCAGGATCAGGACGGGCTTGTTCTCTTCCGATCCCATGCCTGCTTCCCCTCTGGCTCCCAGTCGGGCGGCAGCACCAGGCGGCGCAGCTTGTCGGCCAAGCCCGCCGTGGTCGCCACGCTCTTGGCCAGGCGATACAAGCCGTGGCCGAAGACGACAAGCGGATTGATAGAGTTGATCGGCCGGACCAGGCCATAGCTCACTTTCTCCTGCTCCTCGGCGAAGCTGCCGAACAGCCGGTCCCAGACGATGAAGAGGCCGCCGTAGTTCTTGTCGAGATATTGCGGGTTGGCGCCGTGGTGTACCCGGTGGTGCGAGGGGGTGTTGAAAATCCACTCGATGGGCCGTGGCAGCTTGCCGACCGCCTCGGTGTGCAAGAAGGTCTGATACTGCAGCACCAGCAGCGCCGCGAAGAAGACCAGGAGGGGGTCGAAGCCGACTAGCACCAGCGGCAAGTGGAAGAGGATCGCCCAGAGGTCGTCCAGCGGGCCGAAGCGGTTGGCGACCGAGAGATTGAAGTGGGTTGAGGAGTGGTGCACCGAATGGGTCGCCCAGGCGAACCCGACCCGGTGGCTGAAGCGGTGCTCCCAGTAGTAGGCCAGATCGGCCAGCACGATGCAGAGCAGCAGGGTCAGCAGGCTGCTTTCGATCTCGAAGAGGGCGAACTGCTGGGCGGTGAAGAAGGCGCCGAGATAGAGCGCGGCGAAAAGGAAATAGGAGACCGCCAGATACATAGCGAAGGTCGCGAAGTTGGTCGCCGTGTCGCCCAGCAGGTTCCAGCTCAGCTTGCCGAGCACGGCGTAGCGCAGCAGCTCCAGGGCGAGCAGGACTAGGGCCAGGAGAAAGACCCAGTCGTTCACCCACTGCTCCCAGGCGAAGAGCTGCATCTCCGTGAACGGCGTCGTGAGGAAATCCATGGCGGTGTTGCTCCAGGCCTGTGGGATTGAATAGATTGTCGCATCCGACAATCATGCTAGATGTGCCCAGGCTTATAGATTGTCAAGATAGACAATAAACGAGGAACGCCGTGCCCCGCCGCAGCATCAAGGAGGAACGCCGCACCCAGATCCTCGACGCCTTCGAGATCTGCGTGGCGCGCTATGGGGTCGAGGGCGCGACCCTGGAGCGGGTGGCGGAGGAGGCGGGTCTCGCCCGGCCGCTCATCCGACACAACGTCGGCAACCGCGACGATCTGCTGGACGCGTTGCTAGAGCGTTACCTGGAAAGCTCCGAACGCTCCATGCAGGAGCTCGTGGCGGCCTTGCCGCAGGACAAGCGCTTGGAAACCCTGATCGACTGGCTGTTCGGCCCGGCGATGGTCGACCACCGGGAGGTGCTGGTCTCCAACGCCCTGATCGCCGCCGCCGCCGAGCGGCCCAAGCTGGCCCGGGCCATGCGCGACTGGACCCGCGCCTTCATCGCCGACATCGCCCGGGTCGTTGCCGAGGCCCGTCCCGAGGCCGAGCAGGACGCGGTCGAAGCCGTCGCCGCCGGCATCGCCGCCGCCTACCTCAGTGTTGAGTCCATGGCCCCCCTCGGCCCCATGACCGACCTCCGCCGAACCAGCAAGGCCGCGGCGCAGCGGCTTGCGGGGACGTTGGAGGGCTGAGAACTCGCAAGCCACGCGGGCGGCACCAGCGGCGCATACGGCAAAACACTAGAGACTGGAATACGAGACATTTCTGTCGGCTACCTGTCTCGCGGAGATGCAGCAAACTTGCTGGAGAAGATCCAGCATCCCACATGCAGCAACCCTAGGGCGCACTGAAAGCTATGCAATAAGTTCAGGGATAGGATTTGGCATGACCAACGGCAACACTGGCGAGTTTTCGATCCGGGTACGCTTTCGACTGCCAAGACATGATGCCTTCGGAGCAGAAGAGGATCGGCTAATCCTGCAAACCCCGCTTGGCAAAAGCATTTCTGTTTCATCTCGGGAAGGAAACAAACCACTTGGCGAGGCCGAATGGTTAGTTTTGCACGGAAGTGGTTGGAAGTCGGAGGCAGAAGCTATCGCGGACAGCGAACTAATTGCAGATGGGCTGCAGAGGTCGCTAGCTCGGCTGTATACTACGGCCGATCTCGGCAATCGCGCACCTCGCAGCGGCTTCTTCCCTGCCGGTCTTGAGCTGTTAGAGGAGAAGCATGGACAGCGATTCGTAAATGATGTTCATGGCGCAATGGTATTCCCCACGAACCCGCGGCCCTTATTCGCCGATGCGGGAATAATGAATGCACGGCGAACACTCAAAAGCAAATATTGGGGCGCGATATTTATCAAATGCCTTGAAGAAAAGTATCGCTTACAACCTAGAGAGCGAATTGCCTTTGATCTTTATGGCGTTGCACACTCAGTTGCCCCTTCAGTTGACGCTCGATTTGTTCTCCTATTTTCTGCATTCGAAGCGCTGCTTGAGGACAGTCCTCGTCCTCCAAAGGTGCGCAATCATGTAGACTATCTGATCGCATTGACGAACGAGAGCGACATCGAAGACTCAGAAAAAGAAGCACTTTTGGGCTCGCTGAGGTGGCTACGATCTCACTCCATCCGCAGCAATGGTCGTCGACTTGTGAATCAACGTTTGGCTGGCCGAGAGTACTGTGATGAGCCAGCTGAGAAAGTCTTCCTGGACTGCTATGACATGCGGAACCGTCTGCTACACGGTTCAGAGCCTTACCCCTCCCGCAATGAAGTCAATCGGGTGGTTGGCCCGATGGATCAAATAGTGGGCGACCTGCTTTCGGGCCCACTCCTGGATTTTGAGCCCGCGTAAACCCTGTTTTGAGAACCTAGAGCTACGCACAACTCCTCGTAAGCGAGCCTGATCTCCGAAATTGAGCGCAACTAAATGGCGGTCTGCCAATCCAAGCTAGGGGTGCACAGGAACTCGTGGACGAGACAGACCCGCGATGGCACATCGTCGTTGTAATCAACAGTATTGGCGCCTTATCCAAGGCAGACCAGCAGCCTGAACAGAGAGGAAGTTCTGTATGAGCGAGAAGAGCTATGACGTGGTCGTCATCGGGGCCGGGCCGGGCGGCTATGTCTGCGCCATCCGCTGTGCCCAGCTCGGGCTCAAGACCGCCTGCGTCGAAAAGCGGGAGACCCTGGGCGGTACCTGCCTGAACGTCGGCTGCATCCCCTCCAAGGCCTTGCTTCAGGCCTCCGAGAAGTTCGAGGAGGCGAGCCACGGCCTGGCCGCCTTCGGGGTCAAGGTCGGCAAGGTCTCGCTCGATCTCAAGGCCATGATGGGCCACAAGGACAAGGTGGTCGAAGCCAACGTCAAAGGCGTCGAGTTCCTCTTCAAGAAGAACAAGGTGGACTGGCTGAAGGGCGCCGGGCGCTTGGCTGGCAACGGCAAGGTTACGGTCGCCGGGCCCGACGGCGAAGAGACCGTCTCGGCCAAGCACATCGTTATCGCTACCGGCTCCGACCACGTCGACTTGCCCGGAATCGAAGTTGACGAAAAGCGCATCGTCTCCTCCACCGGCGCGCTCGAGTTGACCTCCGTGCCCAAGCACCTGGTGGTGGTGGGTGGCGGCTACATCGGCCTCGAGATGGGTTCGGTCTGGCAGCGCCTGGGCTCCAAGGTGACGGTGGTGGAATTCCTCGACCGCATCGTGCCGACCATGGACGGCGAGATCGGCAAGACCTTCATGCGCATCCTCAAGAAGCAGGGCGTGGAGTTCCGCCTCTCGACCAAGGTGACCGGCGCAAAGACGAACGCCAAAGGCGTCACCCTCACCGTCGAGCCCGCCAAGGGCGGTGAGGCGGAGGAGATCGCCTGCGACGTCATGCTGGTCGCCATCGGCCGCAAGCCGCTCACCGAAGGCCTGGGCCTGGCCGAGGCCGGTGTGGCGCTGGACGACAAGGGCCGCATCGAAACGGACGACCACTTCCGCACCAACGTCGCCGGGGTCTATGCCATCGGCGATGTCATCAAGGGCCCCATGCTGGCCCACAAGGCGGAGGAGGAAGGCGTCGCCGTCGCCGAGATCATCGCGGGGCAGGCCGGCCACGTGAACTACGGCACCGTGCCGGGCATCGTCTACACCTGGCCGGAGGTGGCCAGCGTCGGCCCCACCGAAGAGGAGCTCAAGGCCGCCGGCACCAAGTACAAGATCGGCAAGTTCCCCTTCACCGCCAACGGCCGCGCCCGCGCCGCCAACATGACCGAGGGCTTCGTCAAGCTTCTCTCCGACGCCACGACCGACCGCATCCTGGCCTGCCACATCATCGGCCCGGACGCCGGCACCCTCATCCACGAGGTGGTGGTGGCCATGGAGTTCGGCGGCTCGGCCGAGGACCTGGCCCGCGCCTTCCACGGCCACCCGACCCTGAACGAGGCGGTCAAGGAAGCCGCCCTCGCCGCCGAAGGCCGGCCGATCCATATGTAGTTGGGCGCCTTCGGCGCTGCGCGGCTCCGGCCCACACCCCCACCCGACCAACCCACGAGTGTACCATGCCATGGATTGGCCGGGCGGGGGTGTGGGCCGGTACCGAGACGAACCAGTGCGACGCGTCGGGTGAAGCTGCCCCCATTGTCATGCTTGGGCGAGGCCCACAGGGCCGAGTTCCGAGCATCCACTCCTCGGCCCGCACGGAACCTTCCCGTGGACCCTCGGAACTCGCCGCTGCGCGGCTCGCCCAAGGGTGACAGTCTGTGGGAAGTTGAGCGTTGTTATGTCCCGCTCCCCCCTCACACCAGCGCCTTCTCCATCAGATAGGTCGAGCCCTCGGCGCGCGGCTCGAAGGCCAGCTCGCGGTAGCCGAGACGCTGGTAGAACTGCCGCGCGGTAAGGGAGGAGGAGACCTGGAGCAGCCTGTGGCCCTGACGCAGGGCGTGGGCTTCCAGGTGGGCGACGAGCCGCAGGCCGAGGCCGCGGCCCTGCCATTCGGGCGCGACGAAGAGGACGTGGAGCTTGGCGGTCTCGCCGCCGGAGAGGCGCGGCTTAACCCCCAGGCTGACGGTGCCGACGGGCCGCGTCTCCGGCGATGCCTGCGACGACCCGGGCGCAAAGCTGACGAAGACGTCGCGCGCGGCGATCTGTTTTGCGACCTCCTCGGGCGTGAAGCTAGCACAGACCCGCTCGATCTCGTCGGGCGGATAGTCCGCCGTGTTGCTCTCCCGGATGGTGCGCAGGATGAGCGCGCTCAAGGCTTCGGCGTCAGCCGGCACGGCCAGGCGGATGAGCGGCGGTCGGTCGACGGGTTTATTCATGCCGGGAGCTTAGCACGGGGGAAGAATTTTTTCTTGGGCGCGCTGGTTTTTGTTGGGCGCGCCGGCGCCAGCGTGGCTGGTCCTCTCCGTTCAGAGGCGCGCCATTCGGGTCCAGCCCACACCCCCGCCCGACCAACCCATGCCATGGTACCCTAATGGGTTGGTCGGGCGGGGGAGTGGGCGGTTCAGACCGGATAGATAGGTGACACTGTAGACCGGATACATGGGTGACAGCTCTAGACGTCGGCCAGGAGGTGGCCGATGCCCTGGAAAGA
>JANQMX010000095.1 GCA_028279885.1 Rhodovibrionaceae bacterium | reverse complement strand
CGCTTACGGAGGCTGAAGCCGCCCAAGCAGCGGAGCTCGGTCGGCGGAAAGACTTGAGGGCGTTGCCGCTGGTCACCATCGACGATGCTGACGCGCGTGATTTCGACGATGCGGTTTTCGCTGAACCGGCTGACGATCCCGCCAACGAGGGCGGTTGGCATCTGGTCGTCGCCATTGCCGATGTCGCTCACTATGTGCGGCCGGGCAGCGCCCTGGACCGGGAAGCTGAGAAACGGGGCAACTCCGTTTACTTCCCCGACCGCGTCGTCCCCATGCTGCCGGAGGCGCTCTCCAACGGCTGGTGCTCGTTGGTGCCGGGGGAAGATCGCCCCTGCCTCTGCGTTCATCTCTGGACAGACGGCGAGGGGGCGTTGCTGCGCCACAGGTTCGAGCGGGCGATGATGCGTTCCGCCGCGCGGCTGACCTATGCGCAGGTGCAAGCTCGCCACGACGGGCGCGTGGAGGAGGACGGGGCGCGGGATATCCCCGAGGCCCTGGCCGACGAACTTTTGCCAGCGCTTTACGGGGCTTACCAGGCATTGCTCACGGCGCGGAAGAGGCGCGGCGCGCTCGATCTCGACTTGGCGGAGCGCCGTATTCGGCTCGACGAAACGGGCGAGATCGCCGGAGTCGAGACCCGCCAGCGGCTGGACAGTCATCGCTTGATCGAAGAGTTCATGATCGCGGCCAACGTGGCGGCGGCCAGCGAGTTGGAGGCCCGCCGTCAGCCCTGCATGTACCGGGTCCACGAGCCGCCGGACCCGGCGAAGATCGAGGCGCTCAGAAGCGTGCTGGAGACGATCGGCCTGCGCTTTTCAAAGGGGCAGGTGGTGCGGCCGCAGCACTTCATGCGGCTTCTGGAGCAGGCGGCAGGGACCGACCACGCGGTGGTTGTCAATCAGATGGTTCTGCGCACGCAAAGCCAGGCGCGCTATGCGCCGGATAATCTGGGGCATTTCGGCCTTGGGCTGCGGCGCTATGCCCATTTCACCTCGCCGATTCGCCGCTACGCCGACCTTTTGGTTCACAGGGCGTTGCTGCGGGTTCTCGCTGAGAAGCAAGATGCCCTACCGAAAGGGGAGGAGGCGCGCTTCGAGGAGGTTGGGCAGGCGATCAGCGAATGTGAGCGCCGGGCTGCCGCCGCCGAGCGGGATACGCTGGACCGTCTAGCCGCTGCCTACCTGGCCAACCGTGTGGGCGCGCGCTTCGAGGCCACGGTCAGCGGCGTGAACCGCTTCGGGCTGTTCCTGCGCCTGTCGGAGAGCGGCGCCGACGGGCTGCTCCCAATCTCGCGCCTACCGGACGACTACTACCTCTATGACGAGCACCGGCAGTGGCTCGAGGGGCGGCGGTGGGGGCGCCGCTACCGCCTCGGTCAGGCTCTCAGGGTTCGCCTCAGCGAGGCAGAGCCTTTGAGCGGGTCTCTGCTTTTCGAGCTGGACGAAAAGGCGCGCAAACAGGGCGGAAACGATGATGAGGCCGAGGCCGGCGGCTGGGACCCTTTGCGCGGCGGTGGTTTTCGGTCGCGCCGCAAGGCTCGGCGGCGTTAACACCTTTGGATTCTGTGGTCTTTTATTGAACTTTAAGCGAGCTTTCACGCCGCCGTGTCACAATGGCTTCGACAGGGATTTTCTATCGCCATCACAGACTGGCCATAGTAAGTACGCTATCCTGCACTAGCTGCTGTACTGCAAGCCTGTGTGATCGCCGGCAGGAGGCACGATCCATCGTGTTGAGTTTCAAGAGAGTTTTAAGCCTGTTCGTCTTGCTTGCGCTCGCCGCCTGTTCCCAGCAGGCGAGCAAGCCGCACCCGGTCTATTACGACCAGGCCCACGGTGGGCGGGTGTTCCAGGTCGCCTACGATCACTTCGATGCGCTCTATATCGAAGACCTCGACCTGGGTGAGCTGACCATGACGGGCCTGGAGAATCTCGCCTTCCTGGATACGCGCATTGCGGTGCGTGCCCGCGATGGCATGATCGAGATTTTGGGTGACGAGGAGCAACTGGTGGCGCTTGAGCGGCCGCGCAGCAACCACCCTGGCCGCTGGGCAAAGGTGACCAGCGAAGCGATCTCGACGATGCAGATGGCCTCATCGGTCATTGCGGCCAATACTGCCGAAGAGATCTATGAAGCCTTCTTCGACAGCACCCTGGAAGAGCTGGACGACTATACCCGCTATGCCGGTCGGGCGGATGCACGTGAGCACCGCGCGAGCCGGGAAGGCTTCGGTGGCATCGGTGTGCGCATCAACGTCGTCGAAGAGGGCGTGCTGATCATCGACGTCATGGAAGCGACTCCGGCGGAGCGCGCCGGCCTCAAGGCCGACGACTTGATCGTCGCGGTGGATGGCCAAAGCCTTATCGGTCTCGATCAACGGGAAGCGGTCGGCCATCTACGCGGTCCGCGCGCTTCCAGCGCGCTGTTGACGGTCGAGCGGACCGGGTCGGCCCATCCCTTGCCGATCATCGTAACGCGCGATCACATCGTCCCACAGACGGTCCGCTACCGTCTGGAAGAGGACGTCGTTTACCTCGAGATTCTCAGCTTCAACCAGTCGACCGCCT
Source organism: Rhodovibrionaceae bacterium (assembly GCA_028279885.1). Classification (GTDB taxonomy): domain Bacteria; phylum Pseudomonadota; class Alphaproteobacteria; order Kiloniellales; family DSM-21159; genus JANQMX01. The sequence goes on along the minus strand of JANQMX010000095.1, from coordinate 29,774 downwards.
CGACGCTGCGGCGCAAGATGATCCTGGGCAAGCAGGCGCTTGGCCCGAAGCTGCGCGGCTATGTGCTTGATCTGCGCAACAATCCCGGCGGCCTGCTCGACCAGGCCGTGGAGGTGGCCGACCTCTTCACGCCGCGTGGCCGTATCGTCTCGACTCATGGCCGGCATCCCGACAGCCATCAGTATTTCGACGGCGACGAGCCACCTTTCTCCGGCGATCGGCCGATCGTCGTGCTGGTCAACGGTCTGTCCGCATCGGCGGCGGAGATCGTCGCTGCTGCCCTGCAAGACACCGGCCGAGCCGTAGTTGTGGGGAGCAACACCTTCGGTAAAGGCACGGTCCAGCAGGTCGTGCCGCTGCCGAACGAAGGCGAGCTGACCATCACCTGGGCCCGTTTCCACGCTCCTTCCAGCTACACGCTAAACCGCCGCGGCGTCCTGCCAGATGTTTGCGTCGTTGGCGTCGATCCGGCGGAGGAGAACTTTGCCTCGCGGCTACGCCGCGGCGAGTTTCTTATCAGTTGGCGGACTCAGCATCAGAGCGTCGACCCGCTGGACGAAGACGCGCTTGCGGCCCTGCGCGCAGAATGCCCGACGGACGAGAGCCGACTTGAGCAGTCCCTGGAGGTTGCCAAGGTGCTGCTGCAAGATCCCAGCCTCTTCGCCACCGCACGTGGCTTGGCGCCTACGGCCGAGGCCTTTCCGCCAGCCAAGAGCAGCGGCTTGTCCTTGCGCCAGTAGGGCGCGACGCGGCGTTCCGTGCCCTCATCCGACATTGCGGTCCGGCCACGTGCCTCAGCCGGTTTGGTGTTGCTTCGTGAAGAGCCCCAGGGCTTGAGCGTCCTTTTAGGGCGCCGCTCTGCAAGCGCGCGCTTCATGCCCTCGGTCTATGTGGTTCCCGGCGGCGGCCTCGCCGCGGTCGATCGTGCGGCTTCTGGCTTTCGTGAGGATTTGCCGAGGCCGGCCGGAGCACTCGATACAGCGACGGTCCGAGATCTGCTGCCCTTCGCGCGCGCGGCCCTGCGTGAGAGCTTCGAAGAAACCGGAGCCTTGCTCGGTGAGGAAGACGAGAGCGTGTCATCTGACGCCCCGGCTGAGGTGGCCCATTGGCAGGCCTACCGCAGGCGGCGACTGCAGCCGGCGTTCGGGCGTCTGCAGCTGATCGCCCGCGCCATCACGCCGGTGGGCAGCCCCATTCGCTATCACACGCGCTTCTTCATGGCCGACGGGGCAGGCTTGCAGCGGGTCGGCGGCGGGGACGGAGAGCTGGAGGATATCGGCTGGCTTCAGGTCGACGAAGCCCTGCGCAGGCCGATGCCGGAGATCACCGTTCTGGTGATCGGGGAAGCGCTGAAACGCTGGCGCAAGATGGCCGGCGAGCATCGGGCGCCGCTGTTTTACTGCCGTGGAGACCGTCTTCTCCGGCGAGGCGCTGGCGCCGAGTAGGATGCTTGACTTGAAGCCGGATATGGGTACAGTCCCGGCTCTCGCGAAACAGTGCTTATTCTTGAGGAAATCGCCATGGCGAAGCCGGTGACACAGTGGGTTAAGATGGTCAGCACGGCCGATACCGGCTTCTTCTATGTGAAGAAGAAGAACCCGCGCAACATTACGGAAAAGATGCAGCTCCGGAAGTACGACCCGGTGGCGCGCAAGCACGTGGTCTTCAAGGAAAGCAAGATGAAGTAAGCCCTAGCCGGGCTAAGCATCGAACGGGCGGCCTTTTCAGGTCGCCTTTTTGCTTTTTGGCGTCTGTTCAGCCGTTTGCGGCCAGCGGCGGCGGCAAATCGATGGTCGATGCCGGAACGGCGCGGTTGCGCCCGGTCTGCTTGGCGGCATAGAGCGCCGTATCCGCTTTGGCGAGTAGCTGGCCGCTGTCCTGCTCGCTGTCCGTCGTGGACGTTATTCCAATGGAAATAGTGACCTTCATGGCCTCGCTGGAGTTCGGGACGTTGAAGCTGGCGTCGCCGATTTGAAGCCGCAAGCGTTCGCCGATCGAAAGGGCGTTCTGCTCCGAGGTATCGGGCATGATCAGGGCGAACTCCTCGCCCCCGAAGCGGGCCAGGAGATCGAGGTCGCGCGTGCTGGCGTTGATGCGGCGAACGATCTCCTTCAGCACCTCGTCGCCGGCGGCGTGACCATAGGTGTCGTTGATCCGTTTGAAATGGTCGACGTCGAGCATCATGACCGATAGCGGCTTGCCGCCGTTGGTGGCGAGCTCGGCGATCTTGCGCTCCAGATGCGCCATCATGTAGCGCCGGTTGTAAGCGCCGGTGAGCGGGTCCACGAAGGCCATTGAGACGCTGGTCTCCACCATGGCGCGCAGCTGATCATGGTAGCGGCGGCGGCGGATTTGCGTGCGGACGCGCGCGGCAAGCTCGTTGCGATCGATCGGCTTGACGACGTAGTCGGTGACACCGAGGTCCAGCCCTTTGGCCAGGCGTGGGAGGTCGTCGTCTTCCAGGGTCAAAAGCAGCGGCAGCTGCCGCGTGGGCTCGTGGGAGCGAAACTGTCCGCAGAGCCGCAGGCCGTCTTCTCCGCCCAAATCGATGGCGGTGATCGCCAGGTCGAAGTCTTCGCGTCTCGCTTTGGCAATCGCCTCTTCGCTGTTGTCAGCGATCTCGATGACGTGCCCGACGCCTTCGAGGTAGCTCTTGAGGCGCTTGGCGCTGTGCTCGTGGGCCTCCACCAGCAGGATCCGTCCGGCCCCTGTATCGCCTGCGTCCGGCGCCTCCAAGGTCTCGTCCAGCCCATGGGTCAGCCGCCGCGTACGCAGCTCGTCCATCAGCATCTTGAGCCGAATGAGCGATCGTACCCGGGCGAAAAGCGCCACGTCGTTGACCGGTTTGGACAGAAAGTCGTCTGCCCCCGCTTCCAAGCCCCGCACGCGGTCCTGAACCTCGGTCAGGGCCGTCAGCATAACCACCGGGATGTGGCGGGTCTTGGGGTTTTGGCGCAGCTGGCGGCAGGTCTCGAAACCGTCCATGCCCGGCATCATGACATCGAGGATGATGAGGTCCGGAACCTCGCTCTCCGCCTTCTTGATGCCCTCGGGCCCGCTGTTGGCCGAGATGACATCGAAGTACTCGGCGGACAGCTTGGCTTCCAACACACGCACGTTGGGCGCCAAGTCGTCGACAACGAGGATGCGGGCGGTCATTGGCTTGTTTGCTTGCTTGCTGCAGGCTTATTCGCTGAGAAACTCTTCGATCGTTGCCAAGAAGCTGGTGACGGAAATCGGTTTGGCAATATAGGCCTCGCAGCCACCCTCTCTGATTTTCTCTTCGTCGCCCTTCATAGCAAAGGCTGTGACGGCGATCACGGGTATGCTGCGGAGTTGGTCGTCCTCCTTGATCCACTTGGTGACTTCAAGGCCGGAGACCTCCGGCAGTTGAATATCCATCAAAATCAGGTCGGGCCGATGCTGCCGGGCAATACGCAGCGCTTCCATGCCGTCACGGGTCTGCAGAATGTTGTAGCCGTGAGCCTCGAGCAAATCGTGGAAAAGCTTCATATTCAGCTCGTTGTCTTCCACGATCAGCACGGTCTTCGCGGTCGCGGGGACCGCTGCGGTTGCGTCTAACGCCGCTTCTCGGCTCATGTTACTGTCCCTTGTTACCATCGACCTAGAGTGGAAGCCTCGATCTATGCGCGACTGCCGTAACGACATCCCCAGAGAGTGGCTTCAGCAGTCTCCACAGAATGCCCCTATTTGGTCAGTAAAGGGTTAAGATTCCGTAAGGTGTCTTAACGAAGCCCATTAAGGACATGAGCACGACCCGCATCGGTATAGACCTGGGCGGCAGCAAAATCGAGGCCTGCGTTCTTTCGCCCGAAGGGAGAGAACAGGGCCGACGGCGCATTCCAACCCCCAGAGAGGACTATCAGGCGAGTCTTCGCGCCATTGTGTCCTTGGTTGAAGAGCTGGCCGAGGGGGCGCCGGCGGTGGTCGGCTGCGGTATTCCCGGCGCGATTTCTCCGGCGACCAGCTTGGTCAAGAACGCCAACTCGACCTGGCTGATCGGCCGGGCATTCGACCGGGACCTGGCCAAAGGCCTGGGACGTCCACTGCGGGTGGCCAACGACGCCAACTGCTTCGTCCTGTCCGAGGCTAGGGACGGCGCGGCGAAGGGCTACGGAGTGGTTTTCGGCGTCATTCTCGGCACCGGAGTCGGGGGAGGGCTGTACCTGCAAGGCGGCGCGCTGGTTGGTCAGCACGCCATCGCCGGCGAGTGGGGGCACAACCCCTTACCCTGGCCGACGGACGAGGAACGGCCGGGGCCGGCCTGTTATTGCGGCAAGGCCGGCTGCATCGAGACCTGGCTATCAGGCCCGGGCATGGCACGCGATCACCGCTCGACGACGGGCGAGCAGCTCGACGCCGCGGCAATCGTCGCCCGTGCGGAGGCGGGAGATGCAGGCTGCCAGGCGACAATGGAGCGCTACGTCGACCGTCTGGCCCGCTCCCTGGCCCAGGTCATCAATATCGTCGACCCTGAGGTGATCGTTCTGGGCGGGGGGCTCTCGCAGGTCGCGGCGCTCTATACAGCGGTTCCCGAACGACTCGGGCGCTATGTCTTCTCCGATCACGTAGCCACCCCCATCGTGCCGCCCAAGCACGGCGATGCCAGCGGCGTGCGCGGCGCCGCCATGCTTTGGTCGCCCGAAGAGGCCGCGGCGACCTTGGAAGGGCAGACCTTGTGACTCGTCTCTGCCGCGACTGCCTCGATCTGCAGCCCGCCGGCACGGCGGAGGGCGCCTGCGGGCGCTGTGGCGGTCACCGGATGCTGTCGCATCCGGAGCTTGGCGAGCTCGGCATCGCGCATATCGACTGCGATGCCTTCTATGCCAGCATCGAGAAGCGCGACCGGCCGGAGCTCCGTGACCGGCCTGTTGTGGTCGGAGGCGCCCGGCGCGGGGTGGTCGCGGCAGCTTGCTACATCGCCCGCCTCTACGGCGTCCGCTCGGCGATGCCTATGTTCAAGGCCCTGCAGGCCTGCCCCGATGCCGTGGTGATCAAGCCCGATATGGCGAAGTACCAGGAGGTAGGACGGGCGATCCGCCAGCGGATGCTGGCGCTGACGCCCTTGGTCGAGCCGCTGTCAATCGACGAGGCCTATCTCGACCTGCAGGGCACCGAGACCGTGCATGGCGGCCCGCCAGCACTCAGCCTGGCGCGCTTGGCGCTGGAGATCGAGCGGGACTTCGGTCTCACCGTCTCCGTCGGGCTGAGCAGCAACAAGTTCCTCGCCAAGATCGCCTCGGACCTGGACAAGCCGCGCGGCTTCGCGGTGATCGGCCGGGCTGAGGCGCAAGACTTTCTGGCGGACAAGCCGGTCAGCCTGATTTGGGGGGTCGGCAAGGCCCTGGCGCGCCGGCTCGAGCGGGACGGCATCCGGCGCATTGCCGATCTGCTGCCCATCCCCGAGACCGAGTTGGTGGCGCGCTATGGCGCCATGGGCCGGCGGCTCTACCGCTTCGCCCGGGGCGAGGACAGCCGCCCTGTCGAGCCCAACGCGCCAACCAAGAGCATTTCCGCTGAAACCACTTTCAACGAGGACTTGAGCGAGGCGGAGGATTTGGAGCGCGCGCTTTGGCCTTTGTGCGAAACCGTGGCTCGACGCTTGCGACGGCAGGGCTTGCTGGGGATCAGCGTGACCTTGAAGCTGAAGACGGCGGACTTCCGTCAGTTCACCCGTAGCCACCGTCTCTCGGCGCCGACCTATCTTGCGGAGATTATCTTTCGCGCCGGCCGGGAGATGGTTCGGGCCAATGCGGACGGTCGACGCTTTCGGCTGATCGGCATCGGCGTGAGCGACTTCAAGCGGGAAGAAGAAGCCGATCAGCTCAGCCTTTTGGACGCCGATCTCGTGCGCCAGCATCGCCTGGAAGACGCCATGACACAGGTGCGTGAAAAGAGTGGGAGCGCAGCCATTCAGCGTGGGCGCAGCCTGTTGGCGAACGACCGCCGGAAACCAAGTGCCTAGACATGCCTTTCACTATTTTGTGTAAAATCGACCGGCTGTGGGCTATGGGGCTCAAGGTATGAAGAACGCTCTTATCGTGGTGCTTTTGCTTGTGGTCGCTGCTGGCGTGGCGACCTACAGCCGTTATCAGAGCTTTCATCCCTGCGATTGGATGGAGCAGGACCTGGCCGACAGCTCCGGCTTGCCGCGCCTCGCCATGCGCGCGCAGATCCGCGCCGAGTTTGTCCTGAAAGGCATTACCGACCCGGGGCCGACCGACTGTGTCCTTGCCTGGTGGGACTACCGCGCCAACCGAGAGCAGGGCGGCACCTGACGCAAAGCGTTCTAGCACTCAGCGCGCTTCAGCGGTTCCAGTTCCTCGAGGCTGGCACGCACAGCGAACTCACCGAAATCGAAGACGAACTCGGTTACCACGCCGTTGACCGCCAGGCTCAGCTCCATCTCATGCTCTGGCTCCGCCGCATCCTGCTGCATGGGAAAGAAGGCGAAGGCCATGCGGTGCAGCCTTTGACCGTCCAGAGCGGGAAAGCGCTCCACCTCGTCATCGGTCGCTGCTCGCTCTTCGATATGGAAGGTAGAAACGCCTGACAGCACGTTCTCATCGTCGGCGCCATCGAAGAGCACATGCCACAGCGGCTGGCGGCCCTGCTGCAGGCTGTCGATGACGTCGAGACTGTGCCAGGTCGGAAAGATGGTGCCGGGCAGAAGCTCGACCGTGAAGCTCTCGCCGTCGCCGCGGATTTCGACTTCGCCGCCTTCGCCGATGGCGTCCAGCGTGGCGCGGCCCTGCACACGGCTGGTGACGTGGCCCTCTTGCGACTGCGCCAGGAAATAGCGGAACTGGAGGCCGTCCTTGGACTCCCAGGACTCCATCGACCAGCCGAAATCGATCGCAATCCCACCGGTCCGCTCGATCAACAGGCGGCTCGTTTGTTCGACGGTCCAGCCGTCGCAGTCGTCCGACCAACGGGTCACCATCTCTCCCGCCGCATCGAGATAGCCGGGATCGCTCTTCTGCTGCTCCAAGCTATAGCTGTAGGTAGCGCGGTGCGGGAGGATGCCCTCGGCCGCGTCGAACGGGTTCGCCGCCGCCTGGCTGTGCAGGCCGCAGAGCAGGGCGAGTGGCATGAGGGGTGCGAAGGCGCGCTGGAGCATTCCGTGTTTCATCTGGCAGTTTGGCTGCCAAGGTCTTAGCTTGGCGGCCCTGCAAACACAAAGGCCGGAATGAGGCCAATAAGAGGTAAGCCATCGTGTCGTCGCAGCCTTTGATCTTCGTGACCCGCGCTCTCCCGCCTGACGTGAACACGCGACTGTTGCGCGACTATCGCGCCAAGCTCAATCCGGACGACGGCACCTACAGCGCCGAGGAGATCCTGGAAGGTGCAGAAGACTGCGATGCTATTCTCTGTACGCCGACCGAAAAGCTGACGGCCGAGCTGATCGAGCGCTTGCCCGAGGGCGTTCGCATGATCGCGACGTTCTCGGTCGGGCATGAGCATATCGACCTGCCGGCGGCCGAGCGCCGGGGTATGCGGGTCAGCAATACGCCCGACGTGCTCAACGATGCCACCGCCGACATCGCCATGCTCTGCCTTCTCGGTGCGGCACGGCGCGCGCACGAGGGCCAAACCATGCTGCGCGAGGGGCGCTGGGTCGGCTGGGCGACCACCCAGCTCACCGGCGTGCATGTCACGGGAAAGCGTCTCGGGATCTTCGGTATGGGCCGCATCGGCCAGGCGATGGCCAGGCGGGCCAAGGGCTTCGAGATGACGGTCTACTACTGCAATCGGCGGCGCCTGCCGCTCGAGCAGGAGCAGGGCGCCATCTATTGCGAGAGCGCGGAAGAGATGCTGCCGCTGTGCGACTTCCTGTCACTCAATGCGCCCGCAAGCGACGAGACTTATCACTGGCTCAACGCCGAGCGCATTGCCGCCTTGCCGGACGGTGCGGTGGTGGTCAACACGGCGCGCGGCACCTTGGTCGACGACGATGCGCTCATTGCCGCTTTGAACGGCGGCAAGCTGGCGGCGGCCGGTCTTGATGTCTTCGAAGGCGAGCCGAAGATCGACCCGCGCTATCGCGGCTTGGAAAACGCCTTTCTACTGCCGCACATGGGCAGTGCCACCGTCGAGACGCGCAACGCCATGGGGTTCAAGTGCTTGGACAACCTGGATGCCTTCTTCGCCGGACGGGCGTTGCCGGACGGCCTGGTCTGAGGACGGCTCAGTCCGTGCCGCCGCCTTTGGGCTGCTGCTGGGTGATGCCGTGGATGCCGCCGCCGCCAATGACGATGTCCAGAGCGCGGACCTGAACCACCTGACGGTCGGGGAAGAGTTTCTCCAGCGTTTCGTAGGCGAGATCGTCTTTCGGGTCGTCGAAGCTCGGGGCGATGACAGCGCCGTTTGCGATGTAGAAGCTGACGTAGGAGGTCGGCAGCGGGCCGCGCTCCGCATCCGTTACGCGCTCTGCCAGGGGCAGTTCGACCACTTGGATTTCCCGTCCCGCGGCGTCGGCGGTGTTTTTCAAGACCTCCAGGTTGGCGCGTAAGGCAGCATAGTCAGGGCTGGTTTCGTCGTCGCACGTCGCCGCCACGACCTGCCCTGGCGAGACGAAGCAGGCGACGTTGTCCACATTGCCGCCGGTTTCATCGTTGGACAGGCCGTGCGGCAGCCAGATGAGCTTGCGGCAACCGGTATAGGCGAGCAGCAGTCGCTCGATCTCGGCCTTGGAGAGGTTCGGGTTGCGGTTGGGATTGATAATGCTGCCTTCCACCGCCAGCAGCGTGCCTTCGCCGTCGGTATGAAAGGCGCCGCCCTCGGTGACCAGGCCTGTGGCATAGCGCGGTATGCCGAGATGCTTCAGCAAGGCCTCGGCAACGGCGGCATCCTTGTCATAGGTCGCTTCCAACCCGCCCCAGCCGTTGAAGCTCCAATCGACCCCGGCCAGGGCGCCAGCCCGGTTGAGCAAGAACGTCGGCCCAGTATCGCGCACCCAGGAGTCGTCATGCTCCAAGGGAAAGGCGGCGACGCCGCTGCCGCACATGATCGACACCTCGGCAACGCTGTCCGGGTTGGCGATCATCGTCACCGGTTCGTACTCACAGATCGTGCGCGCCACCTCGGCATGGGCTTCCCGCGCCAAGTCCAGACGGTCGCCCCACAGCGACTCGCGGCAGGGCCACTGCATCCAGCAGCGGGTATGTGGTGCCCATTCGGCAGGCATGAAAAAGCCGTCGTCTGCAGGCGACGCGGCCACTGTCTCGTCAGTCAACGAAGAGGCTTCCCGAGGCCGTTGAACAAGGCCGCAAATCTAGGCGAGGGCTCTCCGGCTGTCCACCAACCAGCCCAAGGCGCCCTCAGCTAATAGTACTGATCCAAGCCGCTGGCGAGATAGCCGGTGGAGGCGATCTGCTGCCGCGCCACTGCCGGAGAGACGGCGTAGGTCCTGGCCGGTTGTGCCGTGAGCGGGGCGCTCCTCAGGTAGTCGCCGGACAGGCTTGCCGGCAGGACCAGAGCGGGTTGAACGGCTGTGGGCGCGCTCGCCTGGGTGACGCTGATCCCCTTGGTCGGCAAGGGCTGCAGAATGTCCGGGGCGGCCGCATAGGTCACGTTCTCCCGGCAAACCGCGCCTTCCGTTGCCAGCCGGGTGACCACGCAGTCCTGCCCGGTGATGCCGGAAATGCCATGGTCCGTCAGGGTCTTGCCGGAGACGGCGTAGCTGTGGGCGCCGGCCACCATGGTGGCAACGCTGAAGGGAGAGGGCGCGAGACAGCCGCTCAGCCCTATGGAGAGCAGCGCAAATCCGGCGACGATCGACAGTGGGCGCATGGCCAACCCGTGGGGCAGTTTAGACAACCCCGCGGTTAAATCACCAACCGTCTCAAGACGTCAAGTGAAAAAGGCCCGATAACACTCTGTTCTCAATATATTTTACTCGGCGGCTTTTGGCGGCAAGGCAACTTTGACGTAAAGTTCCTTCAGCCGTGCCGGGTCGATATCGGCCGGCGCGCCCATCATCAGGTCCTCGAACTGGCCGTTCATGACGAAGGCGTTGATCTCCCGGAGGTTGGTCTCGTCCGCCAGCAGCATGACGATGCGATCGATGCCAAACGCGCAGCCGCCGTGCGGCGGAGCGCCGAAGCGCATGGCGTTCAGCATGCCGCCGAACCGTTCCTCCAGCACCTCGGTTCCGTAGCCGACGATGTGGAAGGCTTTCTCCATGATCTCGGGATTGTGGTTCCGGATGGCGCCGGAGCAGAGCTCGTTGCCGTTGCAGACGCAGTCGTACTGATAGGCCAGAATCTCCAGCGGATCCGTCGTATTGAGGGTCTTGAGGCCACCCTGCGGCATGGAGAAGGGGTTGTGCGAGAACTCGATCTTCCCGGTCGCCTCGTCGAGCTCGTACATGGGGAAATCGACGATCCAGCAGAACTTGAAGGTGCCTTCTTCGCGGATGCCCATGTCGTCGCAGATGCGATCGCGGGCCAGCCCGGCCATCTTGGCGGCAGAGCCCTCCAGATCGCAGACGAAGAAGACGGCGTCGCCGTCCTCCAGGGCCGCTGCGCCCTTCAGTGCCTCCTGCGCCGCAGGCGGCACGAACTTGGCGATCGGGCCCTTGCCCTCGCTGCCCTGGAACAGGATGTAGCCGAGGCCGGGGGCACCCTGGCCGCGGGCCCAGTCGTTCAGCTTGTCGAAGAAGCTGCGCGGCCGGTCGGCCACCTGCGGCGCCCGGATGGCGCGGACCACGCCGCCCTTCTTGATGACGTTCTTGAAGGCGTTGAACTCGACGTCGTCGCGCTGGAAGACCTCGGTGACATCGACGATTTTCAACGGGTTGCGCAGGTCCGGCTTGTCGCTGCCATAGGTCAGCATGGCCTCGCGGAAGGGAATGCGCGGGAAGGGCGTGGCGCTGACCGTATGGGCCTCGCCGGTCCAGGCCGAGAACTCCTCGAAAACGCCTGCCAGCACCGGCTCCATGGTCGAAAAGACGTCGTCCTGGTCGACGAAGGACATTTCGACGTCGAGCTGATAGTGCTCCGCCAGGCGGTTGGCGCGGCTGTCCTCGTCGCGGAAGCAGGGCGCGATCTGAAAGTAGCGGTCGAAGCCCGACATCATCAGCAACTGCTTGAACTGCTGCGGGGCCTGGGGCAGGGCATAAAACTTGCCCGGATGCAGGCGGGAGGGCACCAGAAAGTCCCGCGCGCCTTCCGGACTGCTGGCCGTCAGAATGGGAGTTTGGAACTCCTGGAAGCCGCTGTCCCACATGCGCTTGCGAATGGAGGCGATGACAGCATTGCGCAGATGGATCTTGCGCTGCATCTTCTCCCGCCTCAAATCCAGGAAGCGATAGCGCAGGCGGGTATCCTCGCCCGTGTCCTCGTCGGAATTGACCTGCAGCGGCAGCTGATCGGCTTCCGATTGGACGTCGAGCTCTTCCAGCCTCAGTTCGACTTCTCCGGTCGGCAGATCCAGATTGACGGTCTCGGCGCTGCGCCGCACAACCTTTCCGGTGACGGTGACGACCGACTCGTTGCGCAGCCGCTCGAGCTGCTGGAACAGTGGGCTGTCGGCTTCGATAACGCACTGGGTCAGGCCATAGTGGTCGCGCAGATCGATGAAGAGCAGCTGGCCATGGTCGCGCTTGCGGTGAATCCAGCCGGACAGCCGAGCCTTTTCGCCGGCATCGGCAACGCGAAGCGCCCCGCAGGTGTGCGTGCGATAGAGGTGCATGGCAGGCCTCGTACAAACAAAGGGGTCAGGAGGGTTGGCGGCTGAGATGGCAAGCAGGCACATTGCTTGTCAAGCGATAGCGGTCTGACGCCGCTTAGAAGGGCCGATCTTCTCCGGCAAACGTGAAGTGGATAGACGACGAAACCATGAAGTTGATCGATACCAACGCCGAGCTGGAAGAGTCTTGCCAGCACCTGTCTTCGGCGGACGTCCTGACCGTCGACACTGAATTCATTAGGGAAAACACCTATTACCCACGCCTTTGCCTGGTCCAGCTGGCGAGCGACGACCATGTGGTCGCCGTCGATCCGCTGGCCAAGGGCATCGATCTGGCGCCGATGCTGGCGCTCTTGGCCGACCCCAACATCCTCAAGGTCTTCCACGCTGGCCGGCAGGACATGGAGATCTTCTTTCACCTGATGGAGGGGGATCTGCCCCATCCGGTGTTCGATACCCAGATTGCCGCCATGGTCTGCGGCTTCGGCGAGCAGGTGAGCTACGAGCGGCTGGTCAGCGCCCTGGCCAGTGCCAGCATCGACAAGTCCGCCCGTTTCGCCGACTGGGGCCGACGGCCGCTGCCGGCGCGGCAGCTCGACTATGCGCTCTCCGACGTCACCCACCTGCGCACGGTCTATCGGGCGTTGCTGGAGAAGCTCGAGGGCAATGGCCGGCGCTCCTGGCTGGGTGAAGAGATGGCGGTGCTGACCGACCCGGCGACCTACCAGACCGCGCCGGAAGACGCCTGGCGGCGCCTCAAGCAGCGCCACCGAGACCGCCGCACCACCGCGGTCACCAAGGCGCTTGCCGCTTGGCGGGAGCGGGAGGCGCAGACGCGGGATCTGCCGCGCGGTCGCGTGCTGAAGGACGAGCAGCTCTACGATATCGCGGCGCAGAAGCCGCAGACGGTCGAGGCCTTGGCGCGGACACGCGGTCTCTCGGCGGACTACGCCCGCGGGCGCTTTGGAAAGGGCATCTTGTCCACCATCGCAGAGGCCATGGCCATTCCGGACGAAGACTTGCCGAGCGTAGCGCGCCAGAAGCCGGCGGCGACGGTTGATTCCTCGCTGACCGACCTTTTGAAAGTCTTGCTGCGCCTGCGCTGCGAAGAGCACGGCGTGGCCTCCAAGCTGGTCGCCAGCGCCGACGAGGTCGAGCGCCTGGCGCGCGGTGAGGACGACGATCTGCCGGCCCTAAAGGGCTGGCGCCGCGAGCTCTTCGGCGAAGACGCCTTGGCGTTGAAGGAAGGTCGCCTTGCGCTCGCCATCAACCGGAGCAAGGTGAAGGTTCTCGAGCTGGCGGAGTAGAAAGCGTGCGGGCTTGCGGATGGCGTTTTTCGCTGGCGGCAATCGCCTTGGCCTGGGCCGGCATTGATGCTGCACAAGCGGAAGCGCCACGTCTGTCGCTACCGGTGGATTGCTCGATGCCAGACGTCTGCTTCATCCAGCAGTATGTCGATACCCAGGCCGATACGGGGGCGCAGGACTACCGCTGCGGCCCTTTGAGCTACGACGACCACGGTGGGACCGACTTTCGCGTCAGCACCATTGCCGAGATGGAGGCCGGCGTGCCTGTGATCGCCGCAGCACCCGGGGTGGTGAAGGGGCTGCGCGACGGCATGGCCGACGTCAACGTCGGCAAGATCGGACGGGAAGCATTGGGTGGCCGCGACGCCGGCAACGGCGTGGTCATCGATCACGGCAACGGCTGGGAGACCCAGTACAGCCATCTGAAGCGCGGCTCGTTGCGCGTGCGCCAAGGCCAGCGGGTCGAAAGAGGCACACCGCTCGGCGAGATTGGCCTGTCGGGCAACACCGAGTTTCCGCATGTGGACTTCGCTGTCCGGCACAACGGCGTCACGCTCGACCCCTTCACTGGCCGCACCGAGGCCACCGGCTGCGGCGAGGGCGAGTCCTTCTGGGACCCGGCGTTGGAGGAGGCCCTGGCCTACGTGCCGGGCGGAGCTCTCTTCGACGGCTTCCTAGACCGCCCGCCTGAACTCGATGCGGCGGTCGATGGCGTCTACCGCGACGCCCGCCCCGACCGGGCAGCCCCGGCACTGGTCTATTACGGTCTGGCGTGGGGACTGCGGGGCGGCGACCGCGACGAGATCGAGTTGATCGGCCCTGACGGCAAGACCATTGCCCAGGCGGAGAGCGAGATCGAGCGCGACAAGGCGCGTTGGATGCGTTTCATCGGCCGCCGCCAACCGGCCGAGGGCTGGCCGGCCGGCACTTACCAGGGCCGCTACCGCGTCTGGCGTGGCGACGAGTTGGTGGTCGATATGCGCCGCACGCTGACCCTCGATTGATCCGCTCGGAAGCGCTTACCGCACCAAGCGCGCCTTGGTGGTACCGAGCGCCCGGGAGAGGTTGTCGAGGCGCCGCTCCAGAACCGTTCCCGCCGGTACGGTTGCGCCGTCCGGCAGGGTCAAGGTCAGTTCATCGTCGAGGATGCTGAGGCGGCTGCGCTGCAGCATGTCGAGTGAGCCGCCGGAGAGCGCGTAAGCCAGGCGCAGGGCGGCGCCGAGCACGATGGCCTGCTTCTCCTGTCGCTGGTCGAGCAGTGTGCGGAAGGGCTGGATCAGCTCGGCCTCTAGATCGCCGCCGTAGCGCAGGAAGACGGCCAAAGCCATGAAGCTGCGTTCGCCGTGGGCGATGCTGAGCGAGGCCGAACGGAGGATCCGGAGGAACATCTGCTCGGCGCGGTAGTCCGGATGCTCGCGCCAGCCGACATCGGAGAGCTGCACGGCAGCGGCGATAATGCGTTTCTCCGCATCGCTGGCAGTAGGGAACAGTGGCTCCAGCCACAGCGAGATGGCCGGCGCCGAGTGCGGAAAGCGGGCGTCGCGCGCCGCCCAATTCTGCGTCGCATCCAGCAAAGGGTCGATGCGCTGCAGCCGTTCGGGCATGCGGTCGAAGACGTAGCCCTCGCGCAGGCCGAGGGCCGAAAACACGATGTCCGGTGCGCTGAGCGCCTCCAGGACGCATTCAAAGACCAGAGCAGCGTAGGGCAGGGTCTCAAGCCGGCGCTTTGAGACGGAGTTCAGCCGTGCCAGAGAGCGCTTGCTCATCACCCGCACCAGGGTGGCCAGCTCGAGAGCCTCGTCCCGCTCCAGGCGGAAGCCGTGGATCATATGCAGCGGATAACGCATCTGCTCCATGCCGATGCGCGCCAGGGCCCGCCAGCCGCCGCCGACGCAATAGAAGGGTTTGTCGTTCAGCGCGGCTATCCGTTTGTGGCCGCTGAGCGCGTCGCCGACTGCATCGCGGATCTCGCTCGGCGACTTGCTGCCGCCGATCAGGCGCAGGGGGCCGAAGGGCAGGGTGATGCCATCGACGGCCTGGCCGTCTTCCAGCACGACCAGCTCCAGGCTGCCGCCGCCGAGGTCGCCCATCAGGCCCTCAGCGAAGGGGAAGCCGGCGAGCACGCCCTGCGCTGAGAGGCGCGCTTCCTCGCGCCCGCTCAGGACCTGGACGTCGAGCCCACAGTGCTCTTGGACGCGGCTCACGAAATCTTCCCCATTGCTGGCATCGCGCACTGCCGCGGTGGCTAGGAGATCGAGCTCGGTCACGTCCATCGCGCGCGCCAGCCCTTTGAAGCGGGTCAGGGTGGCAAGCGTCGCCTCCATGGAATCCTCGTCGAGCTGGCCGTCCCGCCCGACGCCCCGACCAAGACCGCAGAGTACCTTCTCGTTGAACACCGGCTGGGGGATGCGCTGGGAAACATCGAAGACCACCAGCCGCACGGAGTTGGAGCCGATATCGACCACGGCGCGCCAGGGCCGCCGCTCCGCTTGGTCGGAGGACTTCTCCTTTCGCGACCGAGGCTTACGGACCTTATCTAAGGCCATAGTCATGATGCGGTCGGCCCCTTGCGGCCTCTACTCGTCCTCGGCGGTGACCGAGAGGATGCGCCGCTGCTGTTCCAGCGCGCTGCCGCGTCCGGACAGGCTGGGATTGGTCATGAAGAAGGACTGGGCGTTGAAGGCGTCGGGGCCTGCCTTGATGCGTTTGAACTCGCCGTCGGGCTGCATCACCCAACTCTGTGCTTCGTCCTTCAGGTTCGCGGTCATCACCTGGTCGAGCACCTGGGCATGAACCGTCTCGTTCTCGATCGGCACCAGGGTCTCGACCCGGCGGTCCAGGTTGCGGGGCATCCAGTCGGCAGAAGAAATGAAGACCTTGGCTTCCTTGCTTGGCAGGCCGTTGCCGGCGCCGAAGCAGACGATGCGGCTGTGTTCCAAAAAGCGTCCGACGATCGACTTGACGCGAATGTTCTCGCTAAGCCCCTTCACGTCGGCGCGCAGGCAGCAAATGCCGCGGATCACCAGATCGATCTGCACGCCGGCCTGGGAGGCCCTGTAGAGGGCATCGATCAGGTCGCCATCGACCAGCGAGTTCATCTTCGCCCAGATGGCCGCCGGGCGGCCTGCGCGGGCGTGCTGGATCTCCTCTTCGATCAGGCTCAAGAGGTGGGCACGGATGCCGACGGGGGAGGCCGCCACCTTCTCTAGCCCGGCTGGCTTGGCGTAGCCGGTCATATAGTTGAAGAGCCGCGCCGCATCGCGGCAGAGCGCCGGGTCGGTGGTGAAGTAGCTAAGGTCGGTATAGATTTTGGCGGTGATCGGGTGGTAGTTGCCGGTGCCGTAGTGGACGTAAGAGCGCAGCTCGCCGCCTTCGCGCCGTACCACCAGAGAGACCTTGGCGTGGGTCTTCAACCGGATGAAACCGTAGACCACCTGGACCCCGGCGCGCTCAAGGTTGCGGGCCCAGCGGATGTTCTGCTCTTCGTCGAAGCGGGCCTTGAGTTCGACCAGCGCAGTGACCGACTTGCCGGCCTCTGCCGCTTCGGTCAGCGCCTTGATGATCGGCGAGTCCTCAGAGGTGCGATAGAGCGTCTGCTTGATCGCCACCACCGCCGGATCGGCTGCCGCCTGGCGCAGGAACTGCACCACGACATCGAAGCTCTCGTAGGGGTGATGGACGATGATGTCCTTGGCCAGGATGGCCTTGAAGCAGTCGCCTTCGTAGTCCCGGATGCGCTCGGGAAAGCGCACGCTGTAGGGCGGGAACAGCAGGTCGCTGCGTTCGCTGTCGATCAATTCCTTGGTGTCGACCAGGCCCAGCAAGCCTTGCATCGGAAAGACGTCATCTTTCGAGACGTCTAGCTCGTCCACGACGAAGCCGCGCAGATGCTCCGGCATGTCGTGGTTCATGGTCAGCCGGATGATATTGCCGCGGCGGCGCCGCTTGAGGGCGCTTTCGAAGACCCGCACCAGGTCTTCGGCCTCTTCCTCGATCTCCATCTCGCTGTCGCGAATAACGCGGAAGACGCCCACCTCGTTGACCTGCATGCCGGGAAAGAGCCGGTCGATGAACAGCTGAATGATCTGCTCAATGCGAACGTAGCGCGCCATCGGCCCGGGCAGGCGCACGAAGCGCCGCACCTGAGAGGGGACGGGGATAAGGCCATTGACCAGCTCCCGCTCGTCCGGCCGGAACAGCTCCAGCACCACGGCGAAGCCGAAGTTCGGCATGAAAGGGAAAGGGTGGGCCGGATCGATGGCGATCGGTGTCAGGATCGGGAAGACTTGCTCGCTGAAATAGTTGTCCAGCCAAGCGCGGTCGCTGCTCGTCAGCTCGGCGCGGTCGAGTACGTGGATGTTGGCGTTGCGCAGCTCGTCCCGTAGCTGGCGCCAACAGCGCTGCTGCTGCTCCATGAGGGAGCGTGCCCGCTGATGAATGGCGCGCAACTGCTCGGCCGGGGTCATCCCCTCCTGGCTGGGGTTCAGGATGCCGGCGCGTACCTGGCCCATCAGGCCGGCGGCCCTGACCATGTAGAATTCGTCAAGGTTGCTGGCCGAGATGGACAGGAAGCGCACACGCTCCAGAAGCGGGTGATGGACGTTGAGCGCCTCTTCCATCACGCGCTCGTTGAACGCCAGCCACGAGAGCTCGCGGTTGATGAAGCGTTCCGGCGAGTCCAGGTCGATCCGCGACGGCTGGGTCAGCTCCCCGGATTGTGGAGCCTGGACATCGTCGGTCCGGTCCAGCGATTTCAGTTCAACCACGCCGCATTTCCTTTCTCTAAAGACTGTTCTTAGCCTATCAAGGGGCCATGACAAGTGGGTAACAGTGAGCGTAAAGGGCGAATGCGGAGCCTGCATCTCCTGCGTCACGCGAAATCCGACTGGAGCGATCCGAGTCTGCGCGACTTCGACCGCCCGCTCAATAAGCGCGGCCGCAAGGCAGCACCGCGGATTGCCGCAGAGATGCGGGAGTTCGGCTTGGCGCCAGAGCTTGTGCTCTGCTCGTCAGCCGTGCGCGCGCGCCAAACCTGGGACCTGTTGGCTGGGCCGCTTTACGGCGGCGATGAGAGCGGGCCGCAGGAAGTGCGCTTTTCCCGCAGCCTCTATCTCGCCTCTCCGGCCAAGCTTTTGGAGCTTATCCAGCATGTCGAAAGTGGCTTTTCGTCCCTCCTGATCATTGGACACAATCCGGGGATGGAGCACCTGGCCGATCAACTGGCCGGTCCGGAGTCCGATCCTCTGTTGCTGCAGACCTTGCGAGAGAAGTACCCCACCGCCGCGCTGGCCTGCTTTGAGCTGGACATCGCCGAGTGGTCTCAGGTGATGCCTGGGCAAGCCAAGCTCGTGCGTTTTCTCACGCCGCGCTCGCTGGACTAGTCGACGCTCTACTTACCGGACCAAAACGGCTTTGCCTGTTTGTGAGCCTTCCAGGACTCGGCAAAGTGAGACAGGCCAACCTGAGCCGTGGCCGCTTGCCAGCCGGTTACCAGGCCCTGCGCCTTGGCGTGCAGCATTCGCTCTTGTGGCGTCGGGTCCGGGCTGTCGGAAAAGGCCGACTGCACCAGACGCCGCCCGACGACGCTGTCGTTCAGGTGGCCGAGGCTGTCTTGCAGGGTCAAGAGTCCCTGGCGATACGGCTTCACCGCCTTCGCGGAATAGAGGCAACGGAAGAAGTCGACCGGATAGCGCAGCTTCTTGGCGGCGATGCGAACCTCGTGCAGCTCTTCCAGAGCCAGCTTTTTGTGGCGACGGCCGAGTTTGAGCAGCTTGCGCGCCCGCTTGTCCAGGGCTGCGGCGGCAAAGTCTTTGATGCTGATGTTTCTCGGGTGGCGCTCCTCGCCGGGCTCCGGCGCCCGCAGCCAGGCGTGCTCCTCGGACCATAGCCCGAGGTAGAGCAGCAGGCGGGTATAGCGCTGCGAGGTGATGCTCTCGGCCGCCTCATCGTAGGCTGCCTCACGCTGCTGCTGGAGCTTCTCGCGCAGGAGCAGCATAGCCGGCTCGCGCTTATCCAGCGCCTTGTCCAGCGGCCCCAGCGTCTCCAACAGGAAAACATCGTGATCGCGAGCGCCGCCCAGCGCCTGCTGCAGCCAGCGCAGTTCCTCGCTGAGGCGCGACGCAACGGGGGCGGAGAGCCAGGGCTTGTAGAGGGACAGGATGGCGCGCAGCCGGCGCACGCCAACGCGGAGCTGGTGAACCCCTTCCGGCTCGCTGCGGTCCAGGACGACGGCTTCGTTGCCACGCATCTGGTCGAAGCAGGCCCGGACCATAAGGTCGAAAGCGGCCTCGGCCGTCATCTCCGGCGTCAGCGCGACGGGGGAGGCATGGAGTGCCTCGGCAGGATCGGCCTTCAGAAGCTGGAAGCCGCGCTTGGCCTTGGTCTCCAAGCCCAGGGTGAAGGGTACCGACTCGATCAACTGCAGCGCCAGTTCGTAGAGCCTGGCCGGCTTGCCGCTGACCAGCTCGAGCTCCGCCTCGCTGATCTCAACGGCCTTGCCGTTGCCGGTGATCTCGCCGCGGTCCAAGGCCAGCTCGACCTCGCTGTCGATCATCTCGACGCGGTAGGTGCGGCGCGCCACGTCGGTGCTGAAGACCGGCGCGAGCCGGGCTTGCATATCTTCTTGCGCAAAGGATTGAACCAGCGCCTCGTCCTCTATGCGCGCGAGATCAGGCGTACCCTCTGTGACGACACAGCTGTGCTCGATGTAGTGGTGGGCGGCCTCACCGGTCCGGCCGGCCGGCACCTTCAAGGTCTGCACCTTGATGCCGCCTTCCTGACGCACGCGCAGCGCCATGCGCTTGTCCCGTAGGGCAAGCTCCGGCGTGTCGAAGTAGGTTCCGTTGAGATGCTGCGAGCGCCCTCGACCGATCTTCAAGCTTCGGATCACGGGATGGCGCGCAATCCGTTCCAGCTCTGCCGGCGTGGCGAGCAACTTCAACTCTATTTCTTCGGCCAAAGTTGATAGGGTCTCCTCAACGCTCACTCAGATTTAGGAAGTGTTTTGTGTCATCCACACGACATGTCATAAAAATTTCATACTTCTCGGCTCTTCGCTCATAGCGTGCCTGGAAAAGCGCCGCCGTCAAGCAGCAGGTTCTGGCCGGTGATGTAGCCGGCCTGGGCACTGCAGAGAAAGGCACAGGCGGCACCGAACTCCGCCGGATGGCCGAAGCGCCCGGCGGGGTTGTCCGCCATGCGGGCATTGCGAACGTCCTCCACGTGGCGACCGCTTTTCTCCGCGACAGTTCGGATGTTGCTGTGAAGCCGGTCCGTGTCGAAGGGCCCCGGCAGCAAGTTGTTGATCGTGACGTTGTATTGCACCGTCTTGCGCGCCACGCCGGCGACGAAGCCGGTCAGGCCGGCACGGGCGCCGTTGGACAGACCCAGGATGTCGATCGGGGCTTTGACCGCAGAAGAGGTGATGTTGACGATCCGCCCGAACCGTCGCTCGATCATGCCATCGACCGTCGCCTGTATGAGGGCGATGGGGGTCAACATGTTGGCATCCAGGGCGCTGATCCAATGGTCGCGGTTCCAGTCCCGAAAGTCCCCAGGCGGCGGGCCGCCGGCATTGTTGATCAGGATGTCGGGCTCCGGGCAGGCGGCGAGGGCGGCGGCGCGTCCCTCAGGTGTCGTAATATCGGCAGCGACCGGGGTCACGGAGACGCCGTGATCCTTGCGCAGCGCCTCTGCCGTTTCCGCTAGTGGGCCTTCGGTGCGCGCGACGATGGTGACCTCGACGCCTTCGGCGGCGAGTTGTGCCGCGCAAGCCCGGCCCAGTCCTTTGCTGGCGGCGCACACAAGGGCCTTTCGTCCGGCGATGCCTAAATCCATGTCTGTCTCCCTCGGATTTTGTCGTTGTCGACGGTGTGGCCGTTCAGAGCTCGTCGAGCAAGTCGCGAACCAGCGACAAGCTGATCGGCCGCTTTTGGGCCAGGGCTTCACGGTCGAGCCGCTCGGCGACGGCCTGCGCGGCGGCGGCGCTGCGTTCGATCCGGCGCAAAAGGTAGAGGATCACTTGAGGCGTGACCTGCACTTGCCGGTCGGCAAAATGCTTGGCCAGCAGGGCGGCCAGCAGGTCGTCGTCCGGCTCGCCGAGCTGCGCGACCTGGATGGCGCGCAGCCGGGAGCTGAGGTCCGGAAGCGCGACGGGCAGGCGCGACGGCGGTAGGCGGCCGGTCAGCAGCAGTGTGCCGCCCTGCTGCTGGACCACATTGATCAGATGCAGCAAGCCCTCTTCGTGCGCGTGCTTCGCTTGCGGCGCGGCCATGACGCGATCGATGTCCTCGGCCAGGATGGGGCCGCCGCCCTGAAGCTCCTTCGGCAGTTCCTGAGCCTGCAATGCGCCGTCCGGCAAACGCCGTGCGGCGCTGCGGGCCTGCCAAACGGCGGTAAGGTGGCTTTTTCCGCTGCTTGGCGGGCCGGCGAGCGCCAGGCAGCGCCCCGGCCACTCGGGCCAGGCGTCGACCCAGGCCACGGCATCGCGGTTGCTTGGGCTGACCAGGAAGTCAGCACGGCCAAGCGCCGGGCGTGCAGGCAGATCAAGGGTGAGTTGGGTCGTCATCGTGCGGAGCCACCGGGGGTGGCAGCGGGGCGCATTTGGCGCCGTAGAGCGGACTCTTGAGATACTGATCAATGGCAAAGCGCAGCAGCACGCCAATGACCGCCGCGACCGGCATGGACAGCAGCAGGCCGGTGAAGCCGAACAGCGATCCTCCGGCAAGCAGGGCAAAGATCACCACGGCGGGATGCAGGTTCACCTTCTCGCCGACCAGCTTTGGAGTGAGCACATTGCCCTCCAGCGCCTGCCCGCTGAGGAACAAGGCAGCGGTCGCAACGACGAGCCAGATGCTGTCGAACTGAAAGACAGCCAAGCCGACCGACAGTATCAGGCCGCCGATGGCGCCGACGTAAGGAATGAAAGACAGCAGGCCGGCGACCAGCCCGACGATCAGGGCGAAATCGAGCCCGATGATGATCAGACCGATCGAGTAGTAGGCGCCGAGCGTCAGGCAGACCGTGCCGACGCCGCGGACGTAGCCGGAGAGGATCTCGTCCGTTTCGCGCGCCAGCTCTCGGATCGTCGGGGCGTGACGCCGCGGCAGCCAAGAATCGATCCTGGCGATCAGCTTGTCCCAGTCGCGCAAGAGGTAGAAGGCGACCACCGGCGTGATGAAGAGCAGCGAGAGGAAATTGGCGAACCCGAGACCGCGGGCGACGATTTGGTCGACGACCCCTTGCCCAAGCTGAGCGATATCGCTTGGTGAGCCCAAGACCGCCTCGCGCATGCGCTGGGCGGTTTCGGGGCCAAAGCGTTCCTCCAGCGCCGCGATCAGGCCCTGCAGCACCTGACGAACGTAGCCGATCAGGTCCGGCGCCAAGGCGATCAGCTTTCTCAGCTGATCGAAAGCCAAAGGAATCACCAGAAGCGCAACCAACAGTGCACCGACCAGGAACAGCAAGGTGACCAGTACAGTGGCCCACGTGCGGGACAGTCCGAGCTTCTCCAGGCGGTCGCACAGCGGGTCGAAGAAATAGGCGATCGCCATGCCGGCCACGAAGGGCAGCAGGATGTTGTTGAGCAAAACGAGGATGAGAATCAGGAAGGCCAGGCCTGCCAGCCAGAAACCGACCTTACGTTCCGTGGTCATATCGATCGTTCGCGGCTTGTCTGCGCTTTGGCCGAAACCCTAGAGGCGACCGATTTGCCAGGTCGGCAAGGTGCTGCGCCGCTCGAGCAGCTGGGCTGTGTCCGGGTCGTTGATAAAATCGATCGGCCGGATGGAAAGGCGGCGCTGGCGAAAGAAGGCAGCCAGCTGCTCGCTGGGGCCGTAGTAGGCCAGGTCGATGACGGCCGCTTCGCGCGTCATGCTGAGCACCTTTGTACTGGCGACGGCGGGAATGGCGCCGAGATCTGCTTGAATGGCGATCCAGTCGTCCAGGCTGCGCAGGGGAATGAGGGCGATGAGCTGGGCCTGTTGGTCGAAGCGCACCGTATTGGCTTGGCGCCAGGCCTGCTCCAAACGACCTTGGGTTTCGATAACGGCCCGCAGCAGCAGCTCCTCTGGTGTTTCATCGGCCCCCTTTACCAAGGCGAAGCGCCCTGCGCGGTCCGGCGTGCCGATCTCCTGGTAGCTGACCTCTAGGCTCTGATCTCCGATCATGCTGGCGCGCGTGACGATGGCGTTTTCCACCCGATAGTGCTCTGCAAACGCCTGGACGGCGACGCGGTCGCCGGCGGCGGCGCGTTGGGCGTCGATCAGGGACATGTCGGCCAGGTCGCCCAAGGGGGCGATGATCGGCGAGAGGCTGTCGCGCGTGAAGCTGCTGACCCAGGCCTCCAGCCAGGGATTGCCGCTTTGCCAAAGCTGCTCGCCGGCGACGTCGGCGTAGATCGGCAGCACGACGGCGGTGGGCGCCGGCTTGTCGACAAAGGGAACGCCGGCGAAACGCAGGTGGTCGCGCACTGGCTGCGCCGCGAACTGCACGGTCATGTCGGCGATGTAGCGGACATCGGAGGTCCTTTCGTCCGACACCGAGAAGTTCTGAACGAAGCGTTCGATATCGCTGGCGAGCACCGGCGGGACGGTCGCCCGGTCTTGCACCTGCACGAGCCTGTCCCAAAGTCGTTCGAGCGCTTGGCTCTGCCCTTGGCGAATGGCTGCCTCTTTGGCCGCGATGACGTCCTCACCGGTGGCATCGACCGAGATGCCGCGGATGGTGAAGACATCCGCGCTGGCAACGCTCGTACCTGCCACGAGAAGAAGCATGGCCGCCAAGCATCGAACGCGTGAAAGGAATCGGAGCAGGATCATAAGAGAGGTTCCTGAGAATGGAGCCGGGTGCCGACGCGCTTTCGCTGCCGCCCGACTTAGTCTAGATAATCGCCACTCGCCAGGAAATCCCGCATCATTTGATCGCCATGGCCGACATACCTCTCAGCTATCGCGACGCCGGAGTCGATATCGATGCCGGCAGCGCCCTCGTCGAGGCCATCAAGCCGGCCGCCAAGTCGACCGATCGGCCAGGTGTTCTCGGCGGCCTCGGTGGCTTTGGCGGTCTTTTCGACCTTAAGGCCTGCGGCTACAGCGACCCCTTGCTGGTTGCCGCGACCGACGGTGTCGGCACCAAGTTGAAGCTGGCCATCGACAGCGGCCGCCACGATACGGTCGGTATCGACTTGGTCGCCATGTGCGTCAACGATCTGGTCGTGCAGGGCGCCGAGCCGCTGTTCTTCCTGGACTACTATGCAACCGGCCGACTCGAGCCGGCGCAGGGCGCTGCGATCGTTCAGGGCATCGCCGAGGGCTGCCGGCAGGCCGGCTGCGCCCTGATCGGCGGCGAGACGGCTGAAATGCCCGGGCTCTACCGGGGCGGCGACTACGACCTGGCCGGCTTCGCCGTCGGCGCTGTCGAGCGCGACAAGCTGCTGGATGGGCAAGGCGTTGCGCCGGGCGATGTGATACTCGGGCTGGCCTCAAACGGGCTGCATAGCAACGGCTTCTCGCTGGTCCGCAAGATCGTTGAGCGAAGCGGCCTGGCGCTTACCGCACCGGCACCCTTTGCGCCGGAGCAGAGCCTCGGGACAGCCTTGCTGGTGCCGACGCGCATCTATGTCCGGGCCTGCCTTGCCGCGCTAAAGGCCGGGGGCCTCAAGGCTCTGGCGCACATCACCGGCGGCGGCCTGCCGGAAAACCTTCCGCGCGTCCTGCCGCCGGGCTGTGCCGCTGAGATCGACCTGGGAGCGTTCCCTCGTCCTCCAGTGTTTGCTTGGCTGGCGGAGGTCGGCCGGCTGTCGCAGGAAGAGCTTTTGAAGACCTTCAACTGCGGCGTCGGTATGGTTGCCGTCGTGACAGAGGCGCAGGCCGAAGTGTTGACCGAAACGTTCCGAGGGGAAGGTGAGCAGGCCTTCGTGATTGGCCGCATGGTCGAGCGGGGCGAGGGACCGGCCCTGCGGTTCGCCCCATGAGCCCCCCCTCATGAACCCCGCCCGCAAGCGGGTTGCCGTGTTGATCTCCGGCCGCGGCAGCAACTTGCAAGCCTTGATCGACGCTACTGATCAGAAGGGCTTTCCGGCCGAGGTTGCGCTGGTGATCTCCGACCGGCCCGACGCGCAGGGCTTGCAGCGTGCCGAGCGAGCTGGGATTGCCCGGCTGGTGCTCGTGCCGAAGGAACTGGGCGGTCGCGCCGCCTTCGAGGGCGCTCTAGACGAAGCCTTGCGCGAGGCCGGAATCGACTTGATCTGCCTGGCCGGTTTCATGCGCATCTTGGGCGCCGATTTTGTGGCCCGCTGGCAGGGGCGGCTGATCAACATTCACCCCTCGCTTTTGCCGGCCTTTCCCGGTCTGGACACCCATCAGCGTGCGTTGGAGGCCGGCGTGAAGCTGCACGGCTGCAGCGTGCATTTCGTCGATGCCGGGGTCGACAGCGGGCCGATTATCGGCCAAGCGGCGGTCCCGGTGCTGCCGGATGACGATGCCGACGGTCTCGCCGATCGAGTTTTGGCGGCTGAGCACCGACTTTATTCTCGGTGCTTGGAGTTGATTTGCCTTGACCAAGTACAGCTTTTGGGAGGAGGCGCGAAGTTGGCGCCCGCCGCTGCGACAAAAAGCGGTGCCCTGGCAAACCCCGAACCGCGTTAGCGCCGTCTTGTGCGGAGTCCTGGCCTCGCCTAAATAGGCGGTGCGGTCAGAGAGGAAGCGCCTTCTAGGGGACAAGAAGAATGAGCGACACGGAAAGCTACGACGAGCCTGAAATGCTGGCCCGTCGAAAAGAAACCTACGATGCTTTCATCAAACTCAGCATCTGGAGCACGGTCGCGATCGCGATCGCACTTGGGCTGATGGCGATTTTCTTGACCTGACGCGGGAAAAGCCTGGCCGGTCTTCGCCGACCAGGCTGACCGAAGTCTCCGGATTACCCGCTTAGCCGACGATTTCTCCGTCACTGAAGAAGAAGGCGATTTCCGTCTTGGCCGTATCCGGCCCGTCGGAGCCGTGTACGGAGTTCGCCTCGATGTTCTCGGCGAAATCGGCGCGGATGGTGCCAGGCGCAGCTTCCTTCGGGTTGGTCGCGCCCATGACCTCGCGGTTTTTGGCGATGGCATCCTCGCCCTCCAGCACCTGGACGACGACCGGGCCTGAAATCATGAAGCTGACCAGGTCGTTGTAGAAAGGCCGCTCTTTGTGGACGGCATAGAAGCCTTCGGCCTGCTCCTTCGTCATGTGAATGCGCTTCTGCCCCACCACGCGCAGGCCGGCGCTCTCCAGCCGGTCGATGATCTTGCCGGTGATATTGCGGCGGGTCGCATCGGGTTTGATGATCGAGAAAGTCCGTTCGGTGGCCATCGGCGGGCTCCTTGTGTTGCGCGGTCGTGTCGGTTCTGTCGGGGTGACTGGACAGGCAGGCTTGCGAATCCGCCGCGGCTTATAGCGAGGCTCGGCCAGGGCGGCAAGGATGTGGGGGCAGATGAAGGCGCAAATCGCTATCGGCGAGGCCGTCCAGTCCAAGTGTGAGCCCAGCGGCTTGAGCGCTTTGGACGTTGGCCTTACACCGAAGAGAGAGCGCTCCGATAGACAGAAGGCGGTTAACCGCAACCAAAGCCCACACGGCGCCCTTTGAGCTAGACTTTTTGTAAGCATTCTGTGCGATATGTCGCTCAGGTTGCACTCGCTAGGGATGGGGCAAAAAAATGTTGAAGCAGTCATTCGTCCTTTCGGTCGCCTCTTTGTACCTGATGAGTTGTGCAAGCGAGCCGGACCATATCGAGGCACAGCAGGTATCCACTCTGCCTTACCAGTCGCTCGACTGCGACCAGTTGGCTGAAGAGTTCACCCGAATCAACGATCGGGTGGCAGAAGTATCGGAGGATCAGCAAGACGCTGCGACGCGCGACGCAGCCGTCACTGGCGTAGGACTCATACTGTTTTGGCCGGCCTTGTTCGCTCTTGCTGCCGGGGACCACTCTGACGAGCTTGGCCGGCTGAAAGGCGAAGCCATCGCATTGGAAACGGTGGCGGTCGAAAAGGAATGCCCCTTTGCGCCGGAGATCAAGGCCGCCCAAGAGTGGCGAGAGATCGAGGCTGAGAGCCAATTGCCCCCCGACGAACGCGCGGCTGCCCGAGAAGCGAGGTTTGACGCCTTCGAGGCGCGGCTCAAGGCGTCAAGGTCCGAGCTGACCGCTCTGCTCAACCGCTACAATGAAGAGGTTGAGTTCGAGACCAGCGGTCATCAGACGGGCCAGCGGCTCAAAATCAAGGACGTGTCCCGGGTGACGGTGGTCGACTGGCAGCGCGAGGGCTATGTCGTGCGCATCGTTGGCAACAGCGGCCTGTCAGCGTCATGGAGCGACGAGGTCTACGACGATTTCTTTCTTATACAGGACCGCGATGGTCGGCTGACCATTCAGGGTCACGGACGCGAGCTCGTGCCGCAGCGATTGACCGCGCTCGACTAGCAAAAGACCGAGTCATACAGCCAGCATCTTGGGTGTAGCCCTGTGACGTGCTAAAGGCGCGCTTTGAAGGCAGGATCGCCGAGCGCGCCGCACGACCTATGTTCCACATCAACGACCTTGTATTCCGCTATGGCGGCCGCGTGCTCTTTGACCACGCCACCTTGGCCGTCGACAAGGGCTGGCGGGTCGGGCTGGTCGGGCCGAACGGGACCGGCAAGACGACGTTGCTACGCCTGATTTCGGGGGAGCTGGCACCGGACGGCGGCGAGGTGCGGGTGGTTGGACGCGGGCGCCTCGGTCATATCGCCCAACACGCGCCGAGCGGGGACGCCAGCCTGATTGATACCGTTCTGGCGGCGGACAAGGAGCGCAGCGCCTTGCTCGCCGAGCTGGAGACCTGCGAAGACGCGGCCCGCATGGCCGACATCCACGAGCGTCTGCGCAGCATCGAGGCGCATAGCGCGCCGGCACGTGCGGCGCGCATCCTCTCCGGCCTGGGCTTTAACGAAGAGCGGCAGCAGGAGCCCTGCAGTAGCCTGTCGGGCGGCTGGCGGATGCGGGTGGCTTTGGCTGCCCTGTTGTTCTCCGAGCCGGACGTGCTGTTGCTGGATGAGCCGACCAACCATCTCGATCTCGAGGCGACACTATGGCTCGAGAGCTATCTCGGCAGCTTTCCCGGCACGCTCTTCATCGTCAGCCACGAGCGCAGCCTGCTCAATACAGTGGTCAACCGCATCGCCCACCTGGAGGGCGGCAAGCTCACGCTCTACAGCGGCAACTACGACCGCTTCGAGCGCACCCGGCGGGAGCGGCTGGAGCGCGAGGCGGCGACCAACGCCAAGATCACGGCCCAGCGCCGTCATATGCAGGCCTTCGTGGACCGCTTCCGCTACAAGGCCAGCAAGGCGCGGCAGGCCCAGTCCCGCCTCAAGGCGTTGGAGAAGCTGCAGCCCATCGTCAGCGTGGCTGAACGGCAGACGATTTCCTTCGATTTCCCGGCGCCGCAGGCGCTCTCGCCGCCTGTCCTGACCGTGGAGGAGGGGGCGGTCGGCTATGCCCCAGGTCAACCCATTCTGAGCGGTCTCGACCTGCGCTTTGATATGGACGACCGTGTCGCCCTCTTGGGCGCCAACGGCAACGGCAAGTCGACCTTCGCCAAGCTGGTGTCCGGGCGTCTGGGGCTGCAGGTCGGGCGCATGCGGCGGTCCCCCAAGCTTAAGGTGGGCTACTTCGCCCAGGACCAGGCCGAGGAGCTCAACCTCACGCAGACCGCCTATGAATCGCTTCTGCAACTCATGCCCAAGGAGCCGGAGACGCGGCTGCGCGCGCACCTTGGCCGCTTCGGCTTTTCCGGTGTGAAGGCGGATACGCCGGTGAAGCAGCTTTCGGGCGGGGAGCGCGCACGGCTGCTCTTCGCGCTGATGACCCGCGAGCAGCCGCAGCTCCTCATCCTCGACGAGCCGACCAACCACCTCGATGTCGACAGCCGCGAGGCGCTCATCCAGGCGCTCTCGGCTTTCGAAGGGGCCGTCTTGCTGATCAGCCATGATCCCCATCTGGTTGAGCTGGTGGCCGACCGCCTCTGGATTGCCAAGGACGGCGGCATTGCGCCGTTCGACGGCGACCTCGACGACTATCGCCGCCAATTACTCGATCAGCGGCGGACCGAGCGGCAGCAGAACCGCCGCCAGCGTGACCAGGACGAGACGGGCGCGACTTCAAAGCGGGACAAGCGCAAGGCGGGGGCGGAGACACGCGCGGCCGTTGCACACCTCAAGAAAGCCGCCATGGAGGCTGAGCGCCGGCTGGAGCGCTTGCATGTCGATAAGGACCGCTTAGAGGCGAAGCTGGCCGACCCGGCGCTTTACAACGGCAAGGCCGACGAGGCCGCCAAGCTCAACCAAGACCTTGCCCGTTTGCAGGAGGAGATCGAAGCGGTCGAAGGACACTGGATGGAGGCAGCGGAGGCGCTTAGCGCCGCCGGGGGAAGCCTCTAGCGGCCTAGCCCGGCTCAGAGCCTGGATCACCTCACACGTGGGATCCGAGCTATCGCACGTCTTTCCTAAGGGTGCGGCAAACCTCATCGGGTGGGACGAGGGCGAACTTCTCGGCCAAAGCCATGACGTCTTTGAGGCCTGTCTCGCCGAGTGCGTATCCCGTGCGAGACTGAAGCTGGTACTCGGGCGAGGTGCATTTCACAGCTAGAGCTTTTCCGTGTTTTTCCGAATCGAAAAAGCCTTCCCAAATCGGGTGGTGATCTGATTCACCCTGCTTGCTGGGATTGGAGGCCAGCAAGC
>JANQMX010000040.1 GCA_028279885.1 Rhodovibrionaceae bacterium | reverse complement strand
GGACATGATTGTTGACGAGCACCGTGCCGCCCATCATGCGCCGCGCATGCCCTACGAAGAGCTGCTCAACTGCGGCGACTGGCGGGTGGAGCGTGCCGTCCGGCTCATGCAACGCAGCCTGTCTCAGCCCAGCTCGATCGCGCGTCTTGCACAGCGGCTTGGGACGAGCGTCAGCCAACTCGATCGCGCCTTTGCGGAACACGCCAAGACGACGCCAGCCGCGCTTTGGCGCGAGATGCGTCTTCAGCATGCGCGCTGGCGCCTTTTGAACAGCAGTCGCTCGATCACCGAGATCGCCTATGAATGCGGTTTTGCCGATTGCGCGCATCTCGTCCGGCGTTTCAAGCGCGAGTTCGGCGAAACGCCCCAAGAGTTCCGAAAGATGCGTACCGGGCACATCCTGGACAGCGGCGACTCGACCCCAGCTTAGCGCTGCCGGAGGCGCTAGAAACGCCACCCGAACGCGTCATCTAGCGGATCGCGTTCAGCACCTCACGCAGCTCGCCCCCCGGCCTGCGCCCATTCCTCATCGGTAAGATCGGTCGGGGAACGCTTCGTCTTCCGCTCGATCACGGCCATACGGCCTCGCGTCTGTCGTGTCCACATGCAGAGTCTGAATCACAACACAACGCCTCGGAGAAATCACATTCTCAAACGGTCTCTAACGCCTAATACCAGGCCGCGATGTGCAGGATTCAACTCGGCCTGTATTGCGTTCAAACGCCACGCAGGCTTTCCTCGCTTCGCTGCGGACGCGCCGTCGCGCTTGGTATAAGCCAAATGCTCTCTATTCGGTGCCGATCTTTGCCACAGCGGCTGCGAGCGTTGCTTTGAGGTTCGCGGCCCGCAACCGTAGCATGTCGATTTTTTGGACGGTCTCGCGCGCGCCAAGTTGGCCATACCAAAAGAAGTGATTGCCGGGCACTCTTGCACTGAGCACGCCCGACGTAGCGTAACTCATAAGATCCATTATGTGCTGCCAATCGGCCAGAGCGATCTTTTCGGTTTTTGACAGAGCGGGAAAAATGATCCCGCGATACAGATGCTGGATCTGAAACATGCCCCAATTGCCGCGATCGGTCAGGGCATGATCACGTGGCCGTTGAGCTCGTCTTGAGCGGCTATGTAAGCCTTGAAAACGTCATAGAACTGTGGTGCCGAAGACAATCCGTTGGGTGCCTTGGAGATTGAGCCGGGTTCTTCTACCAAAAGCGGCGCGGGCGGGGTTGCTGCGAGCGACACGAAAAGGCTCATGTCGAGATCAGCGTTTTGTGATGCTTCGTAGACAGATTGCGCTATCTGTCCTCCAGCGCTCCAACCGAGGACAATGATCTCTCGGGAAAGTCCGTTTTCCTCGATAGAGAACTGTGCTGTGGCCGCGACCTGCTTGCCCCAGTCGCGGATTGAATAGGCAGGGTATGTTTTTGAATAGACTTTGTTTCCGGTGGGATATGAAGCGCCCAGGAAGGAATAGCCCTTCTGGTCAAACCAATAAGCCAGGAAATCTCTCTCGTCACCGCCGGGATAACCATAAGCCACGCGGGCAAGGTGAAATCCGCCGGGCACAAAAACGACAAGGGGTTTCTCTGGATCTCCGGCCTTGAAGTAAGTGAGCGTTTCAATGCCGTTCGTCGCGAGCAACTCTTCGCCCGGATACAGCCCTTCGGGCTGAGAGAGACGCTCAACTTTCCAGGCTCCGTCAGCGGAGGCACAGCCAGCTGCAAGTGCCCAAAAGAGCGAAGAAAAAAGCCAAAAAATTCTCCGCATTGGTCACTCCTGAACGTCGCTCACCGCTATGCGCTGATACGCTATTGCGGGTCAAACAAGCATGCAACGGCCCTTCGTTAGGTCGGTCTGTTCCGATCCTTTTATGTCGATGGCGGAAGCGGTCGGGCAGCGCGACTTGGCGAGACGTCTGCGCGCTTCGGGCGGTGACCTCGACTGACGGCATGAACGCCGACAGCTACGCCTTCGACCACGGCTTTCTGGCGGCGACGGCGACAGTATCTTCATCACACCGAACGATGGTGGCCGATCGATCGCGGCGTGACCCTCGACAAGGGACTTGCCATGCTTGAGATGAACGGCGTCTATCACCCGGTTGTTTGACGGGTCGAGGACGGTTCGGTGAGCGAGTATCAATACTACGAGTTTCAGACAGTCGACCGGCCACTCGGCGAAGCGGACCGAGAGGCGCTCAGAGCATTGTCAAGCAGGGCGCGGATTACCACGACCAGCTTCACCAACCATTATGAGTGGGGCGACTTCAAGGGCGATCCGCAGCAGCTCGTGGAGCGCTGGTTCGACCTGCATCTCTATCTGGCCAACTGGGGTACGCGGCGTCTGATCATGCGGCTGCCGAGGCGGCTCATGGAGCGGGGGCGGCTGAACGCCTTCCTGCTTGACGTGGATTGGGTGGCGGTCTGGGAGAAAGGCGAAAACCTGATCGTCGATATGTATCGTGATGAGGGCGAAGAGGGCTATATCGACTGGGATGATGGCTCGGGCTGGCTTGACGCATTGGCGCCGCTTCGCGCCGACGTACTTTCCGGCGATCTCAGGCTGTTCTACCTCTTGTGGCTGACGGCGCTGGAAGACGGTGTGCTCAAGGCGGACGATACCGAGCCGCTTGCCGGCCTCGGCCCCTTGACGGGCGCGCTCAAGGCGGCGGCCGACTTTTTCGGTATCGATCGGGATCTGGTCGATGCCGCTGCAGAGCGTTTCGCCGGTCCCGAGCCTGCGGCACTGGACGGTGTCATGCAGGCGACGATCGCCGGACTGTCGGATGCTGTGAAGACCGACCTCCTTATGCGCGTCGCCGATGGCGATCCGCATGTTGGTGCGGAGTTGAAACGGGCCGCGCGGATTGGGGACACCGGTTCCGGCGCCACGCCGCGCACCGTCGAGGAGCTTACGGCCCGTGTCGAGGCCCTGAGGCGTGCGCGCGAGCGTGCGGAAGTCGAGCGGCAGGCCAAAGAACAAAGGCGCCAGGCGGCCTTGGCGGAACGGATGCGCCGCAAGCGTCTCGACGAGGTGATGCAGCGTGGTGAGGCGGTCTGGGCCGAGATCGAAACCGAGATCGCCCGACGCAATGCGTCGGGCTACGACCGCGCAGCGGCGTTGTTGTTCGATCTCGAGGTGATCGCCATCGAGGGCGGTACGCTCTCCGACTTTATCCACCGCCTCGACGCCATTCGCGACCGCCATGCGCGCAAGGAGCGGTTCCTTGAGCGTTTGAAAGGTTTGGGTGAACGGTGACGGGGCCGATAGCATGAGCCATCCCCATTCCAGCGGTCGTAACGTGTCTTCTTTAATGGAGTGCGAACATGGAAACTGATACCGGCAAGATCGATGACGCCGTATTAGCATTGCTCCAACT
Source organism: Rhodovibrionaceae bacterium (assembly GCA_028279885.1). Taxonomy (GTDB): domain Bacteria; phylum Pseudomonadota; class Alphaproteobacteria; order Kiloniellales; family DSM-21159; genus JANQMX01. The sequence goes on along the minus strand of JANQMX010000040.1, from coordinate 21,469 downwards.
GACGCTGCACGACGGGCGGCGTGCCTGGAAGACGTTCGACTGGGATGTCATGGACCGGCTCTATCGTAAGGGGATGATCGAGGATCCGGTAAACAAGACGAAATCGGTGGTCTTGAGCGAGGACGGTGGGAAACGGATGACCGCCGGAGGAAACAGCTCATCGTCCCGCTGCCTCACGACCGGACGATTGTTTTTGATCTTATGTGTTCCGGACTTGAACCACCGTCGATGTCGATGGCTTGGAAGCGTTGCGGCGCGGGTTTGATTCTCTGAATCTCGGCCTCCAGTTGATCGACCCGTGCTTCCAGCAGGGCAATGCGTTCGGTGCCGTCGCGAACGAGCTTCATGCCTGCACGAACACTCCGGACACCTGAGACCAGGCTCGACCAGCCAAGAATCACGACGCGACCTGTTATGTTCAAGGAGGCCCAGGCTGTCTCGCGCCATGCCTCGGTGCGTGCCGGGTTTGTGGCGGCGACGCCCCAACCGATGACGGTGAGCGCGCCGAGCCAAATCGTGAATCCAGCGCCGTTCTCCGATATCAGGAGCCATACGCCTGGTGCTGACAAGACGAGGAGGGACGACCAAACCCGTCTAGGCTTCTGGTATCCGGGTTGGCCGAACACGCGTCTGCGCTTCGGGTCCGTATGGGCGAGATAGGCGAGGGCGGCTGTGCTGATACAAAGCCCGGCGCTGATGGTGAGGATATCCATGTACTCTCCGTCATTCCGCCGGTGCCGGCTCGGGCGCCCGAAGCGCGCCCGTTCGGCGTGCCCACCACATCAGAGCGGCCCCTAGGAGGATCAGTGTCAGATCGACCGATAGCACCGTGCCTTGCCCCTGAGCCGCCGCCGCCCAGCCGAGGCCGCCGGTCGCCATGCGGACGATCGGCAGTAAGATCAGGCCGACACCTAGAAGAAGGCGATAAAACCGCTTGAGGTTGTCCTCGTTCCGCGCCACGAGTCCCGGTAACATTCCCAGCGCAACGCCGATCAGGAACCCGGCCGGCGTCCACCAGAATTCGTTTGCTCCGGCGCCCAGCGCCAGGAAATAGGCATAGGCAGAACTGAGCATCGCCACCGGTAGACCGTAGCCGACGATGGTCACGGCTCGGTTGAAGCGCCGCCATAAAATCTGATCTTCGCGCCGCCTGGCCCAAAGCCGCATCCCTGAAATCACCACGAATGCCATTGCCGAGCCGAGGCCGACCCAGACCGATTTCGACGCGATGCCCGCGAAGTCGCCCGTGTGCATCGGCCACATCAGGTCATAAAGGAGTGCGCCGGTTGAAGGGGTCTGCCCGACCACGGGGCGCACGCCCAGAAACTCACCGGTTGAGCCGTCGAAAACACTATGCACCCATGCCAGTTGGCCAGGGGGAGGCTCATGCCAGATACTGATCCTGGAATCTGCGCGGCCGTAGTTTGATACTTCGATGTACCCGGCGGCTGATCCCGCGCGTATTCCGGATTCTGCGATTATGCGGTCGAGGTCGGCCATCGGCACCGGGCGAGGGTCTGATGCCGCCTGTGGTTCGAACAGCACATCCGCCATCGCTTCTTGGTCCCCTCCGAACGCGACATTTGCCAACAACGGAAAGGTAACTGTGGGCGCGAGACTGAAAAACGACCCGGTAAAACCGAGCAGAAACGTAAACACCAATCCCCAACTCGCCGCCAGGACATGCCGGTCGCGTGCTGATACCAGACGCTGTCCCTCGCGATGCCCGACGAACAGATCGCGAATGAGATGCCGATGTATCACAATTCCGCTGACACCGGCGGCCATCATGGTCAACCCGAGAATTCCCGTTACGATCAGCCCCCACGGGGTCGGCATGTAAAGCTGTACATGCAAGTCGATTAGGAAGTCCTCGAGCGCACTGGCTTCGTACCATTCCGGTTTGGAAAATGCGAAGCCTTCGTCCCGGAACAGGACTTCTCCACTCGACGGCGCCATCCGAAACATCGGCCCATAGTCCGACATCTCTCCGGTTTCGGGGTTTCGGGCATGGATATGAGGAAACACCATCAGGTCCCCGCGCGCGGTTCCCCATATTCCTATACTCTGCCGATATCCCTTTGGCAGCGGCTCGACGACAAGCCGCACGTTCCTGTCGACGGAGGTCGCCAGCGGATCCGCCGCCTGCTTGCCGCCAACCGACCATTCGGCAATTTCATGCGCAAAAACCGCTACGGTCCCGGTGACGATGACCGCGTACAACAGGGTGCCGAGGAGTGTCCCTGACCAGCCATGCACGGCGGTCAGTCGTTTGATCTGATTTTGCGACAGTCGTTTCATATGCCCACGCTGGTTTTCCAACTATCCGGCAAGGCCCGCGGCAACCAATATGCTGCTCAAGGCTCCGATCGCGACCAGTATCGCGACCCCCCGTTTCAAACTTTCTTCGAGACACACATAGATGAACAGCAGCGCCCAGAAGACCGGCGCAAGAACGAGTGGCCAGACGATGTTATCGACACCGGCCGATCCAGTCGGCAGCACCACGGCCAAGGCCATCGTGAAAAGCAATGATACGGCGAGGACGACTGGCCCGCCTAACACCCACCGCATCAAGACCGGACGCTCCCGCGTCATCCCGGCCAAGCGCGCAAACACCGGGCCGAAGACGACTCGATGAATTCCGTGCGCTGTACGGCCACTACCATGAGTACGAAACATTTGCGGTCACCATCAGCCCTTCGCCGACCGTACAGAGCACCGACGGACCTCGGTAATAGCATGAGCCTAGATGCTCTTTGTCGAACAGGTTCTGCGCGTTCAGGCCGAAACGAAGATTGCCGACTTCATAGTGCACGGCCGCATCGACCAAAGTGTATCCCGGGACTGACAGTGTGTTCTCTGCATCGCCGTAATGCCCGTCCTGATAACGGACGCCGGCACCTAGTCCGAGTCCTTTGAACGTGCCGTATTGGATTGTGTAATCCGCCCACAACGTTGCCTTGTGTTCTGGTATCAGGATCAGCCGTTTGCCAACTTCCGATGCATTGTTGCTTTTCAGCACCTCCGTTTGCAGGTGCGTGTACCCGGCCTTGATATCGAGGCCGAAATCGAAACTAGCCAGGGCCTCGACCTCGATGCCCCGGGAACGGACTTCGCCGGTCTGCACAGTCGCCAAGAGGCCGGGGTCGTATTCGGTGTAGTTCTGGCGGCGCAGGTCGAATGCCGAAGCCGTAATGAAGCTGTTGGATCCGCTCGGCTGATACTTAACGCCGATCTCGTATTGCTGTCCGGTTTCCGGTTCGAAAAAGTCCCCGTCGGCGTTGGTGCTGTCGGTAATGGGAAGGAAGGATTCCGAATAGCTGGCATAGGGCGCAATGCCGTTGTCGAATAGGTAGACCACGCCGGCACGCCCCGTGAATGCTTCGTCGCGCTGCGTCGACTGCGTGTCGTTGAGGCGGTTGTCGGTTTCAGTGATCGCCCAGTCGTAGCGCCCGCCGAGCACGAACCGCCAGTGATCGCCCAGTTCGATCTGGTTCTGTGCGTATACCCCGTACTGTGTTTTGATGAAATCCTTAAGGACTGTCGGCGTCAGTGCGGTAACAGAGGCGCCGTATGTTGGCGTGAAGATGTCGAGGGCTCCGACCGTACCGCTATTCTGCGCGGTTTTCATGTCGGCGTATTGTATGTCGATTCCTCCGAGAAGCGTGTGCTTCGATCCGGCAAATGATGTCTTGAGTTCCGCATTCGTGTCGGCTGTCAGCGACTTCACGTTGCCGTGGTTAGAATAGAATGAGCGACTAAGTGTCCGGTTCCCGTCGAATCCGGAACCAAAGACGACGTCATCGTTCAGATCGACAGCGTGATAACGAACCTTATGCCGCACGGTCAGGGCAGGATTCGCTTCGTGCTCCACCTCATAGCCGGCGGCGTACTCGGTCCGGTCGTATTGGTCGATATCCGGCTCACCGGTAAATCGGGAGTGTGGCACCGATCCGTTCGGGTTGTCGAAAAGCGTTCCTATGCCCGGCAGCGCCTGCGAGGTTCCGGTGTCATCTTGCTGATGCATGCCGAACAAGGTGATCTTTGTGCTGTCGACCGGCAGCCAGGACAGGGATGGCGCAATCCACAACCGGTTGTCGTCCAGAAAATCGAACTGCGTTTCGCTACGGCGAAACAGCCCTGCCAGCCGCAACGCCAGATTCTCTTTCTCGTCGACGGCACCGCCGATGTCGAACTTGATCTGCTTGCGTTTGTGGCTGCCGGCTTCCAGGTGCACGATGCCAAATGCTTCGGTGGTGGGCCGCTTGGTGACGTAGTTGATCAATCCGCCGGGACTTCCCTGCCCATACAAAACCGATGCGGGGCCGCGCGGCACCTCGATACGCTCAGCGCCCCAAGGTTCGGGATTGTAACTGACGATGTATCCGGGGTTCACCAGCCCCATGCCGTCTTTGAACAACCCCGTCGTCGAGGAATTGAGACCGCGCATGCTGAGGTGCGAGAAGCGTGGCTCGAGGCCGTACAACTCCGACTCAACGCCCGGCGTATAGCGCAGCGCGTCACTGAATTTGTTGACATTCCGGGACTTGAGTTCATCGGCCGTGATCACAGAAATGGATTGCGGCGTTTCGATGAGGGCCGTATCCGTCTTCGTGCCGGCGGCGCTGCGCGTTGCCACATAACCGTCAACCGGTCCGTCGGCTGACTCGAACTGACCTTCGATTGTGATCGGACTGAGCACCGTCGCGCTGCCGTTAGTCGCGCCTGGCGACACCGCCGTCAAGGTGACGCTGTTTTCATCTATCAGGCGATAGGTGAGGCCCGTGCCGGCCAGGAGACGGCTGAGCGCTTCGGCAGGTGTAAAGCTACCCCGCACCTCTTTGCCCGTAAGGCCTGTGAGTGTCGCTTGGTCGACGGCGACTTGATAGCCTGATTGAAAACCGAAAGCGGTGACGGCGTTTTGCAAGGGCTGCGCGGGAATGTCGAAGGCGAACCGGGTCTCCTCGGTCACGGTCTGTGCTGGTGGTTCGCTCTGTTGAGCCGGGGCCGGTCCCGCGCTGATGAGAACGGCCGCCACGCTGACCCCGATCAAGAGCAGTTTCAGGCGGCGTTCGCTTGTGTACTTGCTGAGCCCTTGTCCGTTGGCGTGTTTTCTCTCGATTTGGATCGTCATGATCGCCCCAGTTCTGATACAAACTTAACCGCAAAGTGTGCGATTGCGTCTCATTCGCGTTCAGAAAAGAGACGAAGCTCGACGTTGGGTGTCCCAGGAAAAGGGCAAACTTTTTTGGCGGTAGCCTTATTCGTCTGAAACGATGGTGTGCCAGGGCGTCAATTTGCGGACCGAAACACCGTAGGGGCTGACAAGCGATCTCAGCGCTTTTTGAGGGGTTTCAAGATCGAAGACCCCGGTCACACGCCGCTCCGCGACCGACCGGCCGACAAGTGTGATCGTTCCGGGATGATAGCGGTCAACAGTGTCCACTACATCGGCCAAGCGCGCGCCGTGAACGATGAGCCGCCCGCTGCGCCAGCCGCCCATAAGGGCGGGATCGACATCCGTTATGAGGACGGTGCCGTCCTTCCGGTCGACGGCGAGACGTTGGCCTGGCTCCAGTATTTTTTTCAGCGGCTTTTCTCCCGGCCGCTCAACCTCGACCGAGCCGCGTGCAAGGGCGATTGCGACGGTGCGGTCCGTCATCGCCACATCGAAGGCGGTCCCGGTCACGGTGATCGTTATTTCGCCCGCAGTGACGATGAAAGGCCGTGTCTCTTCATGGGCGACCTCGAACCAGGCTTCGCCGTGCAGTAGGGCGACCTCGCGCCGGTTGCTGGCAAAGTCGCGCGCCACCGCGCTTTCGGCGCCCATCACAATCTGCGATCCATCGTTGAGGGTTAGGTTACGGGTCTCGGCGGTGGCGGTTTGAAAGTCGGACCGCATCCAAAGTGAGAGCGTGGGCGCCAGCATGAAGAGTAAGAGTACTGCAGCGGCGGCCGGTATGGCGAATTTCGGCCTGGCCGCCCGTCTCATCCATGCGGCTGAGGGTTGGGAAGCCGCGGATTGACGGGCTCTCAATGGTGTCTCTAGTGGCGGCAGAGCGTTTGTTTCCCCGCGCCCTTCCTCCGTCGGCGGCGTATTGACCGCTTCGGTCTCGGCAGGGGCTTCTCCGGCAAGATACCAGGCGCGCTGCGCCAACTCCCAGGCGCGCCGATGCGCCTCGTCCGCGGCAAGCCATGTGTCGAGTTCGGCTTTGAGACGGTCGTGCTCTTCTGCATCCCGCACTTCGTGTCCATCAAAACGCAGGAACCAGGCCGAGGCTGCCTCCATGACATCGGCCGGAATCTTGTCGTCTTCTCCCAAAGTCATGTCCGGGCGCCTTCCGTCTTCGGCAAGAGAGTCATGCCCCAGCTATGCATAGGACGAAGGCCGGACCGATCTGTCTCAGATCTTTTGAACAAAACTCACCTGTTTTTTTCGTACATACGGCGCATGACGTGACTGAGCGCGTTTTGCACCAGGCGGTGCGCACTGGATTTGGACATGCCCAGATGAGCCGCAATGTCGTCATAGGTTGCGCCGTCAAGCCGCTTCATTTCAAAGGCCTTGCGGGTTTCCGCCGGCAGCTCGTCCAGCGCCGTCTTCACGAGGGCCAACGTCTCGCGATGGAGGGTTTTTTCCTCCGGCGAGGGGGTGCACGCCGCGCCGTCTGTTGCGTGCGCGAGTTGGGCGTCGCGACGCGTCTCGGACGACACGCGCCGGGTCATGTCAATGGCGATGTTACGGACGATGCGAAAGAGATAGGACGCCGGAGATCCAATGTCGGCGGGAGGTCCCGGCGGCGGCACGAAGCGGAAGTAGGCTTCTTGCACGGCGTCCTCCGCGGTCGAACGCGAACCGACGATCGGCGCGGCGTAGTCCACCAGCGCCGGCCGGTTTTCCATATAGATCCGCAATCGCTTTTCGGTTTCGCTCAACTTCCGACTGACCCTTAATCGTCTTTGCCTCAAGACACGCCACGCTGCCCGCGACGCGAAGCTCAAAGTTCAGGTTCGCTCTCAGTGCATCCGGGCACTGAGCCTCTTCGATGTGTATTTATAAGTTCTCCTTTTGGTTGTGTATTGCGCGCTGCGCGCGTCAGACCATGTTCAGATCCGTTCGTTCCGAACATCTCCGTCATTCTGTCAGCCCGGATGCCAAAAGCACTTATGATTCCACAGGCACAGCAGGCGCAATTAAGAACCATTCTCAATTCGTAGCGGCAGGAGTTCTTTTTGGCAATACTGCTTGCAGTCTGCTCGCGGCCGGGTCGACAGGAAGAAAAGTCTGGGACAAACGCGGGGGCACAAACGTCTTATTTAAGAGTTATGCTGTTCGTTGGCGGGCTGCCAAGCGTCAGAGAGCAACCCTCCGGCAAATGCATGAAGAGAATGATAGAGACGCCGGTGCCTTTGAACGCTTTACGTGCAAAGACAGGAAAGACGAGACGAAGAGCCAGTTGATCCAAATCGTCGGCATCGGCGACCGCGTGGCTTAGATCGCCGACCGCACGCCGGACCATGCGAAGGCGGAACAGTGGAGCTTTTCCTATCTCCACAAGTGGAACTTCCTGTTTCCGCTTGGGCGTGAGACGCAGACGCTCGTCGTGTCCGTAGCGGTTGCGTTCAGTCTGGTGTTCATGGTCGGGATCGGGCTTGCGCTCGACCTGCAGCGCAGGAGGAACGCCCAGCGGTCTCGCGGCAAACCCAAACGGCTGGTGGATCGGGTCGCCGATCTGACCCGAATTCACATCCGCGAGCACGTGGTTGTTCGCGGCGATGCCGAGCCCTCGGTCTTCAAGGTCCTCGGCGAAGAGGCCGAGCGTGCCCACGGTGACTCGAGGATGGCCGCAGCCCGCTTCAACCAGAAGCGGGTTCACACGGCTGCGATGCCAACTCGAAAGCGCTCGAACCCGACCGCCGTAGCGCACGTCACAGCGCTGTTGTTCGATCTTGAAGCGGTCGCTGTCGAGGGCGGTACGCTCGCTGACTTTTACCCGCTAGCTCGGCGCCATCCGCGCGCCATGCGCGCAAGGAGCGGTTCCTCGAGCGTTTGAAGGGGCTGGATGTTCAGTTCCTGGGATTGATGGAATGGTGATCTTGTGAACCGACCTGGTTCGCCAGCCCAGCACTCAGCGATAATCCTCAAGGATCATCTCGCTGCCCTTCATGGCGATCATTGCCGTCGGCGTGTTTGTATTGCCTGACGGATTGGTGGGCATGACCGAGGCGTCGACGACTCGAATGCCTCTCAGTCCATGCAGCTTCAACCTCTCATCGACGACCGCAAGCGGGTCGGAGGGGCGGCCCATTTTGGCTATGCCGACCGGGTGAAAGATGGTGGTGCCGATATCGCCGGCGGCCCGAACCAGATCGTCGTCGCTGTCGCCCATCGTTTGCCCCGTGCCGATCATCGGCCGATGTTCCTGCACGGTTCCGGCATCGACCGCATCTCGGCGGCCAACAGCTCGGCGAGAATACGTTTGTCACCAAGAGCACGAAAATGTATTCAAAATTCCATGGATGAGCAGAGCGCGCGCGCTTATCGTGATTTAAAGCGGATGATGGTCGAAGGCAGGTTCGCTATGGACGCGAAGTTGCCCGAGGCGCATCTGGCCAAGGAACTCGGGTTGTCCCGGACGCCGGTCCGGCACGCCCTGAACCGGCTCGAAGCCGAAGGTTTCGTCGTCTACGAGCTCAGACGAGGGCACCGGCTCCGCAGCTTCACGGCGCGGGATGCCGAAGAGATTTACGGCGTCAGGGCACTCGTGGAGTCCGAGGCCGTGCGCCTGGCCGCTCTCCGTGGCCCGGATCCGAAAACCGAAGCTGACCTTGCCGATCTGATTGGTCGGATGGCGACGGTTCTCAACAATCCGGACGGACTGGAACCCGACGAGGTGCGCGCGCGCTTTCTGCGCCTCAATCACCGCTTCCACGCCGTGCTCTATGGGGCCTGCGGCAATCAGTACCTGCTCAGGATCGTTCGTCAGATCACCGAGCTTCCGCTGGTTTTGCGGCACTATTTCAACTTCAGTGACGAGCAGCTTCATGCTTCGCACCGGGACCACCAGTCGATCTTTCGAGCGCTGCGTGCGCGGGAGTCTGATCGTGCCGCTGCGTTGGTTCGTGAGCACATCCTGGCCGCGAGGGACCGGATGCTTGTGACCGATCAAGCGACGGCAGACCGCGAGGGACGGGCGGTCGAAGAAGTCGAGAGCTGGGATGTGATCCTGGAAGTTGATCGGCGCTGAGGCGGCGCTGCCTGAGATCGCGAGCGAGAGGGGAGTGAAAAAGCCCCCTTGCATGTCCGGTTATTTTTGTATACAAATTTATTAAATCACATACATAATATATTTGGTATGCGTATGCCTTCGGTTGAAATCGACGAAGTCTCGCCCCGAGACGGTCTGCAGGGCGAGCGGCCCCGGCTCACGACAGCCAAGAAAGTGGAGCTGATCGGTCTCGCCGTGGCGGCAGGGGCGCGTCGGATCGAAGCCTCCAGTTTCGTCAATCCCAAGCGGGTGCCGCAGATGGCCGATGCCGAAGATGTCATGCGGCTGCCGCCGAAGTCGGTGGGGATGTCCTACATCGGGCTGGCCTTGAACGAGCGCGCTGTCGAGGCGAGTTGCGACGAAGTCAACTTCGTGGTCGCCACCACGGACTTCGAGCATGCCTTATTCGACCCGCAGGTTCTCACCCGCAACAAGATCGTCGACGTCCCTGTGCCAGGTGACCGGCCGGTGTCCATGTCGGACAATCCGGTCAAGCTCGGTAATGGATCTGACAACGGATTCGCGGCGCTGCCGCGGCTCGGTGAACACAGCGAGGAGATCTTCACCACACGTCTCGGCATGGAGCGGGATCGTCTGGACTCGCTGCGCGAGCGAGGCGTGATCGAGTGATGGGAGCGCCAGGAAGCATCGCCTCTGCTGCCCGACCGCTCGCCGCGGAGGGGGCGCCTGATTTCACATCGGTCTTGGCTGGCGATGTCCTGGAGCTGACCTACGAGCGGCTGACGGATGCTGACATGGCGCAGCTAAAGCGGCTCGTCTTCGATCACCTAGCGGTGTGTCGGCGGGGCGCCGAGGCGGCCTGGAGCCGTGCGGTCCAGGACTATGCCCGGACGCTGGAAACGGAGGGGGCTGCTCGGGTGTTCGGCGTCGGCTTCACCGCTGCGCCGGCTGTCGCGGCCCTGGCGAACGCAACGGCGGCGCACGGCTTGGAGCTCGACGACACCCACGACGAGTCCATCACCCACCCCGGTGCGCCGGTGATCGCTGCCAGTTTGGCGGTGGCTCAGTCGATGGGTCTTGGCGGTCGCGAAGTGCTGCCGGCGATCGCTGCCGGCTACGAGGTGGTGGGCCGGATCGGCGCGGCCACTGGGGCCGCTCAAGTGCTGGAGCGTGGTAACCATCCGACTGCCTTGTTCTGTGGTTTCGGCGTGGCGGCGGCGGTGGCGAAGTTGCTCGGCCTTGAGCGGGACGGCCTGATTGCTGCCTGGGGTTTGCAGCTTTCGGCGGCAGGCGGCTCGATGCAGTTCTCGGTCGATGCTACAGGCACGGCGGTCAAGCGCCTGCACGGCGGTTACGCCGCCCACGGCGGGGTGTTGGCTGTCGAGCTGGCCCATCGCGGTCTTGCCGGGCCAGGCCAGGCTTTCGACGGCGAGTATGGCCTCTGCCGGCTCTATGGTAGCGCGCCGCAGCTTGATCGCCTGACCAAAGACGGCAGCGACGCGCTGGAAATCCATGCCATCAGCTTCAAGCCCTACCCCTGCTGTCGCCTGTTCCACTCGACGCTGGATGCTTTGGCGACGGTGACCGACGGTTTCGCGCTGCCGACCGATGCCATCCGGCGGGTGGTGGTCGGTGGCCCGGCGATCGTTGCGACCCAACACATGCTGCGGCGGCCGGAATCGGAGATGGCGGCTCAGTACAGCCTGCCGTTCACCCTGGGCGCGGCCATGGTGTTCGGGCCGGAAGCGATCGAAGGTTTCGCCGAGGCGGCGCTCTCGGACTCCCGCATTCTCGATTTTGCCGACCGCGTCGAGGCTGTGCACGACCAGAGTCTCGAGGAGCTCTTCCCTCGTCATTTCGGCAGTTGGGTCGAGGTTGAGCGGGCCGACGGTGAAAAGCGCCGCGCCGATGTCTTGGACAGTCTCGGGACGCCGGCGCGGCCCATGACCGAGGCGGCGTTGATCCGGAAATACACGATGCTGTGCGCGGCGCTGCCCGGTCTGCCGACCGGCGAAGTGCTCTGGGACCGCGTCGAGGCTTTCGCGTCCGGTGGTGGCGCCGAGGATTTGCTTGACGGATTTGGATTGGGAGAAGGCTGATGGCGGAAACGACAACTGTCGACGAACCGGTGATCGCGCGGACCGATGCGCCGGTTCCGGCTGAACGCCTGCAACGGGACGTAGCGCGGGTGCTGAACGTGGTCTATGGCGGCGGAATTGCGATCATCCCCCTGGATGTCGCCTATGCGATCATCGGCCACCGACCGCAGGCGATCCGCGGCATCTTCGATGCCAAGCAGCGCAGCTACGAGAAGCCGAGCGGAATGTTCGGCAACTGGCAGATGAGCCGGGACATCCACCTGCTGCCGGACGAGAAGCATGACATGGTGCGCACGATCATCGAGGAGGAGCGCCTCCCGTTCTCGGTCGTGGCGCCCTTCCGCCAAGATCATCCGATCTTCGCCGAGGTCGACCCCTTCGTGCTCGACTCCTCGACCAAGGCCGGCACCCTCGACATGCTGCTCAACGCCGGGATCGTCCACGACGAGGTGGCGCGCCAGAGCTATGAGCGCCTGGCGCCGATCTTTGGCTCCTCGGCCAATACCTCCCTTAAGGGCAGCAAGTACCGCCTCGGCGACATCGAAGAACGAGTTCGCGAGGCCGCGTCCATCGAAGTCGACTATGGGCTCTCCAAGTATGCGAACGATGAGGGCCGGTCGAGCACGATCATCGATTTCCGCGACTTCAGCGTGGTGCGTGTCGGGGTCTGCTTCGATCGGCTGCAAGCAGCCTTCAAGACGCGTTTCGGCGTGATGCTGGAGCAGCCGCGCTAGCGGGGATGGAACGGGAGCGACACAGATGACCGACGCATACGAACAGGTCGGGTTCACGACCGAACGAATCGGCTTTGGCGAGCGCCCGGGCATCGCGGTGGTCGATTTCCAGCGCGCCTTCACCGAAGACCGTTTTCCGCTCGGCGGTCAGCCTATGGTCGAGGCCGCCCTGCACAAGACGGCCGAGCTGCTGAAGGCCGCCAGGGCCGCGCGCATTCCGGTCGCCAACTGCTACACCGCCTATAGCAGCGCGCGCGATGCGCCCCACTGGAAGATACCCGCCGTGATCGAGACATTCCATCACGGGCAGCCCTGTACGGAACTCGACCCCCGGATCTTCGATCCCGACTACGACACGGTGTTCTGCAAGACGGCAGGCTCGCTGTTCTTCCAGACTCCGGCCATCTCTTTCTTCGTGAAGGAGCGGGTAGACACGGTCATTGTGGCCGGTTGCAACACCAGCGGCTGCATCCGAGCCACGGTGAACGATGCCTTCTCCTACGGGTTTCGCGTCGCCATCCCGCGCGAATGCGTCGGCGACGTAGACGAGGGGCCGCACAACGACAATCTCCGCGATGTCGGCCGGCGTTACGCCGACGTGATCTCGCTCGAGGAAACGCTGGCGTACATCGACGAGGTGCGCAAGCGGAATAGCTGATGCGGCACTCGGCCGGCAATGCCGGTGCCACAAGGAGACGCCGACCGATCAATGGCCGGTGCGAACAAGAAGGAAACAGGGAGTGAAATCATGAAGATAACCAAATTTTTCGGCGTTGCCGCCGTGCTTCTGGCGCTGACTGCGCCGGGTATCGCTCAATCTGCAGAGACGACGATCAAGTTTCCGGTCGAGTACAACGCGGACGTCACGCCGGGCCTGGCCAATCAGGAGTTCGTCGAGCTGATCGAGGAGCGCTCGAACGGCGAGATCAAGGTCGAGTTCTTTCCGGGCGGTTCTCTCTACAAGGGGCTCGATGTCCTGCAGGCGGTGCTGCGCGGGGATGCCCACATGACCACGCTGGTTTCGGTCTACTGGAGCGCCATCTCGCCGCAACTGGCGATCTTCGACCTGCCCTACGCCTTTCCGACGCACGAGGCTTTCTACAAGGCGACTGAAGATCAGGCCTTTATGAGTAAGGCCTTCGCCGAGGTCGAGGCCAAGGGTGGGAAAGTCATTGGCGTGCTGCCTTACGATTACCTGCTGCCCGGCAACACCCAGCGTGCAACGGTCATGCCCACGGACTTCGAGGGCCTGAAGCTGCGCGCGCTCGGCAAGACCAACGCCAAGACTCTGGAAGCGCTCGGCGCCCGGGCTGTGCCGATCAACATCACGGAGGTCAACGGGGCGCTCGAGCAGGGCGTGATCGACGGCCTCAACACGCCAGCCGACGCCTTCGTTTCCTACAAGTGGGATGAGACGGTCAATCACGTCACTTATGCCAAGTACTACTTCGCTTTCTACCCCTGGGCCGTCAACGCCGAATGGTGGGACGGCCTGCCCGAGGCGCACCGGAAGCTGATCCAGGAGACCGTGACGGAAGTGACCGTGCGGCACCGCGAGCGGGCTCGCCAGGCCGCTGCGGATGCGATGGAGAAGCTGAAGGCTGCCGGCGTCCAGTTGCACGAGCAGACCGAGGAGGAGCAGGGCGCCTGGATGGCGGCGGTCGCACCGATTTGGCGCGAGGCCGAGGAGACCCACGGCAAGCCGATCGTCGACGCGCTTCGCAGCGCGAGCGGTACCAAGATGTAAGATGCCGGGCGGTTTCGCGATGACGGCCGCCAAGCAAGTCCTCGGCTGGTTCGAGTACGGGCTTGGCGGTCTCATTCTCCTGGTCGGTTTGATCATCGTCAGCTTGGAAATCCTCGGACGCGGCTTCCTCGGCTTCTCGCTGCTCTGGTCCGAGGAGCTGTCCCGCTACCTGCTGATCTGGACCGCTTATATGGGCGCTGCCGCGGCCACCCGGGACGGTTCGCACATCAGGGTGGAGTTCCTGCTGCACTATCTGCCGCGCCGCTGGTCGCACCGGCTCGAGATATTCGACACCGTCCTTTGTCTGCTGCTCACGCTGACCTTGGTCTACGCCGGATACCTTCTGGTGGAGGACAGTCGCTTCCTGGGGTTGAGTCCCACGGATAGCGATCTGTCGATACCGATCTGGGTCTTTCAATTGATCGTGCCCTTGGGCTTTGCCCTGATGAGTCTGCGCTTGGCGATCACGTTGGTGCAGCAGGTTTCGGGGCAGGGGCCCAAGGCAGGCCGGCCTGACTCGGCCAGCCCCGTTGGCCGAGAGTCCTGACGCTATGGCGCTTTTCCTCATCTGCTCGCTGTTCCTGCTGCTCGTTCTCGGTGTGCCGGTTGCCTTTGCGCTCGGCATCGTCGGACTGGCGACGGTGCTCCTTTTCGACGTCACCTCGCTCACCCAGATGGCGCATTCCCAGTTCGCCAACCTGGACAGCTTCGTGCTGCTGGCGATCCCCTTTTTCATCCTGGCCGGCAACGTCATGGTGGAAGGCCGGATGGCCACGCCGCTGGTCGACTTCGTCCGTGCCTTGACCCGGCCAATCACCGGCGGGACGGCGGTCGGGGCGGCGATCGCCTCGGCGCTGTTTGGCGCCATGACGGGATCCTCCGCAGCCTCGGCCGCGGCGCTCGGCAGGGTCACCATCCCTGAGCTCAATCGGCTCGGCTATCCACCCTCGTTCTCCGCTGGGCTCATGGCCGCCGGCGGCACCCTCGGCATCATGATTCCACCGAGCATCGTCTTTATCATCTACGGTGCCATGGCGCAGCAGTCTGTCAGCAAACTCTTTCTGGCCGGGCTTTTGCCGGGGATCTTCATCACCGCGCTGCTCGCGATCCTGACCTACGTGCTGGTGCGCCTGAACGGCTGGGCCGATGCCGGCCGCCTGGAGCTCCGGGAGGTTGCCGAGACCCTGCGCCGCGCCACGCCTGCGCTGCTGATGCCTGGCATCGTTCTGGGCGGCATCTATGGCGGGATCTTTACGCCCACCGAGGCGGCAGCGGTCGCCGCCCTCTACGGGCTTTTCATCGGCGCCATCTTCTATCGCACGGTGACTTTCGCGAACCTGCCGCGGATCTTCGTGAACAGCGCCAAGATGACCGGGGTGATCCTCTTTATCATTGCCCAGGCACTGTTCATCGGCCTACTGGCCAACTTGGCGGGGATTCCCTCGGCAATCGTCGACGCGGTCGAGGTGGCCAACCTCTCCCACTGGGAGTTCTTGCTGGTCGTCAACATCGTGCTTCTGGTGCTCGGCTGCTTCCTCGACGGTGTGACGATCCTCACCGTCGTAGCGCCGCTGCTTCTGCCCAGCATCATCGACCTCGGCATCGATCCCATTCACTTCGGGGTGCTCCTGGCGTTGAACATCGAGATTGCCTCGATCACCCCGCCTATCGGAATCAACCTCTTTGTCATCAGCGGCATCTCCAACACGCCGATCGAGCAGGTCATCAAGGGGGCGCTGCCTTACGTGCTGATGCTTCTCGCCGCTCTGGTGGTGGTGACCTACGTCCCCTGGCTCTCGCTCGCGCTTCTGCCGTGACCTACCGATACCGTCGAAAGGGAGGAATTGATGAGTGCCCAATTCATTGATGAACTGACCGCCAACTTCCGTCTCGCGGTCGACAAGGCGGCTCTGATTGTGGTCGACCTTCAGTACGCCAGCGGCAGTCGTCACCACGGCTTGGGCCGGCACCTCGAGGCCCAGGGACGCCTCGCCGAGGCCGCCTATCGCTTCGATCGTATCGAGCAACTCGTGGTGCCGAACACAAAGCGGCTGCTCGACGGCTTCCGCCAGGTCGGGGCGCGGGTGGTCTACCTGACCCTGGGCTCGGAGGTTTCGGGATATGCCGATGCTCCGCCGTCTCTGCGCGGTTTCTTCGAAGCCACCAACAATCATGCCGGAGCGCGCGAGCACGAGATCGTCGACGAAATCGCGCCGCTCCCTGGCGAGCCCGTGGTGAACAAGACCACCCAGGGCGCCTTCGCTTCGACCGGGATCGATAGCCTGCTGCGCTCTATGGGCGTGGAGCAGCTCGTGATGGTCGGCGTCTCGACCAACAACTGCGTCGAGACGACGGCACGGGAGGCCGTTGATCGGGGCTATTCCGCACTGATGGTCGCCGATGCCACGGGAACCTGTAGCGAGGAGTTCCAGAGGGTCACGCTTCAGGGTTTTCGCCGTCTCTGGGGCCGGGTCGCCACGACCGACGAGGTGTTGGCCGAAATCGGCGCCACTGAGAGCCCGCGCGTCTTGTCCGCTTGACGCAATCCGCGACGGATCAGGCGGTATCGTTGCCGCTGCGCCGCTGCAAGGTCATCTCGTAGCGGAAGCGGTCGGCCGGGTGGGCGTTCATGGCAAGCTCGATGAGGTTGCCCAGATCATCGAAGTAGCGCCGCCTTACGATCAGCACCGGGGCGCCGACCTTGATGCCCAGGCGGGTTGCCAGATTGAGGTCGGCTTCGGCCGCCTCGATGTCCTGCAGCACGTCTTGTACGTTGACGCCGTATTGTCGCTCGATCATAGCATGGACGGCTGTGCGCTCCTGTCCGACATGGGCAACAACGTCGGCAAAGGCGGGCGAGATGTAGAGGTCGGTGTAGCAAATCGGCTGCGCCAGGTCGTCGGCGTGCCGTAGGGCAGCGACGCGCACCCAGGCGCTGTTCGGTGGACAGAGCAGACGCTTCGCCTGCTCACCCTCGACGATGACCTTCTCGACCGAGATCACGTCGAGCTGGGTGGTGCTCGCGTACTGCATGAGCCCATCGATGGAATCGATGGAATTGACGAAGTGGGATGCCGCCGGCCGCGGCGCCACCACCGAGCCGGCGCCTTGACGTCGGGAGATCACGCCTTGTACTTGCAAGCGGCGCAGAGCTTCGCGCACGGTGTAGCGGCTCACGTCGAAGCGGTCGCAAAGCTCGACTTCGGTGGGAAGCCTGTCGCCGACGGCGTAGTGGCCGGCGTCGATATCGTTCAGCAGGCTGCGCACGATGGCCCGGTATCGCGGGCCTTCGGCCCTTGCCGCTGCGCCGGCGTCGGTCATATGGCGCCCTCCTTGCGGAGCTGGGCGATTTCCAAGGGCGTGTAGCCCAGCTCCGTCAGGATCGACTCGCTGTCCTCGCCGAGCTGCGGTCCGGTATGGGTCGGCAGATCCATGTCGGACAGACGGATAGGTCCGGTCAGCATGTCCACGGCCGGGCCGCCGTTGCGTGGCTGGAAAGTCGCCGTGCGGCGCTGCTCGCGGGTGAAGGGATTGTCCAGCGCCTGCGCGACATCGTAGACCGGCGCCACCGGCACGGTGCCGGACAGGCGCTCGATCCAATGCTCCGTGTCGCGCGTTTCGAAGATCCGGTCGAGCAGCTCGGTCAGCTCCTCCCGGTGTGTCAGTCGCGCCTTGAAGTCGCAGAAGCGCGGGTCCGCCGCCAGCTCCCCGCGGCCGATCTGATCGCAGAACAGCGGCCAGAACTTTTCCTTGTTGCACATGACGAAGATCCAGCCGTCGCGCGTGCGGTAGAGTTGGCTTGGCGTCAGGGAGGGGTGGGCCGAGCGCGGCTCGCGCCCCTGCTGGTGTCCGCCGTTGAAGTACCAGGCTGCAAGGTAGTTGAGATTGTGCAAGGCGACATCGAAGAGGCTCACGTCGACATCGCGGCCGCGACCCGTCTCCCGCGCGCCGACCAGGGCGGAGACCAGGGCGAAGCCGGTCATCAGCCCGGTCATCATGTCGACGATCGAGAGGCCGAAGCGCGCCGGCGGACCGTTCGGCTCTCCGGTCAGGCTCAGATAGCCGGCTTCAGCCTGCATCAGGTAATCATAGCCCGGCCAGGATTTGCGCGTGCCCTCGCGGCCGTAGGCGGAGAGGTGGGCGCAGACGATCCGCGGGTTGATATCCTTCAGATGGTCGTAGGTCAGCCGCAGGCGCTCGGGCTGATCGCCCCGCAGGTTGTCGATCAGCGCCTCGCTCTTGGCGACCAGGGCTTCGAAAACCTTCCGTCCGGCCGCCGTCTTTAGGTTCAGGGTGAGGCTGCGCTTGTTGCGGTTGAAGGCTTGGAAGAAGTGGCTGTTGCCTTCCTCGAAGAAGAACGGCCCGACTTGGCGGCCGACGTCGCCGCCGTCGGCCGGGTTCTCGATCTTGATCACCTCGGCGCCCAGGTCGGCCATCAGCATGGTGCCGAACGGCCCGGCGCCGTACTGCTCCACGGCGATCACGCGGACGCCGTCCAGGGGCAGGCGGGGCGCATCGGCCGGCCCGTTCATCAGGCCGGGTTCCGCTCGATCAACCGCTTGGCGATGAGCAGCCGCTGCAGCTCGTTGGTGCCTTCGCCGATCGCCAGCAGCGGCGCGTCGCGATAGAGCCGCTCGACGACGAACTCCTTGGAGTAGCCGTATCCGCCGAAGATGCGCATGCACTCCATGGCGTTGTCGATCGCCGCTTCGCTGGCGAAGAGCTTCGCCATGCCGGCTTCCATGTCGCAGCGCTCGCCACGGTCGAGGGCGTTCGCCGCCTGCTCGACGAGCAGCCGCGCGGCCTCGGTGCGGGTCGCCATGTCGGCGAGCTTGAGGGCGATCGCCTGGTGCTGGTGGATCGGCTTGCCGAAGGTCTTGCGTTGTTGGCTGTAGGCGACCGCTTCGTCGAGTGCCGCCTGCGCGATGCCGACGCCGCGTGCCGCAACATTGACGCGACCGAGTTCGAGACCGGATAGGGCGCATTGCAGGCCCCGGCCTTCCTCGCCGCCAATCAGGCAATCGGCCGGTACACGGTAGTCCTCGAAGATCAACTCGGCGCTGTCGATGCCCTTGTAGCCGAGCTTTTCGAGCTTGCGGCTGACGCCGAAGCCCTCCCGCTTCTCGGCCAGCAGCATGCTCATGCCCTTGTGGCGAGGCTCGGCCGCCGGGTCGGTTTTGACCAGCAGGGCGAAGCACTGACCCTCGATGCCGTTGGAGATCCAGATTTTGGTCCCCTTGACCAGGTAGTCCTCGCCGTCTCGCCGCGCCACGGTGCGGATCGCCTGCAGGTCGGTGCCGCAGTCGGGCTCGGTCAAGGCCAAGCCGCCGCGCAGCTCGCCAGTCGCGAAGCGGGGTAGGAAGCGGCGTTTTTGCGCCTCTGTGCCGCGGTGCTCGACGATATAGGCCATGATCAGGTGAGAGTTGATGATCCCGGTCAGCGACATCCAAACCCGCGCGATGCGCTCGATCATCCGGGCATAGAGGCTGGGCGACAGGCCGAGCCCGCCGTAGTCGGGGGAGATCAGGGCGCCGAACAGGCCCAGCTCCTTCATCCCCTCGACGATGTCGTGGGGATAGCTGTCGGCGTGCTCCAAGGCCATGGCGTGCGGCTTGACCTCGCGCTCAAGAAACTTTTCGACGCTGTCGAGGATCAGGCGGTCCTGCTCTTGCCGGTCGTCGTCGGCGGCGGCAGTCGTCAACATAGGCTTGTTCCCTCGGACCAGCGGTTACGCCGTTCCCAGGGCCGCGGCGAGCTGCTGTGCGGGCAAGCTGTCCGGCGCGGCCAGGATTAGCGTTTCGATCTCCTCGGCCCGGCGCGTAGAGACCGAGGCGGTGGCGTTCTGCCGGAACTTCTCGGCGATCTCCTCGTTGGCCAGCGGGCGGCCGGCAGCGCCGCGGTTGACCTCCTCCCGGTGGTGCAGGTTCCGCCCGTCGGACAGCGCGATCGATACCTCGCCGGAATAGGACTTGGGGTAGGGCGAGTCCGGGTCCGGCTCGCAGTCGACTCGGCTCGCGAGATCGAGGATCTCCGGGTCACGGAGGGTGTCTCCCTCGATCTCGGCCAGGGTCACCTGCCCGCGTCGGATCGCGGCGGCGACCAGGAAGGGGATGCTGAACTGGGCGTCGTAGCTGTTCGCCGGGCGCTTCTTGTTGTCTTCCGGTTCGCAGACCACCGGCATGACCTCCCGCGGCAGACGCACCGTAATCCCTTCGACCGCGGCGCCGTTGATGTCCCCGGCGAGCGCGAGGGCGGCGTCGATCGAGCCATGGGTGAAGTGGCAGGCGGGAAAGGGCTTGATGGCCGTCTCCATCAGCTCCCAGACGTTGCCCAGGTCGGCCGTCGCTTGGGACAGGTCGCAAGCCTCGAAGCGCGTACCGAGGTAGCTGCGATAGAGACCGAAGCGGCCCTCGTAGGGTTGGCTGGCGCCGACGAAGCCTGCCGCAGCGAGTGTCGCGGCCTGGAGCCCGGCGGCGGCGGCCCAGCCGGGATGGATGCGCTTGGTCCAGCCGCCGTCCTCGAGGAACTCGAGGCTGCCCGATGCGAAGCTGAGCGCGATGCCCTGGGCTTGGCGCATCTCGGCCGCGGTGAGATCCAAGAGCTTGCCGGCGACCAGCGCGCTGGAGAAAGCGCCGACCACCCCGGTGGGATGGAAGCCGGCGGCATGGAACTGGCTGCTCGCGGCCTGGCCGAGCCGCGCGGCCACCTCGACGCCGAGGATATAGGCCGTCAGCAGGCGCTCGAAATCGGCGCCGGCGACCTCGGCCGCCGCGAGGGCCGCGGGAAAGGCGCTGGCCGTCGGATGGACGATTGCACCCAGATGGGTGTCATCGAAGTCCAGGCCGTGGCAGAGCAGGCCGTTGAGGGTCGCGGCATCGCGTGGTGCCAAGCGGCTCGGCAGGCCAAGCACGGCACAGTCGCCGGCACCGCCAACGCGCTGCAAGGCAACCAGCGTACGCTGGGCGAAATCCCGTTTGCCCGAGGCCAGGGCAATGCCGATGGCGTCCAGCAGATGATGCCGGGCGCGCAGCCGGACCGTCTCGGGAATCGCATCGGTCGTCAGGGTCGCGGCAAAATCGGCGAGCCGGTCGGCAATGGCGGTCTGATTGTGGGTCGGATCATGCATGCTCTGGTCTCCGGGGGCTGGGCGTCTAGGCGGCGGTGTGACCGCGTTTCGGAATCAGGCTGGCGCGCTCGAAGGTCATGAACACCGTGCCGTCCGACTTGTAGCCTTCGGTGCGCGTGGTCACGATTCCCTGAGTCGGGCGCGATTTCGACTCGCGGACCGCCAGGACCTCGCTGCGGGCATAGATGGTATCGCCCGGGAAGACCGGCGCGGTCAGCTTGATCTCGCGCCAGCCCAGGTTGGCGACCGATTTGGCGCTCACGTCGTTCACGGTCATGCCGACGACGATGGCCAGGGTGAGGGCGCTGTTCACCAGGGGCCGGCCGAATTCGCTCTCAGCCGCGAAGGCGTGATCGCAGTGCAGCGGATGGCTGTTCATGGTCAGCAGGCTGAACTGGATGTTGTCGGCCGCGGTGATCGTGCGGCCCGGCCGGTGCTCATAGACGTCGCCGACCGTGAAGTCCTCCAAGGCCCGCCCGTAGCTGGCCAGATAGCGCTGGGGAGCGATTTCGGTTGCATCGAGCATCATC
>JANQMX010000033.1 GCA_028279885.1 Rhodovibrionaceae bacterium | reverse complement strand
CGGGCTTCGCCCTGGTTCCATCGCCGATGCCAATGACGAGGCGCAGTTCGCCGAACTGGAGACGCTGGGCGAACTCACCCAGATCGCCTGGGCCAGGGACTGCCAGGTGATGATCGAGGGGCCCGGCCATGTGCCCATGCACAAGATCAAGGCCAATATGGACAAGCAGCTCGCCACCTGCGGCGAGGCGCCGTTCTACACGCTGGGGCCGCTGACCACCGATATCGCGCCGGGCTACGACCACATCACGTCGGGGATCGGCGCGGCGATGATCGGCTGGTTCGGCACCGCAATGCTCTGCTACGTCACGCCGAAGGAGCATCTGGGTCTGCCCAACCGCGACGATGTGAAGACCGGCGTCATCACCTACAAGATCGCCGCCCACGCTGCCGATCTCGCCAAGGGGCATCCGGCGGCGCAGGTGCGCGACGACGCGCTGTCACGGGCGCGGTTCGAGTTCCGCTGGGAGGACCAGTTCAACCTGGCGCTCGATCCCGAGACCGCACGCTCGATGCATGACGAGACCCTGCCGAAAGAGGCGCACAAGGTCGCGCATTTCTGCTCCATGTGCGGGCCGAAATTCTGCTCCATGCGCATCTCCCACGACATCCGCGCCGAGGCCCAGAAGGAGGGCATGGCACGCATGAGCGAGAAGTTCCGAAAGGGCGGCGACCTCTATGTGCCGCTGGAGGACGCAAGATGAGCCGATTGTCTGCCGACCTCACCGAAAAGCCTGAACTGGACTGCTTAATAGGAGCGAATCTGGTCATTTCCCTAAATCCACTCATGCGGCAAGACTCTCGCGAGCAATTCACGAGGCCAGCATGTTGAATAGTAGAGATCGTCGCGTGTTCGACGACAACAGGCAGATGCGGTTCGCGCCGTTCGGCGCGGTGCATTGCAGTGCGTCGGAGGCAGTCCGATGAGCCAATCACCGGGAGACCTTCTGGACAAGCTGCGCGCGGAAACGCCGCTGGTCCAGTGCATCACGAACTACGTCGCCATGAGCGTCACGGCGAACGTGCTTCTGGCGGCGGGGGCCTCGCCGGCCATGGTTGCCGATGCCGAGGAAGCCGGTGAGTTCGCGCGGATCGCCGGTGCCCTGACGGTCAATATCGGTACGCTGTCCAAGCCCATGCTGGAGGGCGCCCGGGCGGCCATCGACGGTGCTCACAGCGTCGGGCGGCCCTGGGTGCTCGACCCGGTGGCCTGTCAGGCGACGGCGTTCCGTGCCCGCGCCTCGGCGGACCTCTCGGGGCTCAAGCCGGCCATCATCCGGGCCAATGCGTCCGAAATCCTGTCGCTGGCCGGCGAGGCCAGCCAGGGGCAAGGCGTTGACGGCCGCGATGGCGTGGATGCGGCGGAGGAGGCCGCCCGGCGTCTGGCGCGGGACACGGGCGCCGTCATTGCTGTGACCGGGCGCGAGGACTATGTGACCAACGGCGCGCGTGCCTTGCGGATCGGCGGCGGCTCGCACTGGATGACGCTCAACACGGCCATGGGCTGCGCGCTCACCGGTCTGTGCGGCGCCTTCGCCGCCGTCGCCGAGGACCCGTTCGATGCGACGGTCGGTGCGCTGGCATTGTTCGGTGTCGCGGGCACGCGGACTCACGAAAGCGCGTCGGGCCCGGGCGGCTTCGGCTGGCGCTTCATCGACACGCTGCATGGCGTGATGCCGGCTGCGCTCGACTATGAGGCGGAGATCTCCGAGGCCGGGACCATCGCGGCATGACGCGGTTCGACCTGTGGCTCTACCTCGTCCTCGACCCCGGTCTTTGCGGAGAAAGGGGCCGGGGGCTGGGCATGGTCGAGACCGCGCGGCTGGCGGTGGCCGGCGGCGCGACGCTGGTGCAGTTGCGCGACAAGGACGGTGGCACGGTCCGGACGGTCGAGACCGGCCGGGCGCTCAAGGCGGCACTGGCGGGGACCGGCGCGAAGCTCATCGTCAATGATGATGCCGAGGCGGCGATCGCCATCGGCGCCGACGGGCTGCATGTCGGGCAGAGCGATCTGTCGGTCGCCGAGGCCCGCGCGCGGATCGGGCCGGAGGCGATCCTCGGCCTGTCGGTCGAGACGCCGGGTCAGGCCGCGCAGGTCGATCCGGCGCTGGTGAACTATGTCGGCGCCGGACCCGTCTTCGCAACCTCGACCAAGCCCGGCCACGCGCCTGCGATCGGTTTCCAAGGGCTGGCCGCGATGGTTGCCGCCAGCCCGGTGCCCGCCGTCGCCATCGGCGGGCTGAAGGCGCAGCATGTCGCACAAGCCCTTGCTGCCGGCGCCAAGGGCGTCGCCGTGGTCTCGGCGATCTGCGGTCAGCCCGACCCGGAAGCAGCCGCATGGGCGATCAGAGCCGAGGTTTCCGCGGTGACGGTATCGGTCTGATGGACGTATCGGCATGACCTCGAACGCCGGTAATGTGGACAAAGCCGCCGCCGGCCAAATGGCAGCAATCAAAAACGGTCGTTATCGCCGGTGACAGAAACGTATGGGTTTAGTCACACAACGACCATCACCGACGAGATAAGGCATCGAGCCTACACCATCCGACCTTCCCAGTCTTCGAGGATTCCGCGCTCAGAAATACCTAGCGATGATCCCTCTATTCCCGGAAACAGGGTCGAGGCAGATATGTTCATTCGATGCAGGTGTTTGAGCACACGCCTTTTGTGCTTTGTGGGAATGATCAGCTTCCGGAGCGAAATATCGTAGGCTTGCTCTTTGAGGATTCTTGCCTTCTTTGGATGGAGATAGGAATCGTCGGATATCAACTTAAACAAAAGCGGCAATCTATCCTCACCGTGGCTACTCGTCACAAGAAACGCCCCCTGTTGTGCAGCTAGCCGTGTGCTAGACCAACTCGGCTGAAGGATCATGGCAACTTCATATTGGCCAGAGAGAAATGCTTCGCGAAAATGCTGGTCAGTTAGAAACTCCTGCATCTCGTTCTCGTATTCAGCGGGATCGTTCAACGGATGAGGAAACTTACCGTCCAACAGGCGATGGTAGCTCGACTTATGGAGCTTTTCTTCGCCAATCGCCCAGACAACTGCGTCTCTCTCTGACTGCCAATCTCGTACGGCAAAATACAGCGCTATGAACGGAGATCTAGTTAAATCCAAGAGCCGTGTAGGGACACCGAAATGCTGCATGAGAGCTAGCCACTCTAGATGAGTTGATGGCAATGAACTCGTGAGAAGATGGTTGTGAGCAACTGATCGAAATTGGCGAAGAAACCAGTTTTCGTGGAACCGAAACCGCTTGTCCCCTGCGTACTTGAAATGGGACGCTGATCGGTCTGCCCTGTCGAGCGACGAGATCAGTTCATAGTTTACGTCGCCCAATCCTCGAAAAAAGAACCCATGCTCGAATTCTCGATGACAAGTAGTAAGGCATTCATCAGCATCAGCCGCGACTATCAGGCGACCGTGCTGGGCAAGATAGTCGTCGATACTGCTAGCCATCCTTCCTCACTGATGCTCCACTTCAATCCACTCTAGCCTAGAGCATGCGCGGGTACAGCCACATCTTGGTTTGGTCAAAGGTCCCCTGCCAAAAACGGTCCGTTTGGGCCCATCGATGCACTGAATGCAAGGTCAGGAGCTTACCTGTTGCAGAATCCTAGGACAAAACATTGGAGGTTTTGGAACGATTTCGATACTCCGACAAACGAATCGCACTTGAAGCGCTTTAGTTGAATTGCCATCTCCCCAGCAGGCGCGGCATCCTGTTGCGTCCCAACGATACGGTGCTTTGCAGGGCTGGCTCTAGCAGCCGCGATGGGGCTCATCCGCGCCGCAACAGCACCATGAGTATCTGAGAGGATAGCGCCTCGCCAAGTTGAACGGCCCCGTTCAGCTTGGAGGATGAGATGCTGAACGCATGGAAATGGCTGGTCGAGATCGTGTTTTTCCTTGCCGCCCTGGTCACCATCGCCGAGTGGCTTATCGGGTAGGCACGGCAGCCAACCAGTCGACCCGGCGGCTTGTCCGCCGGGTTTCATGCGCATCAGGGCCGCGCAACGGTTGATCGCGACCCGTAAGTCACCATCTTTAAATGGTCAACAAGTGCTCTCCCGCTGAATTCGAGACTTCCAAGATGAGTTTCAATCCGCGCGGGTTAGGACCTCTCCCCGCGCTTTCCGAAAGGAGAGCGCAATGTCGATGGCAGCTGACTTACTCAGCATCGCGGCTTCGATCATGACGATCTGGCTGCTCTGCAAAACCGGCAGATAGGACATAGGGTTCGGCGGCATCCGCCGAACCCACAACTACGCGCACTGCAGGCGCTCAAAATTCGTGAATTCTGAACGCCAGCAGATCGATGAAGCCGACCTTCGCCGCGCCGCCGCAAAATGGGAGAATGGGCTCAAACCGACGCTACCGGCAGCAAGCCGAACCAAGCATGGCTCATGCTCTCAACAGTCAGTCCCAAAGCGCGTGGAAATGATGCAGCGGGCCGTGGCCCCGGCCCACATCCAGCCGGTCCGAGGCCGACAGCGCGCCGTGCAGATAGGATTTGGCGCGCCGGACAGCCTCTTCCATCGGGTGATGCGGCAGCAGCGCGGCGATGGCCGCGGACAGGGTGCAGCCGGTGCCGTGGTCGTTGGTCGTATCGATGCGCGGCGCGGGCAAGGCGGTAGTGCCGGGCGCGCCATGCAGGAGATCGACGCTCTCGGTGCTGCCCGCCAGATGCCCGCCCTTCAGGAGGACCCAGTCCGATCCCAGGTCCAGAAGCGCCGGCAGCGCCGCCTCCATCGCGTCGGTCGTCCAGTCGTCGGTCGCGCCAAGCAGGACGGCGGCCTCGGGCAGGTTCGGCGTGACGACGGACGAAAGCGGCACCAGGCGTGTGCGCAACGCCTCGACCGCCTCGGGCGCCAGCAGGTGATCGCCGCTTTTCGCGACCATCACCGGATCGAGCACCACATGAGTTGGCGCATGGCGCGTCAGGCAATCGGCGACGGCCTCGATGATCGGCGCATTGGCCATCATGCCCAGCTTGACCGCATCGACGCGCACATCCTCGAACACCGCGTCGATCTGATCGGCGACGAAGGCAGGCTCCAGGGCGACGAAGCCGCGCACGCCGCATGTGTTCTGCGCGACAACGGCGGTGATCGCGCTCATGCCATAGGCGCCCAGCGCCGAGACCGTCTTCAGATCGGCCTGTATCCCCGCGCCGCCCGAAGGATCGGTGCCGGCAATGGTCAGCACATTGGCGATCATGGTGTCTCTCCGGCTTCGGCAAACGCGAGCGCGGCGACCTCAGCAACATCGAGGCTCAGCACCAGGTCACCGGTGTTGAGGGCGGCCTGGCTGAACCACGCCGCGTCAAGCGCATCATCGCCGGCAACCGGCGTGCCCGACAGCCAGCGGCACAGCACGCCGATCAGGATGAAGTGTTGACGCAGATCATCGGCCTCGTCCCGGTCAAACGCCTCGACAGCGGTGATCACGCGCAGGGCCTTGCCCTGAATGCCGGTTTCCTCGGCCAACTCGCGCTCCGCCGCCGCGATAACCGTCTCGCCGAACTCGATCTTGCCGCCGGGAAAGCCCCAGCGTCCCGCATCCGGCGCGTTGGCGCGGCGCACCAACAGGATCTGGTCGTCCTTGACGACCAGCGCGATGGCCGCCGCGACGGGGATTTTACGTTTCTGCGTCACATCATTGGCTCCCGGATCGGTCGGCCGCCGAAGAGCGACTTGGCCCGACCGGCATCGGGCCGAGGCCGCCACGGCGTCTCGTCATGCATGCATCACTGGACTGCTTGATTTCAGTCGAACTGGATATTTTCTTGTATCCACTCCTTGAGCAAGGGTCCACCGATGGAATGGTCGGAGCCGGCATATTGAACAGGAGGGATTTGACGCTCATCGGTGCGCTGACGGTG
>JANQMX010000050.1 GCA_028279885.1 Rhodovibrionaceae bacterium | reverse complement strand
GTCGACTCGTAGCCCTTGCGCCAGAACAGGGACATGGCCCTATCCAGCACATCTTTTCGGTCGAATTCGCAAGGTCTGGCCATAGGTTTTAGATAGTGTTGCCTATTCAGTTCATACAGGGCTTTTCGACAAAGGTAGAAGGCTCCCAATGGTTATAGTTAACAAAGAGTTAAGAACTACCGAAAATACTGTAAGAATGCTGTGATCGCCACCGACAACCTCTGAGACCGATATCTCGAACACAATGACCTTCAAGCGGCCGCCAATGAAGCGAAATCCCCTGGACACGGGGCGCCACCACACCATGTCTCAGCCATGACGGACGGTCAGGCAGACTCCCCTTTCGCGCGCGAAGACTCGCGCTTCGGCCAACGCCTCAAACGCTACACCCAGGTCGGCACCCAGGTGGGCGGCTTGGCGGCACAGCTCGCCGGCGCCCGCGTGCTCGGCCTGTCGTTGGACAAGGGCAAACACTCGGCGGAACTGAAAGCGGCCCTCGGCGGCCTCAAGGGCCCGCTGATGAAAGCGGCCCAGATTCTCGCCACCATCCCCGATGCCCTGCCGCGAGAATATGCGGAGGAGCTGCGGCAGTTGCAGTCGAACGCCCCGCCCATGGGTTGGTCTTTCGTGAAACGCCGCATGCGGACGGAGCTCGGCCCCGGCTGGCGCAACCAATTCACTGAATTCGGCCATGAGGCCGCCGCGGCCGCGTCGCTCGGCCAGGTTCATATCGCCAAGCAGGAGGACGGCCGCGAGCTCGCCTGCAAACTGCAGTATCCGGACATGGCCTCGACGGTGGAAGCCGACGTCCAGCAACTCCGCTTCGCCTTCTCCGTTTATCGCCGCTATGACAGCGCCATCGACCCGTCCGAAATCTACAAGGAGTTGTCGGAGCGCCTGCGCGAAGAGCTCGACTATGCGCGCGAGGCCAAAAACATGCGCCTCTATGCCCGCATGCTCGCGAAAGAAGACGGCGTGCATGTGCCGGAGCCGATCGAGGCCCTGTCCAGCGACCGCCTTTTGACCATGACTTGGCTGTCGGGTCAGCCGCTCTTGGCCTTCATCGCCGAGCATGAGGACCAGGAGCTACGCAATCGCGTAGCGCTCAACATGTTCCGGGCTTGGTACGTGCCGTTCTACTACTACGGCGTGATTCACGGCGACCCTCACCTGGGCAACTACACCATCCGGCCGGATTGCAGCGTCAATCTGCTCGACTTCGGTTGCATCCGCGTCTTCCGGCCCACCTTCGTGAAGGGCGTGATCGACCTTTATCACGCATTGGCCGACGACGACGAGGAGTTGGCCGTGTCAGCCTACCGCGCCTGGGGTTTCGAGCGGGTCGAGGGCGAGCTGCTGCGCACGCTCAATCAGTGGGCTCGCTTTCTTTACGGGCCGCTGTTGGAGGATCGCGTGACGCAGATCACCGACACCAACAACTCCATCGAGGGCGCGCGCATCATAAGCGCCGTGCACAAGGCCCTCAAGGAGCAGGGCGGGGTCAGGCCGCCACGCGAGTTCGTGCTGATGGATCGCGCCGCGATCGGGCTCGGCTCCGTCTTCATGCACCTGAAAGCCGAGATCAACTGGCACCGTCTCTTCCACGATCTGATCGAAGGCTTCGACGTGGCGCAGCTGGCCATGCGGCAGGAGGAAGCCCTGCGCGAGGCCGACCTGTCGGAAATGGGCGCCGCCGCCTGATTGCGGCGACCGTGGCAGCACCGTAGCAAGCTCCGCAACGAGCCCTCCACACGACAACACTTGTCAGCCAGCGGCAGCCGGGTCATCTTGACTGCACGGGTGGGCTGTACATTTGGCGTGCGCTTGTCCGTCTGGGTCTGGTTCAATTGAGGGACATCCGACTGGCGCCATGAAAATCGCTGTTTTGAAGGAGCGCCGTGCCCACGAGCATCGTGTGGCCGCCTCGCCGGACACTATCAAGAAGATGGTGAAGCTCGGCCTCGAGGTTGCTGTGGAGAACGGAGCCGGGCAATCCGCCTCCTATCTCGACGAGGACTATGAGGACGCCGGTGCGACGATCGCCAAGACGGCAGCGGCGACCATGAAGGGCGCCGATGTCATCCTCAAAGTGCAGCGGCCGGAACCCTCCGAGCTGAAGTCGATGCCGTCGGGTGCGCATCTCTTTGCGCTGATCGATCCCTACCGTGCCGGTGACGAGTTGAAAGCGATCGCCGACGCCGGGCTGACAGCCTTCGCCATGGAATTCATGCCGCGCATCACCCGCGCGCAGTCGATGGACGTGCTCTCATCGCAAGCCAACCTCGCCGGCTACAAGGCGGTGCTGGACGGCTGTGCCAACTTCGGCCGTGCGCTCCCCATGATGATGACGGCGGCCGGCAAGATCCCCCCGGCGCAGGTCATGGTGATGGGCGCCGGCGTCGCCGGCCTGCAAGCCATCGCCACAGCCAAGCGCCTTGGCGCCATCGTCAATGCAACCGACGTCCGGCCTGCCGCCAAAGAGCAGGTCGAGAGCCTCGGCGGCAAGTTCGTCGCCGTGGAGGATGAGGAGTTCAAGCAGGCGGAGACGGCCGGCGGCTACGCCAAGGAGATGTCGGCCGAGTACAAGAAGAAGCAGGCCGCCCTGATCGCCGAGACTCTGCCCAAGATGGACCTTGTCATTACCACCGCGCTCATCCCAGGGCGCCCCGCTCCGGTGCTGATCGACGAAGACATGGTCAAGAGCATGAAGCCGGGTGCTGTGATCGTCGATCTCGCGGTCGACAACGGCGGCAACTGCGCTCTGTCCAAGCCCGGCGATGTAGCGGTCGTGGAAGACGTGACCATCGTCGGTTATCACAACGTGCCCAGCCGCCTGGCGGCCGATGCCTCCATGCTCTACGCCAACAACATCTTCAACTTCCTCAGCTTGCTGGTGGACAAGGAAAGCAAGGACCTGGCGATCGACTGGGACGACGAGATCGTCAAAGGAACGCTGGTGACCAAGGACGGCAAGATCGTCCACCCCAACCTGGTTCCGGCCGAATCAAGCGACGACAAAGCCGGCGCCAGCGCCGCCTAACTTCCCGAACTAAGGAGTTCCCATGCAGCACGAGGCTCTTGCTCAGCGCGTCGACGCGCTTCTCGCGGAAGCGCAGGCGCTCTCTCAGGAAGTGGCGCGGCTTTCGGCGGAACACGGCGGCGCGGCGATACAGGCCGCCGAGCACGGCGCGCTCTCACCGCTCGTCGTCGGGCTCACCGTGCTCGTGCTGGCGATCTTCGTCGGCTACCACGTGGTCTGGAGCGTCACGCCGGCGCTGCATTCGCCGCTGATGGGCGTCACCAACGCCATCTCTTCGGTCATCATCGTCGGCGGCCTGATTGCCGCCGGCTCGGGCGGGAACCTGACCAGCGACATCATGGGCTTCCTCGCCGTTCTGCTCGCCAGCGTGAACATCTTCGGCGGCTTTCTGGTGACCCATCGCATGCTGTCCATGTTCAAGAAAAAGAAGCGCTAGAGCGGGGTCGGAGTCATGAGCGTCAACTTTGCGGCCCTGCTTTATCTCGTCGCCTCGGTGTTCTTCATCCTGGCACTGAAGGGCCTTTCACATCCGGAGACCAGCCGCCGCGGCAACACCTTCGGCATCATCGGCATGGCGCTGGCGATCGTGACCACGCTGCTGGTCCTGCCGGAGATCGGCTTGAGCCTCGTCGGCATCCTGGCCGCGGTCCTGATCGGCGGCACCATCGGCACGGTTATCGCCATGCGGGTGGAGATGACCGCCCTGCCCCAGCTGGTGGCCGCCTTCCACTCGCTGGTCGGCCTCGCCGCGGTCTTCGTGGCCGTGGCCGCCTTCTACAATCCCAGCGCTTACGGCATCGGCAGCCCGGGCGACATCAAGCTCAGCTCGCTGATCGAAATGTCGATCGGCACCGCCATCGGCGCCATCACCTTCACCGGCTCGATCATCGCCTTTGCCAAGCTGCAGGGCATCATGAGCGGCAAGCCGATCGTCTTCCCCGGGCAGCACTGGCTCAACCTGGCCCTCGGTATCATCACGGTGCTGCTGGTAATCTGGCTGGCCAGCAGCGAAGCCGACGCCGCCTTCTGGCTGATCGTCGCCATCTCGCTTGCGCTCGGCATCCTGATCATCATTCCCATCGGCGGCGCCGACATGCCGGTGGTGATCTCCATGCTGAACTCCTACTCCGGCTGGGCCGCGGCCGGTATCGGCTTCACCTTGGAGAACAACCTGCTGATCATCGCCGGCTCGCTGGTCGGCTCGTCTGGCGCCATCCTCAGCTACATCATGTGCAAGGGGATGAACCGATCCTTCTTCAACGTCATCCTCGGTGGCTTTGGCGGCGAAGCGGCGGCAGGCGGCGGCGCGGACTTGGGCGACCGCACCTACCATCAGGGCTCGGCCGAGGACGCGGCCTTCATGATGAAGAACGCCGACCGGGTGATCATCGTGCCTGGCTATGGCATGGCTGTGGCGCAGGCCCAGCACGCCCTGCGCGAGATGGCGGACCTGCTCAAGGAAGACGGAGTCGACGTCAAGTACGCCATCCATCCGGTCGCCGGGCGCATGCCGGGGCATATGAACGTCCTACTGGCCGAAGCCAACGTGCCTTACGACGAAGTCTTCGAGATGGACGAGCTGAACCGAGAGTTCGGGGAGACCGACGTGGCCTTCGTCATCGGCGCCAACGACGTGACCAACCCGGTCGCCAAGACAGACAAGACCTCACCGATCTACGGCATGCCGGTGCTCAACGTGGACGAGGCGCAGAACGTGCTCTTCGTCAAACGCTCTATGGGCTCTGGCTACGCCGGCATCGACAATCCGCTGTTCTATATGGACAAGACCCGCATGTTGCTGGCTGACGCCAAGAAGATGTGTGAGGACATCGTCAAGGCGCTGGAGCAGTAGAGCTTGGTGCCTTTGCGGCTCCAACCGCGAGAAAAAAGAGAAGGGCCGCCTGGGGCGGCCCTTTTCAGTGTGGGGCAAGTGACAGGGAGTTGAGCTTGATCGCACCGGCCCGACATTGTCTCAGTCGCCGGTGCGTATCAGCCCTCGTTGCCCCGCCGCACGCTGCTCGTTGACCATGACGATTCTGTTACGCCTGTGTTGAGGCTCGAAGACGGCACAGGACTTAACTCACAGCTTTGATGGCGTCCCACCCGATGGCACGCCGCAGGAAAAGGTAGCCCAGCGCCATAAAACGCGCCGTCTCGCTGTTGTCCTTGCCGTAGCCGTGCCCGCCTGAAGCCATTTCAAAGTAGCGCGCGTCGTACCCCAGAGCCTGAAGCTTGGCCGCCATCTTGCGGCCGTGCCCGGGATGCACCCGGTCGTCCTTGCGGTTGGTGGCGATCAGAATGGGCGGATAGCTCTGCCCCGGCATCGCCGTGTGATAGGCGGAGTAATGCTGCAGATAGGCCCAGTCCTCGGGCTTGTCCGGATCGCCGTACTCGGCAATCCAGCTGTGCCCGGCGAGGAGCTTGCTGTAGCGCCGCATGTCGATCAGCGGGATTGTACAGAACAGGGCACCAAACCGCTCCGGATAGCGAGTCAGCATGTTGGTGATGAGGATGCCGCCGTTGGAGCCGCCTTCGGCCGCAATGCGTTCCGGCTGCGTCACACCCCGCTCCACCAAATCTGCCGCAACCGCGGCGAAATCGTCATGCGAGGCGATCTTGCCTTCCCGGCGCCCAGCCTCGTGCCAAGCGCTGCCGTACTCGCCACCACCGCGGATATTGGCCACCACGCTGGTTCCGCCGCACTCCAGCCAGAGCTTGCCGATGGACGAGCGATAGTAGGGCAGATTCGAGATACGGAAGCCACCGTAGGCGGTCAGATGCACCGGGGCTGCGCCGTCGCTCTCTGCCGGGCCGATTTGCACATAGGGGATTGCCTCGCCATCGAGCGAGCGGGCGGTATGGCGGCTGACCGTTAGTCCGGCGGGGTCAAAGGCCGCCGGCGCGCGCTTGAGGACAGCCGGCGCCTTGCCTGGTTCCGCAAGCAACAAGCTCTTGGGCGCCAAGGGTGTTTCAGAGGTGAGGAGCAGATCGCCGTTCGACTCGTCCTCTTCGCTGTCCAACCGCCAGGCAGAGGCAACACCGATCTCGGGCAGGCCCGGCAGTTCATCGCGCTGCCAAGCACCCTCCGAGAAACTCAACAGCTCGTACACGGGCCGCAGATCATCGAGGATCGAGAGCACGAGGCGATCGCCGGTCCAAAAGAAGCCGCCCAAGCTGCGCTTGGATGAGGGCTCGAACAGCACGGTGAAATCCGTTTCGCCGGCGAGAAAACCGGAGAGCGAAATGACCAGGAGGCTATCGGCTGGGTAGCGCTGCCTTTCGAGCTGCCAGTCTTGGCGTGGCTTGACCAGCAGCCATCCGCGGTAGAGATCGCGCCAGGCATCATTCGGCAGGTTGAGCCTCTGCTTGGGCCCGGAGCGATCGCCGAGCCAGCTCGTCATCTCGAAGAAGCTCAGGCGCTCGCCGAAAACGATGCGCTCCTCGCCATCTGACCGGTCGACCCAAGCGAAGGCCGACATGCTCTCTTGCGGTACCTCGAAGAGAACACCAGCCGTATCAGCCGCTGTGCCCCGGCGCCACAAGCGGATGCTGCGCGCATAGCCGGAGTCGGTCGCCATGCCCTCGCCGTAGGAGCTTTCGAGCAGAAGATGGTCGCGGTCCAGCCAGCAGGGCCAACCCTTGGCCTCCGGGAGGATAAAGCCATCCTCGACGAAGACCTTGGCCTCCAAGTCGAACTCCCGCAGCACCACCGCATCGCCACCGCCGCGCGATAGGCAGAGAATGGCGCGGTCATGGCTGCCTGGAAGCGAAATGGCATTGCGCCAGACCCAATCTTCGCCCTCGTCCGCGGCCAGCGCATCGAGGTCCAGCACCGTTTCCCACTGAGGCGCCTCTCTGCGATACTCGGTCATCGTCGTACGGCGCCAGAGTCCGCGTGGATGCTCTGCATCGCGCCAATAGTTGTAGAGGCGATCGCCCCGCCGCGTAACGAAGGGAATGTTGTCGGGGCGGTCGAAGATGGCCTGCAGGGCCGCTTGATCGCGGGCCAGATCCGGGCCGTCGAGCCTCTTCAAGGTGTCGGCGTTTTGACGCTCCACCCAGGCCAGCGCCGCGCTGCCTTCGATCTCCTCGAGCCAAAGGTAGGGATCGTCGTCTGGCTGGGCGAGGGTCGGGCGGCTATCCGGTGGCATCGCTTCGAGCTTCTATCTTGGCGTTGAAGGCTTTTGCTGCAAAAAACGCGAAAAGCGCGCCAGCTGATGCGGACGCGCTTTCTTGCAGAGTGGCGGCAGCCAAGGCATTCCGCCCTGGCGTGGACCGTAGCTTAGAAGCCTTCGCGCTCCATGCGCTTGCGCAGCAGCTTGCGATAGCGGCGCTTGGCTTCCGCGCGCTCACGCTTGCGCTTCTGGGAGGGCTTTTCGAAATGACGGCGCAGTTTCATCTCTCTGAAGACGCCTTCGCGCTGGAGCTTTTTCTTAAGCGCGCGCAGCGCCTGATCGACGTTATTGTCACGAACTTGAACCTGCACAGCCGCCATTTCCTCCGATTCGGATAACTAGGGACAAACGAAGACGGCGCCGAGAAGCGGTCTTCGACGTCAGGGTGAAATACACCAAGCGACGGGCTTTGTGAAGCCCTTTTTCGCAGGTCCGCCCGTCCGGCTCAATCAGGCTTAACAGCCCGTTAGGCAGCGGTCGCAAGGCCATATCGGCGCCTCAGGTGCCGCCGAGCGCCCGCGCCTCGAGGCGCACCCCCTCGACGACACGGTCGCTCGGATAGAGAACCACACGCTCCCCCTCTTCCAAGCCCTCGAGAACCTGCGCCTCCAGGTCGGTCCGCTGGCCAAGAACGACCGGTCGCAGAGCAGCTCGGCCATCGGTCTCGACGAAAGTCGTCCACACGGCACCCTGACGGAAGAGAGCCGTGAGAGGAAGCTTGAGCACCGCGTCGTGCTCCCACAGGACGACCCGCACCTCGACCCGGTAGCCATGCCCTAAACGCTGCCAGTCCTCAGGCGGATCCGCGAAGTCGATGATGACGTTGACCCGCTGCTCTTCGATGCCGAGCGCCGAAACCTTCATGAAGCCGGTGGGTTCGACGCGCTTGACCCGACCATTGAGCTCGCGGCCGCCCCAATCCTCGATGATGACACGCTGCCCGGCTTCGACCTTCACCGCGTCCTCGGACAGCAGATCGACGACAATCTCAAGGTCGACGGGATCGCCGATATCGACCAGAGGTTGACCGGATGTGACCACAGCCTCGCTTTCCTGATGGATGCGCAGGAGCCGACCGCTTACCGGCGCTGCGAGGATGACGCACTCGCAGTCCTCCCGATTCTGCCGCCCCACCGCCGGCGACACCAGTTCGGCACGCGCTCGCTCCAGTTCCCACTCGCGCATCCGGAGACCGGCCTGGGCCGTCGCCAGAGCAGCCTTCTTGGTGCGAAAGACGCGTTCTGCATCGTCCAGAGCCCGCTCGGAGATGGTATCGCTGCGAATCAAGCGCCGCGCCCGTTGCAGCTCGGAGTCCGCGAAGTCGAGCTCGGCCGCCGCCATCTCCACTTCAGCGGATGCCAGCGCAAGCGCCGCTTCCCCCGCCTCGACAGCCGCCTCGGCCTGGGCTGCGCTGCGGACATCGAGGAAGGAGGGATCGATCGGCTCGATGCGTGCGATCTCAGTCACGTCGGCGACGAGTTGATCACCGACGTCAAGATCGATCCGTCGCATGAAGCCGGTCACCGGCGCCGACAGCACGAAGACGTCGCGTACGCGGGTCTCCCCCTCGTCGCCCACCGCCACGACAAGCGGACCACGCTCAGCAGTGACGAAGTCGACCGGAACGGGGCGCGGCCAAAAGGCAAAAGCGAGGCCCGCAGCCAGGATCAAACCCATCGAGCCCCAGATCAAAAGACGGCGTATGACAACGGTCATGCGGCGATCATCCTCGTGTCTCTACTCCCGCGTCTTCAGGACAGCGATCAAATCAAGATTGTCGAGCCTGTCGCGCACCAGCAGGCCCGACACGATCGTCGAAACCAGCACGATCACGATGGCAAGGCCGTAGGTGTCCGCGTCGATCACGAAGGGAACGCGGTAGAGTTCCGTTTCGAAGGTGCTGGTGATCAGCCATGCGAGGGCGAAGCCTGCGAGGCAGCCCAGAGGCAAGCCAATCAGCACCGTGAGCGCGACCTCGCCCAGCAGGATATAGGAGATCTCCCAACGGGAGAACCCGAGGACACGAAGGGTGGCCAGCTCCCGTCCTCGCTCCGATAGCGCGACCCGCGCCATGTTGTAGGCGACACCGAATGCCAGCATGCAGGCGAAAGCCGCGAAGAAGGAGACGAAGATCAAAAGGGTGCGCCCCAGCGTCTCGTGGAAGGTGTCGGCCGCCGCCCGGCGCAGCATCACGGCGGCGACTTCAGGCAAGTCCTTGAGCTCCGCAAACAGCTCGACCTGCTGAGCTTCGTCGACCAGCAGATCGAGAAACTCCACCCGATCGGGCTCCAGCAGCAGACGATTGAGCGCGGCGAGTTCCATGTAGGCCGGCATCCCGAGGTAGGTGTCGAAAAGTGCGACCACTGGCACCTCGACATGCGGCCGGCGTCCTTCCAACACCTCGACCCAGACACTCTCCCCCGGAACCACGTCCAGCTTCTCCGCCAGCTTCTCGGCCAGCACCAAGCCGCCCGGCGGCACCGGTAACTCGCGCCCGGTTGCGTCGTAGATCGGCTGAAGGCGTACATCGGGCGGCAGCCCGTTCAGCGAACCGCGATGCAGCCTATGCCCGGACCGAAGGTTCACCGTGACGATGCGCTGCGCTTCAACAGACTGCACCCCGGGCAACGTAGCGAACTCATGCATCACGCTACCGTCCTCCGCATCGACGAGGCCAACGGTGACGTCTTGGCGCTGCGCTTGAAAGAAGTGAACCTCGGCCATCTCGTCGATGGAATCGAACCACTGCAGCGAGGAAATCAGGACGGCGACGGCCATGGCGATACCGGACGCGGTCAGGAAAGACCGCAGCGGCCAGCGCAGAAGCTGCCGCGCGATCATCCGGCTCGGCTGATCGAGAAAACGACCGACACGGCTGTCGCTCAGCGCTCCCTTGCTGAAACTCGGCGGCGCCGGCGGCTGCATCGCCTCGGCCGGCGCCAGCCGAGTGGCGTTCTTCACAGCGCCCGCCGCACCGATCAAGGCGGCGGCCAAGCTAACGACCGCCCCGATCGCGAAAGAAGACGGCCCCGGACGGTAGAGGAGGAAGGGAAAGCGGAACTGGTCGCCGTAGATCTCGGTATTGATCTGACCGAGGAGGTAGCCGATCGCCCAGCCGAGCAGAATCCCAAGGCCGGCCATCACCATGACCATCTTGGAGTAATGCCAGCCGATCGCGACGTTGCTGTAGCCGAAGGCTTTGAGCAGGCCGATCTCGATACGCTCGATGGCGATCAGGCGGGCCAGGACCATGTTGGTGAGGAAGCCCGCGACGGCCAGGAAGACCGTCGGCAGGATCCGAGACATGCTGCGCAGCTGCTCCAGTTCATTGCTCAGGAACCAGTTGGAGACCTGGTCCTTTCGGGCATACGCGCCGACGCCTCCGTAGGTCTCGAGCAGCCGGTCGAGCCGATCGATGACAAGCGCGGGTTCGCTGCCGCGCAGCAGAGAGAGAACGACGTCGTTGAAGGCATCTTCCAGGTCGTAAGCCGCCTCCAAGGCGTCGCGTCCCATCCAGAAGACGCCGAAGCGCAGATCGTCGGGCATAAGGGCGCCGGGGCCGATGGTGTAGACGAACTCCGGCGACAGCGCCGTGCCGACAATCGTCAGGGTCCGCTTGTTGCCTTTGAGCACCGCTTGCAGGGTATCCCCCGGCTTTAGACCGTGCGCCTCGGCGAAGGGTTCGCTGACGATGATCTCATCGACCCGGCCGGGCGCCACCCAGCGGCCGCTGCGCAGAGCCAAGCGGTTGAGCAGAGGCTGGCCGCGTTCAGGGATCGAGACCAGCCGGGCAATGACCGGTTCTTCGAAGCCGGCGATGTCGACCACGGCGAATTGAGAGATGCGGGTTTCCACCACCTGCACGCCGGGCAGCCTCGCCATCGCCGCCTCCAACGATAGAGGCGCACGTTTGACCTCGGCGAAGACCTGAGCGAAGCGATAACGCTCATAGTAGGCTGCGCCCGTCTCCTCCAAGGCTTCGTGGGAGCTGAGCGACATGATCAGCACGCCGACGCCCGAGGCGACGATAAAGGCGATGGCGATCACCTGACCACGAAGTCGCCAGAGATCACGCAGGAGTTTGCGGTCGAGTGGCGCCACGACAGCCTACCAATGAATCTCGCTAACCCGGCGTTTCTCTTCGTTGGTGCGCACCTTCGATAGCGCCCCATCGGCGAAGCAGAAAACACGGTCGGCCATTTCGGAAATGATCGCGTTGTGGGTGATCAACGCGGTGGTGGTCCCAAGCTCTTCGTTGACCTGCTGAATCGCTTCCAGGACAAGCACACCGCTCTTGCTGTCGAGCGCACCGGTCGGCTCGTCGCACAGCAGGATGCGCGGCCGTTTGGCGATCGCGCGGGCAATGGCAACCCGCTGCTGCTCGCCGCCGGAAAGCTGGGCCGGAAAGTGATCCAAGCGGTTACCCAAGTCGACCAGGCGCAAAGCCTCCTCCGCCGCCATCGGCGCCGGCGCGATCTCGGTGACCAGCGCAACGTTCTCCCGCGCCGTCAGGCTGGGAATGAGGTTGTAGAACTGAAAGACGAAGCCGACATGGTCGCGGCGAAAGCGTGTCAACGCCGACTCGGTAAAGCCGGTCAGTTCCGTACCGTCGAAGAACACCTGCCCCTCCGTCGGCCGATCGAGCCCGCCCAGGATGTTGAGCAGTGTGGACTTGCCGCTTCCAGAGGGTCCGAGCAGCACGACAAGCTCAGATTCGTAGAGCGTCATGTCGATGCCGCGCAGCGCGTGCACGACCACCTCTCCGGTTCGGTAAACTTTGGTCAAGCCGACAGCGCTGAGCGACGGCCGCTTCAGCTGGCGGTCGCTCAACGCGCGCGCTTCTTCAGGCATCCTGTTTCCCTAGGACCCACTCTGCCGTCAGGCCATTCTCTACAAAAAGTAAGGAAATAGAAGGCGGTGTGCCTTGACCCAGATCAGCGGTTCTCACCGCCAAGCAATGTGGGCCGGAGAAACCTGGATTGTATCGCTAGCACGCACCATAGTCCTCGTTATGGCCATTCTGAAAATCGCCAAGATGGGTCACCCAGTGCTGCGCCGACGCGCGGAGGAGGTCGCAGACCCGAGGGCGCCGGAGATCCGCCGCCTGATCGCCGACATGCTGGAGACGATGGAGGATGCGCCGGGCACCGGCCTCGCTGCCCCTCAGGTCCATGTTCCCTTGAGGGTGGTCATCTTCACGGTCAGTGCAGAGCGTAGTCGCCGCGAAGACGGCGAAGACGGCGAAGACGCCGATGCCGTCCCCCTGACCGTGCTGATCAATCCGGAGATCGAGCCGATTGGCGACGAAACCGAGCTTGGCTGGGAGGGCTGTCTATCCGTTCCGGGCCTGATGGGCCGCGTGCCCCGGCACCGCGCCATTCGCTACAGCGCCTATGGCCTCGACGGACAGCGTTTCGAGCGGAAGGCTGAGGGCTTCCATGCCCGCGTGGTCCAGCACGAGTGCGACCATTTGGACGGCATTCTCTATCCTCAGCGTATGATCGATATGTCACAGTTCCTCTTCACCAGCGAAATGCATCACTATGCTCCCCTCGGTGGGACCTTGGCCGAGTCGGAAGAAGCGGAGAGTGAGGAGGACCAACATGCCCGATGATCTCGAGGACCTGCGTCGGCGCTTGTTGGAAGCCGCTTTGACCCATGCCGTCTTCGATGGCTGGAGCCCCTTACTCCTGCGCCGCGCCGCAGCCGATATCGATGTGTCCCAAGC
This sequence comes from Rhodovibrionaceae bacterium, assembly GCA_028279885.1. GTDB lineage: Bacteria > Pseudomonadota > Alphaproteobacteria > Kiloniellales > DSM-21159 > JANQMX01. The sequence continues at coordinate 130,328 of JANQMX010000050.1, read as the reverse complement.
CGAGGCCGAGAACACCTTTCCGCGCGGCGCCCGCGATCTCTTGGAGTACTTCAGCAGCGAGACCGACCGGGCCATGCTCGATGCGCTGGAACAGGCAGACCTCGAAAGCCTCAAGGTGCGGGAGCGCGTGTCCTTGGCTGTGCAAACACGTCTCGACCTCTTGCTGCCCCACCGCGAGGCCGTGCGCCGCGGCCTCTCCTTCCTCGCACTGCCGCAGAACGCGGCCCTCGGAACGCAGCTTCTCTGGCGGACGGCTGACGCCATCTGGTGGGCCGCGGGCGACAGCGCTACCGACCACAATTACTACAGCAAGCGCACCTTGCTCGTCGGGGTCTACTCCTCGACGCTGCTGGTCTGGCTCGACGATCAGTCGGAGGAGCAATCCGACAGCAAGGCCTTTCTCGAGCGGCGTATCGATGGAGCCTTGAAGATCGGCTTCCGCTTCGGCGCCTCCATCAACCGGCTGCTGGACCTGCCCGACCAACTCTGCGGCGGTCTCGGCCGACGTCGCCCCCTGCGCCGGCGCTCAGTCTAGAGCTCTACGCTAACCAAGCTGGCTGCTGCGCGTGCCCAACCGCGTGACGTGGCCCATCTTGCGGCCCGGCCGGCCCTCCTGCTTGCCATAGAGATGCAGCTTGACCAAAGGGTCGCCCAGCAGCGCTTCCCAGTCATTCGCTTCAGCGCCCAGCAGATTGGTCATCACCGCATCGGAATGACGCTCAGGGGAGCCCAGCGGCAGGCCGACGACGGCCCTGACGAACTGCTCGAACTGCGAGGTGAGGCAGGCGTCCATGGTCCAATGACCGGAATTGTGCGGCCTCGGTGCCAGCTCGTTGACCAGAACACGGTCTTCCTCGGTCAGGAACATCTCGACGCCGACGATGCCGATCAAATCCAGCGACTCGGCGATATGCCGGGCGATCGCCTCGGCCCGTGAGGCCGCAATGTCGGAGATACGCGCCGGCGCGATGGTGCTGTCGAGGATGTGGCCGCGATGCTGGTTTTCCACCGGCACGTAGCAGGCGGTCTGCTCTCGCACGCCGCGGGCGACCACCACAGAGATCTCCATTCGGAAGTCGACGAAGGCCTCCAGAACGGCGACAGAGTCGGGATTGTGGCCACGCACCGAGTCCCAAGCCGCAACGGCGTCGTCCGAGCTACGTAGCATAACCTGCCCCTTGCCGTCGTAGCCAAGCTCAGCCGTCTTGAGGACAGCCGGAATACCGAGGTTGCGGAGTTCACGGCGCAGGCCGTCGATGCCCGTCACCTCGGCATAGCGTGTGGTTTCGACACCGATCGAGGCCAAAAAGTCTTTCTCCCTCAACCTATTGCGGCAAATCCTCAGAACTTCAGGGTCGGGGCGCACCAAGCGCTGCTCGGCGAGGAAGGCCGCGCTGTCGCTGGGCACGTTCTCGAATTCGAAGGTGATCACATCGACAGCCGCAGCAAAGCGCGCCAAGGCGTCTCGGTCTTGATAGTCAGCAACCGTCGCAAGCGGCGTAACCTGCAGGGCCGGCGCGTCGGGCTCAGGGCAGAAGATATGGCTTTGGTAGCCCAGCTGCGCCGCCGCCAAGGCCGTCATGCGGCCAAGCTGGCCGCCGCCGAGAATGCCGATGACCGATCCGGGCGGCAGGGGTTGCGGCATCGCGGTCATACCTCTTGCGGCTCCACCGCAACAGCATCGGTCAGGGCCGCGCGGTAGGCCGTCAAAGCCTCTGCTGTGGCTTCATCCTTGAGCGCGACGATGGATGCGGCCAAAAGCCCGGCGTTCTTGGCCCCCGCGCTGCCGATGGCCAAGGTGCCCACCGGAACGCCACCCGGCATCTGGACAATGGAGAGCAAACTGTCGAGACCGCTGAGCGCCCGGCTTTGAACCGGCACGCCCAGCACCGGCAGGGTTGTCATAGCCGCCGCCATGCCAGGCAGATGGGCGGCGCCGCCCGCACCGGCGATAATGACCCAGAGGCCGCGCGATTTGGCCGAGCGTGCATAATCATACAGCCGCTCGGGCGTGCGATGGGCAGAAACGATGCGGCTTTCGTGCGCAACACCGAGCTGCTTCAGGACCTCTGCAGCCTCCTGCATTGTCGGCCAATCCGACTGACTGCCCATTATAATGCCGACCCGTGATACACTTTGGTCCATGATGCCCCTATTTGCCACAATAGCCGAGCAGGCTTTTGGCTAGTATCCCGGGGCGCAGCGCTGCGAGCAAGCGCGGCTCTTGGGTCAAATCGAGTTGTATGTTCAAATGGTTAGCGGAACCAATGCTTAACTATTCGCAGCTAACGTGCGAATCGCGGCGACTGTGGATGCCCACCGGGATTGTTTGGGGCAGCTGCATCTCACCGGGAATGCCAGGCCTGATATGAAAATCGGCAACACCACATCGCGGCCCGTCGCCAACGCCTATGGACCAAGTGGCGTCGCCAAGACGCGTGCACCGGCCTCGCCGAATGGCACAACGGGGCCGGCGAGCACGACGGCTGTCGCCGGAATCCCTGAGAGCGAGCTCACACCAAGGGTCAGAGACGCCATCTCCCGCCTGCTGGACGAAGTCCAGCGCATGCGTGAGGAGCTCGACCAGGCCAAAAAGCGCATCGCCTACCTGGAGCGTCTGTCCGACGAAGACCCGCTGCTTCCTATCGTCAACCGCCGCGCCTTCGTGCGTGAGCTCGGCCGTTTCATGTCCTTCGCCGAGCGCTACGACGCTCCAGGCGTTGTCGTGTACTTCGATGTCGACGGCATGAAGACCGTCAACGACACGCACGGCCATGCCGCCGGTGATGAGGTGCTGCGCCATGTTGCCGAGGTGCTGATCGAGAATGTCCGGGAATCCGATGTTGTCGGGCGGCTCGGCGGCGACGAGTTCGGTGTCATTCTGGCCCAGGTGGACGAGGAAACGGCCCGGAACAAGGCGCAGGAGCTGATCGAGGCCATCATCTCCACGCCGGTGATCTGGGAAGGCGCCGAATTGTCTGTCAGCGTCGCCTATGGCCTGCACCGCTTTGCCGGCGGCGAAGAGGTGGACGATATGCTGAGCGCCGCCGACCGGGCCATGTACCTCAACAAGCGCGGCGGATAGCCCGCTGCCCACCGAGTCGGCAGCAGCGCCCGCTTAGGCGATGATATCCGGCATCAACAGGTTCTCGATCTTCAGTATCTGATCTTTCAGAACCAGCTTCCGCTTCTTCAGGCGGCGCACCTGCAGCTCATCGAAAGGGACTTCCTGGCTGAGACGCCCGATGACGTCGTCCAAATCCCGGTGTTCACTGCGTAAATGGTTCAGCTTCTCGGTCAGAAAAGCCGTTTGCTCTTCGTCAAGCGTGATGTTCATTCTTGCGGCACAACTAAGTGGGCGTGCGCCCTGCAGACAGCAATTCGACTCTTGGATGCCCCAAGTATACTGGGTTCTTCACACGAAGAGTAGCATTTAAAGGGCCCAAGCCGGCCGTGCCGGCAAAATGACGAGTACTGGCCTTGGAAGACCGCAGCAACCCGTTTTGGCAGTACTCCCTAAAACTCTATGCCTGCAACGGAGTGGCGGAGCTCTGCCTGCGCCTGCAGGACGAGGGCGGACTGGACGTCAATCTCCTGCTGTACTGTCTTTGGCAGGGAAGCCAGGGCCGAAGCCTTCAGCGCGTGAGCTTGGCAGAGGTCTGCCGCGTTTCCGCCCCTTGGCGGCAGGAGGTCGTCGAAAGCCTACGTCATGCAAGACGCTGGATGAAAGGCAGCAAGCACGCCGTCGCCGAGCAAAGCGGCAGCTTGAGGGAGCGAATCAAGACGCTGGAGCTGGCCGCCGAGAAATGCCAGCAAGATTGGCTCGCAGCCTTTCCAACGGCCCATGACAACGCTCCGCCCCTCGTCGCCGCTGCGCGCAATTTGGCAGGCTATGTGCAGGAGGCCGGCGCTCGATCGACTCCGGCCTTGCAGGGCGACTTGGTCCGGCTGCTGCACCAAGCTTTCCCAGACGCGGCAGCAAAGGACCTATCCGAAGCACAAGAGCTGCTCGCCGCCGAACGAAGCGGATAGCCCGACGACAAGCTGTATCGGCTCCGCTTTTTTCTTAGCTCCGAAAGGGCATAATGCCCACCGCAGCGGCAAGTCCGCACTAGAGAGGTGCCTCGATGAAGGCAGGTGACTTAGCAACGACAGGTGCCGCTCCAAGGCCGCTGGCGCCGCCGGCATTGCTCGACCCCGGTCAGCGCGGGCCCAACTTCGCCCTGCGCAATGCGGAGGGGCGGGTCGAGCGTTTCTACGACCGCTTCATCGGCAACATGATGCTGCTGCTGTTTTATCCTTCACGGCAGTCCCCGGAGGCCACGGCCGCGCTGCAGGGGCTGGCGGCGCAGGCCGACGCGTTGAAAGCCGCCGGCACCGCAGCGATCGCAGTCAGCCGCGAAGACCTCGGCTCGATCCGGGCCACGAAGGCGGACCTCGCCCTTCCCTATCCGCTCTATTGGGATCAAGACGGTGCCGTCGCCGCATCCTATGGGCTAGAGTTGAGCGCGCGGATTGCCGTGGCGGAACAACCCTGCACGGCCTATCTGCTTGACCGAAATCAGCGCGTGTTGGCCGCCTTCCCCGGTGGCAGCGACCAAGCCGAGCGCGCCCTGGCCTTTCTGGCCGGGCAAATACCAACACCGGCAGGACAGACGATCAGCCGGCAGGCGCCGGTGCTTCTTGTCCCCCGCGTCTTCGGCCCTGCCCTTCGCGAGCGCGCCATTGCCGCTTGGCGCGGCGGCCACGAAGAGGGACAGGTCGCCATGCCGAGCCGCGCCTACGCGGAGGGCGCCGAAAACAAGCCCGCCAACACCCACTATCACTCGCTCAAGAGCCGCCTCGACCACGTGGCCGACGACAGCTTCAACCCGCTCTTGATGCAGACCATCAAGAGCCGCCTGGCCCCTGAGCTTTTGCAAGCCTTCCAGTTCCGCATCGGGGCGATGGAGCGCGTCTGCATCGGTGCCTATGACGCCGGGCGCGGCGACTACTTTCGCCCCCACCGGGACAACATCACGGAGCGCACACGCGAGCGTCGCTTTGCCGTGACCATCAACCTCAACGACGACTACGAGGGCGGCGGCGTGAAGTTCGCCGAATTCAGCGAAGACGTCTATCGGCCGGAGGCCGGCGGCGCGCTCATCTTCTCCTGCTCGCTGTTGCACGAGGCCCTTCCGGTGACGCGTGGCATCCGCATCGGCGCCTTCACCTTCCTCTACGGGCAAGGCTACAAAGCGGAGAACCCAGCCCCCCGTTAGAGCAGGTTTCTTGCCTGCTCCTCCAGGCGGGCAAGAGGCTGGCCGGCATCGAGACGTGCCCAGCCGATCTCTCCAAGGTCGTAGGCTTCCTGCTGCGCAACGACGGCAGCATCGGCATCGGACGCATCACCGCGACGTGCACCGACCCGTTCCGTGCGCACGTCGAGCGGTGCGTCGAGCCACAGGCCCTGAAAGGGCACGCCCAGCCGTTCGGCAAGCGCCTCAAGGGCGTCGCGCTCCGCCGGCCGGCCATGCACGGCGTCGATCAAGACACAGCGTCCCGCCGTAAGCGAGCGCTCGGCCCGGGCGCACAGCTCGCCATACACACGCTCTGTGACGTTCGCGGCGTACGACTCCTTACCGAGCGGCGCGTCCAGCGGCTTGCCAAGCAGCACCTTACGCAGGCTGTCGCTGCGCAGCCAGACGGCGCCGGGGGCTGATCCAAGATATGGGGCAAGGCGGGCGGCCAAGGTCGACTTGCCGGTGCCGGATAGACCGCCGAGCACGACCAAACGCGCGGGAGCCGGCGCCAGGTAGTTTCGTGCTTCGGCAAAGTAAGTTGCGGCTTCTTCTCTAAGGTGGCGTGCCGTCGCGAGATCCGTCTGTGCGGCAGCGGCCGGTGCCGAGACCTTCGCCCGGACCGTTGCGCGCAGCGAGAGAAAGAGCGGCAAAGCCGCCAAACCCTCATAGTCGTCGGCGAAGAGCAGATAGCGATTGAGCACCTGATTGGCTTCGGCGACCAGGCCGCGATGAACAAGGTCCATGAGCAGGAAGGCGAGATCGTAGAAGATATCGATGCCGGCGATCTCTTCGCTGAACTCGATACAGTCGAAAAGCAACGGCCGGCCCCGCCAGCGGACGATGTTGCCAAGATGCAGGTCGCCGTGGCACCGCCGCACCCGCCCCTCGGTCCTGCGGCGATCGAGCCGACCGCGCAGCCGGTCCAGCCAGCGCTGCGTCTCGCTCTGCAGCGCTGCGGTCATCTCGGGCGGAAAAAGCTCCGGCCAAGCTGCGAGATCGACGCCATTTTCCGCGATCAGGCGCTCGACCGCCTCCGCCCCGCCGAAAGGCGGAGCCAAAACCGGTGCTTCGCGATGATAGACGAGGACCGCATCACTCAGGTCATCGAGCAAAGCGCGAGACAGACTTTCGCGCTCACTGACACGATCCAAAGTCTGGGTCTCGTCAAAGCGCCGCATGACCAGAAGCCACTCGACTGCCGGCCCATCGGCATCGAAGGCAAGACCACCGCCCGGCTGTCGCCGCAAGGCTTCGACCTCGAGGTAGATGTCTGGCGCGTTGGCGCGATTGAGCGCCAGCTCCGCGCGTATCGCCCGCTCCCGCTGCGGCAGTGTGGTGAAATCGAGAAAGCTGAAGCGCACTTGTCGCTTCATCTTGTAAGCACGGTCACCGACAAGGAAGATCACCGCCGCGTGGGTGTCGATCCGAACCACGTTGTCGACGCCGTCGGGATAATGATCTGGGTCAGACAGGAAGGCGATTGCTTCGTCCTGTCCTGCCGGCTCTACCGCCTGCCCGCTCGCCACGCTGCCTCCCGCCGAACCGCAGTCACGCCTCGGCGGGTCTTAGAGCCTTTCCGCTAGCTCGCCAAGCGTTCCAACGCCGGCACGTCCTCGCTCATCTCTAGCGCCTGGCCGATCAGCTCGTCCGACTTGCCGTCAAAGGCCTGGAGCAGGAGCTCCTGGATACGCTCATCTTCATCACCGTTGAATTCGCGGTAAAGCCTTGCGAGAACGGCGATCTGGAATTGGGCCCGGGATGCCGCGCTGCCTTCCTGATAGCCCGTCTCGCGCACCACCTCCATCGCCGTCTCGAACAGCAAGGTAATGCTCCCGGTGACGTCGGAACGCTCCAGCAGAGCCCGCAGTCCCTTGTCCCCGCCCTTGATCGCCAGACGGCGTACATTGGCCAGGCTGACTCGCCCGCGCGCGGACAGCGCATGAAAGAAGAAATTCAGGTCCCCGGAGCAAAGGCCGCGGAACAAGACCGAGGGCGTCAGGCGGTTCGACAACAGCATATGCGCAACCAGCGACTCCAGGTTGGCACCTTCCGCAACCAAGGGCTTGATGAGCTGCATGGTTACCGACTCTCTGGCGTTCTCCACCAAAGACCGCAGAACCACGGGAGAAACCCGATAGCGCGCCACCAGGTTCTTGCGGATACACTCCGAGACCTTGAACACCATGCGTTCGACCAGTTCGCCCGGCAGCCCCTCGCGTGCCGCCATGGCTTCGACGATCTCCGACGAGCCTGAATGGCTGTCCCAGGCCCGATCGAGTGTCTCGTCGGAAAAGCGGGCGCCTTCGTTTCGCATCAAATTAAGGACGACTTGCGCGCTCTCGGTATCGACCAAGGCCTCGCTCACGTCTTCGGAGACCTCCGGGCGCAAGGCGATAGCGATTTGCTTGTCTTCGTCGCCTTCCTTGATCACCTCGACAAGGAAAGAGTCATCGAGACAATCGGCGTGCTGCAGAACCGGTTGAGCGACGGACGCCACGTCCCGCGCAAGCCTCTTGGCCAGTTCCGGGGAGAGCATCGGCGAATTGCAGATCTGCCAGGCCAGGGCACTACGAACCGCTTCCTCGACGTCGCCGGCGAGTTTTTCCAGGATGCTATAGGCAAGCTGTTGTTCGTTCTCGGCAAGCGCCTGCCCTTCCATTTGCGAGACAATTTTAGAGAGTACGCCGATACGGCCCTCAGCCGTAGGATCGCGCTGCAGCGCGTGCACGTCGGCGACCGTAAGTGCTTGATCCGACATCTTGGCAGCCCCCTGTCTGCATAAATCGGGACTGGGAGCTTATGGAGAGCTCGGTTAGGAAAGCGCTAAGGTCTTGCGCTTTGCCGCCAAAGGCTTAGCCCCTCGCGCCCAGCCGCAGCCGCAGCCGCAGCCGCAGCCGCAGCCGAAGCCAGCCAATTCAGGCTATCTTAACTGCGAAGCTCAATACTCCCTACGGCAATACGCTCCTAGAATGGTGAGGCTGAGCCGCTGCCCCTCCCAGCGCCTTGAAGCTTGAAATCCCTCAGTTTCCCGAGGTGTAAAGAGATGCTCGAACGCCTGCAGCTACGCCGCTCCAAGCCCAAACACCGCCTGCTGGCCGCGTTGATGTCGAGCGCTGCCTTGCTGGCCGGCTGTGCCAACATGGACTCCCCCTCCCGTCCAGCGGCGGGCGCTTCGATGACAGCAGGCGTACCCAGTTCAGTCGAGGCCGGCAGATCCTGGGAGCAGCTGCTGGAGGTCGCCGACACCACAGCGGCCAAAGGTGAGCTTGGCACCGCGGCCGTGCTTTATCGCGAGGCCCATTTCCAGCGCCCCGATGCCAAAGTGCCTCTCCGTCGCCTAGGCCCGGTTTTGCTTAAGATGGGCCATCCGCTGGAAGCATCGGAAGCCTACAAGTCACTCCTGGCTATGGACGAGACGGACGTCGAGGCACGTCTCGGACTGGCGCGCAGCCTGATCGGTCTCAATCGACCTTATGCGGCCAGCCTGCAGTTCCAGCGACTGGTCGAAGAGCAGCCGGACAATATCGAGGGCCTCATCGGCCTCGGCGTCTCCTACGATCTCATGGGCGATCACGAGCAAGCGCAAGAAACCTTCCGTTCCGGCTTGTCGTTCGCGCCGCGCAATACCTCGCTTTTGAACAATCTGGGTCACTCTCTGACCCGGGCCGGCCGTTTCGATGATGCCATCGAAGTGCTGCAGTTTGCCGTCGATCTGCCAGGCACCACGGCGCGGCACCGGCACAATCTTGCTTTAGCTTACGGCCTGGCAGGCAAGCTGCGCGAGGCGGCCGAGATGATGTCGCACGATCTCGATCGCCCGAGCATGCAGCAGAACATGGCCTACTTTCGCTCTCAGCAGTTCCCGCGCCAGTTGAGCAGTCTGGCGCGACCGCCCGTGGAGTCGGTTGCGCCCCCACCCGCTCCGGCCACAGCCGAGGCCGAGGAGCCGGCACCAAAGCCCCTGACTCCCGCCGGAAAGGCAACGGCTAAGAATTCAGCGTCCAAACCGACCACCGCAACGCGCAATGAGGCGCGCGCGCCTATACCGCCGAAGGACACTAAGCCAGCAGCGAGCGAGCCGAAGCCCACCGCCAAGGCAAAGAAACCCTCCCAGGCGCCCACCGCTACACGCCCCGAAGCCGCTCGGGCGACCGCCACGAAGCCCGGCCTTGGGACAACCCCGCATGCAACGGCCAACACCCTCGCAGGCGAGACCACGGCCGCAATCGCGCCTCCGCTGCCTGCCGGCGACGAGAGCAGAAAAGGCAGCAAGGGCTCGAAACCGACCGAGGACAGCGGTCCAAGCCCGAGAAAAGCCTCGGATAAAGCGACTGGCAGCGCCCCTCCGAAGCTAGCCGAGGCCGCCGCCCATCCAGTTACTCAGAAGGGCTCAGACGAGGCTGCGAACCTTGCTGACAGCCAGGATAGCGGCAGCCTGATCTTGCTCGCCGAGCTGACCTACCATGCCTCGCCGCTTCCAAGCCCGGCAGCTTCGAGTCGCAGTGACCTGCAGGCCGAACAGCCGCCCGTCACCCTTTTCAAGGCCGGCACAGAGAGCTCGGCAAACTAGGCCGAAAGCGCAGTCAGCCGGAGACCGCGCCACTCCGGCGCTCGGCGCCTAAATCTGCCTTTTGCGCGATGTCTGCGCCCGTGAGCGGACTATCGAGCAAGTCCTCGATAAACAAACAGACAAGCTGTGTCCGATTGGAAACACCGGCCTTTGCGTAGACCCGGGCCAACTGCGCGCGTACGGTGCCGTTGGCCGCGCCCCGCAAGCCGGCAATCTCCGACACCTCGAAACCTTTCAGAGCGAGCAAAGCGACCTCGCCTTCCGCTGGCGTCAGCCCCCACCGCTCAAAGTAGGTATCGATCATCTGGCCAAACGCCCCAGACGCGAGCGAAAGAGCGGCCTCGGCTCGGCGCATGCGCTCAAGCGTTCGCCGCATTTCCAACCCGCCAAAGATGACGCCGGCGACGAGAGCAAGTGCCACCACTGCCTCGAAGGCATGATGGAGGTCCAGACCCACCCAGTGAAAATCGACCACGACGTCGGCTACGAAGAACACCGCGCAAAACGCCTGCACCGCTAGAACGAGGGCAAGCCCGGTTGCCCACCCCTTCTCTCGCCGCATGGGCCTGACGTCCGATCGGCCCCTTATGTCCTGTGGCTTCACGCCTGTCATCCGCTGCCTTGATCGCTCTTCGACACAGTCGTCATTCTGCGGATGAGGCTAGCACCACCGAGACGCGATTGCAGCAACACGCCGCCGACATGCAGGGCGGCAAGGAAGAGCAGGAAGTCGGCGGCCGCTTCATGGATCTCCTCGACAATTTCGCTCAAAGGGCCCCCGGCCTCCTCAGCTTCGGCGGCATCGAAGCGCGATGCGACCTCATAGGCCGAGCTCCTGTCCGGAAAGGGAGCACTTTCCAGCATCACGCCGGTCAGCAAGACCACAGCAAGTGTGCCCCACAGTGCGTAAACCATCAGAGCCCCAAGCGGATTGTAAGAGCGATGTAGTTGCCGCTTGCCAGCCAGGAGATCGGCGGCGTGACGGACGGCTGTACTGAAGCTTGGGGGAAAAGAAGAGAAGCGGGCCTCCTCCGTGCCCAGCAGCCCCAGATGAGCCGCAACGCCAGCAAGGCGAGAGCCCCATAGCCGAGCCGGACGTGAACTAGCGAGCCATCCTCAACCAGTAAGCCGTTGAGCAGAGCCGCGGCGGCAATGCCCTATTGGGTGAGGCGAACGAGCGGGTCCCAAGTCTTGAACTCGGAGACCCGCTCGGCGGCATTGCTGTCAGCGGCCGCTCCGGCCATCAGCCCTCGTCCTCCACCTCCAGGATCTGACCCGTGGTGGGATCGATTTCCAGCTCGAAGCGCCGACCGTCCTTCCGCACATAGACTTCGATTTCATCGTCCTCGCGTTCGTACTTCAGGACTTCATAGCCCTGCGCCGCGAGGGCGGAGGAAATCTCTTGCGCCGATGTGCCGAGCTTGACGCCCGGGGCCAGATTGGCAGCCAACGCCGTGCCGGCTGCCAAGACGGCCGCCATTGAGAGCGCCAGGATTTTGGGACCAACCATCGAGTTGACTGTGCGTGACATGTAAGTCTCCTTCCATTCGCTTTTCCCGGGCAGGTCTGCGCCGGATGAAGCAAACTTCGGAGACCGACAGGCGGCGCTCGATAAGCAGACGGCTTACGACCAAGCGTGTAAGCGTCTGCTTATGAGCGTGCACAAAGTACGATACTGAATTGCCGGCAGTGATTTCCGCTATTGCTGCCGCCGACGCGGCCCCACTGGATAGCTCTCATAGGTGCCGATCGCTTCGCCACCGCCCGAAGGATTCTCGACCTCGACCGAACTGGCTTCAATGTCGATGCAATCGCCACTGTCGATTGCAAAGACATTGCCGTTGGCCATGACATTGATCGAGCTGCCGCTGATGCAGATGCGATGCAGCCGATCGCCCTTCAGGTTGGATATGGTCTGCTTCTGACCGGCATTGAGATCGAAGGAGCCATAAGCGCCGGTTCCGCCTTGCCCCATACCCTTTCGGAGATTGAATCCCGATGGATATTCACTTTGGGCCAAGACCGCAGGTGCGCTGACGGCTAGCGCCGCAACACTTGCAACCACCAACGTCATAGCTTTCCGACAAAACACCCCTGTCATGCCTTCCTCCTGTCTTTCGAGCCCCGCTGAGCACCCCGTTTGGCGTCTTTTCGACCGGAAAACAGTAACGAGAATATGATCTCGTGAGAAGTGTGAAACCGCCCTCCTTTAGTTGCAGTTTGATGGCAGAACACCGCGCAATCGCATCGGTGGCAAATGGCCTGAACCGAGGTAGGAGACGGCTCAGCGGACCGCAGTTCGTCTGGCCCTAGGTTTGCTCGGCCGTGCTATCTGCTCCTTGCCTTGACCTTCGTAATCTCTCCGTTCGTCGGGTTGATCTCCAGTTTCAGGCGCTGGCCGTCCTTTTCCGCCTCAACCTCGATCTCGTCCGTCTCATGCTCGTACTCGATCACTTCATAGCCCTGCGCCGCCAGGGCAGAGACGATCTCGAGCGCCGAGGTCCCTATTTGGGTTCCGGGAACCAAATCGGTCGCCAGCGCCGTGCCGGCGACCAGGGATGCCGCCAGCGATAGGGCCAAGGCCCTACGGTTGATCATCGAACGGATTGTGCGTGTCATCTTAGTCTCCTTCGCTGTGCCTCTTCCGGAGCCGCGCTGCGCCGGATCAGGCCCACGTCGAAAGCTGGCAGAGGGCTCGCCAAATGCAAAGAGCCTGCAGCGCGTCAGCGCAGCCCAAAGCCAAAAAGTCGAGATACCAAAGAGATCAAGGAGTCAGCGGCGCAGGATGACAACCCCGCCGGCACTGGCAATCACCAGCATACCAAGCAGCGTGCTGGTCGCCGCTTGGAGCAGAGTAGCCGTTTACATGCCACCGATCGCGTCCAGCGTCCGCAGAATCGCGGGGCCGATCAGCACGATAAACAGCGGCGGCAGGATAAAGATCACCATCGGCACTGTCAGCACGGCCGGCAGACGCGCGGCCTTCTCCTCGGCCTTCATCATCCGCTCGTGTCGCATCTCAGCAGAGAGCACGCGCAAGGACTGCGCCAGCGGCGTGCCATAGCGCTCGGTCTGCTGCAGCGTATTGATCAGTGCCCGAACGGTCGGTAAGGGCACCCGTTCGGCCAGCGCCTCCAATGCCATCATGCGGTCAGGAAGGAAGCCAAGCTCGACAGCAGTTAGCCCCAGTTCCTCGGTGAGCTCCGGGCAGGCCTGGGCCATTTCCTTCGATACCCGGTCGAGTGCCGCATCGAGGCTGAGACCCGCCTCGGCGCAAATGACCAGGAGGTCGAAGCCGTCCGGCAGGTTGCGGCGGATGATATGCAAGCGCTTGTCAGCGGCATTCTTGACGTAGATATCCGGAGCTAGGTAGCCGAGGCCGACCATCAGCATGCTCAAACCCATCGATGTCGTCGTCTGGAAGTCCCAAGGGTTTACGAGGTAAAGCCAGGTGACGGAGCCAACGCCGAAGACGAGCGGTAGACAGAACTTGGCAAAAAGATAAGTGACCATGGCATCGCGACTGCGAAAGCCGGCCGGCGCCAACTTGGCCCGCGTGCTCTTGACCGTGTTGGTGCTCATAAGCTTCAAGCGGTCGACCACCCGCCGCATGATGTCGCCCTTGTCGACCAAGGATTTGCGGCGCCGCGTGTCGGTCAGTCCGCTCCGCAGCGCCATGCGACGCTCATCAAGAGCCTTGAGACGGGCGGGCAGCGGATCGCGCTCGATAAGGCCGTACCAGATGAGCAGAAAGACGCTGACAGCACCCAGTGCTGCCAACAGCGCTGCGAAGTCGACTGGTTCGAGGCCGAATGGCAGATTCTCCAGCGTGCTCTCGAACATCAGATCTCAAACCTCACCAGCTTCGACATGACAAAGGCACCGACGGAGATAGAGCTCAACGCGAGGCCAACCATCACCATGCCTCGCAAATCCTCGAACAGCATCATCACGTAGCCGGGATTGACGAGATAGATCAGGGCGAAGGTGACGAAGGGCAGAGAACCGATGATGTAGGCACTGGCCCGCGCCTCAGACGACATGGCCCGGATCTTCAGCTTGAACTGCTTACGCTGGCGCAACAGGACGGAGAGGTTGCCGAGCGTCTCCGCGAGATTGCCACCCGTCTCCCGCTGGATGGACATGGCGATGACCAGAAACTTGAACTCAGGGATCTGCAGGCGACGCGCAACGCTCCACATCGCTTCCTCTATGGGGGAGCCGAGCTTGAGGGCGTCGGCCACGTGTCGGAACTCGGTTCCGACGGGGTCCGACATTTCCGCCGCCACGGCCTTGATCGATTCCGTCACCGGCAGACCGGATCGCAGGCCGCGGATCATCAAGTCGATGGCATCGGGAAAACTCTCGATGAACTTGGTGGTGCGGCGGTCGGCCATCTTGCCGACCACCATGTGCGGTAGAGCGAGCCCCGCGGCTATCGACAAGGGGACCGCGACGATCCAGGCCAGCGACGCCGCCACCTTGAAGACCAGCAGAAACAGCCCGGCAACAAGAACGTTGGCGACGAGGTACTGGCTGAGCGAGATCGAGCGTCCGGTCCGGTCGAGCCGTGCGCGCATCTTCTTCGGCGCCGGCACCAAAGCAGCCAGAATGCGACCGACCGGCGACGCCGAGGCATCGACGTCGCGCCGGCGCACGGAAACGTAGGCCTCATCGCGCAGCGATTTGTCGCTGCTGACTCGCTTCAGCCGCCGTTTGACCTGACTGCCGGAAGGGCCGTCTCCAGCGAGTGCGAAGCCAAGCACAAGAATCGTCAGCACCATCCCCCCGGCGACGATGAAGGGCAGTGTTTCGTTGGTCAGTTCCATCACACGGCGTCCAGCAGTGCTTTGTCGAGGCCGAAATAGGCCGCCTTCTGCGTGAAGTACGGCCGAATTCCCGAGGGCTTGAACTCTCCAAGCAGTTCGCCGTCTTGCCCCTCTCCGGTGAAGTTGAAGAGAAAGAGGTCCTGCATGATGATGACGTCGCCTTCCATCCCCATCACCTCGCTGACGTGGGTGACGCGGCGGATACCGTCGCGCATGCGGCTGATCTGAACGATCATATCAACGGCCGAAGCGATCTGGGTGCGCACGGCCATAGGCGACAGGTTGACCCCCGCCATGCCGACCATGTTCTCCAGGCGCATCAGGGCCTCGCGCGGTCGGTTGGCGTGAATGGTGCCGAGCGAGCCGTCATGACCGGTGTTCATGGCCTGCAGCATGTCGATAGCTTCGCTGCTGCGGATCTCGCCCAGGATGATGCGGTCAGGGCGCATTCGAAGGGCGTTCTTGACCAGATCTCGCATGGTGATCTCGCCCTTGCCCTCCAGGTTGGCCGGACGGGTTTCCAGGCGCACCACATGCGGCTGCTGCAGCTGCAGCTCAGCGGCATCCTCGATGGTGACGATGCGCTCGCCGGGGTCGATCATCTGCGATAGCGCATTGAGCAGGGTCGTCTTACCGGACCCCGTACCGCCCGAGATCAGAATGTTAAGCCGCGAGCGGGACGCGATGCGGAGCACCTTGCCGAGGTTCGTCGAGATGTTGTTCTGACGCTCCATCACGTCCAGCGTGATCTTCTTCTTGGCGAACTTTCTGATGGAGATCGTCGGGCCGTCGATCGCCAAGGGCGGAATGATGATGTTGACACGGCTGCCATCGGCCAAGCGGGCATCGACCAGTGGCACCGACTCGTCGACCCGGCGGCCCACCGCCGAGACAATGCGCGTCGCCGCCGACATGACATGCTGGTCGTCGCGGAATTTGGCGCTGGTCAGCGTCAGCTTGCCTTTGCGCTCGACGTAAATCTGCTTCGGCCCGTTGACCATGATGTCGGTCACCGACTCGTCGCCGAGCAGCGGCTCCAGAGGTCCCAGGCCCAGCATATCGTCGAGCAGCTTGTCGACCAGAAGCTCCCGCTCCTGCCGGTTGAGCTGCAGTTTGGCCTCGGCGAGCAGCTCGCCGATCAGCTCGCCGACCTGCCCGAAGAGCTCGTCGCGACTCAGGGAGGCTGCGGCCGCCGTGTCGATACGTTCGAGCAGCAGCGGCTGGATGCGCTGCATCGCCGCTTCCACCGACTTCGGCGTTTCCACCGCCCCGGCCGCCGGTTTGCTGGTGACCAGATCCTGCAGGCTGCGTGCCGGCTGGTGTCCGCTGCCGTCGTCGGCGCTTGGTTGCTTGCGGACCGAGGCTCCGGCCTGCCCAGGCGCAGTGCCTCCCATCTTCTTTTGCGCGAAGCGCTGCAGCGCGGTCCCACCTGCCGATGGTGGAGCGCTGTCCTCGCTTTCCGGCGGCTTCGGCGCCATGGCAAGAATCTTGTTGATTAGGAAGGTGACGAGATCTCGCTGTTCGAGCAGATTGAGCGTCACGCCATTCTGTTTCAGCAGCCCAGGCAACTGCTCCTTGATGGCCCGAGCAACTTCGCCGCGCTGCATCGTGGCCGCCTTTTCCGGTGGCAACTCGTGCAGCATCGCGGGCAACACCCGCTCGCCAATCTGCTTAAGGTCGAGTTCCTGGTCGCTGTCTGAGGGCGCGGCCGTGCCCTCGCGGCCATCCTCTGCGCGCCCTCCCCCACGGCTACGACGTGACCCCAACAGTCCCATCACTTATGGACCAATAGCTTGAGCTTTCCGAGGAGCCCGACCTTCTTCGGCTCCTTGTCCTCACTTGCCGCCAAGTCTTTGGCGATACGCGAGAAGGTCTTCGACACGACGGCGTTGCGCGCCATCTCCCCGACGGTCTTGCCGGCATTCGCAGCGTTGGCGAAGGTCTTGGAGTCTTCCGGCAGCACGAATTCGACGTTCCGCTTCAGGTTGCGCTGGAAGGTCGCTTTGTCGAGTTGACCGCTACGCTCTTTACCGATGCGGCTACCGACAACATGGCAGGTGAAGCCGGCGTGAAGCCCATCGATCACCTCCAGGATACGGCCGCAGTCGCGCAGGGCAGGCAGAGTGAAGTCCGTCACCAGATAGACGTCGTTGCACTTCGCAAGGATGTGCCGGTGCCGAGGAATGAGAACGCGCGGCATATCGACCACGACGCAGTCAAACTGGTTGGCCAGCTCGTCGAAAAGGGTTCCGATACCGGCGTTCTCGAAGTCGATAGCCTGCTCAAGGGGCTCCTCGCCGCCGAGAATGCAGAGATTGTCGCTCTCGTTGACCAGCGAGGAGACGAGTAGGAGGCTGTCTAGGCGGTCCGGCGATTCCAAGGCCTCTCGGAGCCCATGGCCTGGCTCCAGGTCCAAGGCCAACGAGCTGACCCCAAAATGCAGGTCAAGGTCCAGAATGACCGTCTTCTTCTTGTACTCGTGGGCAAGGAACCAGGCCGAGTTGACGGCCATCGCGCTGGCGCCGACACCGCCCCGTGCCCCGATGACGCAGACGACCTTGCCTTGCTTCTGGCCCTCCTTTGCCGGCATGCGAGTGGTTCCGCTGGCCCGTCCCACGGCGCCGAGCGCTTCCAGCAAAGCTTCGGTTGTCACCGGCTTGACCAAGTAGTCTGCCGCACCGGCTGTCTTGAGGGCACGATAGAGCGTTACATCGTTGGTCGAACCGACCGCAACGATGCCGCAACGGTCGCCGCATTCGACAGCGAGCGAAAGCAGGGCTCCGGCCGGGTCCACAGCGCCGTCGAGATCCGCAACCAAGAGGCGCGGCGCCTGCATCGAATTGACCAGGCCATCCAGGTGCTCGATGTTGCCGATTTGTACCGCGCTGTCCTCCCAGCCTTGGGCTTGCGCAGCAACACTGGCCGCATGGCGCGTCTCATCGTCGGCCACCACCGCCATGAATTCAGGGTTGAAAGTAATCAGGCTGCTCTCGGGTAGCTGTTCGGCCGCCTCTACCATCAACCGCCCCCTCCGATGCCGACGATCGTTCCTTCCAGGAACTCCTTCTTCTCGCCTTTGCGATAGCGCTCTTGCCCCAGAACAGCCGGATCTGACGTGGCCGGGCCGCCATCACGGCCCTCGATCAGGTCATGGGGATCCGCAATCATCACCGAGAGATTATGCGCCGTAGAGCAGCCGAGATTGGAGCCGACGCCGTTGGCAATGTCTTCTTGGAAAGTCAGCGGCGACCAATTGGGACAGTCGTCCGGCGCCTGGGCGACGACCCGGCTGACAGAAACGCGGATCAAGTCCGGGGCCTGCTCTTGCAGGGAAAAGGGTTTGGCCAAGTAGCCGTGCTTGGCCAGCAGCTTGGCGACGATCTCGGCGCGCCTTAGCTCGGTGCCCCTGCTGTCGACGCGGCCAGGGTACTCCACCAGGATCTTGTCGCGATCGCTTGGGTTGATTCGCCGCATGAAACCGAGCAATCGCTCCGCTTCCGCGGGCGAAACAATCACATTGCCGCTCTGAAAGCGAACGGCATGGAGCGAGTCAAACTCCTTGACGACGACCCGCTTGATGTCCTCCTGCGGCGGCTGGTCCTGCTGAGCGCAGGCGCCAAGCAATGCGGCGGCGGCAAAGAAACAGCTCGCGTAGATATGACGCCTGATCATCACCAACCTCTATTGCAGAAGGAAGCCGAAGTTACCCACCGGCTCGTCGGGCGCAGTGGCGCTCCCGCCCTCATAGCCGTCCGGTGTGCCGACGTAGTCGCCCTCGATGAAGAACTCGTAATCGCTTGGCGGCACGAAGCCATCCGCCGGGGTCGCCAGCTGATCGGGAGACGAGGCCGGCTTCACCAGATAGGGCGTCACGATAATCACCAACTCGCTTTCGTCGCGCTGGAAGGAGCTGGAACGGAACAGGACGCCCAAAATCGGGATGTCACCCAACAACGGCTGCTTGTCGATGTCGTAACGGTCATCAACCCGCAACAGCCCGCCAATGGCGAAGGACTGTCCACTGCCCAGCTCGACCGTCGTCTCTGCGCGTCGGGAAACGAGCGACGGCACGGTGCCCGAGCCGGTCTGAATGGCATTGGCGGTGGAAGTGGCACTCACTTCCGGGCGGACGTGCAGGTTGATGCGACCGTCGCCGATGATGGTCGGGGTAAAGTTCAGCTGCACACCGAATTCCTTGAATTCGATGGCAATGCCGTCGTCGGTGTCGATCGGAATCGGAAACTCTCCGCCGGCCAGGAAACTCGCCGTTTCGCCCGATATCGCCGTCAGATTGGGCTCGGCCAAGAGGCGCACCAAACCGTTTTCGTTCAGGGAGTCGATCAGCGCGTTAACGCTCACATCATCCGAATTGAATTGCAGCAGCGTGTTATTGGCACCATCGTTTGAGCGCAGAAGGCCGCCTCCATCGCCGAAGACAATGTCGTCGAAGGCGCCATAGGCGAAGCCGAAGTCACCGAACTGCGCCAGAACCTCCAGATTGACCCCGAACTGCTTGGCAACGGCCCGGTTCATCTCGACGATCTTGACCCGTAGCTGAACCTGCTGCGGCCCTTCGATGCCGACCTCGTTGATGATCTCGTCCGCCTCTCCGATAAAGCGCTGTGCGATGCGCCGCGCCCTATCGGCCTCGCTTGCGGACGTCACCAGCCCGCTCATGACGATACCGGTCTGCGCCGTCGAGACCGTGATCTCGCGTCCCGGTAGGGCGCGCCTGAGCGCACGCTGCAGCCCGGAGAGATTGTGGTTCACGCTGATCGGACGATCGATCATGACTCGGTCGCGCGCATCGACCGCCAGCAGGCTGGTTTCGCCCGTCGCCCGGCCGAAGACATAGAGCATGGTCGGCGTAATCAGTTGAATGTCGGCGATGTCTGGATTAGCGATGAAAACCGAGGCTGCTGGGCGCTCGAGCTTTATCGTGCGCCCCTTGTTGATTTCGATGGAGAGCACCTGCGCAGCGGCTGAGGACGCCGCCAGCAGCCCAACCAGAAGCGCCAGGACAGCACTCCATCGACCCAATTTGCTTCTTGCCCGGCCATGCCATTGCATCGGCTTCATCTCACGTCACTAGTTGCTGAAATGCTCGATAGCCACGACTTCGCCGCGCATTACGCGAACCCGGTGTGTACCCGGCCCAGGAAGGATGTGGCTGACATCGCTGTCCCAGGCGTACGGCCGGTCAATCGAGGAGCGCCGCGCTGCAGCCCGTTCAGCCGCGGTCATGTCCTCTTGGCGTGGCCGTTTGACCTGAGGAACTCGGGCTTTCTCAGGGCGCGCATCCGGTCCCTCCATCGCCTTTGCGGTGGAGGCCTGGATTGCCGCGCGCTCTGCTGCGGCAACGGGGGTTGAAGCGATTGGCGCCTCATCCTCTTCGTCTTCGCGAACCAAACTGCGCAAACTCAGGGAAAGCCGACCCATCTGGCTCATGAGGATGACCAGCTCGGCTTGCTTCGGTTCGACCTCCAGCGTCACGATCTCGCCGACGCGCGGGGTCGCCTCCTGATCGTTCGTTTCCTGGTCGATGGCCAACACGCGCAGATCGGTCAAAACGGTTTCAGTGACCCGGCGTTCGCCGATCGGCATCTCGCCCTCGTAAGGGATGCTGTGGGTCAGGATCAGGTCGACGCGGTCGCCAGGAAAGATGAAGCCGGCAACGCCCGTGATGGGGTTGATCGAGACCGAGACAGCACGGTGCTCTGGCTCGAGGACGGCGGCTAGGAAACCTTGCTCACCCGGCTTGACCAACCTGTCCTCGGTCACGGGCTCACCTACGCCGATGCCGCGACGGACCACTGAGCCGAAGAAGTCCTCAATGGTCTGGTCTTGCCGCACGATGTAGCGCGCCAGCTCTCCTTCGGTCTCCGGCCACGGCAGCCATTCGAGGTGATTGTCGCGAATCAGCGTACCGGCCGGGAGATCGCGCCGCGCGACGAGCACGGACCGCTCCGGTATCGGTGCGGGCGCCGGGGCCTGGGTCTGGATAACGACGGGCTCCGGCGGCGTCATCAGCGAGCGCGCCATATAGAGCGTCCCGACACCGGTGATCAGTGCGAGAGCCAAAAGAATGATCTTACGCGTAGACATGGTTGCCTTCCCGGCCTCCTCCAGCATGCCGCCGCGTCCTGCAGACCCGGCACGTGAAGTACTCCATCCGCTAGACTAAAAAGACTTTCTCTGCGCTTGGTTAAGGCGGGGCCATGTCGCACTTTTGTCCCGCTCTTTTCTGGTCGCGCTGGAACCGCGATCGCACGTCTTTATGTCCCGACAGAAAGACGAACCGGCGCGCGGTAGGCCGCACGCCGGTCAATCTCGATCTTGGAGGCCGAGGGCGAAGTTGCTTCACCACTCCGCAACCCCCAAGGGTGTTGGCTACACCCGCAGTGTATTACGGAGTGGTGGCGGGGGTAGCATTGTTAACGGCGTTTTGGAGTTCGTTCGACACGAAGCCGAACATGTTGCCAAGAGAACCACCCATCGCGGTCAGCGCGGTGATGGCGGCAACGGAGACGAGTCCGGCGATCAGGCCGTATTCGATGGCGGTCGCGCCCTCGTCGTCTTTGATCAGTCGATTAAAGGTGGCAAGCATCCTGAACCTCCATTGGTCAGTCTCGAGATGCTCGCATTACATACTAAGGAGATTGAAAAAAGGTAAACTGCTCAAGTCAATCGTTGAGTTCAGCAAGTTTTTATTTGAACAATATTATATTTTATTTATCGATCAAATGCCGAACAAAAGAACAGAAAACTCAGCGCGAGTCCGCTTCTTGCCTCATTGGGCCGCCTCAGAGGCAGATGCACCGCCGATGCGCTGCGACAGGGCCGCCTCGAGGAAATCGTCGATATCGCCATCGAGAACCCCTTGCGCATTGCCCTTCTCCACTGCCGTGCGCAGGTCTTTGACCATCTGGTAGGGCTGCAGAACGTAGGAGCGGATCTGATGCCCCCAGCCGATTTCGGACTTGGAGTCGGCCTCCGCCTGTGCTTCCGCCTCGCGCTTTTGTAGCTCGTGTTCGTAAAGCCTTGCTTTCAGCATGGCCATGGCTGTCGCCCGGTTCCGGTGCTGAGAGCGGTCGCTTTGGCACTGAACGACGATGCCAGTCGGCAGATGGGTGATGCGGACAGCCGAGTCCGTTCGGTTGACGTGCTGCCCGCCAGCCCCCGAGGCCCGATAGGTGTCGACGCGCAAGTCCTTGTCTTGGATGTCGACTTCGATGGCATCGTCCACCACCGGATAGACCCAGGCACTGGCAAAGGACGTGTGGCGCCGGGCTTGGCTGTCGAAGGGCGAGATACGAACCAGGCGATGGACGCCGCTCTCGGTCTTCAGCCAGCCATAGGCGTTGTGTCCTGAAATTTTTAAGGAGCTCGACTTGATGCCAGCTTCTTCTCCGGGGCTCTCCTCGAGGAGCTCGGTCTTGAAGCCGCGCCGCTCGGCCCATCGCAGATACATGCGGAGCAGCATCTGAGCCCAATCCTGCGCTTCAGTGCCGCCCGCGCCGGCGTTGATCTCAAGATAGCAGTCGTTGGCATCGGCCTCACCGGAGAGCATCGACTCCAGCACGCGCTTACCGGCGCGCGCCTTCAGTTTTTCCAACTGCTCCTCGGCCTCGGAAACGCTCTCGGCGTCTTCCTCCGCCTCGCCCAGCTCCAGCAGCGTAACGGCATCGTCAAGACCGCTTTCCAGCGCTTGATAACCTTGCAGCCGCTCTTCCAGCAGCGAACGCTCGCGCATAAGCGCCTGTGCCCGTTCGGCATCGTCCCAGAGGTCGGGCGCCTCTGCCTGCGTGTTGAGCTCTGCTAGGCGTGCCTGAGAGGTTTCCAGGTCAAAGATACCTCCTCAGCAGGCCCAAAGACTGAGTGATCTCGTCAACGGCTGCTTGATGTTCGGCCCGCACGACCAGGCTCCTTCCTACGCATGTTGCGTTAAGACTTGTAGGGTGGCGACCCCGCCCTCGCAAGCCGCGAGACAGCTAGTAAATGCCACTTTGGCCAGGGATCGGCGCCGGCTCGACGGCCAAGGGCACCGTTGCGCCCGTCTCACCTTCGCTGCCCTCAACCCCGGGCTGGCGCACCACGGGCTGCAGGAGCTGCCGGCTTCCAGTGCTGCGTGGTTGAGAGCCCTCGCGAAAGGCTTCGAGTATGACCTTGCCCTCACCGGGACGCGGTAGCTGGCCGCTGGCGTGGGCAACCTTCACCAAGCGCACGCCGGGCGGCACGCGGAACGGCGTGCGCGGCTCGTTTTCGAAAGCTTTCTCGGCAAAAGCCTTCCAAATCGGCAAGGCCGCGCGGGACCCGGCTTCGCCTTTGCCCAAGGTCTTGGGATCATCGAAGCCGACGTAGACCCCGATAGCGAGGTCGGGCGAGAAGCCGACAAACCACGCGTCGCGGTAATCGTTGGTGGTGCCCGTCTTGCCGGCCAGCGGGCGGCCGAGCGAGGCAAGGCGCACGCCGGTGCCCTGCTGCACCGCACCCTGCAGCATGGCAACGATCTGGTAGGCACTAACGGGGTCGGCGACTTGCTCCCGGATGTCGGGCAAGCGCGGCATCAGCTGCCCCTCCCAACGCTGAGCACGGCAGTTCGGGCACTCCCGTGTATCATGCCGATAAATCGTCTCGCCGTTGGCGTTCTGCACCCGATCGATCAGGCTTGGGGTGACGCGCTTGCCGCCATTGACCAGCATCGCGTAGGCGGTGGTGACCCTTAGCAGGGTCGTTTCTCCAGCCCCAAGAGACATGGAAAGGACGGTCGGCAAGCTATCGTAGATGCCGAAGCGCTGCCCGTAGTCCGCCACCTTTTCCATGCCGATCGCCTGAGCGAGCCGCACGGTCATGAGGTTGCGCGACTTCTCCAGCCCGATGCGCAGGGTGGTCGGCCCATAGAACTTGCTTGTGTAGTTCGCCGGCTTCCATTTCTCCTGGCCCGGCCCCTGGTCGAAGACGATGGGGGCGTCGAGCACGATGCTGCTCGGCGTGTAGCCGTTGTCGAGCGCAGCCAGGTAGACGAAGGGCTTGAAGGCCGAGCCCGGCTGGCGCCGCGCCTGGATGGCCCGGTTGAACACCGACGCCGCATAGGAATAGCCGCCGCTCATGGCCAGGATGCGCCCGGTGTGGGGGTCGAGCGCGATCAGACCGCCGTTGACCGCCGGAATCTGCCGCAACCCGTAGGTTCCGGCCTCATAGTCCTTGCCCTCGCTGTCCTGCGACACCGGCTCGACCAGCACCACATCGCCGACCGCCAGCACATCGCCAGGCCTGTTCGGTCGGGCGCCGACCTTCTGCTCCTCCAGGGTGGGTCGAGCCCAGGCAAGCTCGGCCATGGGAATACGGCCTTGAGTGCCGTCAACCAGGCCAATCGTGGCCGCATTTGCACTCAGCGCCAGAACCAAAGCCCGCTGCCATGCGCCGCTTGCGGCCGGAGGCGGGACGTCTTTGAGCGCGGCGGCCCAGTCTGCGTCGACGACATCAGGATCGAGCTGCGCCACTGCGCCGCGCCATCCATGCCGCCGGTCATAGGCGACCAGTCCCTCGCGCAAAGCCGCGTCGGCATGACGCTGCAGCGTCGGGTCGATGGTGGTCTGGACAGAAAGCCCCCCGCCGTAGAGTTCTTCTTCGCCGTAGATGCGTTCCAGGTCCCGACGCACCTCCTCAGCGAAGAAATCGGCCGTTACGATCTCGGTCTCTGCCCGCACCGCCGTGGACAGCGGCTGAGCCGAAGCCATCTCGGCCTCCGCATAGCCAATATGCCCATCCTCCAGCATGCGGCCGATGACCCAGTTACGACGCGATACGGCGGCCTCGGTCCGCCGGGTCGGATGATAGTTGTTGGGCGCCTTCGGCAGCGCCGCGAGATAGGCCGCCTCTTCGACGCTCAGCTCGTCGAGCGACTTGTTGAAGTAATTGAGGGCCGCCGCGGCGACACCATAGGAGCGCTGTCCAAGGAAAATCTCGTTGAGGTAAAGCTCGAGGATCTTGTCCTTGCTGTAGGCCTGTTCGATGCGGAAGGCGAGAATGGCCTCCTTGATCTTGCGCTCGATCGAGACTTCGTTGGTCAGCAGAAAGTTCTTGGCAACCTGCTGCGTGATGGTAGAGGCACCGACCGGCCGCCTGTTAGAGCCCAGATTGCGCACATTGGTGACGACGGCACGCAGCAGGGCTTTGAAGTCGACGCCGGGATGCTGATAGAACTCCTGATCTTCCGCGGAGATGAAAGCCTGCTTGACGCGCTGGGGGACAGCATCGACCGGAACGAAAACCCGCTTCTGTTCAGCGTACTCGGCGAGCAAACGCCCATCGCCCGCATGAATGCGGGTCACGATCGGTGGCTCGTATTCGGCAAGTTGGCCGTAGTCCGGCAGATCCTGGCTAAAGTGATGGAGCACCACGGCGGCGCCCCCCGCCCCCAGCAGTGCAAGCACCATCAGCAGCCCGAGACATCGAAGCAGAAAGCGCACGTCAGCCGACTCCAATCTTGTTCAGGTGCCGCGCCGCCCGGCTAAGCCGGTCCCCCTGCACAGCACGCTTACCCCATTTGCCGCGGTTTGCGTGTCAGCGCCGCGCTTGCTGCTGACCGAAATGCCGCTCTACCGCCGCCGTGATCGCGGCAACAATCTTCGCCCGATGCTTGGGCGACTTCAACTGCCGCTCCTCCTGCTTGTGCGACATGTAGCCGATCTCGACCAGGACGGACGGCACGGTGGCCGATTTGAGCACGGCAAATCCGGCAAAACGATGAGTATTGCGCAACAAAGTCACCCGTTCACCCAACGTTCCCACCAATTCACTAGCGAAAGACTTGGAAACGTTCATGGATTCCCGCTGGGCAAGATCGATGAGAATCTGTGACACGACCTCGTTCTGATTGCTGAGATCGACGCCGGCAATGACATCGGCCTTGTTTTCCTTGGCCGCCAGCTGGGCCGCCTCGGCGTCGGACGCGGTCTCGGACAGGGTGTAGACCGACGCCCCCTTAATCTCGCGCGAGGGATGGGTGTTGGCATGCAGCGAGATGAAGAGATCGCCCTCAGCCTGCTCAGCTAGGGCGACACGACGACGGAGCGGGATAAAGTAGTCGCTGTCCCGGGTCAAAACCACCCGATAGCGCCCATTCGCTTCGAGAGCGTCTCTGAGGGAGAGCGCGTAGCGCAGCGCCAAGTCCTTCTCATGCGTGCCCGACACGCCAATGGCGCCCGGGTCCACCCCCCCGTGGCCGGCATCGATGACCACTGTCGGCCGCAGGTCCTGCGGTCGCTTTGGCGCAAGCATGGCTGTCTGCGGCAGGGGAAGCGGGGTTGCCGATTGGATGGCACTGCCTGGGCGCGCCGCCATAAAGCGCTGGCGATCGACCTGGGTCAGGTCGACGACCAGCCTGTGGCCGAAATCCTCAGCCGGTGGCAGTTGAAAAACCTTACTGATCTCGACCGGAGCAGCGATATCGAGCACCACGCGGCTCGTACCCGGCGTGAACAGGCCATAGCGAAGCTCGCGGATAACGCCGCTGCGCTGCGGCAGATTGGCCACTTCACCCGGCCAGCGAACTTCCGGCAGGTCGATCACCACCCGGTAGGGATCAGCCAGGGTGAAGATCCGGTAGCTTGCTTCGCCGCTGAGGTCGAGCACGAAGCGTGTCTTGTCACTGTGCTCACCAACGCGCACATCCCGGACCTCGAGAGCCACGCTGGTGCCCGCATCAGCAACGGATAGCCCCAGGGCGGCCACAAAAGCCCAAATAATCCCTCGGGCAAAGCGCCCGTTTGATTTCGCAGTGTGCTGAGTCGAGGCCATTTGCTGCGCGCTATACCACGATTACGGTTGACGAAAGCAAAATATTTGTATCAGCAGCGCGCCGCAAGCACTTGAAACAGCGGACAATCGGCGGCACCGAGCCGACCGCCCGGGGCCACCGCCCGCACTCAGCCACTCATAAGAAAGCAAGTTGTCTAGGAAAGTGTTTCTGTCTATGCTCGCGCCAACCTTTGGAGTCCAATCCGGTCGGAGGATCTTGGGCGCCAGCACCAGCAACGACGGCTGGCCCTCTTCAAACAGGGAAACTTCACCGATTTCCGAAGGTTACTCTCGATCTCGCCGCGCCACTTGCGCGGGCTCGAAAAGTTTCAGGCGCGCCGACCAGCCCCCATTGCGGCAATCGCGCCCACCCCGGCAGCCGACTTGGCTGTCAGACACAACCATTGCGGTGGCGGCGACTCCGGGTCGCAGCCCCATAACCGACAGGGGACGAGCGTCAGGTGACTGACCAACCGATCGTCAGCCGCGCAATAGAACGCAACCAAGAAAGCAAGGCGGCAGCGCGTCCGCGCCGCTCGGCGGGTCCGCCGGGCAGGTTCGCGCACCGCCGTGTGGAGTACAGATCTCATGTCGCGACGTATGTTAATCGACGCGAGCCACCCGGAAGAGACCCGGGTTGTCGTGGTACAAGATGGACGCGTTGAGGAGTTCGATTACGAGAACCCCAACAAGGTACAGCTAAAAGGCAACATTTACTTGGCGAAGGTGAGCCGGGTGGAGCCGTCGCTCCAGGCCGCCTTCGTCGATTACGGTGGAAACCGGCACGGTTTCCTGCCTTTTACGGAAATTCACCCCGATTACTATCGCATTCCGATCGCCGATCGGCAGGCGCTGCTTGCCGAAGAAGCCGCGTTGAGCAGCGATATCGACGAGGACGACGAGGCCTCAAGCAAAGCGAAGACCAAAGGCAAGAGCCGGCGTGGCAGCGGCAAGACCAGCCGCGGCAGAAGTGCCAAGGCTGCCAAGCGGCCTGCCAACGACGAAGGCACGGACGAAACGGCCGAGGAGCCATCGGCCGAGGCGGAGGCTGGCCTGGAGCCGGTGGAGGCTGCAGACGACTTGGCGCAGGCCTCAACGCCGCCCGAGACCGGCCCCGAGACCGACGACGCCCAAGAGGACGACGAGGTCCAGAGCACGGCGGCGGCGGATGACTATGGAACCGATGCAGCGGACGACGAGGCGGCTTCTGAGGATGCCGACGAGGAGGCTGCGGACGAACCGGACGGCCGCGACGATAGTAGTAGTGGCGGCGCCGTTCCCGCCGTCATCGACGACGAAGACTTCAAAGTCTCTGCCGAACCAGAGGACTATGCCGGCGCAGCCGACGATACGCCTGCTGACAACGACGAACCCGTCGAAGCCGCAAGCGAGCCTGCCGCCACGGACGAGCGGGAAGGCAGCGAGTCCCGCAGGTCGGGCCGCTCTTCCGGCACGCGCCGCTCGAGCCGGCGCCGCAGCACCCGCTCCAAACGGGAGAGCAATGGCAAGGACGGCGGCTCCAGGCGGCGCAGCGCGCGCGAGTCGTCAGGCGAGGACGCGGACGTCGAAGAAATCGACAGCGAAGATTCGGTCGATACGCTGACCGGCGACGAGACCGAAGAGTTTCGCCGCCGCCGTGCCAGTCTGCTACGGCGCTATAAGATCCAGGAAGTGATCAAGCGGCGTCAGGTGCTGCTGGTCCAGATCACCAAGGAAGAGCGCGGCAACAAGGGTGCGGCACAGACCAGCTACCTGTCGCTGGCGGGACGCTACTGCGTTTTGATGCCGAATTCCGGCAAGGGCGGCGGTATCAGCCGCAAGATCACCAATCCGAAGGACCGCCGCCGGCTCAAGGAAATCCTCTCCGAGCTTGAGATCCCGGAGGTTATGTCGGTCATCGTGCGCACCGCGGGTGCCCAGCGGACCAAGGCCGAAATACGCCGAGACTACGAGTACCTCATGCGCTTGTGGGATGAGATCCGGACCAAGACCTTCGAGTCCACCGCCCCTGCCCTCATCCACGAGGAAGGCAACCTGATCAAGCGCTCCATCCGCGATCTCTATGCCCGCGACATGGAAGAAGTGCTGGTCGAGGGCGAAGCCGGCTACAAGTTGGCCAAGGACTTCATGAAGACGCTGATGCCGAGCCACGCCAGGAAGGTGAAGCTCTACAGCGACGAGAAGGTGCCTCTGTTCCACAAGTTCGGCATCGAAGAGCAGCTCGATGCCATGCACGAGGCCCAGGTGGAGCTGAAGTCGGGCGGCTACATCGTCATCCACCCGACCGAGGCGCTGGTCTCTATCGACGTCAACTCGGGCCGGGCCACCAAGGAGCGGCACATCGAGGAAACGGCGCTGCGCACCAACCTGGAAGCAGCCGACGAGGTTGCCCGCCAGCTGCGCCTGCGCGATCTCGCCGGTTTGATCGTCGTCGACTTCATCGACATGGAAGACCCGCGCCACAACCGCGAAGTCGAGCGGCGCCTCAAGGAGGCCATGAAGGATGACCGGGCACGCATTCAGCTTGGCCGCATCAGCCCCTTCGGCTTGCTTGAGATGTCGCGGCAGCGCATGCGGCCCAGCATCTACGAGACCGCTTCGTCCACCTGCCCGACCTGCCACGGCACGGGCTTCATCCGTTCGCCGGAGTCTTCGAGCCTTCAGGTGCTGCGCGCCCTGACGGACGAGGCCATCAAGAACGGCGCCGGCCACGCGGAGATCAAAGTCCCCTCCCCGGTGGCGCTCTTCCTGCTCAACGAGAAGCGCCGTCACCTGCTCTCCGTCGAGGACCGCTTCGGGCTCTGCGTCACGATTAGAGCCGACGACAGCTTACCGCCATCGGATTACAACCTGGCTCGCGTTGTGGAGGAGGGCGAAGCGCCGCCTGCCATCGAGTCACGAGAACAGCGCCAGGAAGACGGTGATCAAGACGATGCCCGTGGCCGCCGGCGCGGACGGCGCGGCAGCCAAAGCGGCCGGTCGGCCCCCGCCGAAGAGCGGGACGAGCGAGGCGAGCGCCAGACGGCCGGCGGGCGTTCCGAAGGCGGGCGATCTGAAGAGGGCGACGAGCAGAAGAGCTCTCGGCGGCGGCGTGGCAAGCGCGGCGGTCGACGACGCAACCGCCGAGAAAACGACGGTTCGGTCGAGGCAGCGGATGCCGCCGGTGCCGCTCCTGAGGGCTTAGAGGAGCAGGCCTTGCTCGACAGCGAAGACGCCGCGGCCGCCCCTGAGGAACAAGTCGCGCAGGCGAGCGAAGGCGCGGAAGCCGATCATCCGGAACCGCAGCAGAGCGCGCCGAAGTCGCGACGCCGACGCCCGCGCAAGGCGGCAGCCGCACGTGAAGACAGCGATGAAGCCGCCAGCGAGACGAAGACAGAGGCATCGCCGGACGCCCCGGCTGAGGCGCCGGCAGCCGAGAGTGAAGCTGAGCGGGCCGAGCCCGTTGAGGCGCCGGTTGCTGCCGGGCCGGGCAACGGAGATGGACGGCGTCAAGAAGACGTCGACACAGCCCCCTCGCCTGCCGAAGACGCTCCCGTCGCAGCGGCGCAGGCCGACGTCGAGGACAGCGATCCCGACAAGCCACGCCGCAAAGGCTGGTGGAACCGGGTGCTCGGCAGCTAACGCTCCGACAGCCCGCAAGGTTGCTCCCCAAGCGCGGCCGTCAGGTAGGTGTCCGCGCTTGGGAAACCACAAGCTCAGCTAACGGCTGATCCAGTGGCCGAGGCGGTCGACGGCCTCGGCCATCTCCGCTTCTTCTCCCGCAAAGGAAAGCCGCAGGAAGCGATGGCCTTCCACCGGGTCGAAGTCGAGCCCTGGCGTCATGGCGACGCCGGTCTCTTCCAAAGCGCGACGGCACCAATCGGCGCTGTCGTTGGTCAAATCGCCGATATCCGCGTAGATGTAGAAGGCCCCATCAGAGGGCGCCAAGCGCGACAAACCCGCAGCCGGCAGACGCTCTAGAAGCAAAGCCCGGTTCGCGGCATAGCGGGCCACGTGGCCCTCGAGTTCCTCGCGACAATCGAAGGCGCGCAGCGCGGCATGCTGGCTTAGGCTGTGCGCGGAAATGAAGAGGTTCTGCGCAAGGCACTCCACCGGGCGCACCATGTCTTGCGGCAGAACCAGCCAACCAAGCCGCCAGCCGGTCATGGAGAAGTACTTGGAGAAGGAGTTGACGACGATCGCATCGTCGCTGAGCTCCAGCGCCGTCACCGCGTCTCGCCCAAAAGTGATGCCGTGGTAGATCTCATCCGACACCAGACGAATGCCCTGCTCGCGACAAAAATCGACCAGCCGGGCAAACGCCGTCCGATCGAGCATGGTCCCGGTCGGGTTGGAAGGGCTGGCAAGGATCAGTCCGTCGAGTGGCCCGGCCGCCGCCAGCAGTTCGGGGGTCGGTTGAAAGCGCTCCGCCGCACCGCAGGGCACGAGGACCGGCTCAAGACCTAAGGTCTGCAGAATGTTGCGATAGGCCGGATAGCCCGGAGACGCCAGAGCGACCCGGTCCCCGGGGTCGAAAGCGGCCAAAAAGCTCAACAGAAAGCCAGCCGAGGAGCCGGCTGTCACCACGACCCGCTCGGGATCAACTGCAGTGGCGTAATTATCTTGGTAATGCGCGGCGATGCGGTCTCGTAACGCTGGTAGACCAAGCGCATCGGTATAGCCAAGTCGCTCTTCGGCCAGAGCGTCCCGCGCTGCCTCAAGCACCAAGGACGGGGCAGCGCTCGCCGGTTGCCCGACCTCCAGATGAAGAACGCTGGCACCGGCGGCAGCGCGGGCATTGGCTGCCCGCAAGACGTCCATGACAATAAACGGAGAGACCGCGCTGCGGCGCGCCAGCTTGAGAGCCATCGGCGACGCGCCCCTCAGTTCCGCAGAATCTCAGCCAGGCCGTGGCCACGTGGGTCGCTCAAGGCGACACAGTCTCCATCGGGCCCACTTTCGCGCAAACCTTCCGGGCAGAAGAAGAACGACGCCCGCGCGTTGGTATCGCCGGAAACGACATCGCGTGGATTGATCTCGCTGGTGATCGACGACTGTCGCGCGTCTCCCTCACCGAGCACTATTGCCCGTTCCTGGTTTTGTGGAAGCGACGCGCCAAGCAGGCCAGACCCGGCAAAGCGCAGAGCCCGGGCATCCACCGCATCGTTCAATGCAGCTGCAGCAAGATCAGGACCCTGTGGGCCGTTGGCAGAAACAGCCAACCTGGCTTTGACATTGATGAAGTTGGCGTAGATAGCCGGCGCAAGAGAGAGAAACTGAGGGTCCATGGTCGGTGGGGCCGCCAACAGGACCCCGGTATCACCCGCTACCACGCCGGTGCCGAAGAGGCGGTTGAGGCTGAAACTACAGGCGACGGCGCCACCAAAACGGTCGCCGACGACCAGGCCCGCCGCCATATCGCTGCCGTTGAGGCCGGCAAACAGAGGCTTGGGAAAGCGCTCGACCAAGGCAACGCGCTCTTCCAGGTCGGCATCGGCCCAGCCGTCGTTGTCGAGTCGTTGATAAGCGGCAGCCGTTTGCTGACCCGAGGCAAGCGGCGCCGGCGGCAGGATGATGCGGTCCGGGCCCACTTCGATGAAAAGAGGCTCCAAAACCTGCGGCCTGGCGCCGCGGATCTGCTCCATGGTCATGGGGAACCCGGCCGCATTGGCCTGGCTCGACAGGCGGCGCGCATAGTCGCCCATGTTCATATAGGCTCCGCCCCGCAGGCCAATGCCTGACAGCGCCGCAGCGAGGCTAGGCTGCACTATGCGGTCGCCTTCGTTCACCCATTCGCCATCGGGCTTGGCATAGAGCGCAAGCAGGTCGGGCGTAGCCTCGAATTCATCGGAGTCTCTCAGGTCGGTCGCAAAGGCACGGCTCACGGCATGTCCGAAACGGGCGAGGTTCTCCCCCGGCTGCACCATATCGCCCCAGATTTGGGAGCCGTGCCGTGCATGGAGAACGGCAATTCCACGGGCCATGCGGGGCACAACCACCCCGCTTGGTGTCGGCTCCGGCGTGAAGACGATCGCATCCGCCAACGTCTCGCCGTCGACCTCACGCCTGAAGGCAAGGCAGACGCCTCCGCCGCCAAGCCCGACACGCGAAGGCAGGGTGACGGTCATGGCCAAGGCCATGGCAGCCGCAGCGTCGCCCGCCGTACCGTTGCGGGCCAGGATTGCTTCGCCAACCAGGGTTGCATTCGGCTCATCGGCAATCACAATGCCGGCCCAATCTTCGACAAATATCACGTCGCCCGGCGTCGGGTCGTTGGTGCAGGCGGCCAGCGCCAAGACCGAAGCGAAGACCGCCTTTGTCCGGAAGCACCGTTGAAATTTCACGGCTTTGGCCGCACTTTTAAAGCGAGTGAAAGAGGAACTCGGATTGCCCGCCACCTTACGTAAAACCTCTCTGATCGGTGTCTGTGCCCTTCTGCTGGCGGCGATTGTGCTCGTGTCCGGCAAGCCGGCCAAGGCCCAAGGCCTGATTCGCGATACCGAAATCGAGCACATCATCAAGATCTATTCGACTCCGATCTTCCAGTCGGCCGGCCTTTCGCCGAATGCGATACGCGTTTTCCTGATCAACAACCGTCAGCTCAACGCCTTTGTCACGCCCGGGCAGCGGATGTTCATTCACACGGGCCTGCTGCAGTCATCCGACACGGCGGAGCAGGTCATCGGGGTGATCGCCCATGAATCGGGCCACCTCGCCGGCGGCCATACGGTCCGCATTATCGACGAGTCTCGGGAAGCCGGCCTGAAAGCCCTGGCTGCCGATGCGCTCGGCATCATCGCCGCGCTCGCCAGCGGCCAGCCCGGCGCAGCCGGCGCCATCAGTTCCGCTGGGCGGGATGTCGCCCTGAGAGATCTGCTCTCCTACTCGCGGACCCAGGAGTCAGCAGCCGACCAGGCGGCCGTGAGCTACCTCAAAAGCGTCGAGATGAGCCCGCGCGGCATCCTCGAGTTCATGCAGATCATCTCGAACCAGGAGGCGCTTTTGGGGGCCAATCAGGACCCCTACCTGCGAACCCACCCGCTGACCCGCGACCGCCTTACCTTCCTAGAGCAACAGCTCGCCAACTCTCCCTATCGCGATCGGCCCCCGGACCCGAGGCTGCAAGCGCTGCACGAGCGGATGCGGGCGAAGCTGATCGGCTTCCTGGAGCCCGCCCGTCAGGTCAAGCGCACCTACCCGCAAGACGATCAGTCCCTGCCGGCCCAGTACGCCCGTGCCATCTCGGCGTATCGCAACGGTCAGATCGACGAGGCCTTGGCCGGCATCGGCCGCCTGATCGAAGAAAACCCCAACGATCCCTACTTCTACGAGCTGCGCGGACAGATCCTCTACGAAAACCAGCGTGCCCCGGAAGCCCTGCCCGACTATACCAAGGCGGTCGAGCTGCTGCCGCGCGAGCCGCTGCTCCATCTCGCCTTGGCGAGGGTCCAGATCGCCCTCAACCAGCCGGAGCTGGACGAAGCGGCCTTGGAAAACCTCAGCATCGTGGTAACGCGGGAGCGCGAGAACTCCGAAGCCTGGCGTCTCTCGTCCATCGCCAACTCACGCCTTGGGCGAACCGGCGAGACGGCAATCTCGACGGCCGAATGGCATCTGGCCCGCCGCAATTGGCGGGAAAGCTTGGCCCACGCCGAGCGGGCTCAGCGTCTTCTGCCCGAAGGCAGCAGCGGCTGGCTGCGCGCCCTCGACATAGCCGGCATTGCCGAGCGCAACGCGCGCCGGCAGGAGAGGCGTTGAGGTCGGCGCGGGCGCGGCGCCGGATATCGGCATAGCCGGAAAACCGGTTGTGTCATGACAAAGCCGGGCGAGTTGCCGGGCTCCCTTTGCCCAGATGCTCTCAGAATTTTGCGGTGAGGTGCACCCGAAAGGTGCGGCCGGGGGCGGGAATGCGGCTAACGAAAAGCGGCGGCACGTAGTATACGTCAGTGACGTTCTCGACGCTGAACCCGAAGGTAAGGTGATCGTTGACCTGGTAGGACCCGAAGAGATCGACGATCTGCTGCCCATGCCAGTAATTGTTTCTCTTAGGCCAGAAGTTTGCCGGGTCCCGTTCATCGGGCAGTTGCAGTTCGTTGAAGAAGGTCAGGCGGCCGCCCAGCTCCAGCTTCTCGTCCAGCCAACGCGTGCCCAGGGTCAGGGTACCGCTGATTTCAGGCTGCTCGGCGCTGATCTGGGTGGGGGCATCGAGCAGTTCGGTGAAATGCGTGAAATTGAAGTCCGCGAAGGCCCGGCCCATGTCGTAGGACAAGCTCATCTCAAAGCCCGCGGTCGAGACATCCGGCAGATTTACGAAGACGAGGCCTTCCGGTGCATCAAGGAAAACCTGCCGAGCGACGAAGTTGTCGTAGTCGTTGTCGAAGTACACCAGCTTGCCGCGGAAGAGATCGTCCTCGAAGAGCAGCCCGTCGCGCATGTAGTTCCCCCCGACCTCCCAGCTCTTCAAGACCTCCGGCTTGAGGTTGGGATTGGGGAAACCGGTGCTGCTCCGTCCCAGCTCGGCCAGGCTCGCGGCCCGGAGGCCCTCGGAATAGCGGGCGAAGAACTGGAGTCCGTCGGCGGGTTCCACGGTCACGCCGACGTTAGGCGAAAAGCGATCGCCACTGGTCTCGGATTCCCGCATGATGTCCTGTTCCGTGCCGTCCCAAAACGAACTTGAGTTCCAGCGGATATTACGCAGCCTTACGCGTTCAGCCTCGTCCCCAGCATCTCTGGCAGCCCGCTCCGCCGCACTGACGGCGTCGCGAGCGTCGTTATCGAATTCGATGTTTCTCACGAAACGTTCTACGCGCGCGCTGTCGCTCTTGAAGCCGTCATAGCGCAGTCCACCGTGGAGGGTGAGCCAGTCGGTCGGCTCGAAAGCCGCATTGACATAGGCCCCGTAGACCTCGCGATGGAAAAAGGGCTCGTCCTCACTGCGCGTGACTTGCGGCTGAGGAATAGCGGCGAAGGGCGGCTGGACGGGGGTGAAGGTCTTCGACTGCAGGGAAACCGGGTCACGCGGGCTTTCGGCTCGGGTGTATTCCGCGCCAGCGGTCACCGTGAAGCCGCCGAGAGGCGTGTCGAAGAACCCCGTGTTCCAGGCCTCCGTGCCCCAGGCCTCGTCTTTTTCCACAAAATCTCCAAAAGAATCGCCGAACCTTGTGAAGTACTGATCATCTTCCTCGGAATCGGTGCCCCAGACATTGACCTGCAGGTTGATCAGGTCGTGCTCGGAGTCCCACTTGTAGCGCAGCCAGTAGCGGTTGGTCTCAACCTCGCTGAGCCCATACTGCTGAAGAGGGAATCGCGTGAGCTCTGAAGGGAAGGCTTGGCCGAACTCGCTCTCGAAGCGGTTGTAGCCGGCCTCGAAGGAATGGCCGCCGTCCAGCCGCAGCGCCCCCTTGACCAGGAAGGAGCGGCTGTCCTCGGAAGTGTTCGGCACCTCCCCGCCCAGTTCGACCGGTGCGGCAACGATATCCGGATTCCCGCTATTACCGGCGAAGTAGTTGCCCTCCTTGCGCCGGGCATAGGCGGCGACCAGGTCTACGTGCTCGGTCCGCACCGCCCCGGCCAGGCTGCCGAACCAGTTGCTGTCCGAGAGAGTCTTGTTGCCGTCGTCGGCCAGTTCACCGATCGGGTTACGGGTCGGCCCTACCGAAAAGTCCCTGGGTGAGATGCTATTGCCGCCGAGGCCGCCGCGCAGGCGGAAGCCGAAAGTCTCCCCTTCCGGGACCAGGTCGTCCGCATCCAGCAGACGCACGTTGACGACGCCGGAGGTGGTTCCGGTGGCGTAGGACCCGACGCCGGGACCCTTCGAGATTTCCACCCCGCCGATCAGGTCCGGGTCGATGTAGGTGCGCTGGTCGGCACCGGCATAGCCCCGGGTGAAGGAGGTTTCCTGCTGGGTGCCTTCGACCATGGTGCGCACCCGGTTGAGCCCCTGGGCGCTTCGGATGTTCACGTTGATCGAATTGCCGTCCTGCTTGGCGCCGGCGAAGACACCTGGCACCTCGTTGAAGATGTCGCCCGGCGCGCTGGGCCGGATGCGCTCGATCTGCTCCAGAGAGATGTAGGCCGAGGAGCCCGGCGTCATGAAGGGCACATCCGCCGGGTCGGCTTCCAACTGCCCTTCCACCGTGATCGGGCCGAGCTGCGGTGGTCCGCTCTCGGGCTGCGTCACCAACGGTTCCAGCGTCACGGAGTTTGCCGAAACGACTCGAATCCGCAGCCCCGTACCCTGCAAGAGTTGCTCCAACGCCACGCCCGCGGGAAACGTCCCGGTGACGCCTCGGGTTTGCAGGCTCGCCGCCAAGCCACCGTCCACCGCCACCTGTATGTCCGATTGGATCCCGAAGGCGCGGAGAGCGCTCGCAAGGGATTGCGGTGCGATGGAGAATGTTTGTTCCGTCTCCAAGGACTCTATCGCCGCTTGCGCCAGTCGGGCGACGCCGTCGCCGTGGGGGTGCGGGATGTCGGCGTGACGGCCCCTGGCATCGTCGAGCGAGACGGCGTGCTCCGCCGCAGCCAGGCCGGCCATACACGGCGAACTCAGAACGGTCGTCGCCACCAACATCATTATAACGCGCGCCTTCTCATTGATGGTTCCTGCGCGGCGCGCGGTAGTACACGCACCCGTATCGCTCGCCATGTCCCTCCGTCCCTTCGATCATACAGCTCCGCTTATCGGCCGCGACGCATGCTCGTGGCGCCATCGCGACATGGGACAAGACTCTCGGAGGAAGGGAATTTGCAGTCGGGCGCAGATTTTTTTGTTTGGCGCGTGATTTGCCTAGCGCGGTGTGACGACGAGCAGGAACGGCGAGACCTGGGTCACTTCGGCGTTCTGCGTATCCGCCGCGACGATCAGCGCCGTGATCGGATCGCTCAGGTCGAAGATGCCGGTCACATCCCCTCGGGCCAGGGCATCGCTCGCCACCCAGATCAAGCCCCGGTGGTACCGATCGAGTTCACTCACCAGATCTTCGAACAGCATGCGGTCGGCCAAGATTAGCCCACGACGCCAGGCCGCGATCTCCGAGGGCACAACCTCACTCAAGCGCACCTCGCCGGTGGCGGCATCGATGGTCAGTTGATCGCCTTGCTCAAGCGTCATGGGGCCGTCCGACGTTCGCTCCAGCCTCACGCGAACGGTGCCCGACTCCACGGCGACCCGTGTCGATTTCGCGCGCTGCATGACGGCGAAAGCCGTACCGACGACCTCCACCCCAAGGCCGGCGGCATCGACATGAAACGGACGCTCGGGCTCATGGCGTACGTCGAAGAAGGCGTTGCCCGCCAAGAGTGCCGCGCGGCGCCCGTCAGGAGAGTAGGCGACCGCAAGGGCACTCTCCGCATCGAGATCGACCGTGCTGCCATCTTCCAATTCGAAGCTTTCCATCTCGCCGACGCCCGTCAGGTAGTCGGCTTCGAGCTGCAGCCGGACGATAGGCTCGACCAACAGAGCGATGGCCACCACGGCAGCCGCCGAGACGAGGAGCCGGGCGGCGCGGCGCCCGGGACGCCGAGCTGAAGCGGTTGTGCCTCGGCTCGCCCCACGTGGCCTGTCCCCTTGCGGACGCGATGCGCCGGGCGCAGCCTTCAGCGCGTCGCCGGTCTCTGCGCCACCGCCAAGCAGCCAGGCTTCCGCCGCCACGCGGTACGCTCGATCATGCACGGGGCTCTGCTCACGCCAAGCCGCAAGCTCGGCACGCAGGCCCGCGTCGTCGGGTCGTGTCGCGAGCTTGAGCACCAGATCGAGCGCCTCGTCTCTGATGCGCTCGCTTTCGGCAGCCTGGTCTATCATGCCTTCATGCTCCGCCCCCGGAACTCTCCGGCTCCGCGGCAGCTCCGTAAAGTTCATGGCCATCATAAGACGGATAAAGTGCGCTCACTTCTAGCGCTTTCACGTCGGAATCGGATTTATCCAGAGAAGGCTCTGCCCGTTCCGTCAATCCAACTCGCGCATATGAAGCCGTTCCGCCGCATGGCGAAGGGCTTCCTTGACGAGTTGGTGCGCGCGCGAGAGGGAAATGTCGAGATGATCGGCAATCTCTTGCAGAGTACGCCCTTCGAGCCGGTGCAATTCGAATGCCTTCCTGGTCCGCTCCGGCAACTCATCGAGGGCTTCAGTGACGACATGCAGCCGATCACGATCGACAGCGAACTGCTCCGGGGTCGCGATGGAGGCCGCGACAGCCTCCAGAGCAGCCGTCGGGTCGGCAACCTCTTGTCGCTCTTTCGCCCTTTTTATGTGGTCGCGCGCCAAATTGCGTACGATCCGGTAGAGATAGGCGACGGAGTGTTCGATCGCCTCCCCGCGTTGCGGGAGCGCCTTGTCACCGGCATCGGCAAGACGCCTCGAGAACCTCAAGAAGGCGTCCTGGACGATGTCCTCTGCGCAAAAACGGCATCCGACCATGGGAGCGGCATAGTCGATGAGCGCCGCCCGATGAGCCTTGAACAGCTCTATTGGGGGTTCGGATTTCACTCTCAGCCCTCATCTGTCACTGCGACATTCCAGGCAGGCGATGCCAGCGTCAGCCAATCGCCGCTGCCGGTTACCTAAATCCGAACACTATAGTTTTTGCGAATGATACTCAATAGCACCTAAGAACAGCCTTAGCCATCGCAGCCCTTCTGCCTAGCCTCCGGAGGTTTGCGCATCGCCCGGGTTCGACATCCAAGACCGAGCTTCATGAAATCGCGCAGTGGGCTGTTTCGAGATGGCCAAATCGCAAGAGAACTCCACTTTTCCCCTGGCGACAAAAGAGATAGTAATATCAGAGCCTTCCAGGCTCTTTCCCGGTGGCTCGGCGCCATGTTACGCCATCGGCTCATAACGCAGTTTTGAGTCCTTCGTGCGACCAGACTTTGATAGCGTTGCGCGCGAGCCTGACAGGTTTTGGAGATTGCAATGAAATCGACCGCTTCCGCTGCACTGATCGCCAGTGCGGCCATGTTGGCAGCAGTGGGGGCAATGCCGGCCCAGGCACAGAGCTTCGATGAGCAGGAAACGCGCGACATCGAGCAGATCGTGCGCGAGTATCTGATTCAGAATCCGGACGTGCTGATCGATGCCTTGCGCGAGTACGAACGGCGCCAACAGGCGGAGCAGCAGAACCAGCGTTTGCACGCGCTGGCGGGGCTCGACAGCTTTATCGAGAGCATTCCGCCGGAGGACATCGTCGGCAATCCGGACGGCGACGTCACCATCGTCGAGTTCTTCGACTACCGCTGCGGCTTCTGCCACAAGATGATGGAGCCCATCCTGACGGCGATCGAGCAGGACCCAAACCTGCGTCTGGTGCTGGTGGAGTTCCCAATTCTCAGCGAGGCGTCACGCTACGCTGCGCAGGCCGCCTTGGCATCGCGGGAGCAGGGCCTCTATCCGGAGTTCCACTTCGCATTGATGGAACAGCGCGGACAACTCAACGAAGAGCGCGTCATGCAGATCGCCCAGTCGGTCGGCCTGAACGTCGAGCAGCTCCGTCGCGACATGCAGGCGCCAGCGGTGGAAGAGACGCTTGGTGCCAACCTCGCACTGGCGCAGCAGCTTGGCGTGAACGGGACGCCCGCCTTCGTGATCGGCGACGCCTTCGTGCCGGGCGCCATCCCGCTTGAGCGGCTGCAGGCACTGGTCGAGGAAGCACGCGCCCAAGGAAGCTAGAAGGGCCCCACTGTCCCAGGGCACCGCTCGTCGTTGCCGAGCATGGCGGCGCATGCTAACGCTGCGAGGTGTTCGGTGACTGGAGTCGTATCTTGCCCGCCCCACGGGTCCTTATTCTCAACGGTCCAAATCTCAATCTGCTTGGCACGCGCGAGCCCGAAATCTACGGTCGCATTACGCTGGCGGATCTGGAGGAGGCATGTCGCGCCAAGGCCGAAGCCTTGGGCATGTCGGCAACCTGCCAGCAGTCCAATCATGAAGGCGAGCTGGTGAGCTGGATTCAGCAGGCCCGCACTGAGCAGGACGGCCTCGTCATCAATGCCGGCGCCTACACCCACACCTCGGTGGCGCTGCTGGATGCCTTGTTGGCTTGCGAGCGCCCGGTCATCGAGGTGCACCTTTCCAACATCTTCCGGCGGGAGAGCTTCCGCCACCATTCCTATATCTCCCAAGCCGCCGACGGCGTGATTTGCGGCCTCGGCAAGACGGGATATCTGCTTGCGCTGGAGGCTCTGGCGCAACTTCTCAAGAGCGAGCTCGACGCATAATGGGCAAATTGGAAGTCGACGAAGACCTGCTCAAACGCCTGGCGGACATACTGGACACGACCGGTCTAACCGAGATCGAGGTCGCCTCCGGCGAGGAGCGGGTGCGGGTGGCCAAGCAACAGACCCTCGTGCACTCCTCCCCCGAGGTGGTTCAGCCCATGGTAAGCGCCGCCCCCGCCCCTGCCGCCAACGGCGGGGACTGCGCCCCGGCTCAGCCCAGCGGCCTGGTGGTCTCTCCCATGGTCGGCACCGTCTACCTTGCTGCCTCGCCGGGCGCGGAGCCCTTCGTCAAGATCGGCGATCAGGTGGCCGAAGGGCAGACGCTGATGATCGTCGAGGCCATGAAGGTTATGAACAACCTGCCGAGCCCCCATGCCGGGACGGTCAAGGATATCCTCATCAGCGACGGTCAGCCGGTCGAGTTCGGCGAGCCACTGATCGTCGTCGCCTAGGCGAAGGCTGCGGCGCGACGCGATGGCCAACTTCGAGAAGATTCTTATCGCCAACCGAGGCGAGATCGCGCTGCGCATCCACCGCGCCTGCCGCGAGATGGGCATCGCGACAGTCGCCGTTCATTCGACCGCAGATGCAGACGCCATGCATGTTCGCTTGGCCGATGAGAGCGTCTGCATCGGCCCCCCGCAAAGCAGCCAAAGCTATCTCAACAAGGCGGCACTGCTGACCGCGGCCACCATCACCGGCGCGGACGCCGTCCATCCCGGCGTCGGCTTCCTGGCCGAGAACGCCACCTTCGCGGAAATGGTCCGGGAGCATGGTCTGACCTTTATCGGCCCGGAGCCCGAGCACATCGCCTTGATGGGCGACAAGATCGAAGCGCGCAAAACCGCGGACAAGCTGGGCTTGCCGCTGGTGCCCGGCTCCGACGGCGCCATCGACAGCGAGGCGACGGCAAAGCGGATGGCTGAGGAGATCGGCTTTCCGCTCTTGGTCAAGGCGGCAGCCGGCGGCGGCGGACGGGGCATGAAAGTGGCGCGACGGCCCGACGAGCTGGAGGAAGCGCTACGACTAGCCAGCAGCGAGGCGGCCGCCGCCTTCGGTGACGACTCCATCTACATGGAGAGGTACCTAGGTCAGCCGCGCCACATCGAGGTGCAGATCCTGTCGGACGGCCGGGGCAATGTCATTCACCTCGGCGAACGCGACTGTTCCTTGCAGCGGCGGCACCAGAAGATCCTGGAGGAGGCGCCTTCGCCCGCGTTGAACAGCGAAGAGCGGGCGCGTCTGCTGGGCCTTTGCGTCGACG
The DNA here is from genome assembly GCA_028279885.1 of Rhodovibrionaceae bacterium. Lineage (GTDB taxonomy): Bacteria > Pseudomonadota > Alphaproteobacteria > Kiloniellales > DSM-21159 > JANQMX01. Next base: position 88,388 of record JANQMX010000050.1, on the reverse strand, counting down.
CCGTGCGCAAGCTGGGCTACCGCTCCGCCGGCACCTTCGAGTTTCTCTACGAGAACGGCGAGTTCTATTTCATCGAGATGAACACGCGGCTGCAGGTCGAGCACCCTATCTCCGAAGCCATCACCGGCATCGACCTGGTACGTGAGCAGATCAAGGTGGCGTCCGGCGCACCGCTCGCCCTCAGCCAGGACGAAATCACCTTCTCGGGCCATGCTATCGAATGCCGGATCAATGCGGAAGATCCGAGAACGTTCGTGCCTTCCCCGGGCTTGGTCTCCGACTATCATCCTGCCGGCGGCCTGGGCGTGCGCGTGGACTCCGGCCTCTATGCCGGCTACCGCGTGCCCCCCTTCTACGACAGCCTCGTGGCCAAGGTCATCGTCGACGGCAGCAGCCGTAACGAGTGCCTGATGCGGCTCCGCCGAGCGCTCGAAGAAATGGTCATCGACGGCATCAGCACCACCTTGCCGCTTCACCGCCTGCTGATCGGCGAGCCGGACTTCCTCAACGGCGACTACGACATCCACTGGCTGGAAAGCTGGTTGGCGACCCACGCCTAGGGCACTTTCCGCTCCCGAACCTCTCAGCGTTGCCCCCCTCTTGCCGAAATCGCGTGCAGATCCTATCGCTATAGGTCTGAAGATGCTGTGGGAGACCCCGACTGGTTCCAATGCTGGACGGCTGTAAAGCGGAAGGATGGGAGCGATAGGGCGATGCTTCTGACCCCTGAGCTTCTTTTGCGCGCCTATGCCGTCGGCATCTTCCCAATGGCTGAAAGCCGCCGCGACCCGCAAGTCCACTGGATAGACCCGGACATGCGCGGGATCATCCCGCTCGACCGCGTGCACCTATCCCGGAAGATGCGCCGCGCCGTGCTGAAGTCGCCCTTCGAGGTTCGCTGCGACACCGCCTTCGAGTCCGTGGTAGAGGGCTGTGCCGAGCCTCTGCCGAACCGCCCCGACACCTGGATCAACCCGACCATCCAGAAGCTCTATACCGAGCTGTTCGAGCAAGGCTTCGCCCACTCGGTGGAGGCTTGGGACAACAGCGACCCGAAAGAGCCGGTCCTGGTCGGCGGCCTCTACGGAGTGAGCCTCGGCTCGGCCTTCTTCGGTGAGTCCATGTTCAGCCGGGCGACCAACGCCAGCAAGATTGCCCTCGTGCACTTGGTCATCCGTCTGCGGAAAGCCGGCTACGTGCTGCTCGACACCCAGTTTACGACACCGCACCTGCGCCAATTCGGCGCCATCGACGTGCCGCGCGAACACTACAAGGCACAGCTGACGCAAGCCCTCTCCAGCGTCGCCCGCTTTCCGGCCGAATTGACCGATGCGGAGTTGGAAGCAGGCCTGGGAGAGCTCAGGTCACCGGGCTAAGAGCAACCCGCCCCTGCAGCCCCATACTCAGGACGCCGCGCGGCGGGGCTCTTCGTTTTCCGGCTCGTCGAGAACGTCAATCTCGTCCGCTTCGTCGAGCACGAGGACGTCGGTCTCCACCGACCCCTTGCCGGCCTTCGGCTGGCCATCGGTGTTCAGGACCTCCTGGCTGCGCTTTTGAACCCGCCGCAAGATGTCGCGGACACCGGTCGCTGCAGCTTGGGCCAGCTCCTCGCCTTCCAGCTCGGACTTGCGCTTGGCTTCGGTGACCTTGGCCGCATAGCCGGGCTCGGTTTCGTCGTCGGCGCTCACGGCACCCAAACGCTCTTCCAAGCCGCGATCGATGCGCGCCAGAGCCTTGATCAAGGACTGGGCGTCCTGCAGGCCGAGACTACCGGCTTTATCCTCGTCTTCGCTTGCCGCCGGGCTTTCCGCTTCCGGCCCGTTGTCTGCCTCATCCTCCAGAGCATCTTCCAGCTCCAGGTCCATATCGAGATCAGGCGCCGGCTCCGGTTTTACCTCGGTTTCCCAGTCAAAAGGGTCTTCGTCCTCCGCAGCTAAGGATGCGGCAGGCTCGCGGGTGTCGGCCGGCTGCTCCTCATCGATCTCAACAGATGCGCTGTCGTCCGGGAACTCGTCGGGCTCGGCCTGCTGTTGCGCTGCCTCGGGCTCCTCTCCCGTCTCTCCGCGCTGCTGCGCGATCGCCGCGACGCGATGCTCAAGGTCCTGGAGCGCCTTGCCGATATCCTCTTCGTCGCCCGTTTCGAGCGCCTCCAGCAGGCCGTCCAACATGTCCTGCAGCTGCTCGTTCTGAGCTTCGAGCTGGGTAACCCGCTGCTTCAGGGCGGCGATCTCCTCGCGCATGGCAGCGCGTTCCTGGTTGAACTGCTCGGAATCGCGCTCGATCGCTTCGACGAGGGACTGGAGCTGCTCTTTCTGTTCCCGCTCCTGCTCACGCTTGGCCCGGAACCGGGACTGCACATCGTGAACGCGCTGACTCAGGTTGTTGAAATCGGACATGGTACCCAGGCCCCTTATCGTCGGGATTCATCTCTGTTACCGAAGTCTTGCCGCATTAAATTTACAAATGACTAACGGCTTCGGTGGCCGAAAGAAGTGAGGCCGCCGAGATTTCTTGCGAAATCTCGGCGGCCTCCAATCGGTCAGGGGGGTGGGTAAGACGCGGAAAAGCTAGTCGAAGATCAGCAGTGAGCGGACTTCGATGCTGTGGCGAGGCAGCCGGTCTGCCGGCGCGCTGGGATCTTGGAAACTGGTATGCAGCACGAAGCGCGCCCGGCCGTCCTCGGCCGAATCATAGCCCTTGATCAGCAGCGCTTCCTCGACCTCCATCCTGGGGTAGTAGACCCAGCGGTGGCTCGGGCGGTAGGCACCGTAGTAGATCTCGCCGACCCGGTCGGCATAGACCAAATCGCTGGCAACGAAGTCCTCATCAGGCACGCTCTGTTTGTCGGCGAGCGCCAAGGGGGCTGATTCCAAGGGCCCCTCGATCGGCCGCCAAACGTTGACGATGGCATAGCGCTTGCCGGCAACGGCGGCCGCCTGCTCGGGACCGAGCAGATCTTGCAGGCGCTGCGGACCCGACGTGACAGTGTAGTCGTTGTGGATCCGTTTCACCGGCGGGCGATAGACGATTTCTCCATTAACTTCAGGCTCTTCCTTGCGAACGTTGTGATCGAACACGAGAGCGCTCGACGCCCCGGTCCCCTGTTTCAGGAGCTCTTCCATCTCCGGGTAGTAGCGTTGCTTGATCGCCTCCGGGTCATCGAAATCCGCAAACGCCGTGCTGTGGCGCACGAGTTCGAAGCCCTGCTCATCCAATTTGGCCGGCACCGGTGCGAGCCTGCCGTTGGCGATCTCGACGTCCCGAGTGACGAAGAGCGAATCCGTTTCGGTACGAGCGCCCTCGTCACCGACCAGGATGGCGGGCTTGCTTCCGTTCGGCTGCAGGTAGGACACCTCTGCGGTGACGAAGGGCAGGCCTTCCATCCGTTCGGTGATCAACGATGGCGCCGGCGTGACCGCCGACCCTGTCGCGATGTGATACTCCATGATCTGGGTCCTCTTTAGCGTCCAATGGGTTAGAGCTTTGGATAGGCCTAGCTGCAGCAGGGCTGTGCAGACCCCTGCCTCGGGACCACTTTCAAGATCGGCGCGGCCTGCGCCGCTCGGCGCGGATCAGGCAGATCGTCGGCCATTGACCTGGCGATCGCGGGAATCTCGCTGCGCTCTATGCCGATGTCGCGCAAATCGCGATCGCGCAGGGCGCTCAGCTCGCGGATGGTCACGGTTTCCCGGCGCCACCTGTGGAGCGCACGAGCAGCCACCACGAAGGGCACCGAGACGATCCGGGCTGAGGATTGCAGCGCGCGCCAGCCTTGCAGCCAAAGCGGCGTTTCTCCGGCGGTGGCCCTGTAGAGGGGGCGCGAAGATGAAACGGCAAGTTCGCTGTAGTCTCGCTGCAACATGTCCCTGGTCCTTTCGTCGGACGCCAGCACATCCGCCATGCTAGCTAAGTTTTTGTGATCAATCTGCGCATCGGCGCGATCTGAAAAACCCTTTGTACAAGCTAATCTCACCCCTATCTTGAGAAACAACAAACGAGAAATTGCTAGATTATCTGTTAGAAAAACTTTTCTATAGAGATTGCCATGCAGCGCCGCCTTCCACCGCTCAACAGCCTCCGGGCCTTCGAGTCCGCGGCCCGCCACCTGAGCTTCACCAAAGCTGCCGAGGAACTGCACGTGACGCCGGCGGCCATCAGCCAGCAGGTCAAAACGCTGGAGAATTTCTGCGACAGGCCGCTGTTCCGCCGCCTCACCCGCTCCCTGATCTTGACGGATGCGGGGCAGAAGGCGCTGCCGGCATTGCGCGAGGGTTTGGACAAGCTGGCCGATGCGGCAGAGCTCCTCATGGCGCAAGAAGACAGCCACATCCTGACCGTCAGCGTTTCCCCCTCGTTCGGCGCCAAGTGGCTGGTGCCGCGCCTCGACCGCTTCCGCGCGGCCTATCCGGAGTTCGAGCTGCGCATCGATGCGTCAGACATTCTGGTGGACTTCTCGGACGACCGCGTCGACATCGGCATCCGCTACGGCCGCGGCATATACCCGGAGCTTCACACCGAATGCCTGATGACAGAGGTCACCATGCCGGTGTGCAGCCCCGCTCTGCTTGAAGGCGCGCATCCCCTGCGCCGGCCGGAGGACCTACGCCACCACACGCTGCTGCATGTCGACTGGAAGATCGAGAGCGAGTCGGCGCCGAGCTGGCGCATGTGGCTGCGGGCAGCCGGCGTCACAGAGGTAGACCCGACCAAGGGGCCGCGATTCAGCATGGAGAACTTGGCGGTACAGGCGGCTATCGCCGGCCACGGTGTGGCGCTGAGCGAGCGCTCTTTGGTACGCGATGACGTCAACGCCGGCCGCCTGGTTCGGCCCTTCGGCCCGGAGCTGAACGAGAGCACCGCGTTCTGCTACTACGTCGTCCATCCCGAGGCCAAAGCCAAGCTGCCCAAGGTACGAGCCTTCCGCGACTGGGTCTTGGCCGAGGCCGCGCGCAGCACCTCAGAAGAGGACCGGGAGGCAGCGACGGGCCTAGCAGCCTACTCTTGAGGAGCGTCTTCACCGTTGCCCTGCGCCCTATCCTGGCATTCCAGGACGCGCACGTCGTAGATCGCATGGTCCATGGCTGAGACAGCAGGTGACGACGCGAACATCCAACCGACGAAATGACTCACCGGCAACTGCCCCGGCTCGACCTCCTCGATCTCCAGAAAGGCGGCCGACTCGGGCGGCTCCTCAGGCGGAGTTCGGTAGCAAACGCGGGTGGTAATACGCAGCGAGCCGAAGGCGATGGTTTCGCCCACCGGTGCCTCGAGGCGAGTCACCCGTGCAGTGATCTTATCCAGCGCCTGCAGGCTGGCGACCGGCATGGCTTGGGGATTGCCGTCGATCGTCTGCGCCGTAGCGCGGGTCGGCAGGAGCGCCGCGGCGACAAGCGCAGCGGCAAGCATGAAGCCGATGACTTTCATTCCTCATCTTGCCGCTGGTAGGGGTTAGCCAGGGATTCGACGAGCTGGCGCAGTGTCTGTCGCACTTGCTCTTCATCTGCTCCCATGATCACCGCGTCTTCCAGCGCATCTTGAGCCATCTCCTGAAGTTCCAGGAGGTTCTCATTGAGAACTTTGATCTTTTCACGGCAGGAGAGCGGCACGCCACCCGGCGTGCGCCATGTCGGCAGCTCCAACTCGCTCGCTTTGCTTTTCACACTCAGGAACTCCCGTAGGGACCGGGCTATGAGAGGTAGCGACCCGGCAAGGCGACTGCAAGGCGACAGCCGAAGGCTACCTACGCCGCCGTCAATCGGGCAGCGAAGCGCAGGCGAACGTAGTCGGCATGCCAGCGCCCCTCTTCATCCTGCAGTTCGTCCCGCAGTGCCTCGCGCACCTCGGCCACGGCCTCGGCACGCTGCTCCTCTTGGAGGTGCGAGAGGAAAGCGCCGCCGAAGGTTTCGAGCCAGCCCTCGACATCGCCGGGCAGAGGCGTCCAGCGCGGAATGAGTTCGATGGACTCGACGGTGAAACCGGCCGCCGCAAGCTTGGCCCCGTACTCTGCTTCGTCTGGAAAGTACCATGGATCGGCGGCAGCACCATCGTGTCCGCGCCGGTCGAGCGCTTCAATCAGCGCGCGGCGCAGCCTGGCAACGTTGTTGCCGCCGCCGAACTCGCCGACGAAACGGCCCCCCGGCTTCAGCGCCCGGGCAACGCCTTCCAGCACCGCGTCGGCGTCCTTCATCCAGTGCAGCGCCGCGTTGCTGAAAACAGCGTCGAACGCCTGCTCGAACTCCAGCGCCTCGCCGCGCATGACCCGGGCATCGAGCCCCCGCGCACGCGCGCCGGCCACCTGCTCAGGACTGGCATCGACGGCGACGACCTCGGCACCCTCGGCAACGAGCCGCTCCGTTAGGGCGCCATCACCACAGCCGAGATCGAGTATGCGCTCGCCGGGCTGCGGCGCCAGCAGGGCCAGCACCGGGGCGCCCAGGTCGGACACGAAACGGGCGTGTCGGGCATAGCGCTCGGGATGCCAGCTTTGCTGGCCCGCGCTCATGGCAGCGCTGATCTAGAGGCCGTCGCCGTCGTCGGCCGAGCCGAAGACGAAGCGGCCAACGAGATCGACCAGGTTCAGGGCACCTTGTGTATGGGTGATGGTGCCGTCCGGCTGGATGAACTCCTCATCCCCACCGGGCTGAAGCTGTACGAGGTTTCCACCCAGCACGCCCTCTGGCACCACACGGGCGGAAGTATCTTTTGGCAGCTCGACATCTTGATCGATCGCCATCACCACAACGGCGAAGTAGGTTTCGGGGTCGAGCTCCTGCGTCAGGACAGTACCGACTTTCACGCCGGCCAAGCGCACCTCGGTACCTGGAACAAGTCCGGAGGCATCGTCGAAAACGGCGCGCACCTGATAGCCGCCGCCGTGCTGCACCCCGCTAGAAGAAAATGCAAAAATCACGAAGAAGGCGGCGACTATCAGAACCACGCCGCCCATTACGGTTTCGATGATATTGCGCTTCATGCGTTATCAGCTTTCTGGATTGCAATGGTCCACGGTTGTCTTGGCATATCGCCGCTACACTGAGCCGGTTGCCTTAGTCTGGAGTCCAGGCTTCGTAGTCGCTGCTGCTGGCAGCCCGTTTGCCGCCTTGCAAGGTATGACCAGGCGGACGATAGGCCTCCTCTGTGCCCGTCGCATTGGCCTTGTGCTCCTTCATCCACGGCCGCCGATCGATGCCACCCTCCGGCGGAACCTCGTCGCTCGTGTGATGGAGCCAAGCATGCCACTCGGCCGGCACCCGGCTGGCCTCCACGTCGCCATTGTAGACGACCCAGCGGCGCTCATGCCGCAGCGAATCGGGGTGGATAGCACCAGGTTTCTTCGATCGCTTGTCGCGATAGTAGACGTTGCCGGCCGAGTCCGTCCCGACCTTCTCGCCTCTCAACCAAGTGAACAAACGCGTGCCGATCGACACCATGAGGCAAACCGTTTCCGTTCGAGATGTCGCTGTAGAAAACAACCCGCGACCTTATGGCACCAAGCGCCTTGGTCGTCCAGCGCGCCTGGACAAGCCGGGAAAAGCGCCTGATATAGCCGCAAAGGGGAATGCTGGTATGACGGATTTTTGGCGCAACAGCGGTTTTCATCTCGTAAAGCGTGACGCACGCGGCCACCTGGAGCTGACGGACGACTTCCTGCGCGCCTACTGGAACCGGCCGGAAGTCCGGCCCATCGAGGAGTCTTGCGCGGCCGAGCGGGCGCTTCACGCGCGGCTCTTGGAGCAGCCTCGCGCCGCCGTTGGCGACGCTGAGTTGGCCGCCCTGGCCGATCCGGATGCCGTCGAGAGCTATCGTATCGTTGCGGCCTTTCGGGAGCGCCTGATCGCCGCAGGCACGCTGGAAGCGGCCTACCTCGACTACTTCCGCCGCCCTCCCAGCCGGTCGGACGGCGAGGCCCCTGTACCACCGCTGTTCCTGGATCAGCTCGCCCACGTGATCCTCCGTGCCATCCTGGAGGGTGAGCCGGACGCCTTGCGCGCGCGGGCCGGCGAACTCTTCTTCCGCGAACAGAAAGTGACCATCAACGACGGGCACATCATGGCAGGCGACGCCGAGGTGGTGGAGCACTACGCAACCACTGGGGGTTTCGGCGATCTTGGCCGTCTCATCGCCGAGGCGCAAACGCAGCTGCGCACCCTTGAGCTGGACGTGCTCGATGGCAGCAATGCCGAGCTCTATTGGGCAAGAGATGAAGCCCATGACACCGTCCTCAACCTCAATTTCGCCGGCGACGGGTTGGATGCGCTCTGCCGCGTGCTGGAACGCTGGGTGAAGCACTTCCTCGATGTGGATGTGTCGATCCAGCCGGTGCAGAAAATCAGCGACGAGAGATGGGTTTGGCATATCGGCCTCGATGCTGAAGCCTCGGCACTGCTCAATGATCTCTACGACGGACAGAAGGTCAGTGAAGCCAGGCTGGCCCGCTTGCTGTCTCTATTCCGGATGGACTTTGCCGACCCGCAGCAGATGCGCCCAGATATCGCCGGCCGTCCGATCTACCTGGCACTCGCGATGACCGAAGGCGGTCAACTGAAGCTCAAGCCGCAAAATCTCTTGGTGAGCCTGCCGCTGGCCACTCAGGCTTGAGCTTCCTCGCAGCCATCCCTGGAAAGCGCAAAAAAGAACGGTGTCGGCCAAGGGGAAAACCCCTGCGCCGACACCGCGCTTTTGCTTGGAAAAACTCTACTGAGACTAGCTTCCGGCTTTGGCACCCGATTGTGGGTTCCAGCGTCGCCGCAGCTGGGAGACACCGAAAACGCACGCTATGGCGCTGAGGAACAGCATGGCTGCCGGGGGCAGCGGCACGACGGCAATCTCGCCGGCGTAGATGCCTGACGCCACATCGAAAGATGGTCCGACGGCACCCGGTGCGCCGATCGCCTCGCCACTCATGTGGAAGAAGTAGGTGCCAGCATCGAGCATCAGATCGACCAAGGCACCGCCGCTGCCGGGACTGCCGGCGGTGAAGCCTGCGATGAAGGAGACCGGCAAGGGGTCAACCTGGAACAACTCGAGACTGAGGTTTTCGATGCCGATCAGCGGCGAGCCGAACGGCGCAAAGAGCAGCGACGAAGCGTCGATCGAGAGCGTGGCGCTGCTTTCGAGGCTAAAGGTGAAGGTATCGTTGAACGTACCTGGATTCTGGATGCTACTGCCGAAATCGATGGTCTCGCCAGGGTCAAGCACACCGAGGTCGATGCTTGCCGCCTGGGCTGTCTTGGCAGTGGGGCCTGCCAAGGCAACAGCAAAGACCACGGCTGCCGCGAGTGTGATGGGGTGGAGCAAACGAGTCATTCCTTGAACTTCTCCTCTCTCACGGCGTGCGAGGGGCTCCCGCGGCGCCAAGGGTTGACGTTGTCCCTCGTTCCCGATGCGCCGGGCTGCTCCAACAGTCCGGCCAAGCGATTGGATCGCTTTTATCTAGAATGCTGGGTATCGCGATGGTTGCAGCTGCGGCCAGCGACCACTTTGTGGCGCTCAAGCGTGGTCCCACCCTGGGCCTCCCGCGATCACGGGATAGCCACGGAAGACGGCACTTGAGACAAATTTTGGCTATTCTTGAATGGTTTAACTACTGTTTCAGTTACGTGAAACGGTCACGAAACAGCCGTTTTTGTGCTGCCTCTCAAAGCCTGCCCTGACTGCGGAAACAGAGTCTACTGCATAGGCCGCTTGCGCAGGCGTGGTTCTCTTTGCGCTTGCTTGGCCGGGCCCCACTTGCCAAGTCTTGGCCGAGTTTCCAAAGGTCGGTCAGGTGTCACAGCGACAAGAGAAATCATCGGAGCAGGGCAGCAAACGCGGGGAGTTTGGCCGCGTTCTACTGATGGCTTTGCGGCGGACCACCTATTCGCTCCTCGGCCTCGCCGCGATATTGCTGATCATTGGCGGTGGGCTGGTACTGTGGTCCCGCGGTGGCTTGCCCACGCTCGATGGTGAGGCACAGGTTTCCGGCCTGACCGCGCCCGTTGAGATTCTCCGTGACGATCGAGGCATTGTGACGATCCGGGCGGCCAACCCGACCGATGCCCGCTTCGCGCTCGGCTATGTCCACGCCCAGGACCGTCTCGGCCAGCTCGAGATGCTACGCCGAGTCGTCGAAGGCCGACTTGCGGAAGCCGTGGGTCGGCGGGCCCTTCCCTTCGATAAACTCATGCTCAGCCTGGACCTCGCCGGTCAGGCGGAGCGCTCGCTGCCGGCCCTGCTGCCTGAAACGCAGGACGCGCTGGACGCCTATGCCCGCGGTATCAATGCCTATCTGGAACAGCACGAGGGGCCCTGGCCGCCAGAGTTCTATATCTTCGGCGCCGACCCTGAGCCCTGGCGACCGGCGGCCAGCCTCATGTGGGGCAAGCTGAAAGCCCTGCAGCTCTCAACCAACTGGAACCAGGAGGAGCGCTACGCCCGCCTCGCCACGGCGCTGTCGCCGGAGCAGCTTCAAGTGCTGTTTCCCGACCTGCCGGCGGACAGCGCGACCACGCTGACCGGGGTTGGCCGCGCCTGGCGTGAGAGCGGACGGACAGGGGACCCTGCCGAGACGTGGCTTGCTGCCCTGCCGGAAGAGCTACGCAATCCCGGCGCCAGCAACGCCTGGGTGCTGTCCGGAGACAAAACGGACAGTGGCAAGCCGGTCCTGGCCAGCGATCCTCATCTCGGCCTCACCTCACCGGGCATCTGGTATCCGGTGCGCATCGAAATGCCCGGGGGTGTGCTAGCAGGAGTCAGCTCGCCCGGTGTGCCGTTTTTGGTGATGGGCCACAACGGCCATATCGCCTGGGGCATGACCACGCCCTACACCGACACGCAGGACCTAGTGCGTGAGAAGATCGACCCGGAAGACCCGGAGCGTTACCTCACGCCATCTGGATCGGAGCCCTTCGAGACCCGGACGGTGCGCATTCCGCTCGGAGACGACGAGTTCGAGAAAGTCACCCTGCGGCGAACGCGCTTCGGCCCTGTGATATCCGACACCACCACCTCCAGTGTCGCCACACTCGATCGCGTCGCGCCAGACGGCGGCGAAGTTCTGTCTCTGGCGTGGACGGCACTGCAGGAAGCAGACACCTCCGCCGACGCTCTGTTGCTGCTCAACCAGGCCCGCAACTGGGACGACTTCGTCGGTGCCATGTCGCGGCTGAAAGCACCGCAGCAAAACATCTTTTTTGCAGATGTAGACGGCAACATCGGCTTCTATACGCCCGGCCTCTCCCCAATTCGAGAGGGGCACGACGGCTTGGTGCCGGTCGAAGGCTGGACGCGGGAGCGCATCTGGTCGGGTTTCGTGCCCTTCGAGAAGATGCCGCACGCGCTCAACCCGGCCGACGGCCTTCTGGTCAACGCCAACAACCGTCTGGTCGGTCCCGACTACCCCTATGAGCTGGCCGCCCAATGGCCGCCGCCACATCGCGCCGAGCGCATCCTCGAGGCCTTGGCCCAGGACTCCCGACACGGCATGGACGGGATGATGGCTTTGCAGCTCGACGCCCGCTCGAGCATGGCGCGCGAGTTGCTACCCTACCTGCTGGATGCGCGCGTCGAAGGCGCCGAGGCCGAGGAGGCGCTGCGGCGGCTCGCCGACTGGGACGGCACCATGGCAGCCGATGCGGCCGAGCCCCTCCTGTTCTCCGCCTGGCTCCGGCAGATCAACCTCGCCCTCTTCGCTGACGAGCTTGGTGAGCTGGCCGATGACTTCCACCACTGGAACGCGCGCGCCATCCTCCACGTACTGCGCGAAGCGCCAGCCTGGTGCGATCTGCAGGACACACCGACCGTTGAAAGCTGCAATGAGCTGCTGGGCATCGCCTTGAACAGCGCCATCCAGTTGATTGAAGCCCGCGGCGGTGACGGCTGGCAGGACCTGACCTGGGGCGACTTCCATAAAGCCCGTTTCCCGCATCAGGTGTTTCGCCATGTTCCGCTTGTTGGCGGCCTGCTCTCGGAAGAGCTGGCGACCGACGGCGACTTCTATACCGTGAGCCGCGGCACCCCGGTCTTTGCGGACAAGGGCCGCCTTTTCGAGCATGTGCACGGCGCCAGCCTGCGCGCCGTCTACGACCTCTCGGATCTCGACAATTCCCGCTTCATGGTGGCGCCCGGCATCAGCGGCCACCCCCTTTCCCGCTACCGTCACAGCCTCGCTGAGGATTGGCGCGACGGCGTCTACACAAAACTGGTCGGCCCCGGAGAATCCCCCACACACCGCTTGCGGCTATTGCCGGTCGATTGAGCCAGGCATCCGGCAGCCCGCAAGAGCTGCCGAAGATGCGCGATATCGAGAACTGGGCTAGGCTGCACGCGGGGGAAGCGACCATGACTGTGACCATCGATGACATCCGTGCCGCGGCCGAGACCTTGAAAGGCCAAGTGGTGCGCACGCCGCTGGTGCCGGCAGAGCGCATCGGCGCGGACATCGGCTGCCGCCTGCATCTCAAGCTGGAGTCGCTACAGGCGACGGGCTCCTTCAAGGACCGCGGCGCCTACGTCAAGCTGAGCACCCTCGCCCGCGATGAACCGGAGTTGAACGGCGTCATCGCCATGTCGGCCGGCAATCACGCCCAGGGCGTCGCCTACCACGCTAGGCGGCTCGGCATTCCGGCCACCATCGTCATGCCGGAGTTCGCCCCCTTCACCAAAGTCGAGCGCACCCGCGCCTACGGCGCCCGGGTCGTGTTGGCCGGCGATACCCTCGATGCCTCTTTTCTCTCCGCGCGCGAGATTGCCGAGCAAGACGAGCTGCGTTTCGTGCATCCCTACGACGATCCGCTGATCGTCGCCGGGCAAGGCTCAATCGGGCTGGAACTGCTGGAAGACCTTCCGGAGGTGGACTGCATCGTCGTGCCGATCGGCGGCGGCGGCATCATCTCCGGCATTGCGACGGCGGCCAAGACGCTAAAGCCCGAGGTCGAGATCATCGGCGTCGAAGCGGCCCTCTTCCCGTCCATGTACCAGGCCCTGCACAACGAGGTTCCGACTTCCGGCGGCACCACCTTGGCCGACGGCATCGCCGTGAAAAACCCCGGCAAGCTGACCCGGCCCATCATCGAGAAACTGGTGAGCGACATCCTGCTGGTCGACGAGAGCAGCATCGAGCAAGCCATCCACTGCCTTGTCGAGGATCAGAAAATCGTCGCAGAAGGCGCCGGCGCAGCGGGCGTTGCCGCCATGTTGCGCTTTCCCGAGCGCTTCGCCGGCAAGACCGTCGCCGCGATCATCTGCGGCGGCAACATCGACGTGCGCCTGCTGTCCAGCGTGCTGGCGCGCGGATTGGTGCGCGACGGCCGGCTGGTTCGACTGAGGGTCGAGATCATTGACCAGCCGGGCACCATGGCCCGCCTCAGCCAGATCATCGGCCGCAGCGGCGCCAACATCATCGAAGTCTTTCACCAGCGCCTCTTCGCCGACGTGCCGCCTAAGCAGGCGGATATCGACTTTGTGCTGGAAACGCGCAACCGCGAGCACGTGCAAGAGATCATCGACGGCCTGCGCGGCGACGGCTTCGCCAGCCGTGTGCTCTCCAGCCGCTCGAGCGACGGCCTGAGTTGATAAACAAACAGTTGAACAGGCCTTCGGCGGGGACAGATATTCAAACACGATGATGCTCTCCGCGCCCTACACATCCCTCGCCCTGACGCGGCGTGCTTTCGTCGGCGGTGCCACGGCTCTGTTCGCTGCCCCGTCCGCGATCGCGCGAACGTTGCCAGGCCCGAACGATCCAATCTCCGACCACGCCGCTGAGCTCCCTCAGCTCCATGCGCTTGTGCTCAATCGCGGTGGCGAGACCGTCTATGCCGAGGCCTTCCGTGGCCCAGGACTCGAACGGCCTGCAAACATAAAATCGGTGTCTAAGACGATCCATGCGCTTCTTGCCGGCATCGCCATCGACCGCGGCATTCTGACAGGGCCCGATCAGCGTGTTCTTCCGCTGCTCGGGCACGCGCCCTTCGGCGATGGCCGTGACAGGCTGACGATCGGTCATCTCCTATCGATGCAAGCCGGCCTTGCCAGTACCTCGGGCCGCGACTACGGCCCTTGGATCGCCAGCGCCGACTGGGTCGAGCATGCGCTGAGCCGAAATCTCGTCGACACCCCGGGCGGGCGCTTCATCTATTCGACCGGCGCCTGGCACATCCTTGGGGCTGCCCTGTCTCGAGCGAGCGGCGAGAGCCTGCTGGAGATGGCACGCGGCTGGCTGGGCGAGCCGCTTGGCATCGACATCCCGGCCTGGGTCCGCGATCCGCAAGGGCGTTATCTTGGCGGCAATGAGATGGCACTGCGCCCGCGTGCGCTCGCCCAGCTCGGCAGCGTCGTCCTCAACGGAGGACGCCATGGGGACCGGCAAGTCATCAGCCAGCAATGGATAACTGCCTCCTGGCAGCCGCGCGCCCGTTCTCCTTGGTCGGGCGATGCCTACGGCTATGGCTGGTTCTTGACCCGTTTCGCTGGACGGGCCGCAGCCTATGGGCGCGGTTATGGCGGACAGCTGCTGGTGGTCGTTCCCGGGCTCGACATGTCCATCGCCATCACCTCCGATCCGACCCGGCCTGCCCGGTCCGGCGGTTACTTCACCCAGCTTCGCGCACTCATCGAGCGCAGCATCTCCCACGTCGAAACGACCTGATCGACCAGGAACGCACTCGCCTCTATCGACCCTAAAAATCCATGACCAGGAGCGGCAGGCTGCGTCCGGCAATCGAGCCTGACGGCGTCTCCCCCACCCGGTGGAAGCCACAGGCCTGGTAAAAGCTCTCGGCATTGGGATCGGATTCGACCCAGAGGCGCGGGGCACCGCTAGCGCGCGCTCGGTCGATCAGCGCTTCCGTGAGCAGGCGACCAGCCCCCTGCCCCATCGCCTCCGGCGCCACGAAGAGATGCCAGATCTCCGGCTCGCCGTCTTCACGCATGCTGAGACCGCCGAAGCCCAACAACACGCCGTCACGCTCGGCCACCAGAACGCTGCGTTCACCGATGTGCGCCTCGCTGACGGTTAGCTCCTCGCGGCATGCCGCCATGAAATCCGCGTCATAGCCCCAATGGGCTTTGGACGCGAAGGCAATCCGGCTCAAAGCGCCGGCCTCATCCGAGTGTGCGGCTCTCAGAGCGATCTCGCGCTTTCTTGTCATGCTTGCCTTGCTCCACCGCACCTTGCCGCCGATATGGCACCGAAGTGTATAAGTCCGAGCACGACAGCGCTCGTGGAAAAAGGAAAGGCAGCCATGGCGGACCTGCAAAGCGCAGACACGCAGTTGAACGTACTCGGCGAGCCGCTGCAGAGCTGCTGCACCGATCCCATGACCGGTTTCTACCGCAGCGGCAATTGCGAGACCGGGCCGCAGGACTTCGGTGCCCATGTCGTCTGTGCCGAGGTCAATGCCGACTTTCTCGCCTTCAGCAAGTCGCGCGGCAACGACCTCTCGACGCCGCAGCCGGACTTCGGCTTCCCGGGCCTGAAGCCCGGCGATCGCTGGTGCCTCTGCGCCGCGCGCTGGGTCGAGGCGCTGGAGGCTGGCTTTGCCCCGCCGGTCAAGCTCACCGCGACCCACAAGCGGGTGCTGGACTTCATCTCCTTCGAGGTGCTGAAGCAGCACGCCCTCGACCTCAACTGACCCAGTTCGCGAGAGCAGCCATGACCAAGCGTCAAATCGACCACATCGTCCACACGGTGACGAACCTGGATGCCGCCGCGGCGACCTACGAGGCGCTGGGCTTCACCCTCACGCCGCGGGCCCAGCATGCCTGGGGCACCGCCAACCGGCTGGTCCAGTTCCCCGACAGGAGCTTCATCGAAGTCCTGGAGATTGAGCGACCGGAGCTCATTCCCGAGCATGGCCGCGATGAGACGCCGCCACGCTTCAGCTTCGGCGCCTATAGCCGCGAGTTTGTTGCAGACGGCGAAGGCCTCTCGATGCTGGTGCTTTCCGGCGATGACAGTCGCGGCGATGCGCAGCGCTTCGCCGAGGCGAGGCTGGGCGGCTATGCCCCCTTCGACTTCGAGCGACAGGCGCGCCAGCCGGACGGCTCGGAGGTGACGGTCGCCTTCTCGCTGGCCTTTGCCACATCCGAGGCAATGCCCCGCGCGGCCTGCTTCACCTGCCACAACCGCTTTCCGCAGAACTTCTGGAAGCCGCAGTACCAACAGCATGCCAATGGCGCGGAAGGTCTTGCCGAGGTGGTGATGGTGGCCAATGAGCCAATCGAGCAGCGGCCGTTCTTCGAGAGCTTTGCGGGAGTTGCCGCCACGACAGAGGACGGCGGCCTCGAGTACGCCATCGGACCGCACCGCCTTTCCATCTTGACGCCGCAGACCTATGCGGCGCGCTTCGGCCAGCCAGCACCGAGCCAGGCGCAAGGGCCGCGCTTTGCCGCCGTCGTTGTGTCGGGGAAAAGCTTGGCAAGCGGCGTCACGCCGGCAGCCGAAGCCCACGGCATGCTGATCGCCAGGCAGGCGAGCAGCGCGGCTGCCGCTTGAGCCATCTTGGGCTTTGCGGGAAGATCGCACGACGAGTCGCCGCACCCCATCGCCAATATCGCCATGCAGCCTGCCTCTCCCCTTCCCGCATCGCTTGAGCCCGGCGACAGCCTTCCGGGCTTTCTCCTGAAGGATCCGCTGGTAAGACCGGTCGGCATGCCGCGTGACCTGTCCGGCAAGGCCGTGGTGCTGCTGTTCTTTCCGAGCTACTGGTCACCCGGCGTGCAGCAAATCCTCAAGGGCTTTGCTGAGGTTGGCGCAGCGCTGGCCGAGCGGGCCGATCTCTATGCCATCACCGGCGACAGCCTGGAGAAGAACGCCTCAGCCGCTGCGGCCTGCCAGGCGCCGATCACCTTTCTCTCCGATGCCGACGGCCGCGTGACGGAGCTCTACGGCCTGCCGCGCCCAACGGCGGCCCAGCCGGCCGTCTTCGGCGTCAGCCATGTCTCGAGCTTCGTCGCGGACAGCAACGCCCGCCTGCTGGCGTCACACCGCCAAGTCGAGGAAAACGACCATGCCGCAAAGCTCTTGGCGCTGCTGAACGACCAGGATGGCGTGGCACAGGAGATGCGCGGCTTCGCACCGGTGCTGATGGTGCCGCGCGCCTTCAGCCCGACTTTCTGCAAGACGCTCATCGAGTCGTACGAGACCGGCGAGACGCGCGTGACCGGCTCACTGCGCGACTATCCGGACGGACGGCAGGAGCACCACATCGACCGCAGCATCAAGTCGCGCCGCGACCACATTCTCGACAGCGTCTTGGCAGAGGAGGTGCGGCAATTCCTGCGGCGCCGGGTGGTGCCGGAAATCCACAAGGCCTTTTCCTTCCAAGTCACCCACTTCGAGCCCTTCAAGGTGGCCTGCTACACGGCGACCGAGGGCGGCCACTTCAGCATCCATCGGGACAACCTGACGCCGGCCGGGGCCCACCGCCGCTTCGCCATGTCGCTAAACCTCAACAGCGAAGACTATCAGGGCGGCACCCTGCGCTTTCCCGAGTACGGCCCCGGCCTCTACAAGCCGGCGACGGGGGAAGCCGTGGTCTTCTCTTGCTCCCTACTGCACGAGGCCATGCCGGTGACCGAAGGCACGCGCTACGTGCTCTTGTCCTTCCTCTACGGCCCGGAGGACGAGAAGCTCAGGCTGGCCGGTAAGCGCCAGCGCGAAACGCGGGTCGTCGGTCGCTAAGCGGCGCGTTCGGCTAAGGCCGGCCCGAAGAAGTCGTCGAGAAAGCCCATGAACCAGTCGTGCTGGGCCTGGTCATGTTCAGCGCCGAGGGCGTCCTGCTCTTCGCGGGTCTGCGCGCCCGGCTTGCCGTAGGCAGCCCAGGGCGCCTCCTGCCAACGCCAAAAGCCGGTCCGCGTTGCCTCCGGGTGAAACTGGAAGGCATAGGTCGTCTCGCCGTAGCGCATCGCCTGGTTGGCGAAGGCCTCGCTGTAAGCCAGGTGCTCCGCACCGTCCGGCAAGGCAAAACCATGGTAGTGGCACTGGGAGACATGCAGGCTGCCAGGCAGGAAGCCCTTGCCGGCCTCAGTCGGATGGATGGGGTAGTAGCCGAACTCGTGCGGCTCGCCGGGCTTCGGGCCAACCTCGGCCCCCAGCAGATGGGCGATCTGCTGCGCGCCTTGGCAGATCCCGAGCAGCGGAATGCCCTTGGCGATGCAGCCCTCCAACCAGCGATTCTCCTCCTTGAGAAAGGAGTGCGCATCGAGCGCGAAGGCGTTGAAGGGCCCGCCGTAGATGACGCAGGCAGCAACCGAGTCGTCCGGCATACCAAGAGTATCACCTTTGAAAGGCGCTCGCTCCTCGACGTCGGCGCCGCGCCCAGCGAAAAAGGTCGCCACCCGATCGTCGTACGGGCCGTCACCGTGACGGATGGAAACCACGCGTCCTGTCATTCAGCTCTTCTCCTCGTCCGGCGCATTCCTGCCGATAATGACTCGCAGCCCTCAAGAGCTAGAGAAAAGCCTCAACGAGTTATAGCCTCTGTGCGACGAGGCGGCGGCGCATCCCGGCCGTCTTCGAAACCCGGCCAAGGAACTGCGAGGCGGCATGCGTACGATCGGCGCTGTGATCTTTCCCGGTTTCGAGTTGCTCGACCTCTTCGGGCCGCTCGAGATGTTCGGCATGCTGCGGGAGCAGCTCTCCATTCGCCTGGTGGCCGAGAGCCGCGAGGCTGTACCCAGCGCTCAGGGGCCGCGTTCCTTGCCGGACGAGGCTTTCACCGACGGCGGGTCTTATGACATCCTGCTCATTCCCGGCGGGCGCGGCACCCGGAAAGAGGTCGACAATCCCTTCTTCATGGACTGGCTGCGCACCGCCTCGCAAGACGCCGAGATCACCGCCAGTGTCTGCACCGGCTCGGCCCTGCTGGCCCGGGCTGGCCTGCTCGACGGACGCCAGGCGACGACCAACAAGCTGGCCTGGCAATGGGCCACCTCCCACGGGCCGAAGGTGAATTGGCAGCCACGGGCCCGCTGGGTCGTCGACAGCCCCTTCTACACCTCGTCAGGCGTATCCGCCGGTATCGACATGAGCTTGGCGCTGATCGCCGCCATCACCGATGAAACCACGGCCGACGAGGTTGCCCGTTGGGCCGAGTATCAGCGCCATCGCGACCCCGGCGACGACCCCTTCGCAGAAGCCGCCGGGCTTTAGACCTCACGCTCAAGAAAGAAGAAGGCCCGCGGCGATTGGCGACGCGGGCCTCTATCGACCGGCTTGGCCATGGCCAAGCCTATGTGCCTGGTTCACTAGGCGCGCCAGAAGGGCTTGTCTGCTTCCATCTCGGCCTCGACGCGGCTCAAGCCGATGTCGCGCAGCAGACGGTCGTCGAGGGACAGCAGGTAGCGCCGCTGTTCACGCCGGCGCTGCCAGAGCGTCAGGGTCTCGATCGCGTTGTGCGCGGCATGCGCCAAGCCAGCGAAGAATCCCTTCGACTGCGAGCCGGCAATGTGGCCGTTGTAAGTGGTTGTCGCCATATTAATACTCCTTATTCAAATAGCAGCTATGCAAAATGCACGCTGCTCACTGTTCTTTGCACTTATCGTGCTATTTAGGTGACCTACCGCACTGCAGCAAGCGATTTCGTTTGATACTCCAATAAGATTTTCTAATTTGTTAAGGAGATCACGGAAACTGGCGATTTCCCCCCTCACAAGGGCAAAGCAGGCATGCAAAAAGCGGGGCAAAGGCGGCGGTTTCGCCACCCTGCCTCACATCTTTCGCAAGCCTTAGGCCGCCGCCTCCGAACCGCCCTCCGACTGCTGCATCACGCCTGCCAACAGCCCATAGACTTCTGTCCAGGCCGCCTTGGTCTCGGCCGTCCAGGCTTGGCCAAGGCCACGCTCCAAGGTCCAGAGCAGCGCCGCGCCGACGGTATCGTAGTGCGACGCCTTGACGCCGTAGCCAACGTGCCGCCGGCCCAGGTCTTCAATCACCGGAACCAGGCCGTCGAGATCGTCGAGGCCCTCTACTGCCAAGCGCAGAGCCTGGACCAGCTTGGCCCGCTGGGCCGCCATGTTGCTGCCGGCAAAAAGCCTCTCGATCGCTGGGTCGAGCGCAAACAGCCGCTGATAGAAGAGCTGCGCCACCGCTTCCGCGTTGGGTGCCGCCATCTTCCAGGTTTCCTGAACCAAGGTTTTTTGATCGGGTGTCATCGTCGGGTCCTCTCTGTTCCGAATGACCGTCATCATTGCGATGGCCAGGCTTTACAGAGAGGAAATGTTCTTTTAAAATGAATAATCGAGAATGATATATTCTTTGAGAGAGATATATGGACCTCGCGGGCCTGCGCATTTTTCAAGCCGTCGTGGAAGAAGGGGGCGTCACCCGCGCCGCCGAACGCCTGCATAGGGTCCAGTCCAACGTCACCACCCGTGTCCGCCAGCTGGAAGAGGAGCTGGGTGTCGAGCTCTTCATTCGCGAGGGCAAGCGCATGCACCTCTCGCCAGCCGGCCAAGTGCTGCTGGGCTATGCCGAGCGCATGCTGGACTTGGCGGAAGAGGCGCGGGAGGCGGTGCTCGACCCACGGCCGCGCGGCCTGTTCCGGCTCGGCGCGATGGAGAGCACGGCGGCGGTCCGGCTGCCCGAACCGCTCAGCGAGTATCATCGCCGCCATCCCGAGGTGGAGCTGACCTTGAAGACGGGCAATCCGCAGCAACTCGCGACCGCCATCCTGGCCGGCGAGATCGACGCTGCCTTCGTCGCCGAGCCAGCGCCGGAAGCGCCGTTCGAACAGGTCGTCGCTTTCCGCGAGGAGCTGGTGTTAGTGGCAAAGTCCGGGCACCCGCCGATCACCGAGGACTCGCCGGTGCCCGAGACCATCATTGCCTTCGAGCAGGGCTGCCCCCACCGCAGCCGGCTGGAAAGCTGGTTCGCGGCACGCGGTGAGATGCCGGCGCACACCATTCAACTCTCCTCCTACCACGCCATGCTCGGCTGTGTGGTGGTCGGCATGGGCGTGGCGCTGCTGCCGAGCAGCGTGCTCAGCACCTTTCCCGAGCGCAAACGGCTCAGCCTCCACCCCATGCCGAAAGGCCGCGACCACGCCGACACCTTGCTGATCTGGCGCAAGGGCGCCGGCTCGCCCAAGATCGCAGCCCTGGTCGAGATCATCGAACGGCGGCAGGCAGGCGCTCAGGCCGACGCGGCCTAGCCAGCAGAAGGAAATAAGAGAGATGAAGATTGCGGTCATGGGCGCCGGTGCCCTGGGATGCTACTACGGCGGCCGCCTACTGCAGGCCGGCCGCGACGTGTCCTTCGTCGCCCGAGGCGCCCATCTCGAGGCGCTCAAGCGCGAAGGCCTCAGGATCGAAAGTCCGCTCGGTGACGCACACCTGCGGAAGATCAAGGCAACCAGCGACCCCGGCGAAATCGGCCCGGTCGACATGGTCTTCTTCCTGGTCAAGCTCTACGACACCGAAGACGCGGCGCACGCCATGTCCCCTCTGCTCGGGCCCGAGACGGCGGTGGTTTCCTTCCAGAATGGCATCGACGGATGGCAGCGCATCGGCTCGCTTATCGGCGAAGAACGGGTGATCGGCGGCCTCGCAGTCATCCCAGCCGACATCAAGGCGCCCGGGGTCGTGCGACACAACGGCCCCTTTGCCAAGCTGGTGTTCGGCGAATTCGACGGCCGCACCAGCGAGCGTTGCCAGGCGTTGGCCGAGACGCTCGACGTTGACGGCATCGAAGCACTGCTGGTCGACAACATCGACGTGCGCATCTGGGAGAAGCTGGTCATCTTGAGCGCGCTCAGCGCCATCACCACTCTGACCCGCCTGCCCATCGGAGCCATACTCGCGGAGGAACGCAGCCGGGCGCTTTTTCGAGCGGCGATCGATGAGACCCATGCCGTGGGCCGCGCGGCCTGCCCGGCGCTCGGTGAGAACGTAGCCGACAAGAGCTTCGCCTTCGCCGAGAAGATGCCATGGCACATGCGGGCCTCCATGCTCGACGACCTGGAGCGCGGCAAGCGCCTGGAACTCGACGACCTGAGCGGCGCCGTGGTCCGCATCGGCAAGGCGCACGGTGTACCGACGCCGGTCCACGCCATGGTTCAGGCTGCCCTCAGCCCCTACCGCAATGGGCAAGCAGCCTCCGCTGGTTAGCTGATTGCCAAAAGAAAAGGGGCGAAGCCGCGGCTTCGCCCCCCCTCTGCTGTGTCGGCTCGGCCGAGCAGACGATCAGGAGTCGAACCACCAGCGCTGGAAGGAGCGTGCGCCGTCCAGCTCCCAATTGCCGGCGAGCTGCTCGACGTGCTGAACGTTGGACCGGCGGGCGAAGACGCGGTTGCGGAAGAACGGCACGATGGTGCCGCCGTCGTCGCGGCAGAGCAGCTGCATCTCGCGATACATATCGTTGCGCTTGACGTCGTCCAGTTCCGCCTTGGCTTCGCGCAGCAGCATATTGAAGCGCTCGTTTTTCCAGTGGCTCTCGTTCCAGGCCGCGTCGTCCTTGTAGGCCAGGGAGAACATCACGTCCGGCGTCGGCCGGGCGCCCCACTGCACCACCACGAAAGGCTTCACCAGCCAGACGTTGGACCAGTAGCCGTCGTTCGGCTCCCGCACGACATCGATATCGATACCGGCGCGTGAGGCATGCTCGCGGAACAGCACCGCCATGTCGACGGCGCCCGAGAAGATGAAGTCGGCCGACGAGAGCGAAACCTTGAGGTTGGTCATCCCGGCCTTCTCGAGGTGGAACTTGGCCTTGTCCGGGTCGTAGTCGCGCTGCGGCAGGTCGGCAAAGAACGGCAAGGTCGGCCCGATCGGGTGATCGTTGCCCTTGGTGCCGTGGCCGAGCAGGATCTTGTCGACGATCTCGTCCCGGTCGATGGCGTACTTCAGCGCCAAGCGGACATCGAGGTTATCGAAGGGCGCCACGTCGCAGAACATCGGGATGGTGCAATGCGCGCCGCTCGGCACCTCGTCGATCTCGATGTTGCGGTCGCGCCCGAGCAGGCGGACCGTCTTGAGATCGACGTCGCTGATGGCATCGAACTCGCCGGTCAAGAGCGCCGACTGGCGGGCGCTGACGTCGTTGACCACGGTCGTGTTGACCGCATCGAAGTAGGTCGTGCGGTGATAGTTCTCATGCCGCGTCAACGACGACTGCACGCCCGGGTCATGGGACTCGATCTTGTAGGGCCCGGTGCCGATACCGCTCTGCCAATCCACATTGCCCTCTCCGTCCGAGGGCATCATGACCAGGTGATAATCAGAGAGGAGATAAGGCAGGTCGGCGTTGCCCGACTTCATCTTGATGACGACGGTGTGCGAGCCGTCAGCCTTGATGTCCTCGACATCCTCCAACAGGGCCTTGGCCGCCGACTTGGACTCTTCGTTGCGGTGGTAGTTCAGTGAAGCAACCGCGTCTTCAGCCGTGAAGGGCTTGCCGTTGTGGAACTCGACGCCCTCGTAGAGCTTGAAGGTCCAGGTCGCGGCATCAGCCGATGCCTCCCAGGACTCCGCCGCGTCGGGGCCGATCTCGTTCTCGTTCGTGATCTCGGTGAGGTAGCTGCGGAAGGCATGGTTCAGCTGGATCATGTAGACGCTCTCTGTCGTCCCCGGATCCAGCCGGTCGGTTGTGTTGCCGTCGTGCATGCCGACCCGGTAGGTCCCGCCGTTCTTGGGCGTCGCTGCTTCGACCTTGTTGCTCCATAGAGCGCTCGCTGCGGAGACCGTCATGCCGGTCGCCAGCGCGCCCTCCATGAAGCGGCGGCGGTCGATGACCTGTCGCCGCGCCTGATCGGCCAAGGCCTCCAGGCGTTTCGTCGTCAGCCAATCCTTCATCGCAAAGCTCTCCCATTGCAGAGGACCGACAACGAGGTAATCGGCCCAGTTGATTTTAGACAGGTTTGTTCAGCCAAAATTGTGTACAATATGTGTTCCTGCTGTGCAAACCGCAATTCGCCGGATAGTCTCCGCCGGCATGACAGTAAGTTGCAACACTACTAACGGTCGAATCATGGCGAAATCGGACAAGGATCGGCTCTATACCGACCTGAAGCGGAAGATTCTCACGCTGGAGCTGGAACCGAGCAGCAGCCTGGACGAAACCACGCTCAGCGCCGCCTATGGCATCTCGCGCACGCCGCTGCGCGATGTCTTTCGCCAGCTCGCCGGTGAGGGCTACATCCAGATTCGCGACAACCGCGGCACCATCGTTTCGCCCATGAGTCACAAGACCATGCGCGACTTCTTCCTGACTGCGCCGTTGATCTACTCCACCATCGCGCGCCTAGCTGCGCAGAATGCCCGTCCGGCTCAGATCGAGGAGCTGCGCCGAGTGCAGGAGCAGTTCCGCCAAGCCGTCCGCAACGGCGCGGTCGAGGGCATGGTGTTCTGGAACGACCGCTTCCACTTCGTCATGGGGGAAATGGCGGACAACCACTATCTGATGCCCAGCCTGCAGCGTCTGCTGATCGATCACGCCCGCATCGGACAGACTTTCTGGCGGGCGCGCAGCGGGGACATGCACGGGCGGATCGACACCGCCGCCGACCAGCACGACCAGCTCATCGAAGCCATCGCAGCCGGCGACGAAGAGACGGCCGTCGCGGTGACGCTGGACCACTGGGCCCTCTCCCGCGACCACATGGAGATGTTCGTCCGGCCCGATCCTCTGCCGATCACTGTCGAACAGTTGGCCTGAGCCCTTCCCGACGTAGGCGCGTCTCGGCTTGCGCTTGTCGTGTCGCCGCGCTATTTGTGCACGATCTGTATACACAGGCGATACAATGAAGTTCGAGGGGATCTATACGCCCATCGTCACGCCCTACGGCGATGACGGCGCGATCGATCGGAACCGCTTTGCCGAGGTGGCTGAGCACCTGATCGCATCGGGCGTCCACGGCATCATTCTTGCCGGCACCACCGGCGAGTACTACGCGCAAACGGCCGAAGAGCGCGCCGCGCTCATGCCGGTCGCGCGCGACGTCATCAAAGGACGCGTGCCCTTGATCGTCGGCACCGGCGCCCTGCGCACCGAAGAGTCGATTTGGTTCGCCGAGCAGGCGACGGAAGCGGGTGCCGACGCCATCTTGGTCGCCACCCCGCCCTACTCCGTGCCCACCGGGCGAGAGAACGCACTGCATGCGCTGGCCATCGACCGGGCGGTCAACCTGCCGGTCATGCTCTACAACTACCCCGGCCGCATGGCGGCGGAGATGGACGAGGACTTCCTCGACCGGGTCGGCCGCTCGCCCAACTTCTGCGCCATCAAGGAAAGCTCGGGCGACATCAACCGCCTGCACCTCCTGGCCCGCGACTATCCGCACATTCAGCTGTCCTGCGGCATGGACGATCAGGCGCTCGAGTTCTTCGCCTGGGGCGCCAGGAGCTGGGTTTGCGCCGGCTCCAACTTCGCGCCTGAAGCGCACATCGCGCTGTGGCGCGCCTGTGCCGTCCAGGGCGACTTCAACAAGGGCCGCCGGATCATGTCTGCGATGCTGCCGCTGATGCGGGTGCTCGAGCAGGGCGGCAAGTTCGTCCAGTGCATCAAGCACGGGCTGTCCTTGCGCGGCATTCCGGTTGGCCCGCCGCGCCGGCCGCTGCAGCCGCTCAACAAGGATGAAAAACGCGCCCTAGCCGAAACTGTGAAGATCATGGATGCGGCCATTGCCAAGATCGAAGCGGAGGGCTGCTCATGTCCGAGCTGATGACGCGAGAAGAGTACGCCGCGCTGGGCCGGGAGCTGATCCTGCCGCGCACCGCCTTCATCGACGGCGCTTTCCGCGCCGCCCGCTCCGGCGCCAGCTTCCCGAGCGCCAATCCGGCGACCGGAGAGACACTGGCCGAGGTCGCGTCCTGCGGTGCGGAGGATGTCGATTTTGCCGTCGCCAAAGCACGGGAGGCTTTTGAGGACGGCCGCTGGTCGCGCGCCCATCCGGCCGAGCGCAAGCGGATCCTCATTCGCTTCGCCAAGCTGATCGAGCGCAACCGCCACGAGCTGGCGGTGATGGAGAGCCTGGACTCCGGGAAGCCAATCCGCGACTGCGTCGAGATCGACATTCCGGAGACAATCAACTGCATCAGATGGCACGCCGAGGCCATCGACAAGATCTACGACCAAACGGCACCGGTCGGCGACGATGCGCTCGCCGTCATCGTCCGCGAGCCGATCGGCGTGGTCGGCCTGGTCCTACCCTGGAACTTCCCACTGCTGATGCTGGCCTGGAAGATCGGCCCGGCACTGGCCGCCGGATGTTCGGTCATCGTCAAGCCTGCCGAGCAGACCTCGCTGACGGCACTGCGCGCCGCCGAGCTGGCCATGGAAGCCGGTATTCCGCGCGGCGTCTTCAATGTCGTGACCGGCGATGGCCCGAGTGCGGGCGAGCCGCTCGGGCTGCACCCGGACGTGGACATGATCTCCTTCACCGGCTCGACCGAAACCGGCAAGCGCTTCCTGCGCTATGCCGCTGACTCCAACCTCAAGAAGATCACCCTCGAATGCGGCGGTAAGAACCCGGCTGTCGTGCTGGCGGACGCCGAGGACCTCGACCTGGTGGCTGGCCACATCGTCAATGCTGCCTTCTGGAACATGGGCGAGAACTGCTCGGCCAACTCCCGCCTCATCGTGCACGAAGCGGTCAAGGCGCCCTTGATGGAGCGCATCATGGCGCGGGCACGGGACTGGCGAACGGGAGACCCGCTCGACCCGGCCAACCACCTGGGAGCGCTGGTCGATAGGGAGCATTTCGCCAAGGTCTGCGGCTATCTCGAGAAGGGGCGTGCCAGCGCGACGGTGGCCCTGGGCGGCGAGGGCGAGGACGGCTTCGTCCAGCCGACGATCTTCGACGAGGTGTCCGCCAGCGACCCGCTGGCACGCGAGGAGATCTTTGGCCCGGTCCTGTCGGTGATCACAGTGGCCTCAGCCGAGGAAGCGGTCGCCATCGCCAACGACACACCCTACGGTCTCGCCGCCTCGGTCTTCTCCGCCAACGCCAAGCAGGCGCTGCGCGCCGCCCGTGCCATTCGCGCCGGCACGGTGACGGTCAACTGCTATGGCGAGGGCGATATCACCACGCCCTTCGGCGGCTACAAGCAGTCCGGCTTCGGCGGTCGGGACAACTCGCTGCACGCCCACGACCAGTACACCGAGCTCAAGACCATCTGGGTCGACCTCTCCGATAGCGCCCCGGAAGAGGCGGTGGACTGATGCGGGCCACCCGGCTGCCGCGCGACCCGGGGCCGGCAGCCTGGAACGAGCTGCTGCGGCCCGCCCCGCCTCCCCGTCTGTTGGAAGAGAACGTCACGGCCGACTGGCTGGTGATCGGCGCCGGCTGGGCCGGCCTCGCGGCAGCACGGCGGCTGACACAGCTGCGCGGCGGCGACCGCATCGTGGTGCTCGATGCCTGCCGCGTCGGCGAAGGACCGGCCGGTCGCAACTCCGGTTTCATGATCGACCTGCCGCACAAGCTCTCCGGCGAGGGCTACGAGGGCGCCCTGGCCGAGGACAGGGCACAGACGGCGATGAACCGGGAAGCCATCGCCTTCGCTGCCCAGGCTGCGGAAGAGCTCGGCATGTCCGAGGAAGCCTTCGTCCAATGCGGCAAGATCAATGCGGCCGCGAGCGAAGCCGGTGAGGCGCACAACGAAACCTACGCCCGGCACCTGGCGGCCATGGACAAGCCTTACGAGATCCTGGATGCCAAGGCGATGCAGGCACTCACGGGCATCGACTATTACCGGAACGGCGTCTTCACAGCGGGCGCGGCCATGGTTCAGCCGGCCATGTTCATGCGCGCCATGGCGGACGGCCTGTCGGGCAAGGCAGTACTCTTCGAGCAAAGCCCGGTCACCGCGCTCGAACGACAAGGCGGTGACTGGCGCGCGGAGACGCCGCAGGGATCCGTCACTGCACCCCGGGTCATTCTGGCCGTCAACGGCCATGCCGAGAGCTTCGGCTTCTTCAAGCGGCGGCTGATGCACGTCTTCACCTATGCCTCCATGACCCGTCCGTTGACTGCCGCGGAGGTCACGGCGCTCGGCGGTCAGTCGCGATGGGGCGTGCTGCCGGCCGACCCAATGGGAACGACCGTCCGGCGCATCTCCGGCACCGGCGGCGACCGCATCGTGGTGCGCAACCGCTTTACCTATGACCCGGGCATGGAGGTCTCGGATGCTCGGCTACAGGCGGTTGCCCACGATCACGACAGGAGCTTCCGCGCGCGCTTTCCCATGCTGGCAGGCGTCGCGATGGAGTATCGCTGGGGTGGCCGGCTTTGCCTGAGCTGGAACGGCGTTCCGGCCTTCGGCGAGATCGAAGAGGGCCTCTTCTCAGCCTGCTGCCAGAACGGGCTCGGCACCTCAAAGGGCACTCTGTCCGGCATGCTGGCCGCAGAGCTGGCGGCCAAAGGCAACTCCCCGCTCGTCGCCAAGATGCTGGCCTGCGATGCACCGAAGCGTCTACCGCCCGAGCCGCTTGCTTGGCTCGGCGCCAACGCCCGCATGCGCTGGGGCGAGTGGAAAGCCGGCAGGGAACTCTAAGCTCAATACTCCTCGTTCAGCGCATCGACCGCCGGGATCTCGCGCTCGCGCCGGGCGATGAAGTCGCGCAGCTCTTCGTCCTTGGCCGGATCGAGCTTGGGCTCCTCATAGTCGGCCAGCATGCGCCGCGCGGTTTCCAGGGCGCGGGCGGTGGTGTCCTTGGAGCCGTCGACAATCCACTGCTCGATCGCATTGTTGTCGAACAGCCGGGGCATGAAGAACGCGCGCTGGAAGTTCTCCTGCGTGTGCGGGTGGCCGAGATAGTGTCCGCCCGGCCCAACGTCCCGCACGGCGGCCAGCGCCTCATCGAAGTCGTCCCAGCGGATGCCTTCGGCCATGCGATAGCCCATGGCGCATTGCTCGGCATCGACAACGAATTTAGCGACCGAGCAGTGCATGCCGCCCTCATTCCAGCCCGCCGAATGCCAGATGTAATTGGCGCCGGCCATCAGAACGGCCATCAGGGTCGTCGCGCTCTCATAGCCAGCTTGGGCATCGAGGGTCTTGGCCCCGCCCAGGGTGTTAGAGCTGCGCCAGGGCACATCGTAGTGACGCGCCATCTGCCCGATCATGAAGTTCATCAGGCTGATCTCCGGCGTCCCGGCCATGGGCGCGCCTGACTGCATGGAGACGGTCGAGAGGTAGTGGCCGTAGATCGCCGGGCAGCCCCTACGAATGACCTGCGTGTAGGCGAGACCCGCGAGCGCTTCGGCGTTGAGCTGCGCGACCGCGGGCGCCGTCGAGGCCGGCGTGTTGGCGCCGCCGAGCACGAAAGGCGAGCAGAGCACCGGCTGGTTGCGCCGGCAGAAGGCGCGCATGGCCGCCAGCATGGTCTCGTCCCAGACCAAAGGCGAGTTGCCGTTGCAGTTGCCAACGGCGATCGGATGCCTCTCCATGAACTCGGCGCCGAAGAGAATGGCGCACATGTCGAGCACGTCCTCGGCGTTCTTGCCCGAGGTGGTCATCCCCATGAAGGTCTTGTCGGAGTGCTTCATGGAGGAATAGGTGATCCGGAGATGCCGCTGGCTGACCGGATGGTCCATCGGCTCAACGATGTGATGGGCCGAGGAATGCAGCGCCGGCGCGACATGCGCCAGCTTGTGAAACATGGCCAAGTCGTCGAGCGTCGGATTGCGCCGCTTGTCCTCCAGGTCGCGCAGGTAGGGCGCACCCGTCATGGGCACGAAGATCGAGCGGTTGCCGCCGAGCGGTACCGACTTTTGCGGGTCGCGGGCATGCAAGGTGATGTCGCTGGGAACCGTCGAGATCAGCTCGCGCACCATGCCACGATCCAGGTGAATGCGATCACCGTCCCGCACCTCGGCGCCGGCCCGACGCCAATCCTCCACGGCAACGGGGTCGCGGAAGACGACGCCCACCTCTTCCAAGATGCGGAGCGAGGCCTCGTCTATCCGCTCGATCTCTTCCTGCGTCATAGGCTCGACCAGCGGCAGGCCACGCTTCAGGCCGGGCAGCATCTCCGCGGAGGGCTTGCGTCGCAGGTCGCGCCGTGCATCGCGGCCGCCTCGCCGTGCTGTTGAGACTGCAGGCATCGCCGTCTCCCCTCTATCGTATACAGAATGTGCACAATATAGATCATAGTCGGACCGGCAAGCTGAATTTGCCAATCGGACAGGCGAAAGCGCGGGAAATTCACACTGGCAAAACGGCATAGGCAGGCATTTGCAAAGCCTCTACCTCGTTTGTACGTTCGGCGACGGATATCGCGAATGAACAATCTCGCAGGCTGCTCCGCTGTCGCGGACACGAGCCAACAAGCGGGAGAACGCCAGCAACGAGGAGGCATTCAATGTCGAAGGTCCGGACTCTTCTATCCAGTTTTGCCGCTTGCGGCCTTGCCCTTGCCTTGGGCGCCGGCATGGCCGCCCCGGTAACGGCCCAGGAAGACTGCCCGCGCGGCACGCTCGACGACCGCTACTGCGACCGCGACGGTGACTTGGTTGCCGATCTTCCGCTCGACCCGGCCGACTGGGTCGACCCGGACACCATCATCTTCTCCTACACACCGGTGGAAGACCCTGCCGTCTATCAGAAGGTCTGGGCCGGCTTCCTCGCGCACATGGAAGAGGTCACGGGCCGCGACGTCGTGTTCTTCCCCGTGCAGTCCTATGCCGCGCAATACGAAGCCATGCGCTCCGGCCGCCTGCACATCGCCGGCGTCAACACCGGCGGCAACCCGGTGGCGGTCAGCTGCGCCGGCTTCGTGCCTTTCGCCATGATGGCCTCGAAGGATGGCTCCTTCGGCTATGAGATGGAGATCATCGTGCCGGCCGACAGCCCTCTGCAAAACGCCGGCGAGTTGAAGGGCAAGACGCTCGCTTTCACGTCGCCGACCTCCAACTCCGGCTTCAAAGCGCCTTCAGCTATCCTCAAGAGCGAGTTTGGGATGATTGCCGATCAGGACTTCGAGACGACCTTTTCCGGCAAGCACGACAACTCGATCCTGGGTGTTGCCAACAAGGACTACGAGGCCGCCGCCATCGCCAACTCGGTGAAGAAGCGGATGATCGACCGCGATGTGATCAAGCCCGAGCAGATCCGCACGATTTATCAGTCGCAGACCTTCCCCACCACCGGCTACGGCCATGCGCACAACCTGCATCCCGAGCTGGCGGCTAAGATCAAGCAGGCCTTCTTCACCTTCCCTTGGGAGGGCTCTGACCTGCAGGCCGAGTTCCAAAAGGAGGGACGCTTCGTCTCGATCCACCACAAGAGCGATTGGGACGTGATTCGAAAGATCGACGCCGCCAACGACGTCTCCTACAGCTGCAAGTAACAGCCCGGCGGCGGGCTAGCTATACGGCCTGCCTCGGAGTTTCGCGCGGCTCGCAGGGTCTTCGGGACCGCCTGCGGGCCGCGAAACTTGCTGCATCTCGAAAGCAAGGGATAGGGCCGCGTGCTGCGTGTTGTCGATCTGATAAAGCAGTACAGAACGGGCGACCGCGCCTTGAAGGGCGTCAGCCTCGATGTGCCGGATGGTCAGGTCATGGCCCTGATCGGACCTTCGGGCGCGGGCAAATCGACGCTCATCCGCTGCGTCAATCGCCTGGTCGAGCCGACGTCCGGCCAGATTCTGCTGAACGACCTGCCCATCAATAAGCTCAGCCAAGCACAGCTCCGTCGCGCCCGTCGCAGCATGGGTATGATCTTCCAGGAGTACGCCCTGGTCGAACGTTTGTCGGTCATGGAAAACGTGCTGTCCGGCCGGCTCGGCTACGTCGGCTTCTGGCGCAGCTACACGCGCAAGTTTCCGCAGTCCGACATCGATGCCGCCTTCGACCTCTTGGACCGGGTCGGGCTCGCCGACATGGTCGACAAGCGTGCCGACGAGCTCTCCGGCGGACAGCGCCAGCGCGTCGGCATCTGTCGTGCGCTGATCCAACACCCCGAGCTGCTGCTGGTCGACGAGCCGACCGCCAGCCTCGACCCCAAAACTTCACGCCAGATCATGCGGCTCATCTGCGAGCTCTGCAAAGAACGCGGACTCTCCGCCATCATCAACATCCACGACGTAATGCTGGCCCAGATGTTCGCCGAGCGCATCGTCGGCCTCCGCTTGGGCGAAATCGTCTATGACGGCCCGCCCGAAGGTCTGACGGCCGAGGCGTTGACCGACATCTATGGCGAAGAGGACTGGACCGCGACCATTCGCAATGCCGATGAGGACGATGGTGGCGAGGAGGCCGTGGACGACCAAGACTACGCCGCACCGACGCCGGACCGCGATCGCCTCGCGGGCATGACCTGAGAGCGAGCGCAGGCGGACCATGGCAGAGATCAGCCTTCCTTCACGCCGCTGGAAGAAACCGCCGTTCATCAAGAGCGCGCGGCTGCGCTGGGCGCTCGGCATCGGCGCGGCGGTCTACCTCGCCCTTGCCTTCGGCACCATGGAGGTCAACTGGGGACGCGTCGCGGAAGGTCTGCCGCGCGGCATCAACTTCGTTGCGGCCTTCTTCCCGCCCGACTTCGTCACCCGGTGGGATGAGATCGCCGACGGCATCTACGAGTCGCTTTGGATGACCGTCACATCGACCGTGGTGGGCATCGCCCTTTCGATTCCCATCGGCCTCGGCGCCGCGCGCAATTTGGCGCCGCGTCCTGTCTATCTCTTCTGCCGCGGCATCCTCGCGGTCAGTCGATCGTTCCAGGAGATCATCCTGGCGATCTTCTTCGTGAAGCTCTTCGGCTTCGGGCCCTTCGCCGGCTTCGTCACGCTCTCCGTCGCCACCATCGGCTTCTACGGCAAGCTCCTGGCCGAGGACATCGAGGACATGGACCCCGGCCAGGCCGAGGCGGTGCGGGCCACCGGCGCCTCCTGGTTCCAATGGCTGAACTATGCCGTCCAACCTCAGGTCATGCCGCGCATGATCGGCCTCGGGCTCTACCGCTTCGACATCAACTTCCGCGAGTCGGCCGTGGTCGGCATCGTCGGCGGCGGCGGCATCGGCGCTACCCTCAACACGGCCTTCGACCGCTACGAGTTCGAGTCGGCAGCCGCCATCCTCCTGATCATCATCGCGATCGTCATGGCCGTGGAGTACACCTCCGGCTATGTGCGCAAGTGGGTGCAGTGATGCCGGTCCTACAGGCAGACGGCAGAAAAATCTGGCAGCGCCGCGAGCGCGGCAAGCAGCTTGCCATCTGGGGCGGCTGGCTGATCGCAACGGCGATCTTCGTTTACTGCTGGCAGCTGATCTCCGAGAAGACGACCTGGTTCTTCGTCCTCGATGCCCATGTCCAGGCAGCCGATCTCGCCGAACGCATGGTGCCGCCGAAGTTCTCCTACATGGAGCAACTCTGGCAGCCGCTGTGGGACACCATCAACATCGCGACTTTGGGCACACTACTGGCGCTGGTACTGGCGGTTCCGGTCGCCTTTTGCGCCGCGCGCAATACCACGCCGAGCAGAGCCTTCGTGCGACCGGTGGCGCTCTTCATCATCGTCTCCTCGCGCTCGATCAACTCCTTGATCTGGGCCCTTATGCTGGTCGCCATCGTTGGCCCAGGGGTCTTCGCCGGCGTCATCGCCATCGGCCTGCGGTCGATCGGCTTCTGCGCCAAGCTGCTTTACGAAGCGATCGAGGAAATCGACGAGACTCAGGTCGAGGCGGTCACGGCGACCGGCGCCAGCGGGCCACAGGTGCTGAGCTACGGCATCGTCCCACAAATCATGCCCGCCTTCGCCGGCATCTCGGTGTTTCGCTGGGATATCAACATTCGCGAGTCGACCGTGCTCGGCCTGGTCGGCGCCGGCGGCATCGGTCTGCAGCTCAACGCTTCGATCCTCAGCCTGGCCTGGACCGAGGTCTCGCTTATTCTGATCGTGATCATCTGCACGGTGATCTTGAGCGAGTGGGTCTCGGCCAAGGTCCGCCACGCCATCATTTGATGCCGCCTAGCCGCCGCCCGCCGGGAGGCCATGCGCCTCGCCTTGCAGCTTAGTCCTTCGCCTCGTAGCAAACCGCCTGCAGCTTGTTGCCGTCCGGATCGCGCACATAGGCGGCGTAGTAGTCGGGCCCGTAGTGCGGCCTTGGCCCCGGGGGCCCTTCGTCACTGCCGCCATGGGCCAGGGCCTCCCGATGAAAGGCCTGCACCTGCGCTTTCGTGTCCGCAATGAAAGCAACATGCGAGCCGTTGCCGGCCGTCGCCGGCTCGCCATCGAACGGCGTGTAGATATAGACGATCGGAAAGCCACCGCCCTTCGCATAGGCTGGCGGCTTATCCGCCGGTTTCGGTAATCGCGAGAAGCCGATCGGACCCAACACGGCGTCGTAAAAGCGGGTCGCCTTTTCTCGGTCGTTGGTTCCCAAGGTGATGTGACTGATCGCGGAGCTGGACATCATACCCTCTTGTTCATGATATGTTCTATACCCTGAAAGAGCGGGCCCAATCAAGCACTCGGGAAGACAAAGGGGCCGCACCCTTTCGGGCCGGCCCCTCTTCTTTGTACCAGCAGCCAAGCCTACGCGGCTACCGGCTCGCCCTTCACCGAAGCGACCAGCTTGTCGAGAATGGCCTGCGGCGCGGACTCGCCGTAAGGATCCGTCTCGCAGTTGTCAGAATAGCCGGGCTCCTCGAACCAGGCCTCGACGACACCGTCGTTGACGATGGCGGCGTAGCGCCAGGAGCGCATGCCGAAGCCGAGGTTATCCTTGCAGACCAGCATGCCCATCTTGCGGGTGAACTCGCCGCTGCCATCGGGGATAAGCTGGACGTTCTTCAGGCCCTGCTGCTTGCCCCAAGCGTTCATGACAAAGGCATCGTTGACCGACAGGCAATAGATCGCATCGACCCGTTCGGCCTGGAAGTCGTCATAGAGCTTCTCGAAGTCCGGCAGCTGATAGGTCGAGCAGGTCGGCGTAAAGGCACCGGGCAAAGAAAAAAGGACCACACGCTTGCCCTTGAAGTAGTCCGCCGTGGTCCTGTCCTGCCAGCGGAAGGGGTTGGGGCCGCCGACGGCCTCATCCCGCACGCGTGTCCTAAAGGTGACGTCGGGCAGCTTTTTGCCGATCATCTTTCTCTCCTTGGATTTTCTCTTTGTTGGGGTACTGACGGCACCGGAAGGCACCGATTCGCGGTCATTTGCGAATTAGAATACGTTCAATTTGCATCACGAAAACGCGAATTTCAATGAGCCAAGGTGTGAAACTTGGCCGCACCTTGTTGCAGTGCACGCTCGCCCTTCACCCGCCTCTTGCGGCCGCGATCAGGCCGACAGCAAAGCCGCTCGGATGGCGCGCTCCATCTCCTGCGCAACGCTTTGCTCTGCCGTCTCCCCGATCAGCAAAACGAGCGAAGACCGCGGCAAAGCCGGAAAGCCATCGTCCTCGCCAAGGACGCGCATGGGGCTATCCACAGCGCTCGCCGAGAGCACGCCGACCGCCAGTCCGGCGCCGATGGCCGCTTTGACGCCCGCGACGCTCTCACTGGAATAGGCGACACGATAGGGACGGCCGGCGCGCTCCATGGCCTCGATGGCTGCGTCGCGCCACCAGCAGGCGCGGTCGAACAGCGCCAAGGGCACAGGCTCGTCCTCTGCGATCGATAAGCTCGCTTCTGCGGCCCAAACGGTCTGCTCGCGCAGAAGAGGTTTGCCAAGCCGCTCGCCGGGTGCGGCCGTGTAGACGGCCAAGTCGAGTTCTCCGCGCTTCACGGCATCCGGGAAGCCGATGCTAAAGCCACTGCGCACGGACACCTCGACACCGGGATGACGAACGGCAAAAGCGGCCAGAACCCGCTCCAAGACCGCGATACTGTAGTCGTCAGGGATCCCGACCCGGATGCGCCCGCTGAGCGGATTTGAGAAGAGCTCGGCGATTCGACTGAGTTCGGACAGGGTTCGCTGCGCCACCGGTAAAAGCCGCTGCCCCTCCTCCGTCAGAACCATGCCGCGGGCCTGGCGTGCGAAGAGCCGGGCAGCAATGCCCTGCTCAAGCTTGCGGATCTGCACGCTGATGGCCGACTGCGTGCGGCCCAGGCGCTCGGCCGCGTGGGTAACATTCCCCGCCTCGGCGACGGCCAGGAAGCTGCGCAACCACTCGCTGCTGAGTGGCAAGCGTTCGATTTCATTCATGGCTATAGAATAACTATTCATTTTTTCGCTTACAAGGCGTCCCCTATCCTGCCGCGCCATGACGAGGAGACGATCATGACCGGTAGGACCCTGGCCCTCACCGCCCGCCCTTACGCACGTCGCACACTTCTGGCGTTGTTGGCCGCAGGCTTCATCCTGTCTTTTCCAGGCCTGGCCCTGGATGCCTCCCTCTTCACGCTGGAGAACCTGCTGATCATCAGCCCGGTGATCTTGATCGGTGTCGGCTTGACCGCCGGGATCACGGCCAGCGGCTCCATGGGCCTGATCGCCGCGGCCTTCCAGGGCCGGGATCTGCGCATGATCGGGCTCGCCTCGCTGATTGGCGCCTTGACGCCGGTCTGTGGGATCAGCGTGCTGCCGCTGGTTGCCGGTCTCTTGATCGCCCGCGTGCCGCTGGCGCCGATCATGGCCTTCTGGCTGTCCTCGCCGATCACCAGCCCCAGCATGCTGGCCATCACTGCCGGCACCCTGGGCTGGGATTTCGCCGTCATCAAGACGCTCGCCGCGCTTGGCATCGGGCTGTTCGGCGGCCTCGTCACCTGGGGATTGACGGCCGCTGGCGCGCTCGGCTCACCGACCAAGGATGGCGGCACCTTGGCGCGCATTGCCGGAACGGCTTGCAGCGGCGCCACGGCTTCACGCGTCCAGTGGCGCTTCTGGCACGAGCGGGAGCGGCGCGCCGTCTTCGCCGACACCGCCTACAGCACCGCGCGGCTGATGCTGCCCTGGCTGACGCTGGCCTTCGTCGCCGAGTTCTTCCTCAAGCTCTATCTGCCGCAAGAGCTGGTCATTGACTGGGTCGGGCGCGACAACGCATGGGCGGTGCCACTCTCCGCCATTGTCGG
The DNA here is from genome assembly GCA_028279885.1 of Rhodovibrionaceae bacterium. GTDB lineage: Bacteria > Pseudomonadota > Alphaproteobacteria > Kiloniellales > DSM-21159 > JANQMX01. The sequence continues at coordinate 51,461 of JANQMX010000050.1, read as the reverse complement.
CGCGCCCATCTATCTCGACGGCTATGCCGCCCTGCCGCTCATCCGCGGCTTGATCGAAGCCGGCATGCGTCCCGACGCCGCCATGGCTTTCCTGATCGCCGGTGGCATCACCAGCGCCTGGGCCGCCATTCCGGTTTTTGCGCTGGTGCGCCTGCCGGTCTTCGCTCTCTACATCGGCCTCGCCGTGGCAAGCTCCATATTGGCCGGCTGGGTCTCCGGCCTCTTTCTACTCTGAACGGGTCGACCAGGATGGCACTTCGTATCGAAACATAACTGCCTCTCTGCTCCCTGCCTTGGTCGGCGGTTCGCCTTGGACTAGTCTCCCGAGCATGACAATCAGATCGCGCGCGGAAGGCGTGATCAGTTGCGAGGGAGCCCGTCATGTCACAGTCAGCCGTCTCCATGGGCGCCGCCGTACCGGACGGCTCCGCACCGGTCTACGGCAATTGCCTGGAGATGATCGGCAACACGCCGCTTGTCCGGGTAAACCGCATCGATACAGGGCCTTGCGAGCTGTTCCTCAAGCTGGAGTCCCAAAATCCCGGCGGCTCGATCAAGGACCGAATCGGCCGTTCGATGATCGAAGCGGCGGAACGGGACGGCACCCTGAAGCCCGGCGGCACGTTGGTCGAGGCGACCGCCGGCAACACCGGCCTCGGCTTGGCCCTGGTTGCAGCCCAGAAGGGCTACCGCCTGATCATCGTGGTGCCCGACAAGATGGCGCAGGAGAAGATCTTTCATCTGCGCGCCCTGGGGGCGGAGGTCCGCCTCACCCGCTCCGATGTGGGCAAGGGCCACCCGGACTATTATCAGGACATGGCCGAACGCATCGCTGCCGAGGAAGGCGCGATCTACGTCAACCAGTTCGGCAATCCGGCCAACCCCGTGGCGCACGAAACCACCACCGGGCCCGAGATCTGGGAACAGATGGACCACCGCATGGACGCCATGGTCTGCGGCGTCGGCTCCGCCGGCACGATCACCGGTCTCGCGCGCTACTTCGCCTCGGTCGACCCCAACATCGAGATGGTCCTGGCCGACCCGGAAGGCTCCATTCTGGCCCACTACATCGACACCGGCGAGGTGTTGGAAGAGGTCGGCTCCTGGGTCGTGGAAGGCATCGGCGAGGATTTCATCCCGCCGATCGCTGATTTCACCCGGGTCAAAAAGGCCTACAGCATCTCCGACAAGGAAGCACTCTTCGCCGCGCGCGAGGTTCTGCTGAAAGAAGGCATTCTCGCCGGCTCCTCCTCAGGCACCTTGATCGCCACGGCCCTGCGCTACTGCCGCGAGCAGACGACACCCAAGCGCGTCGTGACCTTTGTCTGCGACAGCGGCAACAAGTACCTCTCCAAGGTCTACAACGACTATTGGATGATCGATCAGGGCTTTATCGAGCGGGAGAGCAGCGGCGACCTGCGCGACCTGATCAGCCGGCGCCATACCGAGGGCGCCACCGTCACCACGGTCCCGAGCGACAGCCTGCTGATCGCTTATGGCCGCATGAAGCTCTACGACATCTCTCAACTGCCGGTGCTGGATGATGATGGCCAAGTGGTCGGCATCATCGACGAGAGCGACATTCTGCTGAAGGTCTTCAGCGACGAGAGCCGCTTTCAGGAGCCCGTCTCCAGCGCCATGACGACAAAGCTTGAGACCATCGCACCCGACCACCCGATCGAGGACCTGCTGCCGATCTTCGCCCGCGATCACATCGCCATCGTCGAGGAAGGGGACGCCTTCCTCGGCCTGATCACCCGCATCGACCTGCTAAATCATCTACGGCGACGCATGAAATAGTGCGCCCAACCTCATGATTTTTAAAGAAAGAGTTTCGTATGCCTGACACCACACCACCCCGCCCCAATCGCCTCGGCTTCGGCACGCGCGCCATTCACGCCGGCCAGCGGCCGGACCCGACAACAGGCGCCATCATGACGCCGATCTACGCCAGCTCGACCTATGTCCAGGAGAGCCCGGGCGTCCATAAGGGCTACGAGTACAGCCGCACGCACAATCCGACCCGAGCGGCCTACGAAGCCTGCATTGCCGATTTAGAAAGCGGCACTCGGGGCTTCGCCTTCGCCTCCGGCCTGGCCGCGACCGCGACCCTGCTCGACCTTTTCGAGACAGGTAGCCACATCGTGGTGATGGATGACGTCTACGGCGGCACCTACCGCCTGTTCGAGCGGGTTCGCCGCCGCTCCGCCGGCCTCGACTTCACCTTCGTGGACTTAAGCGATACCGCGGGCCTGGAGGCCGCTATCCGCGAGAACACCAAGCTCATCTGGATAGAAACGCCGACCAATCCGCTGCTCAAACTGGTTGACCTCGAGGCGGTGACCGCCATCGCCAAGGCCCGCGGCATCCTGACCTGCTGCGACAACACCTTCGCCAGCCCTTGGGTTCAGCGCCCCCTGGAGCAGGGCTGCGACATCGTCATGCATTCGGCCACCAAGTACCTGAATGGGCACAGCGATATGGTGGGCGGCATTCTGGTGGTCGGCGACAATGCAGGCCTTGCCGAGGAGCTCGCTTTCCTGATCAATGCCGTCGGCGGTATCCAGGGCCCCTTCGATGCCTTCCTGGCGCTGCGCGGGCTCAAAACCTTGGCGCTGCGCATGGAGCGGCATGGTGAAAGTGCCCGACAAGTGGCTGAATTCCTTGAGAACCACCCCAAAGTCGCGCAGGTGCACTACCCAGGCCTTGCGAGTCACCCCCAACACGGCCTCGCCCTACGGCAGATGCGTGGCGGCGGCGGCATGGTGACGGCGGTTCTGCACGGCGGCCTGGAGGAATCGCGCCGCTTTTTGGAGCGGGTTGAGATCTTCGCTCTGGCCGAGTCTCTCGGCGGCGTCGAGAGCCTGATCGAGCATCCGGCGATCATGACCCACGCCTCCATCCCGCCGGACATCCGGGCTACCCTCGGTATCAGCGACGGCCTCGTCCGGCTGTCGGTTGGCGTCGAGGAGGTCGACGACCTGATCGCAGACCTGCGCCAGGCCCTGGCCTAGAGTTACCCTGCCACTGCGTGAGCTTACGTACCTAACTGCTTTTTAAGGGCGATTGGTCAGACTGCCCTCCCTATCGGGCTGAATTAGGGAACGGGGTCGTCCCAGGCATGGCCAACGCGGCAGACGAACGGCCAATCCTTATCAAGAAGGTTAAGAAGGGCCACGGCCACGGGCACCACGGCGGCGCCTGGAAGGTCGCCTATGCGGACTTCGTGACCGCCATGATGGCCTTCTTCCTGTTGTTGTGGCTGCTCTCGACCTCGTCCGAAGAGCAGTTGACCGGCTTGGCCGACTACTTCAGCCCGACGGCACTCTCAGACAGCTCGCACAGCGGGGCTGGCGGCGTGCTTGGCGGCCGTAGCCTTTCGGAAGAAGGGGCGGCAATCAGCGAGCTCTCGCCCATGGGAGTCACCGTCAGCCTTGCCTCGCCGGAGGAAGAAACCGACGAGCCGGAAGAGGAGGTGGAGGCCGAGGACGGCGACGTCAGCGAAGAACAGCTCACCAAAGAGATCGAAGAGCGCGAGCGCGAGCGTTTCGACAAGGCCGAAGCCGAGCTGCGCCAGGCCATTGAAGCAACGCCCGGCCTAGAACAACTCAACGGTAATCTCTTGATCGATCAGACGGATGAAGGCCTGCGCATCCAGATCGTCGACAAGAAAGGCGCCGCCATGTTCAAGAGCGGCAGCGCCGAGCCCGCGCCGCAGACCCTGAAGCTGCTCGAGCTCGTCGCGGCCGCCATCCGGCGGTTGCCCAACCAGATCACGATCAGCGGGCACACCGATGCCACGCCCTTTAAGGGACGCGACGACTACAGCAATTGGGAGCTTTCGACCGACCGGGCCAATGCCAGTCGGCGTGTGCTGATCAACAACGATCTGCCGGCGGAACGTATCGAGCAGGTCAGCGGCAAGGCCGCTACGGAGCTGCTGCTCCCCGATGAACCGGACTCGCCGCAGAACCGCCGTGTCGCGATCATCGTGCTCAATCACCGCTCAGGCGGGAACCTGGAGGCCAAGGCGCAGGCCGCAGCCGACGCAGAGGCGGAGGAGCCGGCGCCGCCGCAAGAGCCGCCCTCCATTATTCGGCGCGACAGCGAGCTGCCCCAACCCAGCAACGCGAGCAGCCTGACCGTCGTCGAATAGGGCCACCGCAACGGTCGCTTGCGGCAGTGGCACAGCCGCCCCATGTGTTTCATCAGGCATATGACGTCAGGAGAGATGAACGCGTGAGTGACGGCCGTGGGATGACCCTGCGATTGCGCGGTCCGGTTTGGGTGGGGGAAGCTCCCACGCCGCTGGACAACCCCGAGCTTTACGACGAGTTGCTGCGCCGCCGCATCTTGGCGTCGGCAATCGATTTTCTGCTGCTTTTGGCGCTGTCCGGCGCGATCTGGCTGGCGGCCTTCGTCGCGACGGGAATGACCTTCGGGCTCATGGGCCCGGTCATCTGGCCTTTGCAGGTCGTGGCGGCGAGCCTTCTGCCGGTCGCCTACTTCACCTGGATGATCGGCTCCGGCGGAGCCACAGCGGGCATGTATCTGCTTGATCTGGAAGTCAGGGGCTATACGGGCAGCCGCCTGGACTACATCCAGGCTTTCGTGCGCGCCGCCTTGTTTCTCGTCAGCTTCAGCCTGCCGCTCGTGTTCCTGGTGCCGCTGTTCAACGAACGCAAGCGCTGTGTGCACGACTTCCTCTCGGGCAGCCTGGTGGTGCGAACGAGCGCCGTCAGGGCCAGCCTGGGGTTCGCCTAAGGGAGCTGTTTACAGCTCCGGCGGTTTCATGAGACGATCCCCGCGTGAGTTGGGGCATTGGGACCGCCATTGGGGACGGTCCCAAGGCTGGAGTTCTCCGCAGGGCTATGATGGCAGCGGCCTGTGCCAAGAGGGCGCCCGGAGCAGAAAGACCAGTCAGCGTGCGCGACGAAGCGACCAGAACCAGCCAGCCGGGTGACGCGGCGGGCAAGACGGAAGAAAACCAGCCTCCGCATTGCTTCTACGTGATGGCCGAGATGCCCTGCCCCTATCTGCCAGGCCGGTGGGAGCGCAAGGTCATCGCCGAGTTGCCGGTGCGGCGCTCGCGCCAGCTCTACGACAGCCTCATTCTCGGCGGATTTCGCCGCAGCCATCGCTACGTCTACCGCCCGGCCTGCAGCGACTGCGAGGCTTGTGTCCCGGTCAGGGTGGCGGCGGACCGCTTCATCGAGAAGCCCTGGCAGCGTCGTGTCATGCGCCGCAACACCGACCTGATCATCGCGCAGCGCCCGGCCGTCGCCACGGACGAGCAGTACCGCCTCTTCAAAGCCTATCTGAGAGACCGCCACGATGACGGCGAGATGAGCGGCATGTCCTTCGCGGACTACCGGGCCATGATCGAGGAAACCAACATCGACACCGGCGTCGTCGAGTTCCGCGTGCCCGACGGTAGGCTTGTCGCGGCCTGTCTGGTCGACTGGGTGCAAGACGGCGTCTCGGCCGTCTACAGCTTTTTCGCGCCGGATGAGGCGCAACGCTCGCTCGGCAGCCTGATGATCCTGGAGCTTATTCGTCAGGTGCGGGAGCGTGGCCGGACTCACGTCTATCTCGGCTATTGGATCGCCGAAAGCAGCAAAATGAAGTACAAAACGCGTTTCGAGCCGCTTGAAGGCATCAAGGACGGCTATTGGTCCGATTTGACATTCTAACGACCAGCACCGCGGCCTTGCCGCCCCCACCATCGCCGCGTAGTTTCCCCACCACATTATGCCCACATAACGGGCGCAACTATCTCGCGCACATCACGATCAAAACAAAGGGAGGTGCAATTCCATGAAGCGTCGCGAGTTCCTTTCAGGCGCGGCAGTCGGTGGCGTCGCGACGGCGGCGGCCGCCGCCTCGTTCCCCAAACCGGCCTTGTCGCAAGGCACCAAGCGCCTGCGCATGCAGACGACTTGGCCGAAGAACTTCCCCGGCCTCGGCACGGGAGCCAACAAGCTTGCCGAGTTCATCACCACGGCGTCCGGTGGCGCCCTGGAGGTCGAGGTCTTCGGTGGCGGCGAGATCGTCCCGGCCTTCGAGACGATGGACGCTGTTGCCGGCGGTTCCCTCGATATGGGCCATGGCGCCCCTTACTACTGGAAGGGCAAAGTCGCGGCGACGCAGTTCATCGCCTCCATCCCTTTCGGCCTCAACGCCACGGAGCAGAACGCCTGGGTGCAGTTCGGCGGCGGACAGGAGCTGGCCGACAAGGTCTATGCCGAACTCGGCTGCAAGTTCTTTGTCTCCGGCAACACCGGCGTCCAGGCCGGCGGCTGGTTCAACAATGACATCAACAGCCTGGAAGACTACAAGGGCCTGAAGATGCGTATCCCGGGCCTGGGCGGCGAAGTCGTCAAGGCGGCCGGCGGCAACGTGGTCAACCTGCCGGGCGGCGAGATTCCACCGGCGCTGGCTTCCGGCGCGATCGATGCCACCGAGTGGGTCGGCCCCTACAACGATCTGGCTTTCGGCCTCTACAAGTCGGCCAAGAAGTACTACTACCCGGGCTGGCACGAGCCTGCGACGCTGCTGGACAACTTCGTCAGCCTGACGGTCTGGGAATCGCTGCCAAGCGACCAGAAAGCCATCGTCGAGGCGGCCAACGCCTACGCCAACGCCTATGTGATCAACGAGTTCACGGCGAAGAACAACGCCGCGCTCGAGACCCTGGTCACCGAGCACGGCGTCGAGGTGAAACAGTTCCCGGACGAGGTGCTGAACGGTCTCGGCAAGCTTTCGGGCGAAGTTATCGGCGACTTGGCGAATCAGGATGCGATGTCCCGCGAGGTCATGGAGTCGATCATCGCCTTCCGCAAGCAATCGATCTCCTACGCGTCTTTCTCGGAGCGTGCTTTCTACAACGCCCGCTCGCTGCCCTTCCAATGGGTCAGCCTGTAGGAGCGGACACGTCTCTGATAGTGCTTTTCGCGGCGGGGTCTTCGGGCCCCGCCGTTGTTTCTGCGACAGGACCCGTCATTAGGTGGCAGCCCTCGACGATGGCTGTTTGACGGCAAACGGCGCTCAGCTACGAGCGCCGCGACCGCCAAAACTATCGTAATCTCCACCCCCGCTCATGACACCGTGACGCACTAACGCCGCTTGGCAGCGCGCAATCAGCGGCTTCATGTTGCAAGCCTCCGCCAGGGAGAGCGCGCTCTCGTAACAATGCGTCGCCGCTTTCGCGTCTTTGGTCGAGGTCAAGATCTCGCCTCGGGTCCAAAGGGCTTCGGCTTTGTTGCCCCACTCTTTGCACTGCTCGGCGAGTTCCAGAGCCAGCCCCACCGAGCTTTCAGCCGCTCGCTGGTCGCCGCTGGCCAGCGCCGCCTCCGCAAGCCATGCCATCTCGAGTGAATGGCTTACTAGAATTCCAAGCTCACGCGAGCGGGCCACCGCTGCCTCGAGGCATTTCCGACCCTCCGTCGGATCGTTACCCAAGACCAGAGCATGGCCCAGCGCCGATGAGAGGTTCGTGAACCAAGCCACCAAGTCCCAGTCCTCACAGATCCGAAGCCCCTCCTCCAACAAGGGGACCGCAACCTCAAGATCGCCGCGATGCATATGCAGGAACCCGGCGGAGTAGATCGCGACAGCCGAGGTCAAAGGGTGATCGAGGGAGCGGGAGAACCGCACGACCTCGTCGGCCGCGCGGCTGCCGACCTCGAAGTCTCCCAGTCTCGCGAGCGCCCATAGGCGCCAGGACTCGAAGAAGAGATAGCCCGGTCCGGGCAGGCCGAAGGTGTGGTGCTCGTACCCTTGCGAGAGTGCCGCGATTGCCGATCCCAAGAGGGTCGCCGATTGCTTGAAATCACCGAGTGCGTAGTGGGCCGACCCAATGTAGGCGTTGGTTAAAATCTCAAGCTCTCGGTCCCGCGCGCTGCGGGCAAGTACCAAGGCGCGATGTCCGGCGGAAACCGAATCATCCGGCCGCCCAAGCAGAGCCATATCTCGCGCAATGTAGGCCGACAGGCGGGCACGGCGCTGAGGCGCGATAAAGCCGCGGCTCAACTCTTCAACACGCTGCAGATTGTCGAGATCCTTCTGGATCTCACCCAAGGGGTACAGGACATTCCGCAGATCGAAGCTGATGTCGATTGCGCTTGCCAGCGTCTCGGCAGTTTGCGGCACCAGCTCGCAATAGCGGAGCGCCTCTTCGAAGAAAGCAACGGCGCTCTTGTAAGCCGACCTTTCGGCTGCGCGGCGACCGGCGGTACGGGTGTAAAGCAGAGCCTTGTCCCACACCTCCCCGGCCCGGGCATGATGAGCCAGCGTTTCCGTCAACTCGTGGAGGCGGTCCGAGAAAACCGTTTCGACAGCCGTGAGGACCTTGCGATGTAGACCAGCCACCTGATGGCTTAGCAGTTCGCTGCGCACCACCTCATGGATCAGCCCATGGGTGAAACGATAGGCCGGCTCGCCATCGAGGCTTTCACTTCGAATCAGTCGGGCCTCGGAGAGACGCGCGAGGCGACCCGAGAGCTCCGACTTGTTTGGCGTGGAAACGACGTTTTCCAGCAATCGTACGGAAAAGACGTCACCGATGACCGCGGCCGCCTGAAGGACCTCCTTGTCGGAAAGGCTGAGCCCGTCGACCCGCGATGAGATAACCGACTTCACGGATGACGGAATCTCGATTTCCCGATAAGCCCCCGATAGGCGAAAGCCACCGTAGCCCCCGCGCAGGACGCCGGAGGCTTCTAGCGTCCGGATGCTCTCTTCAATGAAGAAGGGATTCCCGGCCGTTCGCTCCATCAGCTCCCATTTCAGCTTCGCAAGCGAAGCATCGCTGCCCAGGCAAGAGTCAATCAACTGTTCGGCGCTTGGCTGGGCCAGTGGCGCCAGAGTGATCTCGTCAATGCCGCGAAACGCGCTTGTCAGGTCTTCCTGCCTGAAGCGCGACGTTATGAGAAAGACCAGGTCACTGCCTGCGACGTTGGACAGAATGTGCCGAAGCAGAACCGCGGAGTCGCTGTCGATCCACTGCGCATCCTCGATCAAGACGACCAGACCGTTGTACCGGCTTTCAGCCATCAGCAACCGACAGATCGTATCGTGGGCGAGCTGTTGACGTTGTGACGAGTCCATCTTGAACCATTCGGGGTCATCGATCCGAACCCCCAAGACCGACAGAACCGCCGTCGCCCGGCCCTCGAGTTCCGGCTCAAGATCCCTCAGCTGTCCTCGAATTTTCGAATAGATCTCGCTTTCGCTGTCGCCCGAACCCAGTTGGAAATAGCTGCGCAGCATTGTTGCGAACGGTAGATAAGGAATGCCCTGGCCGTATGAGTTCGCTTCGATCCTCATGAGATGCCCGCTGCCGGTAGCACTCCTATTGATGGCCTCCCAGGAGAGACGCGACTTCCCGACACCCGCCTCACCAACGATGACAACGCCCTTTGGCGTCTCCCGCTGCGACGGTCGAAAGCAGCTCAGGATTTGCTTGAGCTGCTTCTCGCGACCGACGAACAGGCTCAAGTTCGATGCGGGCAGGTTGTCAAAGCTTGCTGCATGGGACTCGGCGCTGAGCAGCTGAAACACCTCAACCGGCTCGACAAACCCGCGAAGCTGTGTCGACCCCAACGGCTGCCAGTTGAAGCGTGGCCCGGTCAGCATTTTGGTTTGGCTGGAACATAGAATCGTATCAGGGTCCGCCATATGCTCCAGGCGGGCGCTCAGATGCGTGGTCGCTCCCATAGCCGTGAAATCGAAGCCGGCATCCGATTCCATGGCGCGGATCACGACTTCGCCCGTGCTGATACCCGTCCGAACTCTAATGTCGCCCGTGTTGGAGGCGGCCTGGTCGTCTCGCATCGCTGCGAGCGCCTCCTTCATGTCGAGTGCTGCGAGGCAAGCGTGCGTCGCGTGATTCTCGACGGCGACCGGAGCACCGAAGAGCGCAATGATGCCGTCGCCCATGAGCCTGCTCACGGTTCCGCCGAACTTCTCTACCGATTCTGCCATCCGCAAGGTCGCGCCATCGAGAAACTCGAGCGCAAATTCCGGATCATGCTCTGAGATGATTTCCGTTGAGTTCGCGATATCCGCAAACAGCACGGTGACTTCTTTTCGCTCCTGGAAGACCTTTTTTGCCTTGGAGGAATGGCCAGGACGCCGCGCATCGCTGGTCGACAGCACGTCCTCTAGCGTAACGACTTTTGTCTCGGCCGGCCGCGCGCTCGCCAGGTTGGTTCCGCAACTGTGGCAGTAGTTTGCGTCGTCTCTCACTCTCGCCTTGCAGTTGGGACATTCCATCGAACTCATCCCGGATGGCGGTCACAGAGACGATCAATCTTCAAGACTGACCAAAACGACTGTTTGACCTCCGCAGATAACCACAGGCGACCGAGCCGACTGTGAGGAGCGGTCTAGTCGCCAGGTACTTTGTAGCCACCTTTGCACTCGTGTCCCTGCTGCATCGCCTCGATTCCTTCGTCAAAGGTCAGCAAAGGGGTAATCTCGAAACCGCGCACCCCCTCATGTGAGGAGATGACCATGGCGAACGAACGTGCTGCCGTCGGTGTCGGCATCCTCACAATGCCGATCAGGTCGTGCGCACCGAAACTGATGAACTTCCCGAGCACGGTGCCACCCTTCCCATTCTCGTCCACCAAATCGACAAAGTCGCCGCCATAACTCCGGGCCAAATTGCGTACCGGTGCCAAGCGAGACTCCGTGTCGACCTGTTTCTCGCTGAGCAACTCACGCCACGCCGACGCAGTGTAGTCGCAACGAATCAAATAATAGCTCATGTGAGTGCCTCCGCCCGTCTTTACACTTGAATGTGATTACGCGCCCCAATTCCTCAACGTTCAGTCGAGGATTCACTTCGTAGCCTAGCAGCATGACGGTTCGGCGCTAGCCGAAAACGCGCTTATTTCGCGAGTCTTAGGGACGACGGCCCGATCGAGCGGCGAGTTGGAACAGACTTGCCTGGCTCTAGAACAGAACGCTGGGCAGCCAGGTAGCGAGCGCCGGGAAGAGCGCGATTAGGCAAAGCCCTACGATCTGAATGCCGACGAAGGGAATGATGCCGCGGTAAATCTGCATGGTCGTGACCGAGGGTGGCGCGACCCCGCGCAGATAGAAAAGCGCGAAGCCAAAGGGCGGCGTCAGAAAGCTGGTCTGCAGGTTGACCGCGATCATCACCCCGAGCCAGACCGGGTCCAGGCCCATCTTCAGAAGGATGGGGCCGACGATGGGCACCATGACGAAGGTGATCTCGATGAAGTCGAGGAAGAAGCCCATCACGAACATCAGGGCCATGACGACGATCATGGCACCCATCACCCCGCCGGGCAGCGCGCTCAGCACATCCTCGACGATCTCCTCTCCGCCCAGGCCGCGAAACACCAGCGAGAAGACCGAGGCGCCCAGCAGGATAAGGAAGACCATGCAGGAGACCTTGACCGTGCTACGCATGACATCGGTGAGAATGCCGCTCGCGTAGACCCGGCGCAGGCAAACCGCGACCCCGACTAGGAGGACGATGACGCAAATCGCGGCCACGCCGGCAGCAGCCTGATCGATGACCGGCACGACTTCGCGCTGCATGCGCAGATCGAACAGCGAAACCAGCGGCACCAGCGCCAAAAGAGCCAAGCCCGCGGCGTAGACCACACGTGCGCGGTCGGGCATGAGATTGCGTCCGGCCAGCAATAGCGCACCCACCGAGCCCATGGCCGCGGCCTCGGTTGGCGTTGCAGCGCCGATCAAGATCGAGCCCAGCACAAGGATGATCAAGGCGGCGGGCGGCAGCAGCACCGCCACCACGCGCTCACGCAGCCGGCGGTCGCTTTCGTCCGGCGGAACCGGCGGGCAGTCCTCCGGGTTGCGCAGCGCGCTGATGATGATCCACCCGATGTAGAGGCCGACCAACATCATGCCCGGCAGGAAGGCGCCGGCGAAGAGATCGACCACCGAGACCGGCTCGGGCGCGAAGTTGCCGAGCTCAAGCTGCGCTTCCGTGTTGGCGCCCTGCAGGATGTCGCCCAGCAGGATGAGCACGATGGAGGGCGGGATGATCTGCCCCAAGGTGCCGGCGGCGCAGATGGTGCCGGTTGCGATCTTCGGGTTGTAGCCGACCTTCAACATGGTCGGCAGCGACAGCAGGCCCATGGTGACCACGGTGGCGCCGACGATGCCGGTCGAGGCGGCCAGCAGCATACCGACGATGACTACGGAGATGGCCAGGCCGCCGCGAACGCTGCCGAACAATTGCCCCATGGTTTCAAGCAGTTGCTCGGCGATCTTCGAGCGTTCGAGCATCACGCCCATGAAGACGAAGAGCGGCACGGCGACCAGCAGCTCGTTCTGCATCACCCCGAGGTACCGGGACGACAGTGCCGTGAAGAGGCGCAGATCGAAGATACCGAGAAGGTTACCGATCAGCGCGAAAGCGATGGAGACGCCGGCCAGGGTGAACGCCACCGGAAAGCCGAGCAGCAACACCCCGCAGACGGTGGCGAACATCAAGAGACTGACGATTTCTCCGAGAAGGACGGGATCCATGCGACTACATCCCGCCCTGCTGCTCTTCGGGTTCACCAAACTCCGGATGACCCGTGAGGACCAGGAGGCTGCGCGCCGCAAGAGACAGGCCTTGCAATCCGACCAGCAAACAGAAGACCCAGAGAACCGACTTGAGGAGGAAGAGGCCCGGCAGGCCGCCAGCCTCTCTTGATTCCTCCAAGATGGCCCAGGAGGTCAGCACGTAGTCGTAGCTGACGAATAAGACCAGAAGGATCATCGGCAGCAAGAGCAGAAGGACGCCAAGGAGATTGGTCCAGGCCTTCCGTCGCGGGTCCGCCGGGCGATAGAAGATATCCACCCGCACATGGCCATCGTGCATCAGGGTATAGCCGGCACCGACCATGAAGACGATGCCATGTAGCCAGACGTAGGATTCTTGCAGCCAGACGAAGCCGAACGAGAACACGTAGCGCATGATCACCACGACGAAGGCGATCAGCACCATGGCCAAGGTCAGCCAAGCGACGCCACGGCCGATGTACTCATTGAGCGCGTCAACGCCGCCGACGAAGCGGACGAGAAAAGCCACCCAGAACTCCCTGCTTGGGCGCCTTGCCGGCGTCCCGACTATTTTCGTTACCGGCCCAACTACCCCACATCCGAGCAAAAACCAAGCGCGGCTTTAGCCTCTTTGGCGCGACAGAATACCGGTCAGGCAGCCGACGGCGCCCGCTGCCTTGACCAACTCGTCGGCTTCGACCGTGACGCACTCGACGCCGTGCGCCTCATAGGCGCGCTCGACCTCGGGATAACCGGCGACCATCAAGATGCGCCGCGGCCCCAAGGTGACCACGTTGAAGGCGCGGCCCAGGCTGGTGTAGTCGAGGTCCGGTAGGAAGCCGACCTCGTAGCCGCGGTCGCGCAGCGCTTCGACGGCCGCATGGGGCGTCAGCCGCGGCCAGGCCATGGCGAGATTGCGGTCGAAGATGCGCAGCATGCCCATGAGGTGCATGGTGCCATAGGGCATGTCGACGGCGATCAGCTCCAAGGAGGCGTCCAGAGCGTACTGCCAGATCTGCTCGATGGTGGCGCTGTTGGTGCGCAAGCCGCGGCCGACGATGATCGTGGTCTCGTCGAACCACATGGCATCGGCGCCCTCGAAGGTCGCCCGCCCTGACAAGCCGCGCAGGATAGGCACGCCGAGGTCCGCAAGGCGGCGCTGCACCTGACGCTCCTCGCCGGCCCGCACGGTGGAGGCCGGACGCGCCAGAATGGCCCCTTCGTGGGTCATGAAGAAGAGATCAGCGCAGAACATCTGGTTCGGGCTGGGCCGCTCCGCCGGATCGACGTAATGCACGATCACGCCGTTGGCGCGATAGGCCTCGGCCATGGCGTCGTGCTGGGCCTGCGCCTTGCCGAGGTCGACCGGGGCCAGCATCTGCACGGCGTCGTGGTCTTCCAGCGACGCGCCAAGCTCATCGCCCGGACGATGCAGCAGGACGGCTTGCAACTTGCGCCACTCGCTGTCGACCGAAAAGCTGCCCCAGACGCCGCCGATCTCCTCCGCCAGGCTTTGCGTCCGCTGGGACCAGCCGGGTCCGCCGTAGGCCGCCGTGCGAAAGGTTTCCTGCTGCGAACTCACCGTCTAAACCTCCCCGAAGCTATTGGATTTCGGAAAGCCGGTTGGCGGCAGGCGCCCGGCCTGCGCGCGCTTTCCGAGCCAAGCTGTCAGGTCGGTTTCCGTGCGCACCCGGCTGCCGCTGCCGCCCATGCGCCAGGATAAGCCCTCCGCCAGCGCGAAGGTCTTGATGTCAGCGAGGCCGCCGTCGCGGTACTTCTGCAGCAGCACGCCGCGGCCACGGGTCATCTCCGGTAGCTCCTCCAATGGAAAGATCAGCAGCTTCCGGTTCTCGCCGACCACCGCGACATGGTCACCTGCCACCGGCCGGCAGGCCTGCGCCTCCGCCCCGCTGCCGAGGTTGAGCACTTGCTTGCCGTTCTTGGTCTGGGCGACGACCTCGCTTTCCTTGACCAGGAAGCCGCGGCCATCGCTGGAGGCGACCAGCAATCGTCGCTCAGGGTCATGGACGGTGAGTTGCAGGATCTCCTGATCGTTCGGCAAATCGATCATCAGCCTGATCGGCTCGCCGAAGCCACGGCCGCCTGGGAGCTTGTCGGCACCCAACGTGTAGAAACGACCGTTGGTGGCGAAGAGGATGAGCTTGTCCGTGGTCTGCGCCTTGACGGCGAAGGCGCCGCGGTCGCCTTCCTTGTACTTGGCGTCGGAGACGTCGTCGTGGTGCCCCTTCATCGCCCGGATCCAACCCTTGGCCGAAAGCAGCACCGTGATCGGCTCCCGCTCCACCACAGCATCCAGCGGAATGATGACGGCGCTGGGCGGCGTGCCGATCTCGGTCATGCGGCGGCCCAGCTCGGTCTCGGGGGCGAAACGCTTACGGACCTCCTTGATCTCGGCGGCAATGCTCTTCCAGCGCTTGCCCTCATCGGCCAGGAGTGCATTCAGCTCCGCCTGCTCTTCCGACAGCTCCGCGTGCTCGCGGCGGATGCCCTCTTCCTCCAGCCTGCGCAGAGAGCGCAGGCGCATGTTGAGGATGGCCTCGGCCTGGCCGTCTGTGAGCTCGAAGGTCCGCATCAGCTCGGCCTTGGGCTCGTCCTCCTCGCGGATGATGCGAATGACCTCGTCGAGGTTGAGGTAGGCGATGAGGTAGCCTTCCAGCACCTCTAGGCGCTTGGCGATCTTCTCCAGGCGGTGGTTGGTACGCCGGACCAGGACCACATGGCGATGGTCCAGGAAGGCCTGCAGAGCCTCCCTCAAGCTCATCACCCGCGGCGTCTGCTGGGCATCGAGAACATTGAGATTGAGCGACGCCCGCACTTCCAGCTCACTCGACCGGAAGAGCGACTCCATCAGCATCTCGGGATCGACGTTGCGGCTCTTGGGCTCCAGCACCAGACGAATGTCCGCCGCCGACTCGTCTTGGATGTCACCAAGCAGCGCCAGCTTACGCGCCTCCAGCAACTCGGCGATGCGCTCAATTAGCCTCGCCTTCTGAACCTGGTAGGGAATCTCGGTGACGATGATGCGATAGCCGCCGCCTTTGATCTTCTCCATCTCCCAGCGGGCGCGCAGGCGGAAGCTGCCGCGGCCGGTGCGGTAGGCCTCGACGATGCTCTCCTTGGGCTCCACCAGCACGCCGCCGGTCGGAAAGTCCGGGCCCGGCACCAGTTCGACCAGCGTCTCGACCTGGGCCTTCGGGTGCTTGATCAGATGTAACAGCGCATCGCATAGCTCGGCGGCGTTGTGGGGTGGCACCGAGGTTGCCATGCCGACGGCAATGCCTTGCGCGCCATTCGCCAGGAGGTTGGGAAAAGCCGCCGGCAGCACCACCGGCTCCTCGTCCTCGCCGTCGTACGTCTCGCGGAAGTCGACCGTATCCTGATCGATGCCCTGGAGCAGCAGCTGCGCCACCGCGGTCAGGCGCGCCTCGGTATAGCGCATGGCCGCGGCGTTATCGCCGTCGACGTTGCCAAAGTTCCCCTGCCCTTCGACGAGCGGATAGCGCTGCGCGAAGTCCTGCGCCAGGCGGACTAGAGAGTCGTAGATCGCCTGCTCGCCGTGGGGGTGGTACTTGCCGATCACGTCGCCAACCACGCGCGCCGACTTCTTGAAGCCTGCGTTGGGGTCCAGCTTGAGCTGCTGCATGGCGTAGAGCACCCGGCGGTGCACCGGCTTCAGGCCGTCGCGCACGTCCGGCAGCGCGCGGGAGACGATGGTCGAGAGCGCGTAGGAGAGATAGCGCTCCGACAGCGCCTCGACGAACGGCACCGAGCGGATTTCGCCGGCTTCCGATTTCGAACTCATGGTCAATACCTTGTCTTACGTATCGGCGGGAGCTTAGGCACGGAGGAAGAGTCGACGAAAGACCTCAGAAGCGATCCGCGCGGAAAGGTGTGGCGTCGACCGTCGGCGCCCGGCCCGCAGCGAGATCGGCGATGATCCGCCCGGTGACGGCGCCAAAGGTCAAGCCCAGGTGGCCGTGGCCGAAGGCGAAATAGGTGTTCGGCAGACTGGGGCTCGGACCGATGACGGGCAAGGAATCCGGCATGGACGGGCGGAAGCCCTGCCAGCGAGAGGCGCCCTCGAAGTTGAGATCGGGCAGGATGCGGGCCGCGTTCTGGCGCAGAATCCTAAGGCGCTCCCAGTTGGGCGCCATGCCGAGCTTGCCAAGCTCGACCGTGCCGCCGATGCGCAAGCCATCCTCCAAAGGCGTGCAGATGAAAGCCCCTTCGGCGGAAGCGATCGGCCGGCGCAGTTGCAGGGCCGGATCCGGCAAGGTGAGGTGATAGCCGATCTCCGTATCGAGCGGCTGGGTGGCGCCCAGCGCACGTCCTGCCTCCTTCGACCAGGCGCCGGCGGCCAGCACCACGGCATCGCAGTCGAGCGCAGTGCCGTCCTCAAGCTTCACCGCCCTCGGCCCCGCGCGACCGATGTCATAGCCGACGACGTTGCCGCGCTGCAGGCGTCCCCCGTTCCGGACGAAATCCTCGGCCAGCAGCGTGACCAGCCGGTAGTTCTGAATGGTGTGGGCGTTGTTGGGATAGTGGTGCACGCCCGTCAGGTCGCGGGACAGGCCCGGCTCCATCTGCCGGGCTTCCTCGATGGTCAGACGCTCGACAGCAATGCCGTGGCGCTCCAGGAGCTGTCTTTTCTTCTCGATGCTCTTCAGGCCAGCCTCGGTCGTGGAGGTGGTGAGGAGGCCGCGCTGGACGATCATGTCCGGCGCACCGGCAGCATCCAGCAAGGTCTTGAAGGCCGGCCGTGCCTCAGCCAACAGCGCCGCCAGGGCCTTCGAGATCTCCTCAACGCGGGCAGGCTTGCTGGCGGCCACGAAGCGAAACAGCCAAGGCGCCAAGCGCGGCAGGTACTGCCAGCGGATGGCCAATGGGCCCTGAGGGTTCATCAGCATGCCGGGCACATCGGCCAAGATGCCGGGTGTGGCCACCGGCATGACCCCGGTGCCGGAAATGATGGCGGCGTTGCCATAGGAAGTGCCCTGGCCCGGCTCCTGCCGGTCGATCAAGGTGACCTGGCGCCCGTCCCGCTGCAGGTAGAGCGCGCAGCAAACGCCGACGATGCCGGCGCCGACCACGGCAACCCGCGACGCTGTTCCCTCCGACTCTTGCGCCACAACCACGGCCCGGCTCCCCTCCCCGCCCTCAATCGAACGGCGCGATCATGCCGCCGCGTCGAAGCGTTGGGCAAGGCGCAGGCGCTCGGCCGGCAGCCTCCTGTCGCGCGGGTGGAAGATGTGCCGCTCCAGGAAGTGCGCGGTCAGCGCCAAGCCCTCGGCCACCTCGCGCTCGCCGCCCGTGCCGCGGCCGGCCAAGAAGCCTGGCAGGGGTATCAGGCGGTCGCGGTAGGGCTCGGCGGCGGACAGCGAGACGGCCCGGCCGCTGCGCGGGCTGACATAGGCAAGCTGGTCGTTCTCCCCGCCCGCCGCGCAGGACGAGAGATCGAGCCCGAAGCCGAGATCGGCGAGCAGCAGCAGCTCCCACTGCACATAGACCTCGGCCCAGTGCTCGCCCTCCAAGGCTTCGAGCAACGCCAGAAAACCGTCGTAGGAGGCCGGATGGGGCTCGCGCTCCGGCAAGCTGGCAGCACAGAGGGCAGCCGCCGAAGACAGCGCTGCCAGACGGCCGGGCGAATCGAAGAAGCCGGCTGCGCGCGAAGCGGTCAGCTCGATGGCAAAGCGCCCGAGATGCTCGGACAGCCGGGCGCGCCAGACGGCACTGACCTGATTGCCCGGCTGCAGCACCGCGCGCATGCGCTTGCTTTGCCCAGCCTGCACCAGCCCCGCGCAACGCCCATGTTGTCGGGTCAGGAGCTCGGCCACGACGGCGCTTTCACCATGCGGCCGCGCCGCCAGCACAATCGCCTCGGCCTGCCACTCGATCATCGTCAACCCGCCTTACAAAGATGCGCGGAGCAAAGCATCACGCGGTGAAGTCCAAGCCCCAATCGCGGTAGCGCTCCGGGTCATCGTGCCAGCGCTCGCGCACTTTGACGAAGAGAAAGAGATGCACCTTGGTACCCAGCGTCTCGGCCAATTCGGCCTGCGCTTCCTCGCGCACGGCGCGGATGGTCTGCCCGCCCTTGCCGATGGCCATGCGCTTATGGCCCTCGCGGCTGACGTAGATGGTCTGGGATATCTTCACCGAGCCGTCCTGAAAGCCCTCCCAGCTCTCGGTCTCGACCGTGAGCGCATAGGGAAGCTCCTGGTGCAGCTTGAGAAAGAGCTTCTCCCGCGTCACCTCGGCGGCCAGCAAACGCTGCGACAGGTCGGAGAGCTGGTCTTCCGGATAGAGCCAGGGACCGGGCGGCACCTCGGCAGCCAGGTAGGCGATCAAGTCGTCGACACCATCGCCGGTCAGCGCCGAGATCATGAAGACGGCCTTGTAATCGGCGACGCCCTGGAAGGACTCGGTCAGCGCGAGCAGCGCCTCCCGCTTGATCTTGTCGACCTTGTTCAGAGCCAGGACGAGATGGCTACCGCGCTGGGCAAGCCGCTGCGCCAGCTCTTTCGCCTCGTCGCTCAAAGCGCCGCGGGCCGCATCGTGCAGATGGACGACGACGTCCGCATCGCCGACGGCGCGCCAAGCCGCATCGACCATGGCGCGCTGCAGACGGTCGCGCGGCATAAAGATACCGGGCGTATCAACGAAGACGATCTGGCTCGCTCCGGCGATGGCGATGCCACGGATGCGGGTGCGGGTTGTCTGCACCTTGTGGGTGACGATGGAGACTTTGGCGCCGACAGCCTGGTTGAGCAGAGTCGACTTGCCGGCGTTGGGCGCGCCGACGATGGCGACCACGCCGCAGCGGGTATCTGCGTCCGTCATGCGATGCCCTGCGCGCGCAGGCGGTCGAGCAGGCGGTCGGCCGCTGCGCGCTCCGCCATGCGCTTCGATTTGCCCTCGCCCGTTTCCGGCTCATGGCCCGTGACGGCGACCCGCACCAGGAAGTTGGGCGCGTGATCGGGACCGCTTTGATCGATCACCTCATAGTTCGGCAGCTCGAGCTGCCGACCCTGCGCCCACTCCTGCAGTGCCGTCTTGGGGTCCTGCGGCGGACGGGGGCTGGCTTCCAGCAAGGGGGTCCAAATCGGCTCGATAAAGCGTCGCGCCGCATCGAGCCCCCCATCGAGGTAGAGGGCGGCAATCACCGCCTCGCAGGCATCGGCCAGGAGGCTGGGATTCTCGCGCCCGCCGCTCTCGGACTCGCCGGGCGACAGACGCAGAAAGCGACCGAGACCGAGGTTCACCGCAACCTCGGACAGGCACGTCCGGCTGACGAGGGCGGCGAAGCGTTTGCCGAGCGCCCCTTCAGCCTCCCGCGTGAAGCGATGGAACAGCAGGTCGGCGACGACGAGGCCCAGCACACGGTCGCCGAGAAACTCGAGGCGCTCGTAGGTCTGCTGTGTCTTGTCCGCGATGCTGCCGTGGGTCAGCGCATGTTCCAGAAGCTTCGGCCGGGCAAAGCGGTGGCCGAGGATCTCCTCAAGATCCTGGAGGTCTGCGTCGTTCGCGATTCCGCGCCTGCTACCCATCACTCCTACTGGATTTCATCGAATATGCGCGAGAAGCGAATGGCGAAGGGCCAGCGCCAGACTTCCCACCAGCTCGCCGAGCCATTGTGGGAGAAGAAGATGATCTCGGCGCGGCCGATCAGGTTCTCGAAGGGGATGAAGCCGACATCGCGAAAGCGGCTGTCCGTGCTGTTATCGCGGTTATCTCCCATGGCGAAGAAATGCCCCTCAGGCACCACGAACTGCCGGGTATTGTCCGTGGAGCTGCGATCGCTTTCCTCATAGATCAGGTGCTGCCGGCCGCCGGGCAAGGTCTCGCGATACTCTGTCAGCATCGTTGGCCGACCGAAGGCCGACATGACCTCCCGCTCGCCGAGGCGCTCGCGCTCGACCATCTCTTGGTTGAGATAAAGTCGACCCTCTATCACCTGCACACGATCGCCGGGCAATCCGACGATGCGCTTGATGAAGTCGGTGTCCGTGTCCGTGGGCTTGCGGAAGACCACGACATCGCCGCGCTCCACCTCCGTCTCGTCGCCAAAAATCCGGCCATTGAAGAAGCCGAGACCGAAGGGAAAGGAATAGCGGCTGTAGCCGTACGACCATTTCGACACGAAGAGATAGTCGCCGACGAGGAGCGTCGGCTTCATGGAGCCGGAAGGAATGGAGAAGGGCTCGAACAGGAAGGTTCTGAGCACGCCTGCGATCAGAACGGCGTAGATAACCGTGCGAATGGTCTCGCCGAATCCGCCGCCTTTGCTGCGCGCGGCGTCGCCCGCATCCTTGGGGCCTCGCCCTTTCGGCAGGCCGTTTGCACTTTTATCAGGGTCCATTGTCTCGCTGTGGGGCTCGCTGTCCGCCCCGCTGTATAGCCTCAGGATCCGCTGCTGGAAACCGCGGATATCAGCACGATGGCCTGGGCCAAGGGGAAGTCGTCGGTGATGGTCAGATCGATCTGAGCCGTCATGCCTTCAGGGGTTAGTTCGACGAGCCGCTCCGCGGCGCCGCCGGTCAGGGCCAAGGTCGGCTTGCCGCTCGGCAGGTTCACCACGCCCATATGCTGCCAATGCACGCCGCGCCGCGGTACACCGGTGCCGAGCGCCTTGGCGCAGGCCTCCTTGGCGGCAAAGCGCTTGGCATAGCTCGCCGCGCGCAGGCGACGGCGATCTGACTTCTGCCGCTCGATCTCCGTGAACACGCGCTGGGTGAAACGCTCGCCGAACATCTCGAGCGTGCGTTCGACGCGGCGAATGTCAATGATGTCGTTGCCGATCCCGATGATCATGGCCGCCCCGGCGTTGCTTCTCAGATCTGCGTTAGGCGCTGCGGGAGCCGACGGCATCGGCCCGGGCCTTGTCCATCAAGGCCCGCATCCGTCGGATGGCACTGTCCAAGCCGCTGAAGATCGCCTCGCCGATCAGGAAGTGGCCAATGTTCAGCTCGATGATGGTCGGGATGCCGGCGACGGGGCCGACGGTATCGAAGGTCAGGCCATGGCCGGCATGACATTCCAGCCCGAGGGCTTCGGCATGGTCCGCGGCAGCTTCGATCTTGGCGAACTCTCGCTTGGTCTCAGCGCTGGTCGGGTCTTCGAGATAGCGTTCGCAATAGGCACCGACATGAAGCTCAACCACCGGCGCGCCCAGCATCTTGGCGGCATCGAGCTGCTTCGGATCAGGGTCGATGAAGAGGGAGACGCGAATGCCGGCCTCGCCCAGCGCGTCGACATAGCGCTTGAAGGCGTTGCTGCCGCCGTGGGCATCCAGGCCCCCCTCGGTGGTTAGCTCGTGGCGCTTTTCCGGAACGATACAGGCGGCATGGGGACGATGCCGCAGGGCGATTTCCAGCATCTCGTCCGTCGCCGCCATTTCGAGATTCAGCGGCAGGCTGAGCTCGCTCACCAGACGCGCGATGTCTTCATCGGCGATGTGGCGACGGTCCTCGCGCAGATGGGCCGTGATGCCATCGGCGCCGGCCTGCGCCGCTACGAAGGCGGCACGCAGCGGGTCGGGATGCCGCCCGCCACGGGCGTTCCGAATGGTCGCCACATGATCGATGTTCACGCCCAGTCGAAGGTGTCGCATGCATCCGTCCTTTATCGTTCAGCCCGCGGCCCGCTCTGTGGTGTAGAGCAGACATGATAGCACCTAAATTACTGTAGAAGCCGTGCGCCTCGCATAACGGCTATACGCGCAACGCTTGTCCTCGCCTCCGGCGGATCGCCCTTCACCTTAGCCTCGCGCACGCTCGACCGAACTGATCGCCGGCATGCTGCGCAAGGCCGCCACGATGTTGCTGAGATGCTTGACATCGGTGACCTCGATGTCGACCAGCATCTCGAAAAAGTCGGTCTTCCTGTTGGTAAACTTGAGATTGGTGATATTGCCCGCGCTCTTGCCAATGACCGTCGAAAGGCTGCCAAGCGCGCCGGGCTCGTTGGTGACGATCAGATGCAGGCGGCCGATGAAGGGCTCCTCGCTGCTTTCCGTCTCCCACGCCAGATCGACCCAGCGCTCGGGCGCGTCGTGGAAGTTCGCCAAGGTGTCGCAATCGATGGTGTGCACGGTCACCCCCTTGCCCGTCGTGACGATGCCCACGATGCGGTCGCCCGGCAGAGGATGACAGCAATTGGCAAAGTGGACCGCCATGCCGGGAATCAGGCCCTTGATGGGAACGGCCACATGGCCTGCGTTCTTCTTCTTCCTGGCGCGGGATAGCGGGACGACCTTCTGGTTCTTCTTGCTCTCCCGCTCCTTCTCCCGCAGCGCAGGCACCACCGCCAACAGCACCTCGCGGCCGCTGATGTGCCCCTGCCCGACCAGAGCGTCCAAATCCTCGACGTTGGCGGCCTGGAGTTTCTTGAGGACTGACTGCAGCGCCTTCTCGGTCAGGTCATAGCCCTCCTTGCGGAAGGCCTTCTCGATGATCTGGCGGCCAAGCTGGGTGAACTGCTGTCGCTGCTCCTGGCGGATGAATCGGCGGATGTTGGACTTTGCCTTGCCGGTGACGACGAAGTTCTCCCAGTCCGGCGAGGGGCGCTGGGCCTTTGAGGTGATGACCTCGACCTGATCGCCGTTCTTCAGGCCGGTGCGCAGCGGCACCATACGGGCGTTGACCTTGGCGCCGACGCAGGTGTTGCCGACCTCGGAGTGGACGGCATAGGCAAAGTCGATCGGCGTGGCACCACGCGGCAAAGCGATCAGCTCACCTCGCGGGGTAAAGCAGAAGACCTGATCCTGGAACATCTCGAGCTTGGTATGCTCGAGGAACTCGTCCGGGTTCGAAGCATGCTCGAGGATCTCCAGCAGCTCCCGGACCCAGCCGTATTGCCGCCCTTCCCATTGCGGCGCGTCCTTGCGGTCGCCCTTCTCCTTGTAGTGCCAATGCGCCGCAACGCCGTACTCGGCAATCTCGTGCATGTCGCGTGTGCGGATCTGGACCTCGATCCGCTGGCGCTCAGGGCCAAAAATCCCCGTATGCAAAGAGCGATAGCCATTCGGCTTGGGGACCGAAATATAGTCCTTGAAACGCCCCGGCAGGACCGAGTAGCGGCCGTGCAGCACGCCTAGCGCGCGGTAGCAGTCGCCTGCGCTGTCGACGATGATGCGAAAGGCCATGATGTCGGCCAGTTGCTCGAAGGCGACATCGCGCCGCTGCATCTTACGCCAAATCGAAAAGGGCGATTTCCGGCGGCCGAACACGGCAGCCTCGATTCCCTCCTCCGCCAAGTCGCGCCGCAAACGCTCGACGATCTTTTGCGTCAGGTCGCCGCCTTCATCCTCCAGATAGGCGAGACGCGCCATGACCGATTCCCGGGCTTCGGGATAAAGGTATTGAAACGCAAGGTCTTCCAGCTCGTCCTTAAAGCGCTGCATGCCAATGCGCTCGGCCAACGGCGCATAGATCTCCATGGTCTCCCGCGCCACGCGACTGCGCTTCTCCGGGGATCGCACATAGTGCAGCGTCTGCATGTTGTGCAGCCGGTCGGCGAGCTTGACCAGCAGCACGCGAATGTCCTCCGACATCGCCAAGAGCAGCTTGCGGAAGTTCTCCGCATGCTTGCTCTGCTCGGATTGAAGTTCGAGCTTGCCGAGCTTGGTGACCCCGTCGACCAGGCGGGCGATCTCGGCCCCGAAGCTGCGCTCGATCTCTTCGAGGGTGGCGTCGGTGTCCTCGACCACGTCGTGCAGCAGCGCCGTGGCGATGGACGCGCTGTCGAGCCGCAGGCCGGTCAGAATGCCGGCCACTTCTAGGGGATGGGAGAAATAGGGGTCGCCCGAGGCACGGGTCTGGGTGCCGTGCTTCTGCATGGCGTAGACGTAAGCGCGATTGAGCAAGTCTTCGTTTACGGCCGGTTCATAGGCCGCAACGCGCTCCACAAGCTCAAACTGCCGCATCATCGCGCTTTACGCGCTCCCTTGCTCTGCCGACGTCACAACGCAGGCTACCAAAGCAAGGATAAGAAGCGCTTGGCGCGCGGCCAAGTGCCGCGCGACTCATGCAAGCCTGAAAAGCCTGGAATCAGACGGATTCTTCGTCTTCCGCCGGATTGGGCACCGCAACGCCTGAGGCCGGCCCGGAGCTGAGCTCCGCGGTCATCAGGTCGAACTCGACGAGCTCTTCTTCTTCCGGCTCGTCGACCTCGTGGTGCCGCTGCAAGCCGTAAACCACGGCCTCGAGCAGTTCTTCCTTGTCAACGCTGACCTCGGCAACTTCCCGCAGCGCGACGACCGGGTTCTTGTCGTTGTCCCGGTCCAGGGTCAGCGGCGCTCCAGCCGAAATCTGTCTGGCGCGCTGCGCCGCGATCATCACTAGATCGAACCTGTTTGGAACCTGCTCGACGCAGTCCTCAACGGTGACACGGGCCATGGCCGCTCACGCTCCTACTTAGATGATGTCTTGAATCCCAGCCTATGTAGGCCGACAGCCGGCAAAGCTCAAGGACTTGCTACCCTCCGTCAGGCACTTCGATCAGCCGTCCAGACGACGGCACTGGCTGTCCGGCGGCAAGGCCTCGATCAGCTCCGCGATCGTCTGACCCGTGACTGGATGCCGCCAGGCCGGTGCGATCTCGGCCAGCGGCATGAGAACGAAGGCACGCCCGGCCAGACGGGGATGCGGCAGCTCCGGACGCGCCGGGGCAGGCCTGATCAGACCGTCGAAGTCGATGATGTCCAGGTCAAGAACCCGCGCTTCGTTGCGCGTGCCGCTCCGCTGGCGGCCCAGGGCGGCCTCTACGGCATGCAGCCGATCGAGAACCTCCTCCGGTGTCTGCTCGGTTTCGACGGCGACCAAGCCGTTGACAAACCAGGGCTGATCGGAGGGCGGCACTGGTGCGGAGGCATACCACGAGGAGCGGCGGCGCAGCGTCAGTCCCTCCTTGTCCAGCAGGGCCACGGCCGCTTCGCAAACCTCCCTCGGGGCAGCGTGCCTCGGACCCGGCAGGTTCGAGCCCAGACCAATAAAGACCATTGAGAGTTCCGGAGAGCCAGTGACTTGCCAAATCGGTATAGCGATGCCACCTAACAAGAATATAACCCGATCAGCAATAGACTTAATCCCATTTGGTCCGCCGAGAATTGAAGGGTTTCTTTGCCTTCACCGGCAGACCACAAGGAAAGGCTCGCTATGCGGTTTTACGCTGAAGAACGCGTCGCGCTCTTCATCGACGGCGCCAATCTCTACGCCACGGCCCGAACCTTGGGTTTTGACGTTGATTATCGGCGGCTCTACCAAGTCTTCGACAAGGACTGTCGCCTTGTGCGCGCCTATTACTACACTGCCTTGGTGGAGGATCAGGAATACTCCCCGATACGGCCGCTGATCGATTGGCTCGACTACAACGGCTATACTATGGTCACCAAGCCGACCAAGGAGTTCACCGACGCCTCCGGTCGCCGCAAGATCAAGGGCAACATGGACATCGAGCTGGCCATCGACGTGCTGGAGATGGCCGAAAAGCTCGATCATATCGTGCTCTTCTCCGGCGACGGCGACTTCCGCCGGCTCGTTGAGGCGGTGCAGCGCAAAGGCGTCCGCGTCACCGTCGTCTCTTCCATCCGGTCTCAACCCCCGATGATCGCCGACGAGCTTCGGCGGCAAGCCGACATCTTTGTCGACCTCGCCGATATGGAGGAACGCATCGCCCGACAGGGTGGCGGCGACCGCTCAGTCCGGCGTCAGCGGACCGAGGAGCCGGAAGAGTCGGAAGACTACGAGG
This sequence comes from Rhodovibrionaceae bacterium, assembly GCA_028279885.1. Taxonomy (GTDB): domain Bacteria; phylum Pseudomonadota; class Alphaproteobacteria; order Kiloniellales; family DSM-21159; genus JANQMX01. The sequence goes on along the minus strand of JANQMX010000050.1, from coordinate 25,142 downwards.
ACGAGGACGAGTACTACGATGACGAGGAGGAGGATTATGAGGATGAAGAGGACGATCCTCGGCAGTAGCTTGCAGCGCAGCGCCCTCCCCGCCTGCGGTCGATGATCTTTGCCCAGCCCGAGGCCGATTGCGCGCAGTGCCCTCGCCTCCACCGGTTCCGCCAAGCCAACCGCACGACACACGCAGGCTACTTCAACGCACCGGTGCCGAGCTTCGGGCGGGATGATGCCTGGCTCCTGATTGTCGGCCTGGCACCGGGCCTTCACGGGGCGAACAAGACCGGGCGCCCCTTCACCGGGGACTATGCCGGCGACCTGCTCTACGCCACCCTGACCAAGAAGGGGTTGGCGAACGGGACCTACGACAAGCACAAGGATGACGGCCTGACGCTGATCGGCTGCCGGGTGACCAATGCGGTGCGCTGCGTGCCCCCGCAAAACAAGCCGGAAGGCGCAGAAATCAAGGCCTGCAACGCTTTTCTGAAGGCAGAACTCGACGCCCTGCCGAAGCTGACAACGCTTTTCGCATTGGGCACCATTGCGCATGGGGCCATCTTGTCCGCCCTCGGGCTGCGCAAGTCTGCCTATCGCTTCGGTCACGGGGCTTTGCACCGGTTGCCGAACGACCTCCTGCTGGCCGACAGCTACCACTGCTCCCGCTACAATACGAATACCGGCCGGCTGACCGCATCCATGTTCGAAGACGTCTTCGACGCCGTCTTAGCCCATCGGGCGACGACGGCCGCCTAGCCGAAAGCCGGGCCGACCCGATCAGCCCTGCGCGCCTGTCAGCCTTGAGCCTTGAGAATACGGCTCTTTTCCCGCTGCCAATCACGCTGCTTTGCAGCTTCGCGCTTGTCCGCCTTCTTCTTGCCGCGCGCCAAACCGAGCTTCAGCTTGGCGATGCCCCGGTCGTTGAAGTAGATCGAAAGCGGCACCAAGGTGTAGCCTTCCCGGCGAATCTGGCCAAGCAGGCGGTCTCTTTCGCGCTTGTGGAGCAGCAGCTTGCGGGCACGCTTGGGGCTATGCCCGAAGCGGTTGGCCGGGCTGTACTCGGCAATATGCGCGTTCAGCAGGTAGAGCTCGCCCTCCTGCTCGCCCGCATAGGCCTCACCCAACGAAGCCTTTCCAGCGCGTAGCGACTTCACTTCGGAACCCATCAAGACCAGGCCGGCCTCGACGCTATCCTCGATGAGGTATTCGTGGCGGGCACGCCGGTTTTGCACGGCGACCTGTTGAGCTGCTGCAGGCATGGAGAAATCGCTTTGGCGCCGACGCGCTCGTTAACCTAGTTCAACAAGCCCGCTTCGCGCATGGCGTCGCGGACGCGTTGGCGGGTCGTATCCTTGATGGGGACAAGCGGCAGGCGCAGTTCATCGGCGCACAAACCAAGCAAGCTGGCCGCGAACTTCACCGGTCCAGGGCTGCTCTCGGCAAAGAGGGCGGAGTGCAGTTCCGTCAGGCGGTCATTCAAGCGCTGAACCTGCGGTATGTCACAGGCTTTCCACGCGTCATGCATATCCTTAAGGATGCGCGGCGCGACATTCGCGGTCACCGAGATACAACCGTGACCACCCTGTGAAAGGAAGGGAACCACGGTGGCGTCTTCGCCACTTAGTTGACAGAATGCCGTGCCGCAGAGCCGCCGCTGACGCGCCGGGCGGGCCAGGTCATAGGTCGCATCCTTAACCCCGACGATGTTCGGGAGCTCCGCCAAGCTGGTCATCGTCTCCAATGACATATCGACGATCGATCGTCCCGGAATGTTGTAGATCAGGATAGGGATGTTGCTGGCGTCGTGTATCGCCTTGTAGTGGGCGTACAGCCCCTCTTGCGTCGGCTTGTTGTAATAGGGCGTGACGACCAGAGCGGCATCGGCCCCAGCTGCCTCGGCGTGCTTGGTCAGGGCAATCGCCTCGTCCGTCGAGTTCGAGCCGCAACCGGCAATGACCGGTCTTTGGCCTTTCGCGACCTCGATACAGATCTCGGTCACTCGGCGGTGCTCATCATGGCTCAGAGTCGGTGATTCGCCTGTTGTACCGCAGGGGACGAGCGCGTCCGTACCCTCATCGATCTGCCACTGCACGAAACGGCGAAAACCATCTTCGTCCACGGCGCCGTCGCGAAAGGGTGTGATCAGTGCGGTCAGCGAGCCGGAAAACATGGGCCCGGACATGGCCATTTCCTCAGTTCGAATTTCAGGGATAGTCAGCCTAGCGTCGGACCATAGTAAGCCCATCACGCCGGAGCAAGGGGGCCCGGCACTTCGATAGTACAAAAGCAGTTTCTGATGATTTTACTTGTGGTTAACAGCCCCCGTCTAAACTGTCCGCATCAGACAGGCAGCTAACGCAAAAGTAGAATTGAACTCACCTCACGAAATCTTGCGCCTAATTGGCTGCACCGATAGGTTACGGCGCCAAGCAAGATCCGCTGGTTTAATGGCGTTTAAGCGTGTCGACGGTTAGTCTGTCGGCCCCGTTGAATGCGGCAGTAATGCGAGTCGCTGCCGAATTTGGTATGATGTTGGTCGGGTCGGGTGAGCGGTCGTGATGGCATCGACCGCCAGGTCGCAAAACAGCCTGGTATGGGCTTGGTGCAAGCCGGGTTGTAGACGGACTTTTCCGACAAGATCGGTCGGTCGCGAAGGCCGCAACAAGACCGAAGCCGCGTCAAGCGCGACGCGTTACGGCTGTTGGACAAGAGTACGAAGAGGTCGGAGTTGGTGATGGCGGAAGGGCTGAACAATCCTGGGATTGAGGACGGCAAGGAGCCGAGCCAATCCCCCAAGAAGAATATGCTGCGTCGGGCTCTGTCCCGTTTGGACAGCTATTTCGTGCCGCGCGAGATCATTCTGCGGACCGACGGCCAAGTCCGCTACCTTCGAATTAGCGCACGCAGCCAGAAAACCGTCGCCCTGACCGGCGTGCTGGCAGCGGTCTGGTTGCTGTCGGGCACCTTGGGAACGGTTCATCTCACCACGGTCGTGGTCGACCGGAACCAGCAGATCGCCCAGTCCAAGGCCGACTATGACGAACTCCTGGAAGAGATTCGTGACTACGAAGTGCGCTTCGTCGAGCTGACAGGCGCGCTTGACGCCAATCAGGCTCAGCTCCTTGCGCTGCTGCAGCATGCGCCAGAGAGCGACGGCAACTCCCCGCAAGGGCAAGAGGGCAATCAGCCGGCCAACGTGCCTGGCGACGAGAGCAAGTTTGCAAACTTCCTGGACGGCTTGCGCGGCTTGGCCGGCCAGACCGTACTGTTGCGCGATCACATCGCAGACATGAAGACGAAATTGGAGCGCATCCAAGCGGCAAAGCTTGAGGCCGACAGCGCCCAACAGCAGTTGCTCGAGCGCTTGCGCACCAAAGACGAAACGCTGGAAGCGCTGGTCAGCGAGCGGGATCTTCTGACGACCAAGGTTGAAGAACTGACCGCAGCGCTGGATGCAGCCGAAGGCGGCCTCGCCGCAGCCGAAACCGCCAACACGGAAGTGACGGCCCGCTTGGACGCGAGCACGGCAGATTTCCACGGCATGCGCGAAGAACGCGACCGGCTGCAGAGCACGCTGGAAAAGGCGCGTTCCGAGCTGGCTGAGAGCGAGCGCAAGGTCGCGGCAGCTCGCACGGCACAAGACAAAGCCGTTGAGAAGTCAAACCAGCATGAAGAGCAGATCGCGGTCTTGGATCGCGAGCGCGACGAGTTGAAGGACCGCGTCAGCAGTTTGGAGGAAGCCCTGCAAACCGCCGAAGCGAAGCTCAACGACGACGGTTCGCAGTTGCTGGAGTACGAGCGCAACATCGCGGATCTTGAGCAAAGGCTTGCCAAGGCCGAAGGCGCAGCCTCCGATCTGCGCCGGCGCGAAGATCACTTGGAATCGGCGCTGGTGGCCGCCGACCGGCGGAGCAACAGCATCGTCGAGGAGGGAGAGAAGATCGGCGAGCAGATGCTGGCCATGAAGGCGCAGATGAAGGCGATGCGCGCGGAACAGATCGAGCTCATCAAGCAGCTCTCCGAACGCACCAATGGCTCGGTCATCGAGGCCGAAGCCTTCCTCGACCGGCTGCGGCTACCGGTAGAGGAGCTGCTTGAAGAAGCGGGCGAGCGCGTGGGCGACGGCAAGGGCGGCCCCTTTGTTCCGCACAGCGACGAGCTCGACGAAGAGCGCGGGCACAATGCCGTGCTGCTCAGCAACCTTGTGTCGCTCGACAATTCGCTCGGGCGGCTGGAAGCCATGCGCGTGCTGCTCGAAGGCATGCCGATCGGCACGCCGCTCGACGGTTACCGCATTAGCAGCGCCTTCGGAAAACGCCGCGACCCGATCAACGGTCGCAAAGCCATGCACTACGGCATCGACCTTGTCGGACCCTACCGCTCTCGGCTGGACGCGACCGCGTCCGGCGTTGTGACAAAAGCGGGATGGATGACGGGCTACGGCCGCATCGTGGAGATACAGCACGACTTCGGCTTCAAAACACGCTATGCCCATTTGCGGCGCATCTCGGTCAAGCGGGGCCAAAGGGTCGAGCGCGGCGACGAGGTGGGCCAGCTTGGAAACTCCGGTCGCTCGACCGGACCCCATCTGCACTATGAAGTTTGGTTCGAAGGCAGACGCGTTAACCCCTACCACTATGTGAAGGCGAAGATCGATGTTCTCCAAAAGTAAGAAGGGCGCCTCCCCAAGCTCTTCTTCTCCCCAACCTGTCGAATCATCCCCCAAGCCTGCAGAGGTCCCCAAGATGGCAAGTTCCGATCCCCGGAAGAACAATGGCGTTCCCTCGATTATCAGTGCCGACCTGACCATCGACGGCAACGTCACCAGCGATGGTGACATTCAGATCGACGGCAAGGTCAACGGCGACATCAAGACCCGCACCCTGACCCTCGGCGAGTCCGGCGACGTGCGCGGTGCTATTCATGCCGACAGCGTGCGCGTTTGCGGCTCGGTCGAGGGTGAGGTCCGCGCGACCACGGTCATCCTGACGAAATCGGCCAAGGTGCGCGGCGACGTCCTGCACGAGAGCCTGGCGATCGAGTCCGGCGCTTTCATCGACGGTCACTGCAAGCGGACCACCGGTGACGAGATCAAGCGCCGCGAAGAGTCCAAGCCGAGCGCACCGATCAGCGGGCCGACCCCGGTCGATATCGCGCAGAACAAGCCGCAGGCTTCTCGCACCAGCGCAGCCGAATAGGCGGCAGCGCTGGTTTTTCCACCGGGCCTCTGACAGGGGGCCCGGCCGCGCTACTAGTGTCCCGAATTCGAAGTTCGTTTGAGCTTGCGGTAGGCGCCGAACGAACTTCGAATTCGAAAGGACACTAGTTAACTCTTTGGTTCTAGTGCGGCTTTTGGTTTTGAAGTTCCTAAACGGTGGGTCAGTCGGAGTTATCGGAACTTCAAAACCGCCGCACTAGCGCGGGTCCGGATAGGCGTCGAGGGCTTCGGCCATCCGAGCCGGGTCCACGTTCCCGCCGGAGAACGTCAGCGCGATGGTCTGGTTGTGCGCCGCGAGCTTGCCAGCCAAGAGCGCGGCAAGGCAGACGGCGCCGCCTGGCTCGACCACCATCTTCAAGCGCCGAAAGGCGTAAGCCATAGCGAAGCGGGCATCGTCGTCAGACACTGCGAGGCCGCCGGCTAGAAGACGGCGATTGATGGCGAAGGTCAGCTCACCTGGCGCCTTGGCCAGAAGCGCATCGCAAATCGAGCGCGCATCCCCGGCGTTGCTCTCGCGAAGACCGGAGCGGAGCGAGCGACCGGTGTCGTCAAAGCCTTCCGGCTCGATCGCGTAGACCGCCGTGTCCGGCGACAGGGCGTCGAGCGCCAGTGCGCAGCCAGCGCTCAGCCCTCCCCCACCGCAGCAAATCAGCACAACGTCCAGCTTGGCACCCACCGCGGCGGCCTGCTGCGCCAGCTCCCTGCCACAGGTGCCCTGCCCGGCGATGATACCTGGATCGTCATAGGGGCGGACGAGGGTCGCCCCACTCTCCTGCAACAGCGCAGCCGCGATGTCTTCGCGCACGTCGCGATAGCGGTCGTAGGTAACGACCTTGGCGCCGTAGGCGCGGGTATTGTCGAGCTTCGCCTGCGGTGCATCAGCCGGCATGACGATGGTCGCCGGGATATCCAGAATGGCGCAGGCCGCCGCCACGCCCTGCGCGTGATTACCCGAGGAGTAGGCCAGCACGCCTCGTGCCCGATCGCTCTCCGGTATCTGACTGATCCGGTTGAAGGCGCCGCGGAACTTGAAGGAGCCCGTCCGTTGCAGGGTTTCCGACTTGATGAGCACCCGTCCGCCGGTGCGAGCGTTGAGCTCCGGGCTTTCGATCAAAGGGGTCTCAACGGCAAAGCCGGCGATGCGTCCGGCCGCCGCCTCGACGTCAGTGTAGGTCGGCAGAGTCTGTGTCGTCTGTTCCACTGCAATTGCCATCACTTGAGCCCCAAGGCTTCGGTCAGCTCAGGCAAGCCCTGAATGATCTTTGCCGGCTCCCCCGGCAGAACGTCCATTTGCATCCCGAAGCGATTCATCCAAGCCACCGTGAAGCCGAAATGGGCAGCACCGCGCGCGTCCCAAGCATTGGTCGACACAAAAGCAATCTCGGCAGGCGCGGCGACCGCCAGACGATCCACGGCCAGCTGGTAGGTGCGGTGGTCAGGCTTGTAGATGCCCACGTCCTCGATCGAGAACACCTGGTCCAACAAGCCGCCGATGCCGGCTGACTCGACCGCCGCCTGGAGCATCTTGGGCTCGCCGTTGGAGAGAATGGCCGTCGCCATCCCGGCTTCCTTCAGTCGGCTCAATGTCGGCGTAACGTCCGGGTAGGCATCGAGCGTCAGATAGAGCTCCATCAAGCGCTGCTTCAGCGCCGGGTCGTGCAGCTCATGGGCCGCCATGGCGAAGTCGAGCGCTTCCCCCGTCACCTGCCAGAAATCGCAGTGGGCGCCCATCAGGCTGCGCAACCAAGTGTATTCAAGCTGCTTCTGTCGCCAGAGCTGAGAGAGCGCTTGTGCCGACTCACCGAGTTGGTCGGCGACACCGGCCGCCGCCGAATGCACGTCGAACAATGTGCCGTAAGCATCGAAAACGCAGGCCTTGACCTGCTGAAAGCGTGCGGACGCCATAACGGACACTCCCTCCCAGTCTCGGCGTTGTGGAGCCCAGACCGGCGAAGCGGTGCGTTTTGCGCGGCTAGGGCCTTATCGGCAGAGGGTCGGCGTCCGGTTCCAGAAGCAGGCGGTAGACGGCGGTGGCCTCTAGAACCCGTTGTACGTAGTTGCGGGTTTCATTGAAAGGGATGGACTCGACCCAGTCGATGATCCCGACGTCCGGATGGCGCGGGTCGCCGAACTGTCTGAGCCAGGTGCGCACGCGATGTGCGCCGGCGTTGTAGGCGGCCAAAGCCAAGGGATAGGAGCCGCCGAACTCGTCAATCCGGTCGGCCAGGTAGTGTTGGCCCAGGAAAGCGTTGTAGGTCGCATCCTCGGTCAAACGACGACGCTCGTAGGCAACACCCTTCTTGCGCGCCATCTGCTTCGCCGTGGCGGGCATCAACTGCATGATACCCCGCGCGCCGGCAGGGCTGACGGCGGCCGGGTCGAAGGTGCTCTCCTGGCGCATCAACCCGAGGACCAAAGCTGGTTCGAGCGAGCGCGTGTCGATAAAGCCATCGAAGCTCGGCAGCGTGTAGAGGCTGTCGACCAGCAGGTGACCGTCGCGCATGGCACGCTTGGCGGTGCGCACCTCTTCGTCATGCAAGCCGAGCTCGCCTGCCAGCTCGGCAACGAAGCGATAATCCGCGGCGCTTTCAGCATCGGCACGCAGCCGGGCGAAAAACGTTGGAATGAAGGCTCTGCCCTCGACCTCGGCAAGCAGCCGCACTGCGGCAACGCTCTCGCTGGTCTGCAATCCTTCGGAGACGATGCCTTCTTCCGCCGCCGGAGGGAGTGTCGGCCGGGTGCCGAGGCGCGCGGCGGCCATCTGGCCGTAGAAGGTAAAGGCGTGCTGGGCGGCTGCGCGATAGGCCTCTTGCGCCAGATCTTGCCGTCCCTTGGCGGCTTGCGCCTCGCCAATCCAGAAGCTGGCGCGCGCCTTACTGATGGGCGAGCCGACGGCCCTCTCAAGGCGATTGAAGTGCTTCAAGGCGTCGTCCGGCTCCTCGAGGAAGCGCAAGGCGAGCCAGCCGGCAAGGAACTCAGCTTCGGCATAGGAGACGAGCTCGCGGCCTTCGGGGGAGAGAGAATGGCCGCTGGCCAGGTAGTAGGCCGTGGTGATGCGCCCCTCGCGCAGAGACCAGCGCGAGGCCCAGCGCTGCAGGCGCCACCAGCGCCGGGCGTTGACGACCTGCTGTGGGCCGGGTCTCAGGATCTCCAGGGCCGAGTCCAAGCGGTTCTTGCGCAGACGCCAGCGCGCGCGCTCATAGAGCAGGCCAGGATCGTTGGCGAGCGACGCAGGCACTTGGCGAATGGCCTTGTCGACACCAGAGCCCTGGCGCGCCAAGATCAGACGCGCCCGCGTCAATGCGGTATAGCCGCGTCCCATGCGCTCTGCCTGTCGCATAGCCGGATCGGCGAGACGCGCCGAGGTCAGGCGCTCCCAGCGATGCTTGTGGTCTTCGGGCGTGATGAAGCGCTTGGCCAATGCATAGAAAGGTCGCTCATCGGCGCGGCTGAAGTTCTCCTCCCGCCACGCCCGCTTTGCCACCTCGGACGCACGTTTGGTCTCTCCGCGGGCCAGCAGGGCCCGCAGGTAACGATACGCCCCTGCCCCCGTGACCGGCTCGTAACGCGTAAACCAGGCAATAACATCGCCGTCGGAGAGAGCCGCCGGCATGGTTTCCTCGGCCCGCCGGCGCAAAGCGGTTTGCGCCGGCCAGTCCGGATTGGCGCGGACGAACTGCGAGATTTCGGCGAAACCAGCCTCGCTGCCCGTATCCTGGTAGGCAAGCCAGCGCAGCGTCTTCTGCAACAGCGGCTCGGTGGCATAGGCGGCCGTGCGGCGTGCCTCATCGAGGCGGCCGTCTTGCGCAAGCGCGAAGGCCTCTCGATAGACCATGCGCTCTTCTTGCGACAGGCGTGCCCAGCTCGGCGCTGCAAAAAGCAGCATTGCCAGCAAAAGCGCCGTCAGTCGCATGAGTTTCTTCCTTGCCCTGATCCGTGTCGTCTCGGCCCGCCGCCGAGGGCAGCCGGACCACCCGGCTGGAACATTAGGGTTAAACCCGGATCCCTTTCAAAGGAATTACCGGATCAGGGCCTAAGTGTGATCAGCGAGAGGTTCGACCGCCTGTAAAGAGGCCTGCTCGGCCAGGGCCTGGCGGATGATCTGGACCGCGCTGGAGAAGAACAACAGAGCCATTCCGGCGGCCACGACCAGGTCCGGCCAGGCGCTCTGCGAGGCCCAGACACCGCTGGCCGTAATCACCACGGCGATATTGCCAATCGCGTCATTTCGGCTGCACAGCCAGACCGAACGGACGTTGGAGTCGCCCTCGCGATAACGCATCAGGAGCGCGACGCTGGCCAGGTTGGCGAGCAGCGCAAGAAAACCGACTCCGCCCATGACGGGAGCGAGCGGAACGCCGTCGTCCCAAACGGCCATGCCGGTGCTGATCAGCACCCAAAGTCCCATGGCCGCAAGGCTGAGGCCCTTCAGCAGCGCGACTCGGGCACGGATGAGCAAAGGAGCGCCAATCACCGCTAGGCTGATCGCGTAGGTCACGCTGTCGCCGAGAAAATCCAATGCGTCGGCCTTCAACGCCTGCGAATCGGCGATGAAGCCCGCCGCCCCTTCGAACAGGAACATACTGGCGTTGATGGCAATAACCGCCAGCAGCACGCGCTTATAGGCGCGCGACAGGCCATCGAAGGCAACGTTTTGACCGCAACAGGACCCAGCCACAGCGAGCGACTCCGTAAAAACAGGCTTGAAAGCGCTTCCGATGGCCTCAACGTAATTGCTCTAGTCACTATAGCTTCAAGAGGTTTTTTCACGGCATGGCGCACCAATTGACGATCGGGCAGCTGTCACGGGAAACCGGCTGTAAGGTGCCGACCATCCGCTACTACGAGCAGGAGGGCCTGATTGCCCCCGTCGGCCGTAGCGCGGGTAACCAGCGGCGCTACGGGCGCGCGGAAATCGAGCGACTGCGCTTCATTCGCCACGCCCGCGACCTTGGATTTCCGCTCGAGGCCGTTCGCGAGTTGCTCAGTTTTCAGGACCGGCCCGAGCAGGACTGCGCCGAGGCCGACCGCCTGGCGCGGCAGCACCTGAAGGACGTTGAGAGCCGGCTGCAGCGCTTGCGGGCCTTAAAGGCTGAGCTGGAGCGCATCGTGTCAGCCTGCGAGGGTGGGGTGATAGGCGACTGCCGCGTCATGGCTTGTCTGGCCGATCATCAACTTTGCAGCAACCACAGGCACTGAGTCGGCCCTGCCCCCATCGCAAAGGCTGCCAGAAAACAAATGCCCCCGCCGAAACGGCGGGGGCAAGGTGAGCCTCATGGTTGGAAGGAGGCTATCTGCTCCAACGTTACCAATCCAAGGGTTGCCCTTCCCCAAGGCCAGCCCCTAGCGCCGGGCTTGTTGGCCCGGCGAAGCCGAGACCGCTGTGGCATCCCCAAGCACCACGCCACGGTCTCAACTCTGTCACAATATAGTTCAGATCCAAGAAAATGTCAAGTAGACATAAGAAATAAACAATAATTCTCAAATCTTAATTTTAACCATATTCGGTAACTATTTAAAATCAACAGTGCCAATACATTTGCGCAGCCGGCCCTTGTGCGCTCGGCGCACCGCAGCCAGCCAGCCTCGCTGCCTGCCCTGCATTTATGCTAAATTTGGCCAAATCGGGCTCGGGCAGCGGAAGGCGAGACATGAAGCTGGCAATTCATAAAGCGGCGGAACAAGGGCCCGCGGCCGAGGGGTTGCGCGCCTTCTTCCACTACCGTGATCTTGGTATCGAGGCCGCAACGGACGGACGCTTCGTTGCTCATGTCATCAAGGCCAGAGAAGGCCACGGCGCTAATCCCGTCTGGCATGTGCACGATCTCGACTTCCAGATGGTTTACGTGCTCAAAGGCTGGGTGACCTTCGAATACGAAGGTGCGGGCCCGGTGACGCTGGAGGCCGGCGACTGCGTGCATCAGCCGCCGGGTATCCGGCACCGCGAGGTGGCGCACTCCGACGATCTGGAGATGCTCGAGATCGTCACGCCGGCAGATTTCAGCACGCAGGAGGTCGAGGCGCCTTGAGCTAGCCGAGCCAACGGCCGCCCTCACGGCCGGAAAGAGACGACCTTCTGCCGCTGCTCGCCCAAGCCCTCAACGCCAAGGCGGAGTTTATCGCCTGCTTTCAGGAAGCGCTGCGGCCTCCTGCCCATGCCGACACCGGCTGGTGTGCCGGTGGCGATGACATCCCCCGGCTCCAAGGTCATGAAGCGGCTGGCAAAGCTGATCAGCTTCTTGACGCCGAATAGCATCAGCTTCGTACTGCTGTCCTGGGCACGCTCGCCGTTGAGGTCCAGCCAGATCTCCAGGGCCTGCGGATTGGGAACCTCATCGGCGGTGACGAGATAAGGCCCGATCGGCCCGAAGCTGTCCGCCGACTTACCTTTCACCCACTGGCCCGTGCCTTCCAGCTGATAGCTCCGCTCAGAGATATCGTTGAACACGCAGTACCCTGCAACATGATCGAGCGCCGCCTTTTGGGTCACGTAGCGCGCGCGCGTGCCGATGACCACGCCGAGCTCAACCTCCCAATCGGTCTTCTTCGAGCCCTTCGGCAGCACGATGGGGTCATTGGGCCCGATGATCGAGGTGGTCGCCTTCATAAAGATGATCGGCTCCTTCGGCGGGCGGGCTCCCGACTCCAGGGCGTGATCGCGGTAGTTGAGGCCGATCCCGACGATCTTGCCGACCGATGCCAGGCAGGGACCGAGACGCGGACGACCCGACACCTTGGGAAGACGCGCGGGATTGAGCCTGGCCAGTTTGGCCAGCCCCGCCGGCGACAGAACAGTCGGTGTGATGTCGTCCACCTTGCCGGACAGGTCACGTATGGCCCCGTCCCTATCCAACAGCCCCGGCTTCTCCTTTCCGGGGCGGCCGTAGCGCAGCAGCTTCATGTCAGACTCCTCCCTGGTAACAGCATGGCGCACCGCGACGGAGCTTGCAGGCCACCAGTGGCTACAGCCTCGTGGGGCGCCATCGCTCGCGCAAGATCGATCTGCGTTGGGTCTTTGCGATAAGCTCGGCGAGAGTGGGGACGGGCCCGCAGTCCGACGGGAAGATTGACTGCGGGCCCGATGAAACCTCCTGGGGTCGGGGAGGTTTCAAACGCCGCGTCAGGGGGGTATGGGCTGACGCGGCGCGAAACCAACAACCATTCCAAAACACCTTATACTCGAAGTCCCGGCGGGTTCAATAACTCACTTATACAATGGGTGAATGAGATGCCTCATGCCGGAGACGAACCGTGGGCCGGCGTGCGGGCGGTCTGGTCAATCTGTCGCAGGCCCAGCCATTGTCACGTCCCTTTTCCTGTTCTGATTGCGTGTTAATCGCTATGTTCCTAATGGGTTGGTGTTGCCGACCGCCACTGAGCGCGCGGCACAGCGGGGAAACTGTTCAAGGCAGGGGTCATGAAGAAGCTTCTAATCGGTCTTGCAGTTGTTGTCGTGATCGTGGTGGCGGCCGCGTTTATCGTTCCAGGCCTAATTCCACTCGACACCTACAAGACGCAGCTTTCAGAACAGGTCAAATCGGCGACCGGCCGCGACTTGGCGATCGATGGCGATGTGCAGCTGACGATCCTCCCGAATTTGGCCGTGACGGCTGAGGGCGTGCGTTTCTCGAACGCGCCGGACGGTTCGGCGCCCGAGATGGCCACGCTCGAGTCGCTTCGCGCCACAGTGCAGCTTTTGCCGCTACTCGGCGGCGATATCGCCATCGACGAGTTCGTGCTGGTTAAGCCTGAGATTCTGCTGGAGGTCGACGAACAGGGGCGGCCGAACTGGCAGTTCGGCGATGCGGCGGCGCAGACGGCCGACGATACGGCTGCCAGCGACCAGACCGCAGGCGATCAGGGCGGCGGCGGAGCCGGCAGCGCCCTTTCCGGCTTGAGCCTTGGCGACGTTCGCATCGTCGAGGGCAAGATCACCTACATTGACCGTGCGGCGGGCACCCGAGAGGAAATCACGGACGTCAACCTGGAGCTGTCGCTGCCCGATATAGACAGCCCGTTCAATGCTGCCGGCAACTTCGTCCTGCGGGGCAAGGAAATCGGTACGGAGCTGGACGTGGCAAGCCTCGGCCAGTTGATGGGCGGCACGGCCACAGCGGTCAAGGCAGCAGTCAGCAGCGATCTCGTCAGCCTGACCTTCGACGGCAATGTCACCCAGGCCGAAGCCCCCGTGGTGGCCGGCAACATCGATCTCGACGTACCCTCGGTGCGCGAGCTGATCGTCTTCGCCACGCCCGACCAACCCTTCGAGGCAGCTGAGGGGACCTTCGGCCCCTTCAAGGTGAACGGCAAGCTCGACATGGTGGGACAGAAAGTCAGCTTCCAGGATGCCGAGATCACCTTCGACGAGCTGGTCGCTCGCGGCAACATGCAGGTGGACAACAGTGCTGCCGTGCCGCGCGTCACGGCCAACGTTTCGACTGAGTTTCTCGACGTCACGCCATACCTCGGTGCCGCCGACGATGGCGCCGAAGGAACCGGGCAAGAGTCCTCGGGCGATAGCGGAGGCGAAAGCGCTGAGCCCGCGGGCTGGAGCGAGGACCCCATCGACCTTTCGGGCCTCAAGGCCGCCGAGGCCGACATCTCCATTTCGACGGCCGGCCTGAAGGTAAACGAGATCGAGATTGGCCAGTCGGCCCTCGCGATCCTGTTGGAAGGCGGGCGCCTGACCGCCAGCCTCACCGAGATGCAGCTTTACGGCGGCAACGGGACTGGCCAGGTCGTGGCCGACGGCAGCGGCGCGACGCCGGCCGTGGCTGCGAAGTTCGATCTCTCCGGCGTGGAGGCGGAGCCCCTGCTGACCGATGCGGCGGAGATGGACCGCCTATCGGGCACTCTGGACGGCAACCTCGACGTGACCAGCAGCGGCGGCAGTCAGAAGGCCCTGGTCTCTGCCCTCAACGGCACCAGCGCCTTCAAATTCACCGACGGTGCCATTCAGGGCGTGAACATCGCTTCCATGTTCCGCAACATTTCGTTGGATGCCATCACGGGTTCCTTCTCCGAGGCGGAGAAGACCGACTTCGCGGAGCTTTCCGGTACCTTTCAGATTACCGACGGGATCGCCCGCAACTCCGACCTTATGATGCAAGCTCCCGTCCTTCGCATGACCGGCGAGGGCGACATCGCTATGCCAACTCGGACAATCGACTACCTGATCAAGCCGAAGCTGGTCGGGACCCTCGAGGGCCAAGGCGGAGACGCGGCGCCGCCGGGCCTGACGATCCCGGTCCGCATTCAGGGCAGCTGGGACGATCCCAGCTATCAACCGGACATGGAAGCCGTCCTGAAAGGCATTGCCGACCCCGCCAAGCTGCTTGAAGGCGTCGAGGGTGTGGCCACCGGCGGAGCCGGCGCCGTCCAAGACGCGGTCGAGGGCATTGCCGGCCAAGGTGAAGGCGCGGTCGAGGGTGTCGGCGACGCCATCAAGGGTCTCACCGGAGATGGCGAGGGCGGCGACTCGCCGGTCGATACGATCAAGAATCTGTTCGATTGACGGCTGCGCGGCGCTCCGCCGCGAACTCAAACGGTTGTCTTTGCGGCAGCGGCGCCGCGCGTAAGCTCAAAGCCATCGCGCAGCGCCGCTTCTGCTTTTTATCGGCAAGCAGCAACCTAATAGCGACGTCCGTCCTGCAGGATGAGCCCTTGGCGCACGAAACCGAAACTCGGTGGCGGGCAAAAAACACCACATTTATCATGTATAGACAGGTCTGACATGAAGTCCTAAGCTGCATGTCACACGGGCAACACGTTTAATCGTTAGGCTTGCCCTCTGCCGTCATCTGACGCCACGACCTTCGCCTTACCGTTTGAAGGAACACAGGATGGCCGTGCCCCGGGCAACGCCGACAGAAGAAAGCTGTACTCTATCGCCTACCAATGACCCTTGGCTGTTGACCCCTGGCCCGCTGACTACGTCGCCGGAGGTGAAAGACGCCATGCTGCACGACGTCGGCTCCCGGGACACGGACTTCATTGCTCTTAACGCGCGTATTCGCGAACGCCTTCTGCGCATCGTCGATGGGGAAGCGCGCTGCACAACCGTTCCTCTGCAAGGCAGCGGCACCTTCGTCGTCGAGGCCATGCTGACCACCTTTCTGCCGCCGGACGGCCGGCTGCTCATTCTCATCAACGGCGCCTACGGCTGGCGCATGGCTAAGATCTGCCAGGTGGCGGGCCTAAGCTACACCACCTTGGAGTGGCCGGAGGATACGCCGGTCGACCCGGACGCCGTCGCGCGCAAGCTGGAGGAAGAGCCGCACGTGACTCATGTCGCGGTGGTCCACTGCGAAACCACCTCCGGCGTGCTCAATCCTATCGAGCGGGTGGCCGAGGTGGTGGCGCGACGCGGGCGGCGTCTCTTGATCGATTCCATGTCGGCCTTCGGCGCCCTGCCCTTGAGCGCCGAGCAGATCGCCTTCGATGCTGTTGTCGCCTCCTCGAACAAGTGCTTGGAGGGCGTCCCGGGTTTCGGCTTCTGCATCGCCGACAGGGAGGCTCTGAGCAACTGCCAAGGCAACGCCTCCTCGCTCAGTCTCGATCTCTTCGAACAGTGGACGGCGATGGAAGGCAACGGCCAATGGCGCTTCACGCCGCCGACTCACGCCTTGCTGGCCTTTGATCGGGCGCTCGATGCGTTCGAGGCCGAGGGCGGTCAAGAGGGGCGCGGCGGCCGCTATCGAGAGAACTGCCGCATTCTCGTCGATGGCATGCGGCGGCTCGGCTTTCAGACGCTTCTTGCCGACGAGGTTCAGGCCCCGATCATCGTGACCTTCCACAAGCCGGCAGATGAGCGCTTCGATTTCGATGCCTTCTATGACGCGCTGAGGGCGCGCGGCTTCGTCATCTATCCCGGCAAGCTGACGGTGGCCGATTCCTTCCGCATTGGCTGCATCGGCCAGGTCGGCCCGCAGCAGATGCATCATGTCCTAGAAGCGATCGAGCGAACCTTGCACAACATGCAGGTCGTCGAGCGCGCGCCCAAAGCCTAACCCCGCGCTGCCGACCGGCAGCAGGTTACATCCAAGGAGTGCTGTATGAGGAACCAGACGGACAGCCTGGTGTCGGCCGTCGTCTTCGATTGGGCCGGAACCACGGTGGATTTCGGCAGCCGCGCACCGATGGGCGCCTTCGTCGAAGCCTTCGCCGAGTTCGGCGTCGAGATCTCGGTTGAGGAAGCCCGTGCGCCGATGGGCCTGCCCAAGCGCGACCATATCAAGGCGCTCGGTGCCATGCCGCGCGTTGCCGAAGCTTGGAAGGACGCGCGCGGCGCGGCATTCGGCGAAAGCGATATCGATGCGCTCTACGAGATCTTCGTGCCGCTCAACGTCGAGGTTGTCGGCCGCCATGCCGATGTCATCCCGGGTGTGGTGGAAAGCGTGCAGGCGCTGCGGAGCCGCGGCATCAGGATCGGCTCCACCACTGGCTATGTCCGTCAGATCATGGAGCCTTTGGTACCGAAGGCGGCCGAGCAAGGCTACGCGCCGGACAACCTGGTCTGCGCCGGCGATCTCGCCCAAGGCCGTCCGACAGCCATGATGATGTATCGTTGTTTTCTCGACCTCGACGTCTGGCCGGCCGCATCTGTGGTCAAGGTGGACGACACTGAGCCCGGGATTGCCGAGGGGCTGGCGGCGGGTTGCTGGACTGTGGGGATTACCATGACCGGCAACCAGGTTGGCCTTTCCCGGGAAGAGCTCGACGCCTTGTCGCCTGTCGAGCGAGCCGCACAGCGGGACAAGGCCGTGGCGACTCTCACGCGCTCCGGCGCCCACTTCGTGATCGACGGCGTCGGCGATCTCTTGCCGGTGATTGACGAAATCGAGGGGCGCCTGCGGCGGGGCGAACGACCTTAGCTGACGGCTCACCGGCTAGCCCAAAAGTAGCGCAAGACAGGACAACGCCCTCCGGCTACAAGACGACTGGTTCCTCAATCAGGGAGTGAGCGATGAAGGTTCTTGCAGTCGTCCTTGGTGTCGCCGTCGCAGCAACGCTTGCTTTGGCCGAGCAACCGCAAGCCAGTGTTCTGGAGGAGGTCAAGAGCAGCAAGACCTTGCGCATCGGCTACCGCGAGGATGCACCGCCCTTCTCCTTCAAGAACGATATCGGTGAAGCGGCTGGCTACAGCGTCGAGCTCTGCCGGCAAGTGGCCGCCGGCATCGGCCAACTGCACCAGATCGAGGGACTGGTCATCGACTATGTACCGGTGACAGCCGCCGACCGCTTCGATGCGGTGACCGGGGGGAAAATCCACCTGCTCTGCGGCGCGACCACCCAGACCCTGGCCCGCCGGGAGATGGTCAGCTTCTCGCTGCCGACCTTCATTGACGGCGCCAGCGTGCTCTTCCGTGCCGACGGGCCCAAGAGCTTCCCCGAGATGGCGGGTCAGACGATCGGCGTGTTGGGAAACACCACGACTGAGAAAGGCCTGCTCAACACGCTCGAGCGCGAGGGCATGCAGGCCGATGTCGTGGCCGTGAACAGCCATGAGGAAGGCTTCGAGCGTCTCGTCGCCGGCGAGATCTCCGCCTACTTCGCTGACCGCGCCATCCTCGCCTACATGCTGCAACACAGCGACCAGGCGGCGAACCTTCACCTCTCCAACAGGTTCTTCAGCCACGAGCCTTTCGGCCTGGCCTTGCCGCGCGGAGACGAGGATTTCCGCCTGGCCGTCGATCGAGTGCTCAGCTACCTCTACAAGAGCGGCCGCGTCGGTGATGTCTTCAAGGCGACCTTCCCGAACGCCCAGCCCACCGACATTCTGAAAGCGCTCTACCTGATCAACGGTCTGCCGAACTGAGATTAGTTTTTGGCTTGCTGAGCCACGCGCTCGCTCAGTAGGCAGAGGATCTCGAACATTAAGGTCACGCCGACCAAGGCCGTGTTGCCGCTCGGGTCGAAGGGCGGTGAGACCTCGACGACGTCGCCGCCAACCAAGTTGAGGCCGCGCAGGCCGCGCAACATGATCTGTGCTTCGTGGGTCGAGAAGCCCCCGATCTCCGGCGTGCCGGTTCCGGGCGCATAGACCGGGTCGAGCCCGTCGACATCGAAACTGATGTAGGTCGGCCCCTCCCCGACCACCCGGCGGGCTTCCTCCACCACCCGCTGCGGCCCCAGCTCGAAAAACTCCTCGATCTCGATCACGCGGATGCCCTGCTCCAGGCCCCAGTCCTTGTCCTGCGGCGTATAGAGCCCGCCGCGAATGCCAATTTGAATGGTGCGCTTGGGGTCCAGCAGACCCTCTTCTATGGCGCGGCGGAAGGGCGTGCCGTGGGTGTAGGTGTAGTCCCCGAAATAGCGATCCCAGGTATCGGTGTGGGCATCGAAATGCACCATCCCAACCGGCCGGTCCTTGGCGATCGCGCGCATGATCGGCAGGGTTACCAAGTGATCGCCACCGGCGCTGAGCGGCATGATGCCCTGACCGTGCACCGTCTCGAAGAAGTGCTGAATGCGCGCCAAGGAGTCTTCCAGGTCGACCGGATTGACCGGGGTGTCACCGAGATCGGCGCAGTTGGCCAGCTCGTAGGGACGCACCCCCGTCACGTGGTGCACGTTGCGCATCAGGGTCGAGAGATCGCGCATCTGCCTGGGGCCGTGGCGCGCACCGGCCCTATTCGTGGTGCCGCCGTCCCAAGGCACGCCGATCAGGCCGATATCGACCTCTTCAGCCTCTTCCGGTGCCAGGTGCGGCAGCCGCATGAAGGTGGGGATACCGGCAAAGCGCGGCAGCACGTTGCCGGAGATCGGTCTGAAGCGTCGCTTGTTGTCCGCCACGGCCTCTGTCCCTTGCTCTTGTTTGTAGTTAGCGCTGGGACAGCCTCGCCGCTTGGGCCTGAAGCGCTACTCGGCCGCTTGCGATAAGGCTTGTCCAGGCGCCAGCATAGGCTCTGCCGCCAAGTGCTCAATTGCAATCGGCACAGGGCCGCCCGTCGCCCAGTCGAGCAGCTCGGCGGTGTGGACGACCGGCAGGTCGGTGCCGCTGCCGATCTGCACCATGCAGCCGAGGTTGCCGGCGGCGATCAACTGCGGCGCGACCAACTCGATGTTCTGCACCTTGCGCGCCTTGAGCTGCTCGGCGATCTCCGGCTGCAGGATGTTGTAGGTGCCCGCGGAGCCGCAGCAGATATGGCTCTCCGGCACGCCGACCGGATCGAAGCCGGCCGCGTCCAGGAGTTCGAAGGGCGCCTTGGTGATCTTCTGGCCGTGCTGCATGGAACAAGCAGAGTGGTAGGCCACCTTGAGCTGAGGCACCTGCCCCGTCGGCGCGAGCCCAAGCTCCTGCATCAGCTCGGTCACGTCCCGCGTCATTTCCGATACGCGCTTGGCATCCTCGGCCAGAGCTTTGTCCTCCCGGAACATGAAGCCGTAGTCCTTGACCGTCGTGCCGCAGCCCGAGGTGTTGATGACGATGCGGTCGAGCCCCTCGCCCGCCATCTCGCGCGTCCAGGCCTTGATGTTGCGCGCGGCGGAGGCATGAGAGGCCGCCGTGTCGCCCATGTGGTGGGTCAGCGCGCCGCAGCAGCCGGCACCGGAGGCAACCACCACCTCGACGCCGTGGCGGGTCAGCAGGCGGACGGTCGCTTCGTTGATCTTGGGGTCCAGCACTTGCTGGGCGCAGCCGTTCATCAGCGCGACCCGCATGCGCCGCGGGCCAACGGCGGGGATGACCTGCGGGCGGTCGACATAGGAGGGTGTGGGAATGTCGGGCGGCGCCATCGCCATCAAGCCCTTGAGGCGCCCCGGCATCAGGCTCTTGAAGGGCCGCCCCAGCACCGCACCGAACAGGGCCAATCGGAACCGGAAGGGGCTCGGCAGCACGAAGGCGAGCAGCCTGCGGAACAGGCGGTCGCTCAAGGGCCGCTCGTAGGTCTCTTCGATATGCTCGCGCGCGTGGTCGACCAGGTGCATGTAGTGCACGCTGGACGGACAGGTGGTCATGCAGGAGAGGCAAGAGAGACAGCGGTCGATGTGCTTGACCGTCTTTTCGTCCGCCGGACGATCGTTCTCCAGCATGTCCTTGATCAGGTAGATGCGCCCGCGCGGGCTATCGAGCTCGTCGCCGAGCAGCAGATAGGTCGGGCAGGTCGCGGTGCAGAAGCCGCAGTGCACGCAGTTGCGCAGGATTTGATTGGACTCGGCGATGTTCGGATCGGCCAGCTGCGCCAGGGTGAAGTTGGTCTGCATCAGAAGTCGTCCCGCATGCGTCCGCGGTTGAGGATGTGCGCCGGGTCGAAGCTGTTCTTGATGCGCGCCGTCAGCGCCGCGAGCGCGGCCGGCTGCGGGTGGAACACCGGCGTCACGCCGCGCACGTCATCGTCGGCGCGGATTAGAGTGGCGTGGCCGCCCACCGTCTCGACCGCAGCACGGATGGCGGCGGCGTGAGCGTGGGGTGCTGTCTCGACGGCCAGCCAGACCAAACCGCCGGCCCAGTCGTAGAACCAGCCGGTGACCGGCACCTCCGCAGCGCGGATGGCCTCGACGACCGCGGCGCCTTCGGTCGGCGCGGTGGAAAGGCGCCAAACCTGGGCGTCCTGTCTGGCCAGCGGCACGACATCGCGCAAAGCCGCCCAAAAGCGCTCAGACGCCAAGCCCTGAAGAGCCTCGGGCTCCCCGGCCGCGGCCTTGAAGTGGGCGATGACATCATCCTTGCGCTTGGCAACCGAGACCGCCGGCCCTTCCAGTCGGAGCGCTGTCAGGCTCGCGCCCATCGGCAGGCCATCGGGTAGAGCCGCAGCGCTGGCCGCCGGAAGATGGGCCAGGCTCGACAGTTCGTGCGGCAGACCGGAAGCCTCGGTCATCACCGCGACAGCCGCCGCATCCTCCAAGCCGGTGAAGAGCAATGTCTCTTCCGTCTCGGCCTTGGGCAGCACCTTGAAGGTCACCTCCGTGAGCACTGCCAGAGTCCCGTAAGAGCCAGTCATCAGCTTGGAGAGGTCGTAGCCGGTGACGTTCTTCATCACCCGCCCGCCGGACTTGAAGACGTCGCCGCGCCCGCTGACCGCCTTGAAGCCGAGCAGATGGTCGCGCGCGGCACCCGCCTTGATGCGGCGCGGTCCGGAGGCATTGGTTGCGGCCAGACCGCCGATGGTGCCCGACTGCGGCTCCCTGCCAAGCAGCGGGCCGTAGTCGATGGGCTCGAAAGCGAGCTGCTGGCCCTGCTGGTCCAGCAGGTTGACGATCTCCCTCAAGGGCGTGCCGGCGCCGGCGGTCAGCACCAGCTCGGCGGGCTCGAACAGGGATACGCCGGTCATGGCCTGGGAGTCGATACGACGCTGCGCTATCATGGGCCGGCCGAGCGCACTCTTGGAGCCCTGCCCGACCACGTCGACAGGTTCCTCGTTGGCCAGCGCGGCGGCGAAGACCTCCTGGAGGTCTTTCTCATCCTTGGGAAGCAGCGTTTCCACGGGCTAGAATCTCGGGATGTCCGGGAAAGGCAGCCTGCCGCCGTGGACGTGCATCATGCCGAGCTCGGCGCAGCGGTTGAGCGTCGGGAAGACCTTGCCGGGGTTCAGCCGGTGCTCGGGATCGAAGGCGCATTTGACCCGCTGCTGGGTCTCCAGGTCGACTTCGCTGAACATGGTGTGCATCAGGTCGCGCTTTTCGACGCCCACGCCGTGCTCGCCGGTCAGCACCCCGCCCACCTCGACGCAGAGCTTCAGGATGTCCGCGCCGAAGGCCTCTGCCTTCTCGATGTCGCCCGGCTTGTTCGCATCGTAGAGGATGAGCGGATGCAGGTTGCCGTCACCGGCGTGGAAGACGTTGGCGACACGAAGGCCATGCTTGGCCGACATCTCCTGCATGCCCTTCAGGACGCGGCTCAACTGACCGCGCGGGATGGTGCCGTCCATGCAGAGATAGTCCGGCCCGATGGCGCCGACCGCGGGGAAGGCGTTCTTGCGCCCGGCCCAGAACTGCAGCCGCTCCTCCTCCGAGTCCGAGGCCTTGATGTAGGTGGCGCCCTGCCCGCGCGCGATCTCAGAGACCACGTCGATCAGGTGGTCGACCTCGCTCGCGGTGCCGTCGAGCTCGCAGATCACCAGGGACTCGCAGTCGCGCGGATAGCCGCAGGCCTGGAAGTCGTCGGCGGCAATGATCGCCATCTTGTCCATCATCTCGAGACCGCCCGGAATTATCCCTTGGGCGATGATGGCGGCGACGCAGTCGGCGCCGTTGTCGACCGTCGGGAAGCCGAGCAGCAGGCCGCGCGCCGTCTGCGGCTTCTGCAGGATGCGCACGGTCACTTCGGTGATGACCGCGAGCAGGCCTTCCGAACCGGTCATCAGGCCCATGAGGTCGTAGGCCTCGGAGTCCAGGTGCTTGCCGCCAAGCTGCACTACCTCGCCACCAAACAGCACGACCTCGAGACCGAGGATGTTGTTGGTGGTGAGACCATACTTCAGGCAATGCACGCCGCCTGCGTTTTCACCGACGTTGCCGCCGATGGAGCAGGCGATCTGTGACGACGGATCGGGCGCGTAGTAGAAACCCTTGTGCTCGACCGCCTTGCTGATCGCCAGGTTGGCGACACCGGGCTGCACCCGGGCGCAGCGGTTGGCGTAATCGACCTCCAGCACCTTGTTGAACTTGCCCATGGCGAGAAGGATGCCGTCGCCGAGCGGCAGCGAACCGCCGGAGAGCGAGGTCCCTGCCCCGCGCGGCACCACCTTGACGTTCATCTCCTTGGCCAGCGCCATGATTTCGGAGACCTGCGGGACCGTCTCGGGCAGCGCCACCACCAGCGGCAATTGCCGGTACATGGTCAGCGCATCGCACTCATAGGCGCGCAGTTCCCGCTCCTCGTCGATGACATTGTCATGGGGCAGGATCTGCCGTAGCCGCTCGATCAGCCGTGCGCGGTTGGCGAGGATAGCCTCCTCCGGCTTGGGCATGGTGAGCGACATTTTACTCCTCCCGGTCGGCCTTCTGCGCAGCCTTTGGCGCCTCTTCCGGGCGCTTTGCTCTAAGGATGAGCCAGACAGCGGCTCCTGTGAAGAGCGGCTCACGCAAAAGACAAGGTCGCGCCTCGGCAGACGCGCAAAGTGGTATTACCAATTCGATATAGGCGGGTCAAACCGGCGGGCAAGAGCCGATTGTCCAGGCGGGACGACTCATGCGCAGCGCAAGCCATGAGGTCTCAAGCAATAGTGAGAGGCTTGTCGCGCTCTTTGAGATACGGAGATGCAGATTAGGGCCGCATGGCGCAGGCGGCGTGCCACCTGCGCCCGATGCTCGCTTCCCAATAGGGCTTAGGCAATCTTGATCAGTAACCGACCACGGATACGCCCGTCCAAAAGCGCTTCTGCCAGGCTTTCGACATCGTCGAACTCCACCTGGCGAGTGATGGCCGCGAGCGCCCCGCGATCAAGCGTCTCGTCCAGGAGGCGCCAGGCTGCTTCGCGCACCGCCTTCGGCGCCATCACAGAGTCGACGCCGGCCAGGGTCACACCGCGCAGAATGAACGGCATCACCGTCGCCGGCAAATCGGCGCCTTGCGCCAAGCCGCATGCTGCAACGACGCCGTCGTACTTGATCATCGACAGGATGTTCGCGAGGGTCGTGCTACCGACCGCGTCAATCGCTGCTGCGAAACGCTCCTTGTTGAGCGGTCTCACCTTGGCATCTGAGAATTCTCGCCGGTCGATGATCTCCGATGCACCGAGGGACTTCAGGTAAGCCTCCTCCGCTGTGCGCCCGGTCGACGCAGCTACGGTATAGCCAAGCGTGGACAGCAGCGAGATCGCGAGCGAACCAACACCGCCGGCCGCACCGCTGACCAGCACAGTCCCCCGATCCGTCCCGACGCCGAGATCGATCAGCCGTTGAACGCACAAGGCAGCCGTGTAGCCTGCCGTGCCGATCGCCATGCAGTCGGCTGCACTGAGACCTTGCGGCGTCTTTAGGAGCCAGTCCCCCTTCACCCGGGCAAAACCGGCGTAGCCGCCATGATGAACCTCGCCGACCCCCCATCCGTTCAGGATCACGCTGTCGCCCGGCGCGAAGTCGGCATGGTCTGACGCCGTCACCTCGCCGGCAAAGTCAATGCCGGGAATCATCGGAAACCGCCGCACCACCGGGCCCCTGCCCGTGATCGCCAAGGCATCCTTGTAGTTCATCGTGGTGTGGGTCACCCGAACGGTGACATCGCCTGCCATCAGGTCAGGCTGAGAGATCGCATGCCACGCGGTCGTCTGCGTTTTCTCGCCGTCCGGGCGGTCGATCATGAAGGCTCTGAAGGTGTCGGGCATGCCGGTCATTCCTTTCTTGGGTTTTCGGTGGATGATGTGCGTTGCCGGCGCCGGACACCGTTTCCCAGGCGCGGCGCATCGGTCAGCCGGATTGCATGGGCGCGACCGGCCGCTGGCACAGCGCAGCGCCGAGGGCAGACACGGCGAAGACGACGCTCGGGTCATAGCGGTCGGGTGTCCCGTGGACGGCGAACAAGAGGGCCCCGATGACGAACCCCACCTGTACGGCCGACGACAAGCTGACTGTCATGACGGGCGACAGCGCAGCTTCGGCCTGGATCTCAGGTACGACGGCAGCGAACACGAACCAAAGGCTCATGGCCGCCATTTCTGCCAACACCAGGAACGCCATGCTGCGCTTCATGCCGGAAGCGCTTCGCCGGGAAACAGCCGCAGCGGCAATCCTGCTGCCCGGTTCGGGGCCCGCGGTCACAGCTCCCCCGCCTCGATACGCCGCCGCAAGACGGCGCGATCGGCCTTACCGGTCCCACCGATCGGCAGCTCGGCCGCAAAGTGGATGCGATCGGGCAGCTTGAAGCGCTCGATGCGGCTCTTCGCCCACTCGTGCAGCGCTTCGGCGGTCGGTACGGCGCCCGGCCGCGGCACGCACACCAGGTGCACCGCCTCTCCGACTCGCGGATCGGCCGCGCCGGTCACCAGCACGGC
>JANQMX010000058.1 GCA_028279885.1 Rhodovibrionaceae bacterium | reverse complement strand
CCGCCGCGCTCAGCCTGGGACTGCTGCTTGCGGCCTCCCAACTGGTCGCAAACATTCCTGGCGGCTATGCGGCAGGCGCCAACCTGCATGCGCGTGTAGCGTCTCGCCGGGTTCGGCTGCTCACGGCCACGCTCATCACCCTGCCGATCTTCATCAGCGCGACAGGGGGCTACTTCCTGCTGCGCGAGGCGTCCCAAGCAGTTCAGTCGAGTGCACTGGCCTTCATCATCGGCCTGCTCATGCTGACGACGATCGAGGACATGGTTGCCGAAGGCGATGCGCCACGCCCACCGCGCTGGAGCTCCACGCTGGCTTTTGCCGCTGGCTTTGTCGGACTTGCCTTGGTTTCGAGCCATCTGGGATGAGCGCCTCTCTCATAGCTGCTTCATAGCGCGGCGACGGATATGACGTTTCCGTTGAGGGACACTTCGACAGTCCAGTCGTGACAGCTCCCTTGCTCCCGGATAAGCCTCGCCGCGAAAGCGTTTCGGAAAAAGGGAAGGGAAGGGGAAGGCCATGCCGAGCGACAAGCCCGTCGTCGTCGTCACCCGCAAGCTGCCGGAAGCGGTGGAGGCACGGGTGGCACGCGACTACGAGGGCCGCTTCAATCCCACGGACAAGCTCTACGACGCGGAGGAGTTGATCGCGCTCTGCGAGGGCGCCCGCTTCATCATGCCCTGTCACACGGAGAAGCTGACGGCAGAGGTCATCGCCCGGCTGCCCGAGAGCCTGCAGGCGATCTGCAACTTCTCGGTCGGCTACGACCACGTGGACGTGGCCGCCGCCAAGGCGAAAGGCCTGATCGTCACCAACACACCCGACGTGCTGAGCGACGCCACGGCGGAGATCGCCATGCTGCTGATGCTCGGCGCCGCGCGTCGGGCCAGCGAGGGCGAGCGCCTGGTGCGCAGCCAAGAATGGACCGACTGGAGCCCGGCCTTCATGGTCGGCCGGCAGGTGACCGGAAAGCGCGTCGGCGTCGTCGGCATGGGCCGGGTCGGCCAGGTCTTCGCCGAACGCGCCCGCGGCTTTGCCATGGAGGTGCACTATCACAACCGAAGCCGCCTGGCGCCGGAAAGCGAGAAGGGGGCCATCTTCCATGCCCGGCTGGAAGACATGCTGCCCGAGGTCGACTACCTTTCCCTTCATTGCCCGGCGACGCCGGACACCAAGGGCCTGCTGAACGCCGCTCGCCTGGCGCTGCTGCCCCCGGGCGCCATCGTCGTCAACACGGCACGCGGCGCTTTGGTCGACGACGAGGCGTTGATCGCCGCACTGAAGAGCGGGCAGATCGCCGCCGCCGGCCTCGACGTCTTCAACGACGAGCCGGGCGCGCCGGATGGCTATCTGGGGCTCGACAAAGTCTTTCTGCTACCGCACATCGGCAGCGCCACGCGGGAAACACGCGATGCCATGGGTTTCCGCGCACTCGATAACATCGACGCCATCGCCGCAGGCCGAGAACCCAAGGATCGCGTGGCATGACGCGGTGGCTGGACCGCGGTGCCTGAACAGAAAAAAAGCGCGTACATCAGCACACTATGCCGTGATGCTGCCTTATCCTAAGGGCCTAACCAGGGTACCCTTGAAGGGTGCCCGGCGGCGGACTAGGCTTTCGCCGCGTTTTCGACTGGTTTGATCTGTCAGGCCGACTTCTGTAACGATCATTCCTAATAATGTCCCGACCCGGCTTGCCGGAAGTGCGGGCGGGAAGAGTGCAAAACTAAAGGGAGGACCGAATGACAAAACAAAAACCCACGGAAAAGCCGAAGTCCACACGCCGTCGCTTCCTGACAGGTGCAGCCGGCGTCGGTGCCGGCGCTGTGGCTGCGGTCGCCATGCCCAATGTCTCCCGCGCCGAGACGGTTACCCTGCGCATGCAGGGCGCCTGGGGCGCGGCCGATATCTTCAACGAGATGGCGGAGGAGTACGTCACCCGCGTCGAATCCATGGCCGGCGGGCGTCTCAAGGTCGAATATCTCGTCTCAGGTGCGGTGGTGAAGGCCTTCCAGGTGCAGGATGCCGTAAACAACGGCGTGCTCGATGGCGGCCATCAGGTGACCGCCTATTGGTACGGCAAGAACAAAGCCGCTTCGCTGTTCGGTACAGGCCCGGTGTTCGGCGCCAACGCCGCGCAGATTCTCGCCTGGATCCACAAGGGCGGCGGTAAGGAGCTCTACAACGAGCTGGTCCAGGACATCCTTGGCCTGAACGTCGTCGGCTTCTTCTGCATGCCGATGCCGACCCAGCCGCTCGGCTGGTTCAAGGAAGAGGTCGCCAGCGTAGACGATCTCAAGGGCCTCAAGTACCGCACCGTCGGCTTGGCCACGGACATCATGCAGGGCATGGGCCTGCAGGTGACCCAGCTGCCCGGCGGCGAAATCGTGCCGGCGCTCGAGCGCGGCGTGATCGAGGCCTTCGAGTACAACAACCCGACCTCGGATAGCCGCTTCGGCGCGCAGGATGTCTCCAAGACTTACATGATGGGCAGCTATCACCAGGCTGCCGAGTTCTTCGAGATCATCTTCAACAAGGCGCGTTTCGACTCCTTGCCGGAGGAGCACAAGGCCATCCTCGAGTACTCGGCCGAGGCCGCCAACACGGCCAACTACGCCACCGCGATGGACAACTACTCGCGCGACCTCCAGAAGCTGATCAATGAGTCGGGCGTGAACGTCTACCGCACGCCGGAGTCGATCATGAAGGCGCAGCTGGCGTCGTGGGACAAGACGCTCGAGGCCCTCAATGAGGACCCCTTCTTCAAGAAGGTGGTGGACTCTCAGCGCGCCTGGGCGGAACGGGTCGCCTTCTACGACCTGATGAACAGCGCCGACTATCGCTTGGCCTACAACCACTACTTCCCGGGTAAGCTGCAGGGTTAGCAGCTACAGCATCGAACGCTGTTAAGCAGGGGCGGCGCCACGGCAAGCGCCGCCCCGTTTTGCCTCAGCCCAAAGTCTGCAACAGGAAGCGGCGGGCGCCATGCATCAGTTTCTTCTGACGATCGACAAGCTGAACGCCTGGATGGGCAAGGCCTTTGCCTGGTGCGTTCTGATCATGACCCTTGGGATCACCTACGAGATCCTGGTGCGAAAGCTGTTTCGCGCGCCCACCACCTGGGCTTTCGACGTTTCCTACATCATGTACGGCGCGCTCTTCATGATGGCCGGCGCCTACACGCTTTCGCGCAACGGCCATGTGCGCGGCGACGTGATCTATCGCCTGTGGAAGCCGCGGGTACAGGCGATCATCGAAATGATCCTCTATTTCGTGCTGTTCTTCCCCGGCATGATCGCGTTGATCGCCGTCGGCTTCGACTATGCTCATCAGTCCTGGGGCTTCCAGGGCGGCACCGGCGAGGTCAGCATCAACAGCCCGGCCGGCGTGCCGATTTCCCAGTTCAAGACCATCATTCCCATCGCCGCGACCCTGCTGTTCCTGCAGGGCATCGCGGAGGTCATCCGATGTATCGAGTGCATCAAGTACAACAAATGGCCCGAGCGGCTGCACGACGTCGAGGAAATGGAAACCGTGCTGCTGCATCAGCAAGAGGATGAGGAGAAGCTGAAAGAGATGCTCGGCGAGGTGCCCGAGAAACCGAAAACGGGGACGGGCGCATGACCGACCCTCAAGTCGCGGTGCTGATGCTGAGCATGTTCATCGTCGTGATCATGCTCGGCTTTCCAATCTGTTTCACCCTGATGGGGATGGGCGTGCTCTTCGGCTTCTATGCCTTCTACGACCCTTCCTACATGAGTTCGATCTTCGACCAGGCGGTCTGGGCGCGGCTCTCGTTCCTCATCACCTCCAAGACCTTCGAGGTCATGTCGTCGGACGTGCTCACGGCGATACCGTTGTTTCTCTTTATGGGCTACATGGTGGAACGGGCGAACATCGTCAGCCGCCTGTTCCACTCCATTCAGGTCGCCGCCCGGGCGCTACCCGGCTCCATGGCCGTGGCTGCGCTCGCCACTTGCGCGCTCTTCGCCACGGCGACCGGCATCATCGGCGCCGTCGTCACCCTGATGGGCCTCTTGGCGCTGCCCGTCATGTTGAAAGCGCGCTACAACACCAGCTTCGCGGCCGGCGTGATCTGTGCCGGCGGCTGCCTCGGCATCCTCATTCCGCCCTCGATCATGCTGATCGTCTACGCGGCCGCCTCCGGCGTTTCCATCGTGCAGCTCTATGCCGGCGCGATCTTCCCAGGCTTCCTCCTGGCCGGGCTCTACATGATCTACGTGGTCGGCCGTGCCTGGCTCGACCCTGAGCTGGCGCCCAAGATCAAGCTCGAGGAGATCGAGAACGTTTCGCGCGCCCAAGTGATTCTGCTGGTTCTGACCTCCTTCGTGCCGCTTGCGGTGCTGATTATGGCGGTGCTCGGCGCCATTCTGTTCGGCTGGGCTTCGCCCTCCGAGGCCGCGGCCGCCGGCGCCTTCGGCGGCATCGTTCTGGCGATCGTCTACCGCTCCTTCACCTGGGACCGGCTGCGCGAAGCGGTCTATCTGACAGTGCGCACCTCGGCCATGGTCTGCTGGATGTTCGTCGGCTCCTGGCTGTTCAGCTCGGTCTTTTCCGTGCTCGGCGGCGACAAGCTGATCCAGGAATTCGTCATCGGCCTCAACCTCTCGCCCCTGGCGTTCCTGATCATTGCCCAGATCATCATCTTCCTGCTCGGCTGGCCGCTGGAGTGGAGCGAGATCATCATCATCTTCGTGCCGATCTTCCTGCCGCTCGTGCACTTCTTCGGCATCGACCCGCTGTTCTTCGGCATCCTGGTGGCGCTCAACCTGCAGACCTCCTTCCTGACACCGCCCATGGCCATGTCCGCCTTCTACCTCAAGGGGGTGGCGCCCCCGAGCGTGGAGCTGATGCAGATCTTCAAAGGAGTCATGCCCTATCTCGGCATGGTGCTGATCGCCATGGTCATCCTCTACAACTTCCCGGGAATCGCCCTATGGCTTCCGGAAGTGGTCTACAGGTAGCGATGACGAACGGTTCCGTCAGAGCGAAAGGCGTCTGAGCATGCAGCTGCGAGACAGTCAGCTCGAAGCCCTGCAGCAGACCTCGGCCAGCGAGAGCCTGCGCCGCATGCAGGCCGGCGCGCTGACCTCCGAGGCTCTGACGGCTGCCTGCCTGGCGCGCAGCGACCTGGTCGCCGAGGTCGTGCAGGCCTGGGACGCGCTCGACCCGGCCTACGCCCTGGCGCAAGCGCGGGAACGCGATGCCGACAAACAGGCCGGCCGGCCACTTGGCCGACTGCACGGTCTGCCGCTGGCCGTCGAGGCCAGCTTCGACAGCCGCGACTATGCCGCTGCCGACGGTCCGGCGCGAAGCGACAGCTACGCGATCGCAGCGCTGCGCGGGGCCGGCAGCGTGCTGCTCGGCAAAGCAAGAGCACCGCATTGCGCGCTTGGCACCTCGGGAACGGCCCGCAACCCCTACCGCACCGAACGCGAGAGCGGCGGGGCAGGGGGCAGTGCCGCCGCCCTGGTCTCCGCCGGCGTGGTCCCGGCCGCGCTCGGCGCGCGCAGCGACGGCGCCATCGCGTTGCCCGCCTCCTTCTGCGGCGTGGTCGGCTACAAGCCCTCCCGCGGCCTGCTCCCGCGGAGCGGCACGCGCCTCGTCTCTTCGATGCTGGGGCAGCTCGGCGTCTTCGCACGCAGCGTCGAGGATGCCGCGCTGGTGGCCGGGCCGCTGGCCGGCTGGGATGCAGGCGACGAGGACAGCCGCATGGCGCCGGCACCGGCCCTGGCCGAGATCTGCGCCAGCGAGCCTCCGGTGACGCCGCGATTGGCTTTCGTGCAGACACCCTTTTGGAACCGCGCAGCGCCGGCGACCCGGGAAGCCTTCGGCGAGCTGCTGGGCGCCTTGAACGAGGATGTCGAAGCCATCGAAATGGGCGACGCCTATGCGGCCGCCCCCGATGCGCTGCGGCGCCTGCTGGCTTGCGACCTGGCCTTCGCTCTGGAAGGCAGAGCAGGGACGCGGGACAGTCTGGAGGCGGAGTCGGCTGCGCTCTTGGTCGAAGGGCAGAGCTTGAGCGCGCTCTCCTACCGTGCCGCCCAGCAGGCTGGACGCGGCTATGCCGTGGCCCTGCAAGAGCTCTTCGAAGAATTTGATGCCGTCATCACGCCCGCCGCGCCGGGTGAGGCCAACGCCAGGGGAGACGATGCGCCCTCGACGGACTTCTCGGCCCTTTGGTCGCTTGCCGGCCTGCCGACGGTGACCTTGCCGCTGATGACGGGAGAAGAGGGGCTGCCGCTCGGCGTTCAGCTGGTCGGCGCTGAACGAGACGACGCGCGACTCCTGCGAACGGCGCGCTGGCTGACGCGGACCGTCGAGGCGGCTCTTGCCGCCGAAGAGACGGCTTAGCGAACGGAAGGAAAGACGGAGATGCAGGACGCCATCGACCTGGTGAGAGGCAACATCGAGATCTTTCTCGTTGCCTGCCTGCTGCTGGTGTTTGTCTTGTCGCGGCTGCCTCGCCTGGTAGACCCCGTCTTCGCCCTGCTGGCCGTCGCGCTGTTCACCGCTTTTGTCGGCTTCATGGTCGTGCGCCTGGGCGAGATTGATCTGACCATCGTGGCCATTGCCGTCGTCATCATGGTCGTGATCGACTTCTTCACCACCGTGCGCGACGACATGGCGAACGGCAACCGAGAGAAGTAGTCCGAGATAGCTGCTGAGAGGGGAGCGCTAAGCGGCCTGCCGCAGGCGAACCGAGCGCTGCGGCGGGAAGCGGACCGTGACCACCGTTCCCTTGTTCGGTTCGCTCTCGATCGACAGGGTGGCACCGTGCAGCTCAGCCAGATTGCGGCTGAGCGGCAGACCCAAACCCGTTCCCTCGTACTTGCGGCTGAGGTGACTGTCGATCTGGCCGAAAGGCTGCAAGGCGCGTTCCAGATCCTGCTTGGCGATGCCGATGCCGGTATCGTGCACGATCAGGTCGATGCCGCCGTCCTTGCGCAGCTTGGCGTCCAAGCCCACCTTGCCGCCCGCTGGCGTGAACTTCACCGCGTTTGACAGCAGGTTCAGCAGGATCTGCTTCAGCCGCTTCATGTCGGCCATCAGCAGAGGCATGTCCAGCGGAACCGAGGTCTCGATGGAGACGTCTGCCTCCTCGGCGCGGCCCTGGACGAGCTGGACGCAGGCGTGCGCCACCAGACTCAAGTCGATCTCTTCTTCGTAGAGTTCCAGTCGTCCCGCCTCGGCCTTGGCCACGTCCAGGATATCGTTGATGACGCTGAGCAGATGGCTGCCGCTGTTGTAGATGTCGCGGGCGTACTCCTTGTAGTGCGGCTGGCCCAAGGGGCCGAGCAGCTCGTCCCGCATTACCTCGGAGAAGCCGAGCACGGCGTTGAGCGGCGTGCGCAGCTCGTGGCTCATGGTGGCGAGAAACTCGGTCTTGGTCCGGTTCGCCATCTCGGCTTCGTCACGCGCCTGCGCCAGCTCCGCCGTGCGCCGCCGGACCTCTCTGCGGATGGCCGAGTCCCGTTGGATCATGGCCCCGACGAGAAAGGCCACCAGCAGGGTGAGCAGGCCGCCCGCCACCAGCACCGTGTTGCCGGCGCCCCAGCCCGACTGGCTGCCGAATTCCGGCAGCACGTCCCAATCCAAGCTCCAGCTCGCCTGGCCATGGGCGATCCGCAAGGTGATCGTATCGGTCACGTCGCCGGCCGGAAGCGGGGTGCCGAGAATGACCTGCTCGCCGAAGCCCTGCTCCCCCCAGGCCGTCTCATGTTGTCGCAGACGCAAGCGCAGCCCGGCCGGTAGAGCCGACTCCAGCTCATCGAAGAGATTGTTGAGATTGAGCAACCCGACCAGGACACCTTCATTCATGCCGTTGGGAACATGAAACGCCAAGGCACTCCACCAAATGCCGTCTTGCTGGAAGGCAGGCCCCATAATGACTTCCTGGGGCACGCGCGCGGCGGAAGCAGCCGCGGCACGGATGTAGCCGTGCGTGGCGAGATCCACGTAACGATCCAGCAGCGGATTTTCATTGCTGGTCAGCTCGACAATGAAGCTCTCGGGCAGCGCATCGACGGGCTGGGCTGCACCGTGGAGAGATCGGATCCGCGCTCCGCGCAGCCTCTGCCACTCCTGACGCGACAGCCGGTTGAAACGACGCGCATACGCAAAGGCCGCGAAATCGAGCGGTGCCCGCCAGTCGCGCACCACCTCGACGGTCGTTTCGAACTCTCCTTGATGTACCGAGGAGGAGCCATGGAAGACGGACCCCATCGCCCTGAGAGAGGATGAGAGACGGTGGAGCGTCATATTGAGCTGATCGGTCAGCTGAGCCGCGGTCGCCATGGCGGCCTTACGCTGATCGGTCAGCGAGTCCGTCTCAAAGCTGCGTGCTGTAAAGAAGGAAACACCGAGCCCGATCAACAGAACCAGCAGGATTGCTGCCCCTGGCCAGATCGCGGAACGTTCTGTACCTATCTCTCGCATTCGAGATTAAGTCCGGAAACATGCTAGCACAGCTCCCTAACCTCGGCTCATTTTGTAAAGAATTGCCTAGCAATCGACTCAAACGAGGCGAAAGAACAAATAGTTACGGCGTTTTGCGAGCTGCCATGACTACCTCAAGTCTATCTGCGCTAACGGCTACTTTCGCACTCGGGTTGATGTTTGCCGCCGTCGAGCCCGTTTCGGCGAACACCGGCGAAGCCAACTTGGAGAGCTGCCTGGGCGGTATTGCCGGCCAGGCCGTCTCCCGCGGCGTCCCGCAAACTGCGGTAGATCAGGCCTTGGCTTCCGTTCGACCGTTGCCGCGCGTGCTCGAGCTTGAGAACCGGCAACCGGAATTCACCCTAAGCTTCGGTCGCTATCTCGAGCGGCTGGTGACGGAGGAACGGGTAGAGCAGGGCCGCGTAATGCTTTCCCGGCACGGGTCGCTCTTGCAGCAAATCAGCGTGCAGTACCAGGTCCAGTCCCGCTTTCTGGTGGCTTTCTGGGCGCTGGAGACGAACTTCGGCCAGAATCTCGGCTCCTTCCGCACCCTCGACGCACTTGCGACCCTGGCCTGCCAAGGCCGCCGCAAGGACTTCTTCTCGACGCAACTCGTCGAGGCGCTCCAGCTTGTCGGGCGCGGCGAGGTCACCGCCGATGCCATGGTCGGCTCCTGGGCCGGCGCGCTCGGGAACATGCAGTTCATTCCCTCGACCTACCAGGCCTACGCCGTCGACCATGACGGCGACGGTAAGCGTGACCTTTGGGGCAGCTTGCCCGACGCCTTCGCTTCGGCAGCCAACTATCTGAGCCAGCTGGGCTGGAACGACGAGCAAACCTGGGGCCGGGAAGTCCGCCTGCCGGCGAACTTCGATTGGCACCTGGTTTCCATCGAGACCAAGCCGGAAACACGCAAGTCTCTCGCCGAATGGTCACGGCTTGGCGTCACCAAGGCCGACGGCTCGCCGCTGCCGAGGGTCGATATCGAAGGGGCAGTCATCACGCCGGCCGGGCACCGCGGCCCGGCCTTCATGGTCTACGGCAACTACACCCGTATCCTGGATTGGAACCGCTCCATCCTCTATGCCGTGGCGATCGGACACCTCTCCGACCGCCTGATCGGCAAACCAGGGCTTGCGCGGCAGATCGAGCCGACGCATGGCCGCTTGAGCCTCGGCGAGGTCGAGGAGATTCAAACCCGTCTCGGCATCCTCGGCTTCGGCGCGGGCAACCCCGATGGCCGCATCGGCCCCCTGACGCGTGCCGCCATTCGGCGTTTCCAGCAGGCCAAGGGTCTGCCGGCGGACGGCTTTGCCGACCAAATGCTGTTGCGCGCCCTGCGCGAGAGCACGCAGGGATAGAGTCCTCTCCCGTCTCGTAGGTGTTATTGATTGCTACACCAATTCTGGTTATCTTGTAGAAACATCTGACACCCCCACAACATCTTGAGACATCGACGGGCATGACGAGACTTGGCGTTCTGCTTCTGACCCTGGGTGTGCTGGTCGCCGGCTGTGCCGAGCGCTCGGTCGACACCGCCTCGGACTCGCCGCGGGCCACGACCCAAGCCCCGCAGACGAACACGGTGGGCCCGGGCGGCTACCGCAAGGTCGGCACACCCTATCAGATTGCCGGCATCTGGTATCACCCCAAGGAGGATCCGGCGTATGACGAGGTCGGCATGGCCTCCTGGTACGGCCCGAACTTCCACGGCCGCACGACGGCGAACGGCGAGACCTACGATCAGTACGCCATGACGGCGGCGCATCCGACCTTGCCGATGCCGAGCCTGGTCGAGGTCACCAACCTGGCCAACGGCCGCACCATCGTCCTACGCATCAACGACCGCGGGCCCTTCGCCAAAGGCCGCATCATCGACGTTTCCAAGGCCGCCGCCGAGGAGCTCGGCTTCAAGAAGCAGGGCGTCACCCGGGTGCGGGTGCGGGTCGTTGAGGAAGACGCGGGGCCACGCCCCGAGGCTGCTCCGGTCGAAGCCGTGGCACAGAATGCTCTGCCGACGCAGGGCGGCACCAACGCCACCCAGCAGGCCATGCTGCCCGAAACCGCTGCCGCGCCGTCTGCCGACACGGCCGGGCAACAGCTTTTCCTGCAAGCTGGCGCCTTTCGTGACTACGGCAATGCTCGGCGTCATGCCGACAGCCTGTCCGGTGTCGGCGAGCCCTTGATCGAAGCCGTCAGCACCGCCAACGAGGTCATCTACCGGGTGCGCATCGGGCCGATGACCGACCGTGGCTTGGCAGAGAAGCTGCGCATTGCGCTGATCGACCAGGGCATCAACAACCCGCACATCGTCGTCGAGTAGCGCGACCACGCAGGGGTGGGGCGGCTGACCCCGTCCTCTCGCATCACCCCCTGTTGCCGCTGGTCATCATGGCCAGTCCGGCGAGCAGCAGGGCAGCCCCCGCCACATCCCACAGGTCCAGCCGCCTGAGCTCCAAGCCAAATGCGCCGAGGTGATCGTAAGCCATGGCGGCCAGCAGCTGGCCACAGACCACGGCGGCAATGAAGGTCGCCACGCCGACGCGAGGGACCGCATAGAGGGTCAGGAGAACCATAGTGGTTCCGATCAACCCGCCGGCCCACAGCCAGGACGGCATGCGGGCCATGCCCTCGGCTTTGGGCAGGCCACCACCGCTCAAAAAACAGAGTGAGAGAAGGGCGCAGAGCCCAACGGCGAAGGCCAGTGTCGCCGCCTGGATCGGACCGCCGAGGTAACCGGCCGAGCGGACGAAGATCGGTCCCTGCGCCGCAAGGAGGGCACCCGCCGCCAGACCGAGCAGGACGATGGCGGGTGTCTGCATCGGCTAGAGGGCCTTGTACATGACCGTGGTGGACTCGAGCTGCGCGTGGGATGGGTGCAGACTGTATCCGGGAATCACGCCCACGCGCTCATAGCCCAGCGAGGTATAGAGCGGCTCGGCATTGTCACCCGTGACGGTATCCAAAGTGAGCAGGCTGCGCCCTTGGCGGCGAGCCAGGGCCTCGAGTTCGACCATCAGGGCCCGCGCGATGCCTTGGCGCCGGAAGTCTGGATGCACCAATAGCTTGGAGACGTCCGCCCGGTGGGGCTGATTGGGCGGCGTATCCCGATCGAGCTGAACCGAGCCGGCGATGCGCCCGTTCCTCTGCGCCACCAGCAAATGCCGGAGGCCGCGCCTTACGCCGGGGAGCACGGACCCACGCCAGAAGGCCTCGCTGTCGCTCTGCGAAAAGGGCAGCACGAAGTGAACGCCGGCTCCTCCATGGACGCAGGCGTGCAACAGCGCCCCGAGCCCTTCGATCCGAGCATCTATGTCGTCGCCGGAGAAGTATGACAGCTCGGTTCCATCGGTTCCGGTCATGGTGGCTGCGGTCCCTGTCATACGATGAAGAGGAGATAGCGGGCAGCGGTGTCGTCCGGCGTGGCGAAGGCGCTGGGCCCGAAAAGCTGGTAGCGCAAGCAGTCGCCCGGCCGCAGATGATGGACCCGGCCGTTGACCTCGACCTGGAGGGCACCTTCGAGCAGAGTGAGATGGTGCTCGAGGCCAGGCCGCGGCGGCGCCTCGTAGACGATCTGCGCACCCGGATCGAGGCGGCACTCCAGAACCTCACCGGCCAAGGTCTGCGCCGGAGGAGAAAGGGAGCGCCGCCGGAAACCGACGCTCGGGTCATGCCAGACCGTCTGCTCGTCGGGCCGGACCAGCGGCTCGTAATCGTCCTCGACCATGCGCATCAACCGCGACATGGGCAGGCCATAGGCAGCGCAAAGCTTGCCGAGGACACTGGCCGTCGGGCTGACCTCTCCATTTTCCAGGCGGGAGAGAGTGGCGCGGCTGACGGTGCTGAGCTTGGCAAGCGCGTCCAAGGACCAACCGCGTTCATTGCGCAGCAGCTTGAGGCGCTGGGCCAGGCGCCGGTCGATCGTGACATCATCGATGAGTGTTTCGTTCATATATGGGAAATTCTCTCATATATGATTTCCCGTCAAGCCCAGCCTGTCCTCTTGATCGGCTGCGGGGCAGACGTTATCTACGCGTCATGGCTAGACACTTTGTCACGACGACGACGACCACGACGACCTGCCTCGGCGGGCCGTGCCGGATGGTCGTGCGCTAGCACCTCTTACAGACCAAGACACCAGCACAGCCCCGCCGGGATCGGACGGGGCTTTTCCATGTCTGGATCTTGGCTCCCGTCCGCCCTCCCGCCGCGGCACGAGGAGACAAGACCATGGAAGAGTTGGACCACCGATCGATCGCCAATCGGCTCAACCTGTTCCATCAGCAGGACGAAGGCCCCGGCGGCGTGTTTTGGCACCCGCGAGGCTTCGCCCTCTACCGGGTGATCGAGGACTACATCCGCCGCCGCATGAAGGCAGCCGGCTACCGCGAGGTGCGCAGCCCACAGCTCCTGACCCGCTCGCTGTGGGAGGATAGCGGGCACTGGCAGAAGTTCGCGGACTCCATGTTCGTCTTCGAGGAGGGCGAACGCTGCCACGCACTCAAACCCATGTCCTGCCCAGGGCACATTCAGATCTTCAAGCAGGGCACCCGCTCCTGGCGCGATCTGCCAATCCGCTACTTCGAACTCGGCCTCTGCCACCGCAAGGAGCCATCAGGCGCCTTGCAAGGCCTGATGCGCACCCGGGCTTTCGAGCAGGACGACGCCCATGTCTTCTGCCTGGAAGAGCAGGTCGCGGAGGAGGTCGCGCGCTTTTGCGCCATGCAGCAGGAGATCTACACCGACTTCGGCTTTCCCGAAGTGGCGATCGGCTTCTCGACACGGCCAGAGGTGCGGGCTGGCTCGGGTGCGCAATGGGACAAGGCCGAGGCGCTGCTCGAAGAGGCGGCCCGATTGGCTGGGCTCGACTACGAGATTTTGCCAGGCGAAGGAGCCTTTTACGGGCCAAAGCTCGAGTTTGCCCTGAAGGACCGGGCCGGCCGTCTCTGGCAGTGCGGCACCGTGCAACTCGACCTCGTCATGCCGGAGCGTCTCGGCGCCCACTTTGCCGATGCGCAGGGAGAGAAGGCCCAGGCCGTCATGATCCACCACGCGGTCCTCGGCTCGCTCGAGCGCTTCATCGGCATCCTGCTGGAGCATTATGGTGGCCGGCTGCCGTTCTGGCTGGCGCCCGATCAAGTGGTGGTGGCCAGCGTGACCGAAGCGCAGGCTGCCTATGCCCGCGAAGTGGCAGAACGCCTGGAAGAAACCGGGCTACGTGTTCTGCTCGACGACGGGCCGAACCGTCTGGCGCGCAAGATCGTCTCTGCGCGGGAGCTTGGCGTGCCGCTCTTTCTCATCGTCGGCGAACGGGAGGTGGCAAGCCGCAGCGTCAGCCTACGCGACAGCTCCGGACAGCAGTCGATACTTCCGCTCGATGCGGCCGTTGCCCAAATTGCGACCGGGGTTGTGTGCTAGGCACGCCGTTCACGCGCTTGCGCGTTGAACAGGAATCCGCGCCGGAGTTAGCTTTGCATTTAGCTCTAATGTGATTCATGTGTTCCACGTGGTGCCAATTCGCATGAGGTGATTCGATGGACTGTTTCAGGACCTTTATGCCGCTGAAGGCCCTGGCCGTCGTTGGTGTGCTGGCCGCCTTGCTTGTCCGTCCGGCCCTGGCGCTCGAGACGGAAGCGCGGGAGGCCGTCCTGGTCGATGCCCAGAGCGGGCGGGTGCTGTTCGAGAAGAACGCCGACGAGCTGATGCCGCCGTCTTCCATGACCAAGGTCATGACGCTCTATCTGGTCTTCGAGCGCCTGGCCGACGGCCGCCTCTCGAAGGACGACACTTTGCCGGTGAGCGAGCGCGCCTGGCGCAAGGGCGGCTCCAAGATGTTCGTCGAGGTTGGCGACAGAGTCTCGATCGAGAACCTGCTGCGCGGCATCATCATTCAATCGGGCAACGACGCCTGTATCGTCGTCGCCGAGGGCCTCTCGGGCACGGAAGATGCCTTCG
This sequence comes from Rhodovibrionaceae bacterium, assembly GCA_028279885.1. Classification (GTDB taxonomy): domain Bacteria; phylum Pseudomonadota; class Alphaproteobacteria; order Kiloniellales; family DSM-21159; genus JANQMX01. The sequence continues at coordinate 311,168 of JANQMX010000058.1, read as the reverse complement.
CCCGGGAGATGACCAAGCGCGGCCGGGAGATCGGCCTGACCAGCAGCACCTTCAAGAACTCGACCGGCTGGCCCGATCCCGAGCACCGCATGACGGCACGGGATCTCAACCTGCTCGCCCTTCGCACCATTCTCGACTTTCCGCAGTACTACCACTACTTCGCGGAAACCGATTTTACCTGGTCCGATATCACCCAATCGAACCGTAACCCCTTGCTCTACAAGAACATGGGCGCCGACGGTCTGAAGACCGGCCACACCCAGGAAGCCGGCTATGGCCTGACGGCCTCGGCTATCCGCGATGGGCGGCGCCTTGTCCTGGTGGTCAACGGCTTGCCCAGTGAACGCGCCCGCTCTGAAGAGTCCGAGCGCCTGATCGAGTGGGGCTTCCGCGAGTTCTCCAACTACGAGCTCTTCTCGGCCGGTCAGGAAGTCGACCGCGCCGAGGTCTGGCTCGGTGCGGAGGAAAGCGTGCCCTTGACGCTGTCGGAGCCTGTCTTGGCAACGCTCTCCCAGCGGGAACACGAGGAGATGACGGTCTCCGTGCTTTACGACGCCCCGATTCCGGCGCCCATTGCCGAGGGGCAGGAGCTCGCCGTCCTGCGCATCACGGCGCCGGGCATGGAGCCCATGGAGTATCCGCTCTATGCCGCGACCAACGTCGAGAAGGTCGGGCCTTTCGGGCGGATGTTCGAGATCACCAAGCACTTCATCATGAGTGCCTTCTAACGGTGGCCCGCAGCGCTAAAGCGGAGGTAGTAGCCGAAGAGCCCCCTTCGCCGGCTTTCGCTGAGCAGCTCTTCGGTCACGGGCAAACTCTGGAAGACTTCCGCCAGGCGCTCGCCGGCGGCCGCATGCCGCACGCCTGGCTCTTCGCCGGCCCAAAGGGCATCGGCAAGGCCACCCTGGCCTATCACTGCGCCCGGGAGGCGCTGGCCATTCCGGCCGAGGACGAGCCAGGGGGAGGGGGCGAACCGGCACTGTTCGGCGCACCCGAGCCTGCCGCCGCGCCTCACAACCCGCACCGGCCGGACGCGCCGCTGTTCCGCCAGGTCGCTTCCGGCGCTCATCCGGATTTCATGCTGCTGGAACGCAGCGCTGACCCCAACGCCAAGGATAAGCGGCTGCGCACCGCCATCGTCATCGGCCAGGTGCGTGCGGCGACCCAATTTCTGCGGCGGACCAGCAGCGACTCCCGCTGGAAGGTGCTGCTGGTCGACAGCGCCGACGACCTGAACGTCAATGCGGCCAATGCTTTACTGAAGGTTCTTGAGGAGCCGCCTGGGCAAGCCATCGTCCTCTTGGTCAGCCATAGCCCCGGGCGCCTGCTGCCGACCATCCGCTCCCGAGTGCGCAGCCGTCAGCTTCGGCCGCTGAGCGAACCGGACTTCGCGGCCGTTCTGCAAAGCCTCGAGCTGTCGGTGCCAGACGCGCAGCGCAGTCGTCTCTCCCAACTCTGCGAGGGCAGCGCCGGACGTGCGGTCCAACTGCTGGGTTCAGACGCCCTGGCGCTGGATGCCCAGGTCGACCAGCTTTGGTCCGCCTTGCCGAATCTCGACCAGCGGCTGCTCACCCGCCTGGCGGAGAAGGCCGCGGCCGACCAAAGCGGCAGCCTCTTCAGCTTCGTCGGCGAGGCGCTCTTCACCCGCATGACGGCGGCCATTCGCGCCCGGGCCCTATCAGAGAGCGAGCGGGAGGCTGGCTGGCCGCAGGCCTCTATTGCGGAGCTGATGGCCCTGTGGGAGAAAATGCGCGGTCGCTTCTCCGCCGCGAACGCCGTCAACCTGGACCGCAAGCAGACGGTTTTGACGGTTTTCTTGGAGCTGGCGGCCTTCAAGCCCAAATAACCGGTTCGCGTCGCCGGATGGGCTATAGCCCGAAGAGCGCAAGACAGAGGACATCCTGAGAGTATGCCGAGCGACCAGGCCCGCTATTACGTCACCACGCCGATCTACTACGTGAACGACGTGCCGCACATCGGCCATGCCTACTGCACCCTGGCCTGCGATGTGCTGGCGCGGTTCATGCGCCTGGACGGCCGCGAGGTACGCTTTCTCACCGGCACCGACGAGCACGGGCAGAAGGTGGAGAAGGCGGCCCTGGCGGCCGGCGAGACGCCGCAGGCCTTCACCGACAAGGTAAGCCAGAACTTCCGCCAGATGGCCGGCGTCATGAACTTCTCCAACGACGATTTCATCCGCACCACGGAGCCGCGGCATTACAAATCCGTGCAGGCGCTTTGGCAGCGGCTGGTCGACGCCGGGGAGATCTATCTCGGCAGCTATGCCGGCTGGTACTCGGTGGGCGACGAGGCCTTCCATACCGAAAGCGAGCTCACCCTGCGCGACGGCAAGCGTTACGCACCCTCCGGCAAGGAGGTGGAGTGGGTCGAGGAGCCCTCCTACTTCTTCAAGCTCTCCGAATGGCAGGACCGCCTGCTGGCCTTCTACGAGGCCAACCCGGACTTCATCCTGCCGGAGACGCGGAAGAACGAGGTGGTCTCCTTCGTCAAGGGCGGCCTCAAGGACCTTTCGGTCAGCCGCACCACCTTCAAGTGGGGCATTCCCGTGCCGGGCGACCCGGACCACATCATGTACGTCTGGCTCGACGCGCTGACCAACTACATCACCGCGGTCGGCTTCCCCGACGAAGACTGCCCCGACTACCGGACCTTCTGGCCGGCCAACGTGCACGTGGTCGGCAAGGACATCCTGCGCTTTCACGCGGTCTACTGGCCGGCCTTTCTGATGGCGGCCGGTCTGGAACCGCCGCAGCGGGTCTTCGCCCACGGCTGGTTGCTCAACAAGGGCGAGAAGATGTCGAAGTCCCTGGGCAACGTCGTCCGGCCCGACGATCTTGTGGAGCGCTATGGACTGGACCAAGTGCGCTACTACCTTCTACGCGAGATCCCATTCGGGGCCGACGGCTACATCAGCCATGAGACGATGGTGACCCGCATCAACAGCGATTTGGCCAACGATTTCGGCAACTTGGCGCAGCGTGTTCTGTCGATGATTCACAAGAACTGTGCCGCCCAGGTGCCGCAGCCAGGCGCGCTTACAGCCGCCGACGAAGCGCTGCTGTCCAAAGCCCGCGCCCTGCACGGCAGCCTGCGCGAGGAATTCGGCAAGCAGGCCTTCAACCGCGGGCTGGAGGCGATCTGGACCGTGGTTGGCGACGCCAACCGCTATGTCGATGAGCAGGCGCCCTGGGTGCTGCGCAAGAGCGATCCTGAGCGCATGCAGACCGTGCTCTATGTACTGGCCGAGGTCATCCGGCGTCTCGCCATCCTGACCCAGCCGGTCATGCCGGACTCCATCGGACGCATGCTCGATCTCCTAGCCGTTTCGGAAGAGGCGCGGCAATTCTCTGCCCTGGAGACCCCGCTGGTGCCGGGCACGGCGCTGCCGAAGCCGGAAGGCGTCTTTCCGCGCTTTGCCGAGGTCGAGGGCGACGCAGCGTGAGATGCCTATGAGAGTCGTCGATTCCCACTGCCATCTCGACTACCTGGCCGGCGACGGTGACCTGCCGGACGCGCTGAGGCGCGCCCGCATGGCCGGGGTCGAGACCATGCTGACGATCTCGACCAAGCTCAGCAGCTTCCCCGAGGTGCTGGCCATCGCCGAGGCGGAGCCTGACGTGGTTTGCTCGGTCGGCGTCCATCCGCACGAAGCCGGCCCGGAAGGGCAGGACACCCCTGCGCGTCTGCTTGAGCTGGCTGAGCACGAGAAGGTCGTCGGCATCGGCGAGACCGGCCTCGACTACTACTATGAGCACAGCCCGCGGGAACGGCAGCAGATCTCCTTCCGCTCCCACATCGCGGCGGCGCGGGACACCGGCCTGCCTCTGATCGTCCATGCCCGCGATGCCGACGACGACACCGTCGCCATCCTGCGGGACGAGTACGAGAAGGGGCCCTATCCCGGCGTCATTCATTGCTTCACCGCGGGACCGGCCCTGGCCAAGGCGGCGTTGGAGATGGGCCTGTCCATCTCGCTTGCCGGCATCATCACCTTCAAGAAGGCCGAAGAGCTGCGCGCCACGGCGGCCGAGGTTCCGCTCGACCGCCTGCTGGTGGAGACCGACTCGCCCTACCTGGCGCCGGTGCCGTACCGCGGCAAGCGCAACGAGCCGGCCCACGTGGTCCACACCGCCCGCAAGCTGGCCGAGATTAAAGGCATCTCCGAAGAGGAACTCTCCGAGGCGACCACGGCGAATTTCTATCGCCTGTTCAGCAAGGCGGCCGACGCCAGGAAGAGCACATGAAGGTGACGCTGCTCGGCTGCGGCGGCTCGTCCGGCGTGCCGCTGGCCAACGGCACGCCCGGCGGACACTGGGGCAACTGCGACCCGCAGGAGCCCAAGAACCGCCGCATGCGGGCCTCGGTCTTCGTCGAGACCCGGGGCAAGCGGCTGCTGATCGACACCTCGCCGGACCTGCGCGAGCAGATCCTGCGCTTCGGCATCCAGGGCATCGATGCCGTGCTCTTTACCCACTCGCACGCCGACCATTGCCACGGCATCGATGAGCTGCGCGTGATGCGCTATGCGCAGCAGGCGAGCATCCCAGCCTATATGGACCGCAAGACCCATCAAGAGCTGACCCTGCGCTTCGACTATGTTTTCGAATCAAGCCATAAGGCGCAGGCACTCTATCCCGCTCTCATGGACGACCGCGCCTTCGACGGGCCCTTCGAGGCGGTCGGTGTTCCCGTCACGCCCTTTGTGCAGGACCACGGCAACGTCCACTCTATGGGCTTCCGCATCGGTGACTTCGCTTATTCGACGGATGTGGTGCAGCTCAGCGACGAAGCGATCGAGACTTTGCAGGGCATCGATCTCTGGATTGTCGATTGCCTGCGCTTCGAGCCGCATCCGACCCATTCGCACTTCGACCGCACCATGGAATGGATCGAAGCCGTTCGGCCCAAGCGCGCCGTGCTGACGCACCTCAACCACTCCGTCGACTATCACGTGATCAAGGAACGTTGCCCGCCAGGAGTCGAGCCCGGCTACGACGGCTTGGTCATGCAGGTGCCCGAGGCGGCTGCGGGGCAGGGGGTCGGCCTCGCCGATGACGAAGGCGCGGTGTTGTACTCGGCAAGCTAGACAACAGAAAACGAATCTTTAGAGCGCATTACCTCTGTCTTCTAACAGCTCGACATAGGTCATGCGCGACGGCGATCTATACTCCGTCAGGTCGGTCACATCGGGCAAACCGACAGCCCGGGAGATCAAGCGCCGCGCGCCTATCAGACGATCGGCATCCACCCGGTAGCGATAGCGCTTGTTGTTGCGGGTCCAGCTCAGCTCTTCGCCACCCTGCAAGGAGCTGTCCATCAGCATAGCCACTGTCGGCACCGGCACGCCGCCTGTGGCGTAGAGCGTCGTCACCGGGAAATTGTCGTCGAACAGCAGATGACGGAAACCGCGCGCGGAGGCTTCCATGATCCGTCGCGCATGGGAGATGTGATCATCGAAGAAAATCAGCGTGTTATCATCCGCGCTTGATGTCAGGTCGTGCTCCGTCCAGTCGCAGAGATGGTAGCTGGCGCCCTCGGCTCTGAGCGCCAGCTGCGAATGGTCGATGTCGAAGCTGAGCAGCTCTGCATCCGGGCAAGCATGGCGCAGCAGCCAGGATGAGAATCCGCGGTGCGTGCCGCTCTCGATGATGCGCCGGGGCGCCAAAAGCCGCGCCAGTACGAACAGCAAGAGCCCGTCGTTGAACTGGCTGCCGCCTGTGTTGTCGGTCAGAGGACTGGCACGGTAGCTGCGGAAGTAGGCTGTGACCGCATCCGGCAGAGCCTGCGTCGACTCGGCACCAACGATGGACACGACGGCAGACTCCAGGCGCGCCACGATCTCATGCTGCTGCCGTGCGAGCAGTGCGTCAGACAGGTTCATGCGCGGGGCCGGTTCAGGAGCGGGAGGACGCATTCGCTCCACGATGACGCCATTGGCGTCCACGTAAGGCTTTGCTTTCTTTGTATCTTGATTATTTTCCATAATATATATTATGCGTCTTTTTCCATGATGACCAACGCCCCTCCTGCGACCACCGCCCGCTCTTCCTGAGGCAGCGATCCCAGAGTCGCAATCCTGGTCGCAATCCCGGTGGCCCTGTGTTCTAACCCCTGGAACACGGACGGCAAAGCGCCTCAGCCCGACGCCACAGGCTGCTGGCAGGAACTGGAAACGGACTCTCCGATGACGATGGTGAACGAGAGCGAGACCTCTGCTTCGAGCGATGCGGCATCTGAGGATGCGCGCGCTGAAATGCAGCGGCTGATCGACATCATGGCCCGCCTGCGCGACCCGATCGACGGCTGCCCCTGGGACGTGAAGCAGAGCTTCGCCACCATTGCCCCCTACACCATCGAGGAAGCCTATGAGGTGGCCGACGCCATCGCGCGCGACGATATGCCGGAGCTGCGCGAGGAGCTCGGCGATCTCTTGCTGCAGGTCGTCTTCCACAGCCGCATGGCCGAGGAGGCCGGACACTTTGCCTTTGCCGATGTCGCGCGGGCCATTTCAGACAAGATGGTCGAGCGCCACCCGCACGTCTTCGGCGACGCGCGCTTCGCCAGCGAGACCGAGCAAAAGGTGGATTGGGAGACGCGCAAGGCCGCAGAGCGGCAACGCAAGAAGGCTGCGGGAGAGGTGGTCGGCGTGCTCGATGGCGTGGCGACCTCCCTACCCGCCTTGCTGCGCGCCGAGAAGCTGCAGAAGCGTGCCGCGCGCGTCGGCTTCGACTGGCCGCAGACGACCCAGGTCTTGGACAAGATCGCGGAAGAAGTCGGCGAGCTGACGGCCGAGCTCGACGCCGACGATGCCGACGCCAACAGGCGCATCGAGGAGGAGTTCGGCGACTTGCTGTTCGCCATGGTCAACCTTGGCCGCCATCTGAAGCTCGACCCGGAGGAAGCGCTGCGCAAGGCGAATCACAAGTTCACCCGGCGCTTCCAAGCCATAGAACAGGCTTTTCGAGAGCAAGGCCGAGAGCTGCAAGATTGCTCTCTGGAGGAGCTGGAAGAGGCTTGGCAGACGGCCAAGTGGCGCGAAAAGGAGGCCGATCGGCCCGCGTCCTAGACCGCTCTAGTCGTCCCTGAGAAGCGCATCCCGAAGGGCATGCCACCCCTCCTCGCTCGGTCCCAGCAGCAAACCCGAGGCTGCGTGGTCACTCGGCAAGTAGGGTTCACCGTCGAGCAGCCGATCGTAGCCACCGGCCTCTTGGTGCAGCAGCACACCGGCAATATGGTCCCAGGGCTTGGTGCGGGTATAGAAGGAGTAGTCGCTTTCCCCGGCGATCATGCGCAGATACTCGTGCCCCGCGCAGTGCAATGACTTCATGGGGTTGAGAATGTCTTTCGCTGCCTGGACGCGGCGTTTCAGCTCCGACGGGCCGTATTGGCTGCCGTGCAGCGTGCCGCGCATCTTCGCCAGCTCACGCACGCCGCTGACGGATTGCCGAGCACCATCGATAAAGGTGCCGCCGCCCAGCTCGCCGGCGGCCGTCCGGCCGCTGCAGGGATCGTGGATCCAGCCGGCCAGCGCCTCCGCACCCCGCACCAGCGCGACCATCACGGCAAAGGGCTCGCGGCCCTTGGCAAAGTTGCCGGTGCCGTCGACGGGATCGATGATCCAGGCGTAGCTCTCATGCGCGGCCAGCTCGTCGAGCAGCTCCGGTGTCGCTGCCACCGCTTCCTCGCCGACCACCAGGGAGCCCGGCAGCAGCTCGGAGAGGACCGCAGTCAAGCGCTTCTCGACCGCGACATCCACCACGGTGACCAGCTCGCCCGCAGACTTTTCCTGGACCTCGTGCGCCTCCAGCATGCGAAAGCGCGGCATAACCTCCTCGGCTGCCGTTTCGGCGATAAGCGCTGTCACGCGGTCGACGTTGGGTACCATGCTTCGGTCTCACGATCTGGAAAGAAAGAGAAAGGCCGCGACACAGTCGCGGCCCCTCCCCTTACACCTTGTCGGCCAGGCTTAGAAGCCCATGCCGCCCATTCCACCCATGCCGCCGCCCGGAGGCATCGCCGGCATGTCCTCTTTCTCCTGCGGCACCTCGGCGACCATCGCCTCGGTGGTCACCAGCAGGCCGGCGACGGAGGCTGCATCCTGCAGCGCCACACGCACGACCTTCGCCGGGTCGATAATGCCGGCCTTGACCATGTCGACGTAGCCCTCGCTTTGGGCATCGAAGCCGCGGTTCTTGTCCTTCTGCTCCAGGAGCTTGCCGACGATCACCGAGCCCTCGACGCCGGCGTTCTGGGCGATCTGCCGGATCGGCGCCTGAATGGCCCGCCGCACGATGGCAATGCCCGCCTGCTGGTCGCTGTTCTCGCCCTCAAGCTTGTCGACCGCACGCGTGGCGTAAAGCAGCGCGCAGCCGCCGCCCGGCACGATGCCCTCTTCCACCGCCGCGCGGGTGGCGTGCATCGCGTCGTCGACGCGGTCCTTACGCTCCTTCACCTCGATCTCCGTGGCGCCGCCGACGCGGATGACCGCAACACCGCCGGCCAGCTTGGCCAAGCGCTCCTGCAGCTTCTCCCGGTCATAGTCGGAGCTGGTCTCGTCGATCTGGCCGCGGATTTGATGGCAACGGGCCTGAATGTCTTTCTTCTTCCCGGCGCCGCCGACCACGGTGGTCTCTTCCTTGGTCAGCATGATCCGCTTGGCCGTGCCCAGCATCTTGGTGGTCACGTTCTCGAGCTTGATGCCCAGGTCCTCGCTCACCACCTGGCCGTTGGTCAGGACGGCGATGTCCTCGAGCATGGCCTTGCGGCGATCGCCGAAGCCCGGCGCCTTGACGGCTGCGACCTTGAGGCCGCCGCGCAGCTTGTTGACCACCAGGGTTGCCAGAGCTTCGCCCTCGACGTCCTCGGCGATGATCAACAGCGGCTGGCCGCTCTTCACCACGGTCTCGAGCAGCGGCAACATGGGCTGCAGGTTGGAGAGCTTCTTCTCGTGGATGAGAATCAGCGGGTTCTCCATCTCGCAGATCATCTTCTCGCCGTCGGTGATGAAGTAAGGCGAGAGATAGCCGCGATCGAACTGCATGCCCTCGACCACGTCGAGCTCGGTATCGAGGCTCTTGGCCTCCTCGACCGTGATGACGCCTTCGTTGCCGACCCGCTGCATGGCCTCGGCGATCATGTCACCGATCTCGGCGTCGCCATTGGCGGAGATGGTGCCGACCTGCGCAACTTCCTCGGCCGAACCGATGCGACGCGAGCGCTTGACGATGTCGACGATCACCGCCTCGACCGCCTGGTCGATACCGCGCTTGACGTCCATCGGGTTCATGCCGGCAGCAACCGCCTTGACGCCCTCGCGCACGATCGACTGCGCCAGAACCACCGCGGTGGTGGTGCCGTCACCGGCAATGTCGCTGGTCTTGGTCGCGACCTCGCGCAAGAGCTGAGCGCCCATGTTCTCGAACTTGTCGCCGAGCTCGATTTCCTTGGCGACGGACACACCGTCCTTGGTGGTGCGCGGTGCCCCGAAGGACTTGTCGATCACCACGTTGCGCCCTTTCGGGCCCAAGGTCACCTTGACCGCATCGGCCAGTGTATCGATGCCGTGCAGCATCCGGGACCGCGCATCGGCGGAAAAACGTACGTCTTTAGCAGCCACAGTAAAATCCTCCCTCGTTCGTCCGCTGTCTCTAGGCCAAGACGCCCATGATGTCGGACTCGCGCATGATCAGAACGTCCTTGCCTTCGATCCGCACCTCGGTTCCAGACCACTTTCCGTAAAGCACCCGGTCGCCCTTCTTGACATCCAGGGGCACGAGCTTGCCGTCATCGCCGCGAGCGCCGGGGCCGCAGGCGATGATCTTGCCCTGCATCGGCTTCTCCTTGGCGCTGTCGGGGATGATGATCCCGCCGGCGGTCTTCTCTTCCTCTTCCAGAGGCTGGACCACGACGCGATCGTGCAATGGACGCAGGTTCATGAGGTGCTTCTCCATATCGATGGGGTGAATGGCGTTCGGGAGCGGATGAATCCCATTTGGCACTCGCAGAACAGGAGTGCCAACGCTCCTTATCTATGGAATGTGCCCCACAGCGTCAATGACTTGGGGATCGCTACCTCGTCTGAAAAGGCTCTCGTGCGGCTCTAATGGGAGAGACTGCTGCCCGGCCGCTCGTCGAGCAGGCGGTCCAGACGCCCGCGTTCCAGCGCATCGAGCGATACGGTCAGGCGGCAGACCGTGTCTTCATCGCTGCGTTCGAGGACTTCGCCATGACGGTAAAGCCAAGCCAACAGATGGCCGTCGCTGGCATCGACCGTCAGCTCGAGAATCCGCCGCTCCCGCCCAAGATGCCGGTCGATCGCCGCCAGGAGAGCCTCGATGCCCTCCCCTTCGACCGCCGAGATCGCCACCGCACCCTGCCGCTCCTCCAGGTTACGGAGGTCGCGGCGTTGCTCGGCGGTGAGCAGATCGACCTTGTTCCAGACTTCGAGGATCTCCTCCTCATCCTGGAACTCGCCCTTGAGGTGCTTGATGGTGGCCAGCACGTCGCTTGCCTGAGCTTCCGTGTCCGGAGATGCGATGTCGCGGACATGAACGATCAGATCCGCCGACACCACCTCCTCCAGGGTCGCGCGGAAGGCGGCAATGAGATCGGTGGGAATCTCCGAGATGAAACCGACGGTGTCGGAGAGGATGATCTGCCGACCGGATGGCAGGGCCAGTCGGCGCATGGTCGGGTCCAAGGTCGCGAAGAGCTGGTCCCGGGCAATCACCTCGGCCTGAGTCAGCCGGTTGAACAAGGTGGACTTGCCGGCGTTGGTGTAGCCGACCAGCGCCACGGTGGCATAAGGCACCTTCTGCCGCGCCGCCCGGTGCAAACCGCGCGTCCGCTGCACGTCCTTGAGCTGGCGCTTGATCTTGACGATGCGCTGGTCGATCAGCCGGCGGTCGAGCTCGATCTGCCGCTCGCCGGGGCCGCCCATGAAGCCGGCGCCGCCGCGCTGCCGCTCCAAGTGAGTCCAGGACCGCACGAGACGCGAGCGCTGATAGCTAAGCGCCGCCAGCTCGACCTGCAACTGGCCTTCCCGCGTCTTGGCGCGCGCGCCGAAGATCTCGAGAATGAGCCCGGTGCGATCGATCACCTTGCAGTTCCAAGCGCGCTCCAGGTTGCGCTGCTGCACCGGCGTCAGCGCGTGATCGACCACCGCGACCTCGATTCCCTCGTCTTCGATCAGGACGCGAAAGCGCTCCAGCGCGCCGGAACCGAGAAAGGTGCCGGGCAGCATCTTGCGGTAGGTCACCACTTCGGCGGCGCGCAGCTCAAGGCCAATGGCCTCGGCTAAGCTGCAGATCTCGCTCAGGCGAGCGGCATCGTCCCGTCCCTCGCCCGACTGCCACTGTGCTGCGACAGGACAGACCACGAGAGCGCGCGTGCCCTCTACACCCTTTCCGTTCAGCTGCGAAGGCGGAAGCCGGTCTGAGGGGCTGGCCCTATCGTCGTGAATGCTCGTCAAAAGCTGAGATCAGCCCTCATTGCGCTGCTCGCTTGGGTCGAAAAGCTGCACCGGCGTCGACGGCATCACCGTCGAGATCGCGTGCTTGTACACCAGCTGCGAGTGTGCGTCCCGTCGCAGCAAGACCGAAAAGTTGTCGAACCAGGTGATGATACCTTGGAGCTTGACCCCGTTCACTAGGAACACCGTCACTGGCACCTTGTTCTTGCGAATATGGTTCAGAAAGACGTCCTGAACGTTCTGACTTTTCTCCGACGCCATAGATTGTCCCCGCTCGTGCTTTCATTAGTGTTCTCTGACCGGGCGGAATTTCGCCGTCCCCGCAGACATTCCCGTTCCCGAAAACTTGGCGTATTTCCTCTGCCCCAACAAGTGGTTTGTCGCAAGATGACCCCTCCCAGCGTCATCGGCAACGAAACAAGTTGTGATTTTTCAAATTGTTATGCTCAGAGCCGCAAGCAAGGCGGCGAGGTCGCCAAAATGCCTATCCGGTGCGTCGCTGTGGAACTCACCGGCTACTGGCGTCTCTTTCGCCACCAGGACAGCAGTGCAGCCCGAATTGTGGGCGCAGACCATATCGATGTCGGCATCGCCGACAAACCACACCGCCACCGAAGGCTTCAGTCCGCCCGGCTCAAGCGCCATAAGCACCGGGTCAACCGCCGGCTTGTCGCGGGCGGCATCAGTGGCACCGATCGCCGCGCCGAACAAGCCCGACCAGCCGAGATGATCGACCTCTTTGCGCAGCAGGGAACCGCGCTTGTTGCTGACCACCCCGAGGTAGTGTCCGCCCGCATGCAATGCTCGCAAGCAGGCCTCTGCGTTAGGTAGCGGGCGCAGTGCATCGAGATGCCGCGCTTCGAAGGCCCGGTAGAAGACGTCGATGGCTTCCTGAGCGCGATCCCCGAAGAGTTGCGGGAAGGCGTCGCGCGCCGATGCCCGTACATTGCGCCGCACCTCCTCCATCGTCCATGGTCTTTGGCCCATGGCAATAAAGGTCTCGCGCAGTGCCTCGTGGATGACACCCCAGCTATCGACCAGCGTGTTGTCCCAATCGAAGAGAAAGGCGTTGGGCGCCGAACCGTCGGTCACTACTGCGCCGCCAACTCTTCGCCGCGCACCACCGCCGCTTCGTAGCCGTCTCGCAGACGCAGGGTCAGCTCGCCGGCCCGGCCGTTGCCGATGGCGGTTTCATCGATGCGCACGACGGGCATGACGAAGTTGCTGCTGGAGGTGATGAAAGCCTCCTTGGCGTCTTTCGCTTCCGCCAAGGTGAAGGGGCGCTCTTCGACCGAGATACCCAGGCTCTCCGCTGTCCGGATCAGCGAGATACGCGTGATGCCGTTCAGAATGTCATCGGTCGCTGGCCGCGTGATCAGGCGCTTGTCCTTGGTGATGATCCAGGCGTTGGTCGAGGTACCCTCGGTGACGAAGCCCTCGTCATCGACCATCCAAGCCTCGTAAGCGCCGGCCTCGAAGGCCTGCTGCTTGCCAAGACAGTTGGGCAATAGCGACACGGATTTGATGTCCCGCCGCTTCCAGCGAATGTCGGGGATGGCGATCACGCCGACGCCGGCTTCGATCGCCTCGCGCTTCGCCGGCTTGGTCTGACGCGTGGTCATCACCACCGCCGGCACCGCCTGCTTTGGAAACTTATGGTCGCGTGGCGCGACACCGCGCGTGACTTGCATGTAGAGGAAGCCGTTGCTGAGACGGTTCCGGCGCATCAGCTCTGCGCTGACCAGCTTGAGGCTGCGGCGGGACATCGGCATGTCGATGCGCAGCTCGCTCAGCGAGCGCTCCAGGCGATCGAGGTGCAGGTCTTCGTCAACCAGCCGGCCGTGCGAAACCGGCACAACCTCGTAGACACCGTCGGCAAACTGATAGCCACGATCCTCGATATGAACCGTAGCCCGGCTGTGCGGCTGGTATCGCCCATTGACGTAGGCGTATCTTGGCATGCGACCTCCGATGCTTGCGACCCGCTCAGTGCCCGTTCCTGCGTACCACGAGAACGGCATTCTGCATTGGGAGAGCTTAAAAGAACTCCAGCTTGACCGAAAAAAGGCGCTCGACCCGCTTGGCGGCCTTGGTGGTGGCATAGAGCACGACCAGATCGCCAGCAGAAATAACGGTATCGCCGCGCGGCATAATGACCTGTCGGCCCCGTAAGATGGCACCGATCATCACGCCTTCGGGCAAATCGGCCTCCCGCAGGGGCTTGGCCACCAGGCTCGAGGTCTCCAGCGCCTCCGCCTCGATGACCTCTCCGACGCCGTGCGAGATCGAGTGGACCGAGCGGATCCGTCCGCGCCGCACATGGCGCAGGATGGTCGAGACGGTGATGGCCCGTGGGCTCACCATGGTGTCGATGCCGAGCCCGGCCACCAGATCGTCGTACGAGGTGGAGTTGACCAGGGTTACCGCGCGCTTGGCCCCATGGCGTTTGGCCAGGAGCGAGGAGAGGATGTTGACCTCGTCGTCGTTGGAGACGGCCACCACGGTCTCTGTCTGCGCGACGTTGCACTCGTCCATGATGTCGGTATCGAGCGCGTCGCCGTGGATCACCACCGTGCGAGCCAACTGCTGGGCGACCACCTCGGCGCGCTGTTTGTCGAGCTCGATCACCTTGGCCTGCACGCCGCCGTAGCGCTCTTCGATGGTCTGCGCCAGGTGGAGCCCGATGTTGCCGCCACCGATGATGATGACGCGCCGCGCCTCGCGCTCCTCATAGCCGAAAGACGACAGAGCGCGCTCTAGATGTGTCACATCGCAGATGAAGTAGGCGTCGTCGCCCGGCCGTAGCTCTTCTTCGCCGCTCGCCATGATGACCTCACCGTTGCGGCGAATGCCGACGATGGTGACGTGGAGGTCCGGAAAGATCTCGGTCAGCTGGCGCAGGGGCGTCAGGATGATCGGGGTATCGTTCTTGACGTGGACGCCAGCCAAAGTGAGGCGACCGTCGGCCAGCGGAATAACCTCGAAGGCCGAGGGTACCTGCAGCCGGTTGCTGATCGCCTTGGCCACCTCGGCTTCCGGCGAGATGATCACGTCGATCGGCATGTTGTCGCGGGAGAACAGCGTCGACCACTGGTCGTCGAGATAGCTGCGGTGGCGAACGCGGGCGATCTTGGTCGGTACGTCAAAGATCGAGTGGCAGACCTGGCAGGCCACCATGTTGACCTCGTCGGCGTAGGTCACGGCGATCACCATGTCGGCATCGCGCGCGCCGGCTTTCTCAAGCACCGCCGGGTGGGAGGCGAAACCGACCACGCCGCCCACGTCGAGCACGTCGGTGATCTTGTGCACCAGGTCCGCACGCTGGTCGATCACCGTGACGTCCGCATCTTCGCCGGCAAGATAGCGCGCGATGTTCGAGCCGACCTGCCCGCCGCCGCAGATGATGACCTTCATGCTGTCGCTATCCTGGACTCTCGGCGGCTTAGCGCTCGCTGGTGTTTATGCCAAGGCTGCGGAGCTTGCGGTGCAGCGCTGAGCGCTCCATGCCGACGAAGCCCGCGGTGCGTGAGATGTTGCCGCCGAAACGCGTGATCTGCGCTTCCAGATATTGCCGCTCGAAGGTTTCCCGTGCCTCCCGCAGCGGCAGCCCCATGATATCGTCCCCGCCGCCGTGCGACAGCGCGGCCGGCAGCTGCGCCGTCAGATCGGGCGGCAGCATATCGGCACGCAAAGGTTCCTCGGGACTTCCGGGCGCCATGATCAGCATCCACTCGACCACGTTCCGCAGCTGCCGCACGTTGCCCGGCCAGCTGTAGGCTTGCAAGGCCGCAAGCGCATCGTGGGAGAAGCGACGGCGCGGCAAACCCGCCTGCCCCGAGGCACGCTCAACGAAATACTCGGCAAGCTTGGGGATATCCTCCCGGCGATCCTGCAGCGCCGGCACGACAAGCGGCACGACATTGAGCCGGTAGTAGAGGTCCTCGCGGAACTGCCCGTCGCGGACCAGCTCCGGCAGACTGCGATTGGAGGAGGCGATGACCCGCACGTCCACTTCGACCCGGCTACTGCCGCCGAAACGCTCGAAGGTCTGCTCCTGCAGCACCCGGACGATCTTGCCCTGGGTCTCCAACGGCATGTCGGCGACCTCGTCGAGCAGCAGCGTACCGCCATGGGCGCGCTCCAGGGTGCCGATCTTGGCAGCACCATTGTCGCCGTAGCCTGCCTCGACCCCGAAAAGCTCCGCCTCGATGCGATCCGGGTGCATGGTGGCGCAGTTCAGGATCACCAGAGACCCTTCGTTGCGCCGGGACCGCATGTGCACCTGCCTGGCCGCGACCTCCTTGCCGGCACCGGCGGGCCCGGTGATCATGATGCGGCTGTTGGTCGGCGCCACCTTGCCGATGGCCTGGCGCAGATTGCTGATAATCGGCGAGCCGCCGACGAATTCGCTTTCCTTGAGGCCTTGCAGGCGGAGCTGGGCGTTCTCTCGGCGCAGCCGGCTCCGCTCCAGGGCATGCGCGACGGCAAGCAGCAAACGGTCAGCCTTAAAGGGCTTCTCGATGTAGTCCAGCGCGCCGCTTCGGATCGCCGAGACGGCGGTTTCCACGTTGCCGTGGCCGCTGATCATCACCACGGCGATGTCCGGGTGTTCGCGCCGCAGGATCTTCAAGAGCTCCAGGCCGTCGTGCTGGGAGTTCTGCAGCCAGATATCCAGAAGAATGAGGCTCGGCTGGCGGGTTGCGATCTGCAGCAGGGCATTCTGGCTGCTGGCCGCGGTGCGGGTGGCGTAGCCTTCGTCCTGCAACACCCCTTCGATCAGCAGGCGGATATCGGCCTCGTCGTCGACGATCAGGATGTCTTCACGCATGCGCCGTTCCTCGCGCCCGGTCCTGCGTGTGATCGCCTGTTTCAGGTGCCCGACCGGTATCCTGGCCATCGGCCTCCGCGTGCTCGCCCACCGTCTCCGTCGGCGGGAAGAGCAGGGTCACCACCGCACCCTCTCCGCGCTGCCCGGGGACACGATCTCTGAGCTGCATCTCGCCGCCGTGGTCTTCCATGATCTTCTTCACAATGGCGAGGCCGAGGCCGGTTCCCTTGGTGCGCGTGGTGACATAGGGCTCGACGAGCTGCTCCCGCCCCTCCTCCGGCAGACCGCGCCCATTGTCGGCGATCACCAGCGCAACCTGCTCCGGCGCGACCTCTATGCTGATCTCGATCACGCCGCCAGCGGGCTCTCGACCCGCCTCCCGGTCGCTGTCCTGACGCGCTTCGATGGCCTCGATGGCATTCTTCAGGAGGTTGGTCACCGCTTGGCGCACCTGCCCAGGGTCGCAGCTCACGGCGACCTCGTCTTCCGGCATGCTTTGGCGGAAGGTAATCGGCGAGTCGGCCGCTTCCTGCAGCGACAGCGCCTCCCGCACCACCGTTCGCAGATCTTCTCGCCGCAGTACAGGCGCCGGCATGCGCGCAAAGGCGGAGAACTCGTCCACCATGCGACCGATGTCGCCGACTTGGCGTACGATGGTGTCGGTGCAGGTGATGAAGGTTTCAGGGTCGTCGCTGATCTGCTTCAGGTAGCGACGCTTCAACCGCTCTGCGGAAAGCTGGATGGGGGTCAAGGGGTTCTTGATCTCATGCGCAATACGGCGTGCGACATCGGCCCAAGCGGCCTTGCGCTGAGCCGCCACCAGCTCGCTGATGTCATCGAAGGTCAGGACATAGCCGAGTACGTCGTAGTCCGCCTCTTCCGCCGTCAGACGGGCCAGGAAGATACGCGTCCTGCCATCGGCGCTCTGGAAGCGGATCTGCCGCTCGTGCACCTGCTCGGGCCGGGAGATGGCGTCGGAGAACAGCTCGCCGAAGGCCTCGTCGATCTGGCGAACGGGTCGGCCCCTGAGCTCATCGATGCGCAGACCGAGAAGCCGGCAGGCCGACCGGTTGGGCAGCGTCACCCGCCCCGCCGGGTCGAGCCCGATCACGCCCGGCGTCACACCGGAGAGGACCGTCTCGATGAAGCGGTGACGCTCCTCGATCTCCTCGTTGACCCGCAGGAGCTCGGCCCGCTGGCCCTTGAGGTCGCTGGTCATACGGTTGAAGACGCGCGACAGCGCCGAAATCTCGTCTTCCTTGCTGCTTTCCTTCACCTGGACGTCCAGATCGCCCTGACGCACGCGCTCCGCGGCACCGATCAGCGAGCCGAGCGGCGTCGACAGGCGATCGGCGAACATCAGCGCGACCCAGGCCGCCGCCAGCACCAGAAGCAAACCGACGAGGAGGAAAATCAGGCCGAAGGTCAGCAGCAGCCCGGTCCGCTCACCTTCGATCTCTTCGTAGAGTCGGACAGCATCTGCGGTACGGTGCATGTGCGCCAGCACGGTCGGGTCCACCTGGCGCCCGACGATCAGATAGGTCTCTCGGTAGGCATCCAGCTTAAGGACGGCGCGGACGAGATTGTCGCTGCCTGCGGTAAGGATCACCACCTCGCCCGCATCCGCCCGGACCTTGGCCCAGGTCGGGGGGATATCGCTCATGTCGAAGCGCAGACTGAAGCCGGCCTGGGCATGGATCCGCCCATCGGCATCGATGACCACGGCCTCGGCCAAAGACCGCAAGGTCGCCTGCTGCCGCACCAACTGGTTGAAGCGGCCCGGATTGAAGCGGACCGCGCCGGCGGCCCGATTGAGGTCCCGCTCCATCGCCATGGCATCGCCGGAGATGGTTCGCTTGTGCTCCAGCATGTAGGCCTCGGCCACGGCAAGGGACTCGCGCACGGCCGTGCCGACCCGCTGGCTAAACCAGCCCTGCAGGCCGAAATCGAAGAGAATCACGCTGAAGATGGCGATGGTGATGGTCGGCAGCAGCGCCAGGGAGGTGAAGATGCCGACCAGCCGGAAATGCAGGCGCGACCCGGCGGCCTTGCGCCGCCGCTCCAGGAACAGCAGGACGACCCGTCGGCCGATCACGACAGTGAGCAGAACCAGCAGTGTCAGGTCGACGACAAAGAGAACCAGAATGCTCTCTTTGTCCGCCAAGCTAGGCGCATTGCCGGTCATGGCAGCGAAGGTCAGGATGCTGGCCGCGATGGCGGCAAAGAACAGCAGTCCGGCGAGCTTTGCTTCCAAGCCTGCGCGGCCGATCCACTTCCGCGATTTCCTGACAAACCTCGGGAGGGGCTTGGAGCGGGGCGCCGCCATCTGCGGGAGCTCCTGACCCTCCAGACCCGTCGTCATCGGTCACCCACGGTCAAATTCGTTTACCTCCGTGCCGCCCGCGCAACAGTACTACCTGATTCTGTTGCCGATACGCCACGCTTTATCTTCGCCCACGCTCAACTTCAATTTCAAGCTCGGTGATTTTCTTACGCAGGGTGTTGCGGTTGAGACCGAGCACCTGCGCCGCCCGAACCTGATTGCCTTTCGTCGCCGACAGCGTCAACTCGATCATTGGGCGCTCCACCTCGCGCAGTATGCGTTGGTAGAGGCCCCTCGCCGGCAGGCCCTGCTTATGCGCCGCGAAGTACTCTTCCAGCTTGCGGCGCACAAGGACCGACAGGCTCTCGCCCGAGAGATCGCCGCCTCCGGCGAGGCGCGGCCGCTGTCCGAGCTCCGCCTTGATCGCATCCAGACCGATATGGTCCTCGCTGCAGAGCACCGACATGCGCCGCACCATGTTCTCCAGCTCCCGCACGTTGCCGGGCCAGCGCTGGGTCGCCAGATAGCTCATTGCCGCTTCATCGATGCTCTTGGCCGGCAGGCCCTCCTCTTGCGCCAGGCGCAGGAAGTGCCGCACCAGCTCGGGAATGTCCTCGCGCCGCTCGCGCAACGCCGGCAGGCGGATGGGCACCACGTTGATGCGGTAGAAGAGATCCTCGCGGAACAGGCCGTTACGCACCTGCTGCATCAGATCGCGGTGGGTCGCCGCAATGATGCGCACGTCGACCCGTTGCGGGTTACGGCCACCGACCGTGGTGTATTCACCCTCCTGCAGCACGCGCAGCAGGCGGGTTTGCGCCTCGAGCGGCATGTCGCCGATTTCGTCGAGAAACAGGGTGCCGCCCTCGGCCTGGGCGAAGCGGCCGTAGGTGCGCTGCCCGGCGCCGGTAAAGGCGCCCTTCTCGTGACCGAAGAGCTCGCTCTCGATCAGCTCACGCGGGATGGCCGCCATGTTGACGGCAACAAAAGGCGCGCCGCGCCGGCGTCCGAGGTCGTGCAACGCGCGGGCGACCAGCTCTTTGCCCGTGCCGGACTCGCCGGTGATCATCACCGTGAGGTCGGTCGGCACCAGCCGGGCGATGGTGCGGTAGATCTCCTGCATGGCCGGAGAGCGCCCGACCAGCGGCAGCGCCTCTTCCGGCGCTTGGTCGGCCACGGTGCCGGCATCGCCGCTCGCCGGCTCCGCCAACGCGCGGCTAACGCTGGACAACAGCGCGCGCAAATCGAAAGGCTTCGGCAGATAGTCGAAGGCACCGCTTTCGCTGGCCCGCACCGCCGTCAGAAGCGTGCTCTGCGCGCTCATCACGATGATGCGCAGGTCCGGACGCAGGCGCCGAATGCGGGGAATGAGGTCGAGGCCGTTCTCGTCGGGCATCACCACGTCAGTGATGACCAGGTCGCCCTCCCCCTGCTCTATCCAGCGCCAGAGGTTGGAGGCCGTGCCCGAGGCCCGCACGTCGTAGCCTTCTCGCGCCAGGGCTTGGGAGAGAACGGTGCGGATCGACTGATCGTCGTCCGCCAGCAGGATAGTCCCGGTGGCCAGCGCTCCGCCCTCCCCTAACCGGCTTTGGGCAACAGGAGGCGGAAGGCGGTACCCCGCGGCCTGCTATTGCTGAACTCGATGAGGCCGCCGTGATCGCCAATGATCTTGGCCACCAAGGCGAGCCCCAGCCCTTTGCCCTGCGGCTTGCTGGTCACGAAAGGCTCGAAGAGGTGCGGCTTGAGATCGTCCGGGATGCCGCAGCCGTTGTCCTCGATGCCGACCACCAGCGGCAGATTGGTGCGCGTGCTCGAGCCTGGCGCCGTCACTCGAACGCCTTGCTGATAGCGGGTGGTGAGGCGAATGACACCGTTCTCCGGCTGGACGGCCTCGGCCGCGTTCTTGACCAGGTTTAAGACGGCCTGAATCAGGAGGTCCTTGTTGCCCAGCACCGGCGGCAACGAGGGATCGTAAGACTCCTCGAAGCGCACATGCTTGCCGAAACCGCTCTGGGCCAGGGTGCGCACATGGTCGAGCACCTCATGCACGTTGAAGGCCGTACGGCTGAGCGGCTGGTCGCCGGAAAAGGCCTCCATGTTCTGGACCAGGCCGGCAATGCGATCGGCCTCGTCGCAGATCAGGCGTGTCAGGTGCCGCTCATTGCGATCCACTGCCGGCTCCAGCAGTTGGGCGGCGCCGCGTATGCCGGACAGGGGGTTCTTGACCTCATGCGCCAGAATGGCGCCAAGAGCGGTGATCGAGCGCGCGGCACCCCGGTGCACGAGCTGCTGGTTGATGCGCAAAGCGATGGCGCGCTCGTGCAGGCTGACGGTCAGCCAGCCCGGGTACTCGGGAATGACGGCCACGTCTGCAGCGACCTCGCGCCGGCCAATGCGCGGATTTTCCAGCACGATTTGCGTGTCGGACGCGGTCAGGCTGCCCTGGCGCACCTCCTCGATAAGGGAGAACAGCGGATTGTCGCGCGGCAGCTCGAGACCAAGCTCCTGCCCCAGCAGAATTGCGCGCGAGGTGGCGAAGAACTGCTCCGCCGCCAGATTGACGAAGACGAAGCGGTTTTCCCCGTCGAGCGCGAAGGTGGGTGACGGCAGGGCGTTCAGCACGGCGAGATAGCTCGCCGCCTCTCTGGGAACGGGCCGTGCGGCGGCCAGGCGACTGGTTTGCGTCATGCTGCCAGCCGATCCTCTTGCGCCCGCTGATACAGCGCCGCGATGGCCGCGCGGACGGCAGCCGGATCGCCTTCGCGATTGATGCGGGCGCGAAAGTCCGCCGAGTTCGGCAGACTGCGGCTGTACCAGGCGAGGTGCTTGCGAGCGATGCGGTTGCCCTGCTCGACGCCGTAGTGGCTCAGCAAGCCCTCGTAATGGTCCAGCACAATGGTGCGCTGCTCAGACAATGGAGGGTCCGCCGGCACCGGCTTGCCGGCCAAGTACGCCATGGTTTGATGCAGGAACCAGGGGCGGCCGCAGGCGCCACGGCCGATCATGACGCCGTCGGCGCCGGACTCGGCGAGAGCGCGGTCGACATCCGCCAAGCTTTCGATATCGCCGTTGACGACCACCGGCAGCGCGGTGGCCTGCTTGACCGGTCGCACGGCCTGCCAATCCGCCGTGCCGGTGTAGAGCTGGCAGCGGGTCCGGCCGTGCACCGTTAGCATGCGCACGCCGCAGTCTTCGGCTAGGCGAGCCAGGCGCGGCGCGTTGAGGGTCTGCTCGTCCCAACCCAGGCGCATCTTCATGGTGACCGGCACCTCGACGGCGCGCACCACCGCCTCCATGATGCGGCCCGCCAGGGCTTCGTCGCGCATGATGGCCGAGCCACCCATCTTGTTGACGATCTTCTTCACCGGGCAGCCGAAGTTGATGTCGATGATGGTGGCGCCCCGCTCGACGTTGAGACGCGCCGCCTCGGCCATCACCTCCGGCTCGCAGCCGGCGAGCTGCACGGCGATGGGCCGATGCTCACCGTAGTGTTCCGCCATCTTGCGGGAGCCCTTGACCTGCCTCACGACAGCCTGGCTGGCGATCATCTCGGAGAAAACCAGGCCTGCGCCCAGGCGCTTGGCCACGCGGCGGAACGGCAGATCCGTCACGCCGGACATGGGCGCGAGCAGGACCGGCGCAACGCTCAAGTTTTGATCAATGACAAGCGACTTCATGCCCCACAGCCAGGCAATGCCCAAAATTTACGCAGTTTCGCTCTCTTTGGGGCACTAGACCGGCGGGGTCAAGAGCACGTCGCTGACGAACTTGACGCCGGGGTATGCCAGGGTGAGTAGCAGGTAGCACAGCAAGACCAGGCGGCCGAGGCGCTTGCCGCGCAGGCCGCTGCGCGACTGCAGAACCAGCAGCAGGCCGATCAGTACGAAGGCGAGAAAGGTCAGAACCGTCTTGTGGTCGAAGCGCAGCAGCTCGCCGGTCTGGGTCAGGCTGAGCGCCATCCCGGTGATGATGCCGAGCCCGAGGACGATCTCCGCCGCCAAAAGATAGCGCGCCTCCAGCCGCTCGCCGTCGGCGATCGAGGGCAAGCGTTGGCTCAGCGGCGGCCGCGTGCGCCGTTTGAGCGCCGTTTCCTGCACCAGGACGGCAACACCGGCAATGGCCGCCAGGGTCGCCAGCGCATAGGTGGCCAGCGAAGGCACGATGTGCACCAGAAACCAGGCACCGGTGGGATAGCCGCCGCTGGAGGACGACGCCACCGGCCAGAGGCTTGCGACGGCCGCCAAGATAAACAGATAGGCGAAGAGCAGGCTGCCGAGGCGCCGGGACTCCGGCGAGAGCAGGATGGACAGCAGATAGACGATCAGGCTGAAAATCACCGACAACCAGACCGCCGCGCCAAAGCCCGAGTCCCACTGGCCTTCCACCAGTACGGCCAGCGCCGCGACCGCCCCGGCAAGCGGCAGGCAAACGAAAACCAGCGCCGGCCCAAGGCTCGGGTCCTGACGCAGACTGTGACGCCAGGCCCAAGCACCCCCGCCGGCAAGGGCGAGCAGGGTTGCGAAGCCGAAGACGAGCGGGCCGGTCATGGCTCTGATCTACGCTGGGCTCTTGGCCGAGACAAGCGGCGCTTCTAGTCTCCGGGCCACAGTCGACAGTCAGGGGTACATCGGTGGCAAAGGTAGCAGCTCTGGTCCTCGCTGCAGGGCGGGGAACGCGCTTCGGTGCGGAGGTTCCCAAGCAATACAGGACGTTGGCCGGCCGGCCGGTGCTGCGGCACAGCCTGGAGCGCTTCTGCAGCCATCCCGCAATCAGCCAGGTCTGCGTCGCCTACCACCCGGACGACGAGGCACGCTACCAGGCCGCCGTGGCCGGCCTCGAGCTGACGCCGCCGGTCGTTGGCGGCAGCACCCGGCAGGACTCCGCGCACCGTGGCCTGGAGCAGCTGGCCGAGGCGGCGCCGGACTATGTGCTGATCCACGATGCCGCCCGTCCCTACCTGCGCGCTGCGGACATCGACAACCTGATCGAGGCGCTTCAGGGGAACGAAGCCGCCCTTTTGGCCCTACCGCTGGCCGACACCCTGAAGCGGGAGGAGGCAGGCCGGGTCGCCGACACCGTGCCGCGCGCGGGCCTCTGGCGGGCTATGACGCCGCAGGCCTTTCACTTCGACGCAATCCGCCGTATCCACCAAGACCATGCCGGCCAAGAGCACACCGACGATGCCTCCCTCGCGGAAGCGGCCGGTCTCTCGGTCGCGCTGGTGGAAGGAAGCGCCAAGACCATGAAGATCACCCGGGAAGAGGACTTGGAGATGATGGAGGCCCTGCTCAGCCAGGCGCCGCGCCGCATCCGGGTCGGCAGCGGCTACGACGTGCATCGCTTCAGCGAAGGCGACAGCGTCCGTCTTTGCGGCGTCGACATCGCCCACAACGCGACGCTCGCCGGCCACTCCGACGCCGACGTGGGCTTGCACGCCCTGACCGATGCCCTGCTCGGCGCCTTTGCGCGCGGCGACATCGGGCAGCACTTCCCGCCGAGCGACCCGCAGTGGCGGGCGGCGGACTCGGCGATCTTCCTGCAAGAGGCCGCGCGCCTGCTGCGCGCCGAAGGCGGCCAAATCGACAACGTCGACGTGACCTTGATCTGCGAGCGGCCGAAGATCAGCCCGCACCGGGAGGCCATGCGGGCCCGCATAGCAGAGCTGCTGGCGCTCGATATCGACGATGTCTCGGTCAAGGCCACCACCACCGAGGGTTTGGGCTTCACAGGACGGCAGGAAGGTATCGCCGCCCAGGCGACGGCCACCGTCTCTCTGCCGCCGCGCAGCCAGCAGTCGCAAGCACCCGGCGCTGAGGGATGACGCTTGCCGGCGTGATCGCCACTTGGTTCGGTAGCGGCCGGCTACCCGGCGCCCCGGGAACCTGGGGCTCCCTGGCCGCCCTGCCCTGTGCCGCGCTGCTGGTCTGGCTCGGTGGCTGGCCGCTGCTGTTGATCGCCAGCGTGGCCGTGTTTCTGCTCGGCACCTGGGCCAGCGAACGGCATGCGCGACAGCTGCGCAGGAAAGACCCGGGCGAGATCGTCGTCGACGAGGTGGCCGGACAGTGGCTCGTCCTGCTCCCGCTGCCCCTCGACCCGCTGGCCTATCTCCTCGGCTTCATCGCCTTCCGCGCCTTCGACATCGGCAAACCCTGGCCCGTGTCTCTGGCCGACCGGGCCGTTGGCGGCGGCCTCGGCATCATGCTCGACGACGTGGTGGCGGCAGCCTACGCCCTGGCCGCTTGCGCTCTACTCTCGTTTCTGACCGGATGGCCCTATGTTCTCTGAAGAGCTTGTCGCCTCAGCCCAATCCTTGCTGTCGCTCTATCGTCAGGCGGGGCTGCGCCTCGCCACGGCAGAGTCCTGCACCGGCGGGCTGGTCGCCGCGCTGCTGACCGAAGTGGCCGGCTCTTCGGACGTGGTGGAGCGCGGCTTTGTCACCTACTCCAATGAGGCCAAGATAGAAATGCTGGGCGTATCCCAAGACACCCTGACGGCCCACGGCGCGGTCAGTGGGGAAACAGCCAAAGAAATGGCCTTGGGCGCCCTCGCCCACAGCCGTGCCGACGTCGCGGTGTCGATCACCGGAATCGCCGGTCCAGGCGGGGCCACGGCAACCAAGCCAGTGGGCTTGGTCCACCTCGCCGCCGCACGCGACGGCAGAGTCCTCCAAGCCGTACACGACGTCTTTCCCGGCGACCGCGACGCTGTGCGCCTCGCGGCTCTCAGGCAGGCTGTGGGCTTGCTGCAAGACGCGGTGCAGTAACGGATGCCGACAGCCCCCTGGCAATACCGCGCCTGGCCGATCTCCTTCAGCGACCTGCTGCTGCTGCTGATTGTACTGATTCTCGGCACCTGGTTCATTGCCGGCTTCGCCGGCTTGCTGTTCGCCGGGGGAATGCCCGGAGCCGTGGTCGGCTTGATCCTGCTCGGGGCACAGGCCGCGCTGCTGTTCGTGCTGGTCCGCGCCGTGGCCATCCGCTGGCGCGGCCTCACCTGGCCTGAGCTTGGCCTGGATGTTTTCGACAAGCGCCTGATGCCAATTGGCATCCTGATGGGCGTGGTCGCCGTCGTTCTCTCCAGCATCGTCTTCGGCATCATGCAAGCGGGCCAGGAAGAGCCTCTGCAGAACCCGCAGGAAAACCTCTTGCGCGCCATCGGCTCAGGCTCCGGCGCCGCCTTCATCATGATCGTGCTGGCGACGACGCTCGTGCCCTTCGTCGAAGAACTGGCTTTCCGTGGCTTGCTCTACGGCTGGCTAAGGCAGCGCTTCGACATCTGGCCGAGTGTCATCGCCTCGTCGCTGTTCTTTGCCGTGATGCACGACGCGCCGCTGCTGATTCTGCCGATTACGGTGGTCGGTATCGTCCTGGCTCTGCTCTATGAGCGCTATCAGTCAATCTGGCCCTGTGTGATCGCTCACGGCACCTTCAATGGCATCAACCTGCTGTTCTTCTATGCTTCGGCTGCGAGCGGCTGAGCAGAGCGCCGCATGTGCCTGTCGCACGCCGACGCGCACGAGACCGCGACGATCACCTCGGGCGTTCTCGAAAGCATCGGACAGCTGGCCGAAGGCGCAAACAGCACCGGGGATGCCTCGAAGCAGGTGCTGGAGCTTTCGCGCGGCTTGTATTAGCAGGCGGACCAGCTCAAGGCCCAGGTTGCCGGTTTCGTCAGCTCTGTCAGCCAGTCCTAGCCGAGGCTGCGCCCTTCTCGGCGGCTAGGTCTACTCGGCCAGCGAGGTCGCACCGCTGGGCGGCGTGCTCGGGGCGTAGAGGTCATAGGCCCGTGCCTCGAAGGCCGAGACCATGCGGCGTACCGCCTCGTTGAACAGCGGCTTGAAGGCTTTCTGCAGCAGGCGTGACTTGAACTCGAAATCGACGAAGAAGTCGATGCGGCAACCGTCTTCGTGCGGCTCGAAGCGCCAGTGGTTATTCAGGTAGCGCAGCGGCCCCTCGATATACTCCACCTCCAGGCAGTGGCCTGGCTCGCTGAGCACCACGCGGCTGGTGAAGCGCTCCCGCACCATCTTGAAGCCGACAATCAGGTCAGCGACGATTTCCTTGCCGTCGTTCTTGCGGATACGGGCGGCCAGGCACCAGGGCAGGAACTCCGGATAGCGCGCCACATCGGCGACCATGTCGTAGAGTTGCTGCGGGCTGAAGGGCAGCACCCGTTGCTCGGCATGAGTCGGCACAGGTCAGGCTTTCGTTCCGAGTTATGCTATCCGGCAGCCGAGAGCTGCGCCTGCCGAGCGCTGCGCAACTGCGCAAAGTCTTCATCGGCGTGATAGGAGCTGCGAGTCAAGGGCGAGGCCGAGACCATCAGAAAGCCCTTGGCGCGTGCCTGCCGCTCAAGCTGAGAGAATTCCTCCGGCGTCCAGAAGCGATCGATGGGGTGATGCTTGGGCGTCGGCTGGAGATACTGGCCGATGGTCATGAAGTCGACGTTCGCCGAGCGCAGGTCGTCCATCACCTGCATCACCTCATCGCGGCTCTCGCCGAGCCCGACCATGATACCGGACTTGGTGAAGATCTCCGGGTCGACCTGCTTGACCCGGTCGAGCAGCCGCAGGGAGTGGAAATAGCGGGCGCCGGGGCGGACCTGCTGATAGAGCCGCGGCACGGTCTCGAGATTGTGATTGAAGACGTCCGGTTTGGCCGCCGCCACGGTCTCGATGGCGCCTTCCTTGCGCAGGAAGTCGGGCGTCAGGATTTCGACCGTGGTGTCGGGCGAGGCGTCGCGGATGGCCTCGATGACCTCGACGAAGTGGTTGGCGCCGCCGTCGGGCAGATCGTCGCGGTCGACCGAGGTGATCACCACATGCTGCAGACCCAGCTTCTTCACCGCCTGGGCGACGTTGACCGGCTCGAAGGGGTCGAGCGCACCGGGTTTGCCGGTCGCCACGTTGCAGAAGCTGCAGGCGCGGGTGCAGATCTCCCCCATGATCATCATGGTGGCGTGGCGCTTGGCCCAGCATTCGCCGATGTTGGGGCAGGCCGCCTCTTCGCAGACCGTGTTGAGCCGGTGCTCGCGGACGATCTCCCGGGTCTCGTGGTATTCTTTTGAGACCGGGGCCTTGACGCGGATCCAATCGGGTTTCTTCTTCCAGACCGGATTGTCCGGCTTGTGCGCCTTCTCCGGATGCCGCAAGCGCTTTATCTCGCGCGGTGTCTCGCTCTGATTTGCCATGATCTAGAAGTGGATCGCCCGACCGTAGGCATCAAGCACCGACTCGTGCATCATCTCGCTGAGGGTTGGGTGCGGGAAGACCGTGTGCATCAGCTCTTCCTCCGTCGTCTCCAGGCCCATGGCAACCACGTAGCCCTGGATGAGCTCGGTCACCTCGGCGCCAACCATGTGAGCGCCCAGGAGCTGCCCGGTCTTGGCATCGAAGATGGTCTTGATCAGCCCCTCGGACTCGCCGAGCGCGATGGCCTTGCCGTTGCCGATGAAGGGAAAGCGCCCGACCTTGATCTCGTGGCCGGCCTCCTTCGCCGCCTTCTCGGTCAGGCCGACGCTGGCGACCTGCGGGTGGCAATAGGTGCAGCCCGGGATCTTGGTCTTTTCGAGCGGATGGGGATCGAGCCCCGCGATCTTCTCGATGCAGACCACGCCTTCGTGCTCGGCCTTGTGAGCCAGCATCGGCGGGCCCGCCACGTCGCCGATGGCATAAATGTCCGGCTCGTCCGTGCGGCCGTAGCCGTCGGCGACGATGCAGCCGCGATCCGTCTTCACCTTGGTGGTCTCGAGCCCGATGTTCTCGATGTTGCCCTGCACGCCGATGGCCGAGATGACCCGGTCGACGGTGATTTCCTGGGTCTTGCCCTTGGCGTCCTCGATGGTGCAGGTGACGTTGTCCTTGCCCTTCTTGGCGCCGGTCACCTTGGCTTCGGTCAGGATCTTGATGCCCTGCTTCTCCAGGCGTTTGCGAACGTGCTTAGCGATCTCCTCGTCCTCCACCGGGAGGATCTGCGGCAGCACCTCCACCACCGTGACCTCGGCACCCATGGTGCGGAAGAAGCTGGCGAACTCGATGCCGATGGCGCCCGAGCCGACGACCAGCAGCGACTTGGGCATAGTCTCCGGCACCATGGCCTCGAAGTAGGTCCAGATCAGCTTGCCGTCCGGCTCCAGGCCCGGCACCGTGCGCGGCCGGGCACCGGTGGCGATGATGACGTTCTTGGCCTGAAACTCGCCCAGCGACTTGCCGTCCTTGCCGGTCACGGTGACCTTGCCCGGCCCGTTCAACTTCGCCTCGCCGTCGATCACCGTCACCTTGTTCTTCTTCAAGAGGTGACCGACGCCGCCGTTGAGCTGCTTGGAGACGGCGCGCGAGCGCTTGACCACGGCGCCGATGTCGAAGGAGGCGCCGTTGGCCTTGAGGCCGAAGTCGCCCGCGTGCTGCATGTAGTGGTAGACCTCGGCCGAGCGCAGCAGGGCCTTGGTCGGAATGCAGCCCCAGTTGAGGCAGATGCCGCCCAGGTGCTCGCGCTCGATCACCGCGACCTTGAGGCCGAGCTGGGCGCCGCGAATGGCGGTGACGTAGCCGCCAGGGCCGGCGCCGATGATAATGACGTCGAAAGTCTTGTCGGCCATGGCCTTACATCATCCCCAGTTTTTGGGCGAGTTCCATGTCCCAGTAAGCGGCTTCGATCTTGTGCCCGTCGAGATCGCGCAGAAAGGCGCCGTAGTAGGGATCGCCGTACTGCGGCCGCGGCCCCGGCGGGCCTTCGTCCGTGGCCCCAGCGGCCAAACCTTCCTTGTGGAAGGCGTCCACCTGCTCCTTAGAGGAGGCGAAGAAGGCGAAGTGGCTGCCGTTGCCAACCGCGGCTGCCTGGCCATCGAGCGGCGTATTGACCCAGAACTCGGGGTAAGCCTTGCCGTAGGCGACCGCATCGCCGTGCTGCATCATGCGCCGGCAGCCGACGGTGGCTAAGACACGGTCATAGAAGGCAAGCGCCTTGTCGAAATCGTTCGTCCCGATGGAGACGTGCGAAAGGATGCTGGGGTATTCGTCGCTCATGCCGCCCTCCCCGCTCACAGCAGCATCGAGAGCGGATCTTCGATCAGCTTCTTGAAGGCGGCGAGGAACTCGGCCCCGACGGCACCGTCCACCACCCGGTGATCGACCGAGAGCGTGCAGTTCATCGCCGTGGCGATGGACACGGCCCCGTCCTTGATGACCGGGCGCTGCTCGCCGGCGCCGACCGCGAGGATGCAGCCCTGCGGCGGGTTGATGATGGCGGCGAACTCCTTGACCCCGAACATGCCGAGGTTGGAAACCGAGAAGCTGCCGCCTTGATACTCTTGCGGCTGCAGCTTGCCCTCACGGGCGCGCCCGGCCAGGTCCTTCATCTCGCTGGAGATGGTCGCGAGGCCCTTGGTCTCCGCCGCCTTGATGATCGGGGTGATCAGCCCGCTCGGCGTCGCCACGGCGACCGAGATATCGGCGTGATCGTAGTACAGCAGGCCTTCGGGATCGAAGGAGGCATTGGCCGTCGGCACCTTCTTCAAAGCCAGCGCGGCCGCCCGGATGACGAAATCGTTGACCGAGATCTTGTACTCGTCAGAGCGGCTGTTGAGGTCCTTGCGCACCTTGAGCAGTTCGTCGAGCTGGCACTCCACCGTGAGATAGAAGTGCGGCACCGTCTGCTTGGACTCGCTGAGCCGGCTGGCGATCACCTTGCGCATGGAGCTGAGCGGCTCCAGCCGGTAGGACATGCCCAAGAGGTCCGCCATCTGGCGGGCGCCCGGTCCACTCGGGGCCGGTGCGGCCGCTGCCTGTGCGGGGGTGGCAGCCGGTGCAGGCGCCGGAGCAGCAGCGGCAGCAGCCGGCTTGCCGCCGGCCAAAGCGGCGTCGATGTCCGCTTTGACAACGCGGCCGTGCGGGCCGCTGCCCTTCAGCGCCGTGATGTCGAGGCCGGCCTGGGCCGCCATGCGGCGTGCCAGGGGGCTGGCGAAGACGCGGGCGCCGTTGCTGCTCGGTGCGGGCGGCGCCGGGGTTGCTGCAGGGGCCGGCGCTGGAGCCGCAGCCGCAGCCGCCGCAGGAGCCGGGCTCGCGGCCAGCGTTTCGGCGCCGTTGCCTTTGGCGGGTGCCGCGGCGGCGGCGTCAATAGCCGAGCTGTCCTCGCCCTCTTCCAGCAGGATAGCGATGGTCTCGTTGACGGGAACGCCTTCGGTGCCTTCGGAGACCAGTAGCTTGCCGATCCGCCCCTCTTCCACGGCTTCGACCTCCATGGTCGCCTTGTCGGTCTCGATCTCGGCGATGACGTCGCCGGAGGAGATCTCGTCCCCTTCCTTGACGTGCCACTTGGCCAAGGTGCCTTCGGTCATGGTCGGCGAAAGGGCCGGCATCAGTACATTGATCGGCATGATCTTGCTCCTTCCCTCTGCCGTTAGCTGCGGTAGCAGACTTGCTTGGCCGCCACGGCCACGTCGTCGGGCTGCGGCAAGGCCAGAGCCTCGAGATTGGCGGCGTAGGGCAGCGGCACGTCGGCGGCGCAAACCCGCGCGACCGGCGCATCGAGCCAGTCGAAGGCCTGCTCCATCATCACCGCCGACAGCTCGGCGCCGATACCCGCGAAGGGCCAGCCCTCCTCGACCGAGACCAGGCGGTTGGTCTTCTGCACCGACTGCACGATGGTCTGGGTGTCCATCGGGCGAATGGTGCGTAGGTCGATCACCTCGGCATCGATGCCTTCCTCGGCAAGCAGCTTGGCCGCCTCAAGACTTTTGCCGACGCAGATCGAATGGCCGACGATGGTGACGTCGCTCCCGGGCCGCACGATCTTGGCCTTGCCGATGGGCACCAGCCAGTCGTCCGTGTCCGGCACCTCGAAGGACTGACCGTAGAGAATCTCGTTCTCCAGGAAGATCACCGGGTTGGGGTCGCGGATGGCCGACTTCAGCAGCCCCTTGGCATCGGCCGCAGACCATGGCGAGACGACCTTGAGGCCCGGCACCTGGCCGTACCAGCTGGAGTATTCCTGGCTGTGCTGGGCGGCCACGCGGGCGGCGGCGCCGTTGGGGCCACGGAAGACGATCGGGTTCTGGATCTGCCCGCCGGACATGTAGAGCGTCTTGCCCGAGGAGTTGATGATCTGGTCGATCGCCTGCATGGCGAAGTTGAAGGTCATGAACTCGACGATGGGTCTCAGGCCGTACATCGCGGCGCCCGCGGCCAGGCCGGCGAAGCCATGCTCGGTGATCGGCGTGTCGATCACCCGCTTGTCGCCGAACTCCTCCAAGAGACCCTGGCTGACCTTGTAAGCGCCCTGGTACTGGGCGACCTCTTCGCCCATCAGGAAGACGCGGCCGTCGCGGCGCATCTCCTCGGCCATGGCGTCGCGCAAGGCTTCACGCACCGTCAGGGTGACCGTCGGCCCGCTCCATTCCGCTTCCGCCTCGACCTCTGCGACGGCCGGCGCCGCAGCGGGTGCCGGCGCGCAGGGCACCGGGTCGCTCGCAGCTGGGATTTCCGGCTGACCGCCACCACCATTTCCGGCTGCGGCCGCGGTTGCGTCCAAGCTGCTGGCGTCCTCGCCCTCGCCCAGCAGGATGGCGATCGGCGTGTTGACGGCCACGTTCTCCGCGCCCTCCGGAACCAGGATGCGGCCGAGCAGGCCCTCGTCGACGGCCTCGACCTCCATGGTCGCCTTGTCGGTCTCGATCTCGGCGACCACGTCGCCGGCGGAGATCTCGTCGCCCTCCGACTTGAGCCATTTGGCCAGCTTACCCTCTGTCATGGTGGGAGAGAGAGCCGGCATCAGCATTTCGATGGGCATGGTGCGCTTCCCCTATACCTTTTTGTCTTGAGCGCGGCGCGAAGCGGCCGCCGCTTGGTCTCTACTGAGCTGCCTGGGCTTCGACGTAGACGTCGGTCCAAAGCTCGGAGGGATCCGGTTCCGGGCTGTTCTGGGCGAACTCGGCAGCCTCCGAGACGATCGCCTTGACGTCCTTGTCGATGTCCTTCAGCCCGGCCTCGTCGATGTGGCCGTCCTCCAGCAGGGAATAGCGCAGGCGCTCGATCGGGTCCTGCTCGCTGCGCATCTTCTGCACCTCGTCCCGGGTGCGGTACTTGGCCGGGTCGGACATGGAGTGGCCGCGGTAGCGGTAGGTCTGCATCTCCAGGATATAGGGGCCTTTGCCGGCCTTCGCGTCGGCGACCACCTTCTGGCCCGCCTCCTTCACCGCCAGCACGTCCATGCCGTCGACCTGCGCACCGGGAATGCCGTAGGCCTGCCCGCGGTTGTAGAGCTCGGTCGCCTTGGCCGCGGCCCGTTCGACCGAAGTGCCCATGCCGTAGCGGTTGTTCTCGATGATGTAGATCACCGGCAGCTGCCACAGCGCCGACATGTTGAAGGACTCGTAGACCTGGCCCTGGTTGACCGCGCCCTCGCCCATGTAGGTCAGGCAGACCGCCTTCTCATCCAGGTATTTGTGGGCAAAGCTGATGCCCGTGCCGATCGGCACCTGGGCGCCGACGATGCCGTGGCCGCCGAAGAAGTTCTTCTCGCGGCTGAACATGTGCATCGAGCCGCCCTTGCCCTTCGAGTAGCCGGTGCGTCGACCGGTCAACTCGGCCATCACGCCCTTGGGGTCCATCCCGCAGGCCAGCATGTGCCCGTGATCGCGGTAGGAGGTGACGACCGTGTCGCCCTCGTCGATGCAGGCCTGCATGCCCACAACCACGGCTTCCTGACCGATGTAGAGATGGCAGAAGCCGCCGATCAGGCCCATGCCGTACATCTGGCCGGCCTTCTCCTCGAAGCGGCGGATGAGCAGCATCTCCCGATAGAGTTCGAGAAGCTCGGCTTTGCTGATCTTGCTGGCGGAGGCTTTTTTGCTGCCACTGCGCCGTGACGGCGTCTTGCCTGCCTTGGTTGTTGCCCGGCGTGTGGCCATGCCTTCCTCCCTCAATAGCTTTTTCGGAACTATAGGACAGCGCAGTGATACACTGAAATAGGAAAAAGGTTCACGGACTGTTGGCGTCAAGTCATAGATTCTTGAAATATAGAGAAAAAAGCGTTTTTAACTGAAGATCAGTTAATTTCGCCAAACAAGAGGTTTCTCGGGCAGGAAAATCATCGCGTCGTTCTCGGCCCCATAGCCGAGAACACGGCGCGACTGCTCCTCCAAGAGATCGAGATCCAGGCTGCCCCGGCGCAGGCCCCGAACCCTGGCATCGAGCTCTTGGCGCTCGGTGCTGACTTCGGCCAGCTCTATGCTGCGCTCGTCCAGCTCCCGCTGCAGCAGGTTGGCCTGCAGCAAGCCCCGGTCGCCGTGCACCACGTGATAGGCGAAATAGCTGAAAATCGCCGCGAAAAGGAGGTGCGGCAGCAGAGTCGCGAGGCGGCGCTTGATATCCCGAAGCGTCATGGCGCCATGGAATCACTGGCGCGACTCCGCGTCAAACAGGAATTCAATAAGATTCTCAAATCGCCGCGACCTGTGGCCCGTGGGACTCACTTTGGCAGCCGAAGAGGCAATGCGGCCGGGTCGTCAGCCGATACCGTAGACGGCGCTGGGGCCGAGCTGCTCTTCGATGCGCAGCAGCTGGTTGTACTTGGCCAAGCGGTCGGAGCGGGCCAGCGAGCCCGTCTTGATCTGCCCGCAGCCGGTGGCGACGGCCAGGTCGGCAATGGTGCTGTCCTCGGTCTCGCCCGAGCGGTGCGACATCACCACGCCGAAGCTGGCCCGGAACGCGGTTTCCACGGCCTCCAGGGTCTCGCTCAGAGTGCCGATCTGATTGACCTTCACCAGGATGGCGTTGGCCGCCTTCATGGCGATGCCCTTGCGTAGGCGCTCGGTGTTGGTGACGAAAACGTCGTCGCCGACCAGTTGCACCCGGTCGCCGATGGCTTCGTTGAGGGCGCACCAGCCCTCCCAGTCGTCCTCGGCCATGCCGTCCTCGATGGAGCCGATGGGATAGCTCTCGCTGAGCTTGGCAAGATACTCGACCAGATCGTCCGAACTGTAGCTCAGTCCGGCCCCGCGCAGTTCATAGCGGCCGTTCTCGTAGAACTCGCTGGCGGCGCAGTCGAGCGCGATGTCGAGCTGGGTTCCGGGCTGATAGCCGGCGGCTGCGACGCTCTCCAACACGAAGTCGATGGCTTCCTCGGCCGACTTGAGGTTAGGCGCGAAGCCGCCCTCGTCACCGACGTTGGTGGCATGGCCTGCCTTTTTCAGCCGCGCCTTCAGGCTGTGGAAGACCTCCGCCCCCATGCGCAGCGCCTCCGAGAAGCTCTCGGCGCCGATCGGCCGGATCATGAACTCCTGGAAATCGATCGGGTTGTCGGCATGGGCGCCGCCGTTGACGATGTTCATCATCGGCACCGGCAGGCGGCAGGCACGCACGCCGCCGACATAGCGATAGAGCGGCAGGGCCGCCTCCTCCGCCGCCGCTTTGGCGACGGCCAAGCTGACGCCCAGGATGGCGTTGGCCCCCAGGCGGCTTTTGTTGTCCGTGCCGTCGAGGGCAATCATGGTCTCATCGATCAGGCCTTGCTCGTCGGCCTCCATGCCCGAGAGGGCGTCGAAGATCTCATGATTGACGCTGTCGACCGCGGTCATGACACCTTTGCCGAGGTAGCGGTCCTCGTCGCCGTCGCGCAGCTCCACCGCCTCATGGACGCCGGTCGAAGCGCCGGAGGGCACGGCAGCCCGGCCGAAGGCGCCGCTCTCCAAGGTCACATCGACCTCGACCGTCGGATTGCCGCGTGAATCAAGGATTTCCCGGCCCTGAATGTCGATGATGCCGCTCACGGTCTTGCCCCTTCTCTGTTGCCGGCCTGTCTTAGCCGCGGCGTTCCTCCAAAGGCAAGAAAAGCCGCCGGCTCGAAGGGGATATAGGGGTGAACGGAGCGGAACGGAGGAGCAACCGGGCCCGCCTCAGCGGAAGTTGGCCTGCTCGGCGCCATAGGCCTCCGGCTCGTTGAAGAAGGTCGTCATGACGAAGCGTTCGCCCCGGCTGACCGGCAGCGCCTTGTGCAGCAACGAGCAGGAGAAGATGCAGCCCCCACCACGCGGCGGCTTCAGCTTGGCCCCGGCATACTCGGGGAAGCAGAGCTCGCCCCCCTCGAAGCCGTCGTTGAGGTTGAGGGACAGGGCAAAGCGCCGCGGCTGCTGCGGCGTATAGCGGTCTCGGTGCAGATCGAAGAAGTCGCCGCGCTCGACCTGGTAGCAGAGCACGATGAAGCCCTCCATCACCAGGCGGTCGCTGTAGTTGAAGACCTTGTTGATCTCCGGCAGCACACGGCGGCCCAAGGTCTTGCGGATCCGGTTGATCGTCTCCTCGTCCTCGATCAGATGCTCGAGGTTGCGCTTCTTGTTGGGCGCATAGAGGTGCTCCCGGCCGGTGGAGAGCGATCCTTCCTGGTGGCTGGTCTGCCAAAGACCGATCAGATGGTCGCAGAGCTCGGGCTCGAAGATGCGCGGCAGCACCAGCGCCGGCGGCGCGACGAAAGCCGCCTCTCGATTGCTGTTCAGGCGCCAGGTCTCCATGGCGTCCAGCGCTCCGGAAACGTGCTGCTCCGGGGCTTCGTTCGCCCAGCCCGCGATGACGCGTTGATTGGGGTCGAGCAGGTAGCTGCGCAGAGGCGGCGCCTCGTCGAGCTCGTTGTCCCCCGTCGTCGTTTCGGCCGCCAGATACCAGTTGAGCACATGGCCGACGGGGTCGCACAGCAGCAGCAGATCGAGGCCCTCCGGCAGTTTTGCGCCGCCGGCGATGCTCGGGGTATCGCCGGCCACCAGGACGACCTGCGCCCCACTTTCCTCGAGTTGCGGCTTAGCTCGCTCCAACGCCGCCAGCAGAACCCGCGCTTGGGCGGAAAAGAGCGTCCTCAGCACCATCAGCACGATGGGCTCGCCGACGACCTCGGCATAGAGGTCATGGTCCTGGCCGTTGAGGTCGGACAGCAGGAAGTTGAGCGCCTTGTCGCCGGGCGTGAAGGCCCGCGGCACGAGCTGGCCGCGGCGCGCGCGGTGGGCTGGCTGGGGGGCTGGCTGAGCTGGCTGGCTCATGCGATCGGCGCCTCTGGCAAGTGGAAGGGCTTGCTCTTGGCCAGGCTGTCCAGAGCCATCAGGGTCTCGAGCAGATCCCGCATGCGCTGGAGCGGCACCATGTTGGGTCCGTCGCTCGGCGCCTTGTCCGGGTCCTGATGGGTCTCGATGAACACCAGTGCCACGCCGATGGCGACCGCCGCGCGGGCGAGCGCCGGCACGAAGTCGCGCTGACCGCCCGAGGTCGTGCCCTGCCCGCCCGGCTGCTGCACCGAGTGGGTCGCATCGAACACCACCGGGCAGCCGGTCTGCGCCGCCATGATCGGCAGGCTGCGCATGTCGGACACCAAGGTGTTGTAGCCGAAGGACGCGCCCCGCTCGGTCACCAGCACGCTGTCGTTACCGGTACTGCGGATCTTGTCGACGACGTTCTTCATGTCCCAAGGGGCGAGGAACTGCCCCTTCTTGACGTTGACCGCCTTGCCGGTGTTGCCGGCGGCCAACAGCAGATCGGTCTGGCGGCAGAGGAAAGCCGGGATCTGCAGCACGTCGACCGCTTCGGCCACCGCCGCACACTGATGCGGCTCGTGCACGTCGGTAAGCACCGGGCAGCCGCGCGCCTCCCGCACCTCGGCCAGAATCTCCATGCCCTTATCCAGGCCGATGCCGCGCTTGGAGCTGACGCTCGTGCGGTTCGCCTTGTCAAAGGAGGTCTTGTAGATCAGCCCGATGCCGAGACTGTCGGTCAGTTCCTTGAGCGCGGCGCTCATTTCCAGCGCATGCTCGCGGCTCTCCAGGGCGCAAGGCCCGGCGATGATGGCCAGCGGTCGGTCGTTGGCCACAGCCAAGTCGCCGATCGTGACGGTACGAGTCTCCACGGTAACGCTCCTAACCTAAAACTAGACCAAGCGAGAGTGATCCACCGCCGCCTTGATGAAGGACACGAAGAGCGGATGGGGATCGAAGGGCTTCGATCTCAGCTCGGGGTGGAACTGCACACCTATAAACCAGGGATGGGCGGGGATCTCAACGATCTCCGGCAGCTCGCCGTCCGGCGACATGCCGGTGAAGCGCAGCCCTGCCGTCTCCAGCGCGTCCTTGTAGTTGATGTTGACCTCGTAGCGATGACGGTGGCGCTCCTGGATGTAGGTTTCGCCGTAGATGTTCGCCACCTGGCTGTCCGGCTTCAGGGCCGCGGGATAGGCACCGAGACGCATGGTCCCGCCCAAGTCCCCATCGAGCCCGCGGCGCTCGATCTCGTTGCCCTTCAGCCATTCGGTCAAGAGACCGATGACCGCCGGGTCGGCGCGACCGAACTCGCTGGATCCGGCGTTGTGCAGGCCAACCAGCTTACGCGCTGCCTCGATCACCGCCATCTGCATGCCGAGACAAATTCCGAAGTAGGGAACCTTGTGCGTCCGTGCGAAGCCGGCGGCAGCGATCTTGCCTTCGCTGCCGCGCTCGCCGAAGCCGCCGGGAATGAGGATGCCGTGCACGTCGGCCAGGCGGTCGAGCGCGTCTTCCTCCTCGAAGATCTCGGCGCTCAGCCATTCGACCTTGACCTTGACCCGATTGGCGATGCCGCCGTGATTGAGGGCCTCGGCCAGGGACTTATAGGCATCCAAGAGGTTGGTGTACTTGCCGACCACGCCGATGGTGACTTCGCCCTCCGGCCGGCGCACGGCATCGACGATGTCGTCCCAGACGTCGAGACGCGGCGGCGCTTCCTCCAGTCCGAAGTGGCGCACCACCTCCCGGTCCAGGCCTTCCTCATGGTAGGCGCGCGGCACCGCATAGATGGTTTCCACGTCCAAGGCCTGGATGACCGCCTCTTCCCGCAGGTTGCAGAAGAGTGCCAGCTTGCGCCGGTCGTCGGGCCCGAGCGGCTGTTCGGAGCGGCAGAGCAGGATGTCGGGCTGAATGCCGAGCGACTGCAGCTCCTTTACCGAGTGCTGGGTCGGCTTGGTCTTCAGCTCGCCGGCGGATTTCAGGTAGGGAACCAGCGTCAAATGCAAGAAAAGGCAGTTGTCGCGGCCCAGCTCGTGACCAAGCTGGCGAATGGCCTCGAAGAACGGCAGCCCCTCGATATCGCCCACCGTACCGCCGATCTCGCAGATGACGAAGTCTTCCGACTCGGCCTCCGCCAGAACGAATTCCTTAATGGCGTCAGTGACATGGGGAATGACCTGGACCGTCGCGCCAAGATAGTCGCCGCGCCGCTCCCGGGCGATGATCTTCGAGTAGATCTGCCCGGTGGTCACGTTGTCGCTGCGCCGCGAGGCCACGCCGGTGAAGCGCTCATAATGGCCCAAGTCCAGGTCGGTCTCCGCCCCGTCGTCGGTGACGTAGACCTCCCCGTGCTGATAGGGGCTCATGGTGCCCGGATCGACGTTGAGATAGGGATCAAGCTTGCGCAAGCGCACCTTGAAACCGCGCGCCTGTAGCAGGGCCCCGAGGGACGCCGATGCCAGACCTTTCCCAAGCGATGAGACCACGCCGCCGGTGATGAAAATGTACCGCGTCATGGACTGCCCTTATCGGTCTTGTCGGCGGTTGCTGCAAGCGGACTTTCGCGATGTCCGCCATCCCTTTTAAGCTATTGATGCCAAACGGCCTTCAGAGACCACGACAGCCCCAATAGCAGGCCAGGACGGCGCGACTCGGCGCCGCACGCGAGTCAGGAAGTATGGAAGACCTAGTTGGTCGGGACGGTCGGCTCGCCGGACGTGCCGCTTTCGCTCGCGGGCGGCGGCAAGGTCAGGTCGAGATTGGGGTCGTCCAGCAGCGAGGGCGCCCGATCGCCCTGCGAGAGAATCGTCAGGGTGATGCTGGAGGCCATGAAGCAGGCCGCCAGGATCGCTGTGGTGCGGGTCAGGAGATTGGCCGTGCCTCTACCGGTCATGAAGCCGGCCATGCCGCCGCCTCCGCCGCCCCCACCACCAATGCCGAGGCCGCCGCCCTCGCTGCGCTGCAGCAGGACCACGACAATCAAGGCCAAGGCAATCAAGACGTGAACGACAAGAAGAACCGTAAGCATGGCGGCAGCAATCTATCTCTGGATGAAGCACGGGCGCAAAGAGCCCAGCCCGCGCCTATGGGCGCGATATAATAGGGCCGGGCGGCAATTGCCAGCGAATTGACCCAACTGTGCCGAGACCTAAGCCGAGACTTGGGCCGAGCGTCAGTTGAGCGCGGCGGCGGCCGTGATAATGCCGAGAAAGTCCTCGGCCTTCAAGCTGGCCCCGCCGACCAGCGCGCCGTCGACCTCGGCCGTGCCCAGAAGCTCGCCGGCGTTGGCGGGCTTCACCGAACCGCCATAGAGAATGGGCACTTGGCTGCCGGCATCGCCCGCAGCACTGCGCAAAGCCGTGCGGATGAGGGCGTGAACCTCTTCCACGTCGGCCGGGGTTGCCGTGTCGCCGGTGCCGATCGCCCAGACCGGCTCGTAGGCAACCACCAGCGCATCGGCCTGCGCGAAGGCCGGCAGCGAGCCGGCAAGCTGGTGCTTGATCACCGCCAGGGCCTCGCCGGCCCGGCGCTGCTCTGCCGTCTCACCGATACAGACGATTGGCCGCAGCCCGCTCGCCAAGGCCGCCTCCGCCTTGGCACGGACCAGCGCGTCGCTTTCACCATGGTCGCTGCGCCGCTCGGAATGCCCGACAATGACGTATCGCGCCCCGGCATCGGCAAGCATCGGCGCGGCGATATCGCCCGTGTGGGCACCCGATGCCTCGGGGTGACAATCCTGCCCACCCACCTCGACAGGGCTCTCCCGGACCATGTCGGCGACGGAGGCCAGCAAGGTGGCCGGCGGACAGAGCGCAACGCCGACGTCGGCCCCCACCGGCAGCCCATCGAGAATGCCGCGCACCAGCGCGTCCGCAGACTGCCGCAGGCCATTCATTTTCCAGTTACCGACAATTAATTTGCGCACGGTGCCCTCTCTCTGCCTTGAAACTGCCCCGGAAACGCGTGCAATTCCGCACAGCGACGAGGGCTTTGCTAGCATAGACGAGTGAGGCTGGCCATCAGGTTGCGGGCGGTTGCCCGCCCATGGCCTGCCTCCTAAGATGCCGGCGCTTTCTCGGCAGTGAATCGCAAGTCAACAAGGCGAGCAGGATGCACAAGTTTCGTGGAATCATCGTCAAGACCTTCGTCGGCATACTCTTCGCCTTGCTCATCCTCAGCTTTGCCGTCTGGGGCATCGGCGACACCTTCCGTCCGGGCCAGCACGGTAATGTGGTCGCCGAAGTCGGCGACCAGGAGATCACCGAGATCGAGTTCCGTCGCAGCTTCGGCCGCCAGTACAGCCAGCTGCAGCAGAATCTCGGCGGCAGCCTGTCTTCCGAGATGCTGCGCGACCTGGGCCTACCGGAGATAGTGCTCGGTCAGCTCGTGACCCGCGGGCTTTTAGATCAGCAGGCGCAAGACCTCGGCCTGACGGTGACCGACGATCAGATCCGCCGGATCATCTTCGCCCAGGACGCCTTCCGCGACTCGCTCGGGCAGTTCGACCGCTTCAACTTCGAGCAGTACTTGCGCGCCAACGACTTGACGGAAGCCGGCCTTGCCCGGGAGCTTCGCCGCGAAGCCGTGCAAGCCCGCATCTCGCAGGCCTTGGCGAGCGGCGCGTCGGTCCCGGACCAGTTGGCCCGTATGCTCTATGCCTATCAGGAGCAGCGCCGTACGGCCCGCTTCGTCGAGGTGCCGCTGCCGCCGGCCGACTCGATCGAGGCACCGGACCAGGTCGCGCTGGAAGCCTTTTACGAGCAGGTCGCCGACCGCTTCCGCTCACCCGAGTATCGCAGTGTCACGGCCCTTTGGATCCGACCGGATGACTTCCTGGAGGAAATCGCCATCTCCGACGCCCAGCTCGCCGAAGAGTACGAGGTGCGCCGCGAGAGCCTGATCGAGCCGGAAGAGCGCGAGATCGAGCAGATCGTGCTGCTGACGGAGGACAAGGCGGAGGCCGCCGAGGCGGCGATGGCAGGGCAGGCTGATCTGGCGGCGCTCGGCGAGGCCGTGGAGGCCGGCGCTCCCATCAATATCGGCCGTTTCAGCAAGGACGCACTGTCCAACACCCTCGGCACAGAGCTGGCGGAGCTGGCCTTCTCCCTGGAGCCAGGGGAGATGGGCGGGCCCGTGCGCAGCGATTTCGGTTGGCATGTCCTGAACGTCGTCGACGTCACCGAAGGCCGCGACCCGAGCCTGGAGGACGTGCGCGAGGAGCTTGGCACACTGGTTCGCCGCGAGGGGGCGATCGAAGCCGTGATCTCCCTGACCAACCAGCTCGACGACATCCTGGCTGGCGGCGAAGGGCTGGAAGGCGCCTCCGAGCAGCTCACCCTGGAGCTCATCCGCTACCCGGCCCTCGATGCGTTGGGCCGCGACCGCAGCGGCCAACGGCCGGGCGGCTTGGCGTCCCTCGACAGCTTCCTGCAGATGGTGGACGAAGGCGAACCGGGTGAGGAAAGCTTTCTGGTCGAGGACGGGCAGGAGGGCTATTTCGTCCTCCGCGTCGACGGCGTGACCCCGCCGGCCAACCGGCCCCTGAACGATGTCAGAACCGAGGTCGAGGCCGCTTACATCGACGATCAGCGGCGGCAGGACGCGCTCGCACGGGCCGAGCGCATGGCCGAGCAGGTCCGGCTCGGCGCCGACCTGACCAAGGCGGCGGAGAACGAAGGCCTGACGGTGCAGACCAGTAGCCCCATGACCCGCTTCCAACGCGACCCGATCTCGACCCCCTCACAAGATTTTGCACCGGTGCTTTTCGGCACCGAAGGCGACGAGCCCTTCATCGTCGAGGGCGAGCGCGGGGCTGCGGTCGGCGTGCTAGACAGCGTTATCGCGGCAACGCCGGATGCGGATGGCGAGCGCTACCAGGACGTTCAGCAGCGCCTGCGCCGGGAACGCGCCAACGAGCTGATGTCGCTCTACCTCGCCGACCTGCAGAGCCGCTATGGCGTCAGCACCAACCAGGTGGCGATCGACAGCATCATCACCAGCTACTAGGCCGAGCCATGATGGTGGAACCCGAGCTCGCCGAGTTTCAGCGGCGCTTCGATCATGGCGAGGCGCAGGTCGTCTGGACCTCGCTGGTGGCCGACCTGGAGACTCCCGTCTCCGCCTTCCTGAAGCTGGCCGAGGGCCTGCCCTACTCCTTCCTGTTCGAATCGGTGGAGGGCGGCGCCACCATCGGCCGCTACTCCTTCATCACCATGAAGCCCGACGTGATCTGGCGC
Organism: Rhodovibrionaceae bacterium; assembly: GCA_028279885.1. Lineage (GTDB taxonomy): Bacteria > Pseudomonadota > Alphaproteobacteria > Kiloniellales > DSM-21159 > JANQMX01. The sequence continues at coordinate 268,281 of JANQMX010000058.1, read as the reverse complement.
TGCCGCGGCCAGAAGGCCGAGATCAACCGCCAAGCGCGCTTCAATCCCCACGACTTCGTCGCTGAGGAGGCCCCGCCGCTGGAGAGCCTGAGGGCGCTCTGGCATGCCTCGCGCCTGACCCTGCCGAAGTCGCTGCCGCCCATGGCTTCCGGGCTGATCGGCTATTTCGGCTATGACATGGTGCGGCAGTTCGAGGCGATCCCGGACGACAATCCGGACCTCTTCGGCCTGCCCGACGCCATCATGGTGCGGCCGACCGTCACCGCCGTCTTCGACCGGGTGGAGGACCAGGTCACCGTCATCACGCCGGTCTGGCCGGACAGCGGCCTTACGGCCCAGGCCGCCTTCGATCTGGCGCGCGAACGCCTGGCGGAGGTCGTGGCCGACTTCAACCGCTCGCTCCCCTATCGCCGCGACAGCGCGATCGGCGGAGGCGCCCTGCCCCAGCCCAGCGCCAACATGACGCCCGAGGCCTTCAAGGCCATGGTCGAGACGGCGAAGGAGTACATCTACGCCGGCGACATCTTCCAGGTGGTGATCTCGCAGCGCTTCGCCGTGCCCTTCAGCCTGCCGCCCTTCGCGCTCTACCGTTCGCTGCGCCGGCTCAACCCCTCGCCCTTTCTCTTCTTCATGGACTTCGGGGACTTCGCCGCCGTCGGCTCTTCGCCCGAGATCCTGGTCAGGCTGCGCGACGGCGTGGTCACCATCCGACCCCTGGCCGGCACCCGCAAACGCGGCGCCACGGCGCAGGAGGACCAGGCCCTGGCTGCCGACCTGCTCGCCGACCCCAAGGAGCTTGCCGAACATCTCATGCTGCTCGATCTCGGCCGCAACGACGTGGGCCGGGTCGCCAAGGTCGGCTCGGTCAAGGTGACCGCCCGCGAGATCATCGAGTACTACAGCCACGTCATGCACATCAGCTCGACGGTCGAGGGCGAGTTGGAGAACGGCCACGACGCGGTCGACGCCCTCTGCGCCGGCTTTCCCACCGGCACCGTCTCCGGCGCCCCCAAGGTGCGCGCCATGGAGATCATCGACGAGCTGGAGCCCGACCGGCGCGGCCTCTACGCCGGGGCGGTGGGCTACCTCGGCAGCGACGGCGACATGGACACCTGCATCGCGCTGAGAACCGCCATCGTGAAGGACGGGCAGATGATGGTGCAGGCCGGCGCCGGCATCGTCGCCGACAGCGAGCCGGAGGCCGAGTATCAGGAAACCCGCAACAAGGCCCGCGCCCTCATCCGCGCCGCCGAGGAAGCGGTCCGCTACGCCGCGCGGGAGGGGTGATGGTCGGTGGAGCCGCACCACAGCCTGTCACCCCGGAGGAGCCTCGCTAGAGGCGACATCCGGGGTCCATGGATAGGCTTGGCACAGGCTTAGAAATGGACCCCGGCTCAAGGCCGGGGTGACAGTTTAAGGGGTGGCGGGTGCAGTCCGCTTAGTCCCGGGCGCTGGCGATCTGGGTCGCGGCCTGCTGCGAAGCGATGATATCGCTGAGTGGCGTGATGGTCAGGTGCTTGCCGGGCAGGGTCGGCAGCCATTCGCGCAGCGCCTCGATGGTGGCGGCATGGGGATGGCCGATGGCGACGGCATAGCCGCGCTCCCGCGCCACTTGCTCCAGAAGCTTCAGTTGACGACGGATGGCCTGCCCGTCGATCTCATGGTCGAGGAAGACGTCGCGGGCGATGGAGGGCACCCCAAGCTCACGCGCGACGGAGAGGCCGGCCGACTTGGGTGAGGTCTTTGAATCCAGGAAAAACAATCCCTTGGAGCGCACGGCTGAGAGCACGCGGCGCATCTTCTCGCGGTCCTCGGTGAAGCGGCTGCCCATGTGATTGTTGACGCCGGCGGCGAGCGGCAGGCGCGACAGCGCGCTTGCGATGCGGCGGTCCAGCTCGGCCACAGGCAGCGACGAGGACAGCAAGCCCGGCACGGCAGGGCTGCCGCCTTGCGGCTCCATTGGCACGTGGAGCATGACCTCGTGGCCGGCGGCCCGCGCCTCCTGGGCCAACTCCTCGATGGCCTCGGCATAGGTCAGGAATGAGAGCGTCAAGCCACTGGGCAGTGCCGCCACGCTGCGGAAGCGCGCGCGGTTGTTGCCCAGATCATCGATGACGATGGCGATCTTCGGCCAGTCGCGCAGCGCCGTCGGCCTGGCCGCGTTGCGGCGCCAGGCCAGCCTTTCGTCCTCGCCCAAACGCGGGACTGCCGCTGATTGCATGGCCTCTGGTTCAACACCTTGGGCTTGGCCGGCGCTCGGGGTCAGGGCTGCCAGGGCGGCCGTGCCGGCGCCAGGGAGCGCCAACGACGCGCTGCTGGGCGGCGTATCGCCCAAGGCCCAAAGGTTCGACGGCGCTGCGTAGGCCAGCTCGAGCGGCGCCTGCTCGACATTCCTGATCTCTTCGCGCGCCAGAGCCAGCAGCTCCCGGCTCTCCTGCGACAGGCCGGCGTCTCCCACCAGCCCCCGCGCCTCCTGGGCAAGCGCACGGACCTCCCGGCGCTCGCGCGAGACCAGGACCGAAAGAGGTGCGCGCTCACGCGACAGGCTGGCACGTGCCTCGGCTTCGGCCTTGGAGGCCGTGCCGCGATCGGGCGTTTCTTGGGAGTCAACGATAGGCTTCGGCACAAAGGCGTTTTGGCCTTCCAGCTCGGCCTCCGGCGACAGCAGGGCGCCGGCGGCGACCCCGGCCCCGAAAACCAAGCCGATCAGGGAAAAGCCGAACTTAGGGGCGCGTAGAAAGCTCATCGACTTCAGAGAAAATCCAGCCACGACAATGCGTTCTCTCGATAAGCTTCCACAAGACTTTGGTTCGCCGAGGCGCCTCAAGAGCCCCAGCGACAGTATGTTGAGCATTCTCGTTTAATTTTTCGCGAAGCCCTATGGTTTTCCAACCGGCGCGCTGTGGATAAGGCAGGCTCGCCGAATGCGCCGAGCCCGCGCCGCATGGCGCTTTCGCCCGCCGAATGCCGTTGCTATAACAGCCGCCCTTCAAGCGAGTGAAAGCCATGTTTCTTCTGATCGATAACTACGACAGCTTCACCTACAACCTCTATCACTTCCTCGGCGAGCTGGGGGCGGAGATCGAGGTGTGGCGCAACGATCAGATCGCCGTCGAAGACGTGCTCGCCAAGCATCCGCAGGGCCTGATCATCTCGCCCGGCCCCTGCGATCCGGACCGGGCCGGCATCTGCCTGGAGCTGATCGCCGCAACACCGGAGGAGATGCCCATTCTCGGCGTCTGCCTGGGCCATCAGGCCATCGCCCAGGCGTTTGGCGGCAAGGTGGTGCGGGCGCCGGCGCCCATGCACGGCAAGCTGAGCCCCATTGAACACAAGCAAGGCAGCGTCTTCGAGGGCCTGCCCTCACCGCTCGGCGCAACGCGCTACCACTCGCTGACCGTGGCGCCGGACAGCGTGCCGGACTGCCTGGAGGTTACGGCCTGGACCGAAGACGGCGTCGTCATGGGCTTGAGCCATAAGACCCGCCCCGTGCACGGCGTCCAGTTCCATCCGGAATCCATCGCCTCCGAGCATGGTCATGCCCTGCTCGGCAACTTCCTGCGTCGCGCCGGCCACAACCAGCCCCCCTTGCGGCAAGCGGCCAACGCCTGAGCGACGCCGCGATGTCAAGCGAGAGTCCCGATCTCAAAGCCCTTCTGCGGCTGGTCGCCGAGGGCACAGTACTGAGCGAAGCGCAGGCCGAGGGCGCCTTCGACATCATCATGTCCGGCGCGGCGACGCCCTCGCAGATTGGCGCCTTCCTGATGGGCCTCCGGGTCCGCGGCGAGCAAGTCCCGGAGATCCTGGGTGCCGCGAAGAGCATGCGGGCCAAGATGCTGACCGTCGAGGCGCCACCGGGCGCCCTCGACACCTGCGGCACCGGCGGCGACGCCACGGGCACCTACAACATCTCCACGGCCACGGCCTTCGTCGTCGCCGCCTGCGGCGTGCCAGTGGCCAAACACGGCAACAAGGCACAAAGCTCCAAGAGCGGCGCCGCCGACGTGCTGACCGCTTTGGGCGTGAACATCGATGCCGACCAGGCCCTGGTGCGCAAGGCCCTGTGGGAGGCCGGCACCTGCTTCCTGATGGCGCCGCGCCACCATGCCGCCATGCGCCACGTCGGCCCGACGCGGGTCGAGCTCGGCACCCGCACCATCTTCAACCTGCTCGGGCCGCTCTCTAACCCGGCGCGGGTCAAGCGGCAGATCATCGGTGTCTTCGACAGCGCCTGGATTGAGCCCCTCGCCGAGGTGCTCAAGGGCCTGGGCCATGAACGCGCCTGGGTGGTGTACGGCGACAGCGGCCTCGACGAGCTTTCGACCACCGGCCCCTCGCAGGTCGCCGAGCTGAAGGACGGCCGTGTGACCTGTTTCGAGGTGGTGCCGGAGGATGCCGGCCTACCGCGCAGCCAGCTCAGCGACTTGACCGGCGGCGATGCGACGTACAACGCGGCGGCAATCGACGCCCTGCTGGCCGGCGAGAGAGGCCCCTACCGCGATATCGTGGTGCTCAGCGCCGCTGCGGCCCTGATCATCGCCGACAAGGCAAGCGACCTGAAGGAAGGCGCAGCGCAGGCGGCCGACGCCATCGATAGCGGTGCCGCGCGCCAGGTGCTCGACAAGCTGGTCGCCATCAGCCGGGAGGCGGCCGCGGCCGAATGACTATGACAGATGTGCTCGCCAAGATCTGTGCCGACAAGCGCGAGGCGGTCGCCGCCAAGAAGGCGGCCAAGCCGCTGGCTCGATTAGAAGCCACGCTGAAAGAGGCCTCACCGCCGCGCGGCTTTCATGCGGCCTTGAGCCGCCGCGCCGGCGAGGGCCGCGTGGCGCTGATCTGCGAGATCAAGAAAGCCTCGCCCTCCAAGGGTTTGATCCGCGAGGACTTCGAGCCGGCGACACTGGCCCGCGCTTACGCCGAAGGCGGCGCGACCTGTCTCTCGGTGCTGACCGACGAGCCCTACTTTCAGGGCCACGATGACTATCTCAAGCAGGCCCGCGCGGCGGTCGATCTGCCGGTGCTGCGCAAAGACTTCATGCTGGAGCCCTATCAGATCGTCGAGTCCCGCGCGCTCGGCGCCGACTGTATTCTGCTGATCATGGCGGCGCTGACGGATGCCCAGGCCGCCGAGCTTGAAGCCACGGCGCTCGACCTCGGCATGGACGTGCTGATCGAAGCGCACGACGCCGAAGAGCTCGAGCGCGCGCTGCGCCTGCGCTCGCCTCTTATCGGTATCAACAACCGCAACCTTAAGACCTTGAAGGTCGATCTCGCGACGACGATCGAGCTGGCCAAGGACTTTCCCGCCGACCGTCTGCTGGTCGGGGAAAGCGGCATCTACAACCCGGCCGATATCGCGAAGCTGCGCAAGGCCGGCGCCCAGGCCTTCCTGATTGGCGAGTCGCTCATGCGGCAAGCCGACGTTGCGGCCGCCACCGCGAGCCTGCTCGTGCAAGAGGGAGCGGCGGCATGAGCCGGCTGACCCATCTCGATGCCGAGGGGCGCGCGACCATGGTCGACGTCTCGCCCAAGGAGGACACGGAGCGCCGGGCGACGGCACGGGGCAGCGTCGTCATGGCGCCCGAGACTCTTGCGCTCATTCAATCCGGCGGCGTGCCCAAGGGCGACGTGCTGACCGTGGCGCGCCTGGCCGGCATCATGGCGGCCAAGCGCACGCCCGATCTGGTCCCGCTCTGCCATCCCTTGATGCTGACCTCGGTCAAGGTCGAGCTGACGCCCGACCCGGAGCGCAACGCCGTCGACATCGAGGCAACCTGCAAGCTGACCGGCAAGACCGGCGTCGAGATGGAAGCCCTGACCGCCGTCAGCGTCGCCGCCCTGACGGTCTATGACATGTGCAAGGCGGTCGACCGCGGCATGCGCATCGGCGACATCCGCCTGACCCACAAATCCGGCGGCAAGTCCGGAAGCTACGAGGCCGACTGACGAAATGCTGTCGGTGGACGAAGCCCTGGCGCGCATTCTCGCCGCCTTCTCCCCTCTGCCCGCCGAGACCGTCAGCGTTGACGAAGCCTTCGGCCGCGTCCTCGCCGCAGCGGTCACGGCACGCATCACCCAGCCGCCTCACGCTGTCTCGGCCATGGACGGCTATGCCGTGCGGGCAGCCGACCTGCCCCAGGCGCCGGCGCGATTGCGCGTGGTCGGCGCGGTGCCCGCCGGCAGTCTCTTCGAGCGGCCGCTCGGCGCCGGCGAGGCGGTGCGCATCTTCACCGGGGCGCCGCTGCCGGAGGGTGCGGACAGCATCGTCATTCAAGAGGACACGGACCAAGACGGCGACGAGGTCGTCGTCAAAGAAGTACCGTCCCGCGGTGTCTATGTCCGCGCACGCGGGCTGGACTTCAGTGAAGGCGATCCTGGGGTCGAGGCCGGTACCTGGCTGACGCCGCGTCACGTCGGCCTGATCGCCGCGATGGACGTACCCTGGGTTTCCGTTCACCGGCGGCCGCGCGTCGCCATCCTGTCCACCGGTGACGAGCTGGTCATGCCGGGCGAGCAGCGTCGGCCGAGCCAGATTGTCAGCTCCAACGCCATCGCGCTCTCGGCCCTGGTGCGGGACTGCGGCGGCGAACCGATCAACCTCGGCATCGCCGCCGACAACCGCGACTCTCTAGAGCGCCTTGCCGCCGGCGCGGAGGGTGCCGACCTGCTGCTGACCACCGGCGGCGCCTCGGTCGGCGACCACGATCTGGTGCGCGCGGTGCTGGCCGAAGAGCAGCTTTCGCTTGATTTTTGGCGCATTGCCATGCGCCCGGGCAAACCCCTGATGTTCGGCCACCTCGGCAAGACGCCGATGATCGGCCTGCCCGGCAATCCCGTCTCGTCCTTGGTCTGTGGCCTGCTCTTCGTGCGCCCGGCGATGGAACGCATGCTGGGTCTCACCCGGCCGCCGCACCGCCTCGGCACCGCCGAACTGATGGCGCCGCTGCCTGCCAACGACAAGCGGCAGGACTATATGCGGGCGACGTTGGAGAGCGGCCCGGAAGGCCAACTCAGTGCCGTCCCGTTTCCCAAACAAGACAGCTCCATGCTGCGTACGCTTTCCCGTGCCGATTGCCTGATCGTGCGCGCGCCGCACGCGCCGGCTATACAAGCCGGTGAATTCGTCCCCGTATTGCTGCTTGACTAGTATCGGGACGATAGGTCAAAAAAGAGATCGAAAAGAGAACACTTGACGTACATACCACGTATAATCTAACTTCAAACTACTTCAAGTCTCAGGGTTATCAGCGGCGCGGGGGTGGAACCTATGCTGACCAGGAAGCAGCACCAGTTGCTCGTTTTCTTGCAAGACTACCTGGCAAAGAATGGCGTTTCGCCCTCCTTCGACGAGATGAAGGAGGCACTCGGCCTCCGTTCCAAGTCCGGCATCCACCGCCTGATCACCGCGCTGGAAGAACGCAGCTTCATTCGCCGCCTGCCGCACCGGGCGCGTGCCATCGAAGTCTTGCGCCTGCCCGACAGCACCACCGGCAAGCCGCAGCCTGTCTCCCGTTTCCATCCCAACGTGATCGAAGGGGGGCTGACCCGCCCGAGCGCGCTCACTGGCCGCACCTCCCAGGTGCGCGGTAACGAGGGCCGCAGCCTGCCGCTTTACGGCAAGATCGCCGCCGGCACGCCGATCGAAGCGCTGCGCGACAGCGCGAACTATGTCGATGTGCCGCCGCATATGCTGGGGCGCGGCGAACACTACGCCCTGGTGGTCGAGGGCGACTCCATGATGGAAGCCGGCATCCTCGACGGCGACACGGTGATCATCGAGCGCAGCAACAGCGCCGACAACGGCGCCATCGTCGTTGCCCTGGTGGACAACGAAGAGGTCACCTTGAAGCGCTTTCGCCGCCGTGGCGGCGCCATTGCCCTCGAACCGGCCAACAAGAACTATGAGCCGCGGCTCTTCCCGCCCGACCGCGTGCAGATCCAGGGCCACCTAGTTGGCCTCTTGCGCAGCTATTAGGGCGCGCCAAGCTCTATACGGCTCCACCAGGCCCAGGGCCGCTGGCCGCTCACCTGAGCGACGCTGCTCAGCCTGACCTCTTCCTCATCTAGCCAGATCGACAGCGCCTTATCTTTCGCCAGACGGCTACCGTCGATCACCAGCGCCGGCGGGCTGCGAGCCGTTGCACAAGCCTGCGGCGCCGGAGAGAAGCTGACCACGATATCGCTGCGCCGGCAGTCTTCCTGAAACGCCAGGGGTTGCCGGACAAGCGCAACGCTGCGCCCGGCCAGTACGGCACGGCATCCGAGCGCGTCGCAGTGCAGCCAGTCTCCAACAGCGGCATCGAAACCGCGGTTCGCGGCCGCAGACTTGTCCTCGCCCTGGTCCTCCAGCCAGCTTTCGCGCACGAAGCGCCCGCCCCTCAGACGGTTGAAATAGTAGCCGCCGTCGGGCCCCAGGAGCGCGATCAGCCTCGCCTCCTGTGAGACCAGGACGTGCGGCGGGCTGTGCAGGGCGACGGTGCTCCAGCCGGCCAACACGAAGGGCAGGCCGAGCCAGCGCCAGCGTCGCCGCCAGATGATCAGCCAGAGTCCACCCATGACGAGAAGACCGAGGCCGAGCGGCGTGATGGAGGGCAGCAGAGAAATTGCGCCAGGCCAACCTGCCACCGTTTCGGCCACCCAGAGCAACAGGGTGATACCAAGCCCCATGAGAAAGACGACCGGGCCTTCAAGGCCAAGCGGCATGAGCAGGAGCGTCACCAGAGCCAAGGGCATGATCCAGAGCGCCGTGACCGGCACGGCGATCAGATTGGCCAAGAGACCGAACCAGGCCAGGCGGTTGAAGTGGTAGACGGCGAAAGGCGTGGTCGCCAGGGTGGCGATCACGGTAGCCAGGCCAACGTTGCCGAGGTAGCGAGTCAGGCCCTGCAGCCATCCGCTCTCCCCGGCCCCCAGCCAGCCTCCTGTTGCCAGCCGGCGCCGGGCGCTGATCTGCTCGTAGGCTGCCACCAGGCAGGCGACGGCGGCGAAGGACAGCTGGAAGCTGACTGACAGCAATAGCTCCGGGCTGAAGACGAGAAGCACGGTCGCCGCCCAAGCCACCAGCCGCAGGGAGATGGCGTTGCGGTCAATGAGGATGGCCAAGAAGACGATGGCGATCATCAGGAAGGCGCGCTGCGCCGGCACGGTGGCGCCGGCCAGCAGCATGTAGACGAAAGCGACGATCAGAGCCCCCACCGCCGCCCACTTCTTGATCTGATAGCGCAGTGCCAATGGCGGGACGAGTGCGAGAAGGAAGCGCATGGCGAAGAAGAAGGTCCCGGCCATCAGGCCGAGATGCAGGCCGGAGATGGCAAGCAGGTGCGCCAGTCCGGAATCGCGCAGGTTCTGGGTCGTCGCCTCGCTCAAGCCGCTGCGGTCGCCGACAATGAGGGCGGCGGCCACAGCCCCTTCCTGTCCCCCGAGGTCAGCGCGCAGGCGTTGCGAAATGCGCTGGCGCAGCCGCTCCCAGCGCGCAGTGATTTCGTTGAACAGGCCTGGCGGTGCGGCCAGCCCGGCCGGCGCCGTCGCCGGCTCTGCATGGCCCAGCACGAAACCGACGGCCCCGATGCGCTCGAAGTAGGCGCGCCGGGCGAAGTCGTAGCTGCCCGGTGCGACCGGCGGGCTCGGCGGTCGCAGGACCGCGCGCAGCCGGAGCCAATCTCCAGGCTCAATCGCCAGGCGCTTGGAGGCCATGGAGAGACGAAGGCGCTCCAGCCGCGGCAAGCTGCTCGGCCCCTCGACAATCGGCTGCTCGAGCAGCAGACGCACGCGGGTTTGCCGCTCCTCGACGCGCAGGACACGAGCGGTCAGCCAGAGCGCCCGCGTCTCCTCGGTCAAAACCGGGGCGGCGACCGTCGCGGTGCGCCACTGCGCCAGAGAAAAACCGGCGAAGACCAGCCCAAGACAGAGGCAGAGGCCAAGCAGCGCGGCGTTGCGGCGAGACAGCCAGCCCGCGACGACAGCCAGGACCAGTGCGGTGATACCCCACTCCGGTGCCGGCTCCCGCGGCAGGGCGAAGTAGAGCGCGATGCCACAGCCAAGGCCGACCGGGCACCAGAGGATCCAGCGGTCGCGCTCGGCGAGCAGGGCGCACCCGATCCATGCCGAGACTCGGCCGAAACGCCGGCCCGACCCCAAGGCATTCGATTGTCCGGCGTTGCCGTAGGCTTGTGACACCCCCTACCCCATCAAGGCAGCCCAAGGCACAACCTTATGCTATCTGCCCCGCAGGAGGAAACGACCCGAAGTCCGCAGAGCAGAAGGCCATGAGAGTCATTACTTACTATAGGTTGGTTGTGTAATGGCCATGGGCCGCGAAGATGGTAGGTCCGTTCGAACGACAAGAAACAAGAGGTAGGGCTGATGACGACGTCGCTGGTGATTGCAGTGACCCTGAGCTTGAACGCCTTCACGCCGGAAGGACAACCGAACCAAGTCGGTATGTCCACAATCGTCGAGATCGTGCCGATGGCGGATATGGCGACCTGCGAGAACGCTCGCCGCAATTGGGGACCACAGTTTCGCTCATGGCATGAGGAGAACGCCAAGGCGTTTTGGGCCCAACTGACAAAGGTCGATGCCGGCGATCTCGATACCCAAACGAAGGTGGAGTGCCGACAGCGCTGATCCAAACCGCCGCTTGCTCGCCTGCTAGAGTCGGCGGGCGCTGTTGCCAAGTCGCCCGGTCTGCTTGAGAAATGCCCAATGCAGGGGGCCAAAGGCATCGAGACCACCCAAGATGCGCACGGCTGGGAGGGGCGCGGCAAGGTGCGGCTGGCACGTCTCTCGCGGACGGCCATCGTACTGCAGTACCAGGGGCTTTCGACCCAGGGCGGGCAACTGCAAGCGCCGATCAGAGCCTTCTTTCAAAAGGACTATCGTCGGCAGCGCCCCTCCTACGAGTGCTATGCCGTGACCATCTGGGTCGAGCACCAGGCGGAGGCTGCGCGCTTCGACGTAGACAACGTGGCGAAGGCCTGCCTCGATGCCCTGAACGGCGCCGTCTGGCACGACGACAGCCAGGTCACGACGCTCACCGTCATCAAGCGGCGCGCCGAACAACCGCGGATCACGCTCCATTGCTGGCCGGACGCACAGCGCGACGAGGACGACGGCCTGGAGGCTCTGCTTGCCCTTGTCGGCGAAATCGCGCAAACAGCGCGCGGCCCGCGCCGCTAATTCCTCGCCGGCGCCCGATACTCCAGCCATTCAACCGACCGCGGATCATGAGCCAAGCCGACGCAACCGTCACCCGTTTCGCCCCCTCGCCCACCGGATTCCTGCATATCGGCGGCGCGCGCACCGCGCTATTCAATTGGCTCTATGCGCGCCACTGCGGCGGCAAATTCCTGCTGCGCATCGAGGACACGGACCGCAAGCGCTCTACTCAAGAGGCTATCGACGCCATCATCGAGGGGCTCGGCTGGCTCGGCCTGGACTGGGATGGTGAGGCGGTCTTCCAGTCCCAGCGGGCGGAGCGGCACCGTGAGGTCGCCCTGTCGCTGCTGGAAAGCGGCGGCGCCTATCGCTGCTACTGCACGGCCGAGGAGTTGGAGGAGATGCGGGCGAAGGCGAAGGCCGAGGGCCGCCCCATGCTCTATGACGGGCGCTGGCGCGACCGCGACCCGGCCGAGGCGCCGGCCGGCGTCGACCCGGTGATTCGCCTGAAAGCGCCGCAGGACGGCGAGACGGTGATCGACGACAAGGTGCAGGGCCAGGTCACGGTCAGCAACAAACAACTCGACGACATGATCCTGCTGCGCTCCGACGGCACGCCGACCTACATGCTCTCGGTCGTGGTGGACGACCACGACATGGGCGTGACTCATGTGGTGCGTGGCGACGACCATCTGACCAACGCCTTCCGCCAGACCCAGCTGTTCAAGGCGCTCGCTTGGCCCTTGCCGAGCTTCGCGCACATCCCCCTCATTCACGGGCCCGACGGCAGCAAGCTCTCCAAGCGTCATGGCGCGCTTGGCATCGAGGCTTACCGCGAGATGGGCTATTTGCCGGAAGCGCTGCGTAACTACCTGCTGCGTCTGGGCTGGTCGCACGGCGACGAGGAGATCATCTCCACCGCGCAGGCCATCGATTGGTTCGGGCTCGAGGCCATCGGCCGCTCGCCGGCGCGGCTCGACCTCGAAAAGCTCGACAGCCTCAACGCCCACTACCTCCGCGAAATCGATGCCGGACGGCTGGTCGCTCTCCTGGAGGAACGCGCCGGACGCAATTTCGACGACGCCGAAAAGGACCTGCTGCGCCGGGCGATGCCGGGACTGACCCCGCGCGCCAAGACACTCAATGACTTGGCCGAGGCCGCCGCCTTCTACATCGCCAAACGGCCGTTGGAGATGACCGACAAGGCCCGCAAGCTGCTCGATGCCGATGCGCTGGCGCGGCTCGAGGCTCTGTCGCAAGACTTGGCGGCGCTACCCGATTGGGACGAAGACAGCCTCGATACCGCCTTGCGTGGTTTCGCCGAACGCCAAGACATTAAGCTTGGAAAAGTTGCGCAACCACTTCGCGCCGCCCTTACCGGTAGCACCACCTCTCCCGGTATCTTCGAAGTGATGGCGCTGCTCGGGCGCGATGAGAGCCTTGCTCGGATGCAAGACGCGAAAGACAGTATTAAGTGAAATCAAATGATTATGTGTTTGTTTCGCGATGTAAGCTCAAGAAGAACAAGGCGTTCATAGCTGCTATTCCTGCTTTGTTCGCACTTGACCGAAGGCCCGAATTGATCAGGTTGGGGCTAGGCTATATGCTGCACCGCAGCTAAATCCCCCGCCCCGCTGTAGAGGAATTCGCCTATGACAGACGCCTCCACCGTCGCGCAGGCATCGCAGGACGCACGCAACAGCTTCACGATGATCGACAACCGTACCGGCCAGAGCTGGGAGCTGCCAATCATCGACGGCGTTCTAGGGCCTTCCGTGGTGGATATCAGGCGTTTCTACGCGGAAACCGACATGTTCACCTATGACCCGGGCTTCACCTCCACGGCGTCATGCGACTCGGGCATCACCTTCATCGACGGCGATGCCGGCATCTTGCTGCATCGCGGCTACAGGATCGAAGACCTGGCTGAGCACAGCGATTTCATGGAAGTCTGCTACCTGCTGCTCCACGGCGAACTGCCCAACGCCCAGGAGAAAGCCAAGTTCGAGCACAACATCACGTATCACACCATGCTGCACGAGCAGATGGTGAACTTCTACCGCGGCTTCCGGCGCGACGCGCACCCCATGGCCATCATGGTCGGCGTGGTCGGCGCCCTTTCGGCCTTCTATCACGACTCGACCGACATCAACGATCCGCACCAGAGGATGGTGGCGCAGCATCGGCTGATCGCAAAAATGCCGACGATCGCGGCCATGGCCTACAAGTATTCGGTCGGCCAGCCCTTTGTCTATCCGCGCAACAATCTGAGCTACGCCGAGAACTTCCTGCACATGATATTCTCCGTGCCGGCGGAGGACTACGTGGTCAACCCGGTGCTGGCGCGAGCCATGGACCGCATCTTCATCCTGCACGCCGACCATGAGCAGAACGCCTCGACCTCGACGGTGCGCATTGCCGGCTCCTCTGGCGCCAATCCCTTCGCCTGCATCGCCGCAGGTATCGCCTCGCTTTGGGGGCCGGCCCATGGCGGAGCCAACGAGGCCGTCCTGCGCATGCTGCAGGAAATCGGCAGCGTGGACCGCATCCCCGAGTTCATCGAGCGAGCCAAGGACAAGGACGATCCCTTCCGCCTCATGGGCTTTGGCCACCGGGTCTACAAGAACTACGACCCCCGCGCCAAGGTGATGCAAAAGAGCTGCCATGAGGTCCTGGAAGAACTCGGCATCGGCGAAGAGCCCTTGCTGAAGCTTGCCATGGAGCTGGAACGCATCGCGCTGGAGGACGACTACTTCGTCGAGAAGAAGCTCTTCCCCAACGTGGACTTCTATTCGGGCATCATCCTGAAGGCGATGGGCTTCCCGACGACCATGTTCACCGTACTCTTCGCCTTGGCGCGCACGGTCGGCTGGGTCGGGCAGTGGACCGAGATGATCGAGGATCCCAGCCAGCGCATCAGCCGCCCGCGGCAGCTCTATGTGGGTAACGAGCCGCGCGACTACGTGCCGATCCAGCAGCGGTAGATCGGCTGAGCATGCGCGCTGTCGCCCCCGCTGGGCGACAGCAGCACCCGGGGCAGTCAGTTGATCTTTTCGTCCATGATCATGGCGGCGATAGAGCCTTCCGCCACAACCTTGCCGTCGACCGTCGCCTTGCCGGCGAATTTGAACACATTGCGACGGCTTTGCACGATCGACATCTCCAGTTTGAGCTGGTCGCCGGGGGTGACCGGCCGGCGAAAGCGCGCACCGTCGATGGACATGAAGTAGACGAGGCGCCCGGCGGCGTCGTCGCCCAGGGTATGCACCACCAGCACCGCCGCCGTCTGGGCCATGGCTTCGACGATCAGCACGCCGGGCATCACCGGCTGCTTCGGGAAGTGGCCCTGGAAGTGCGGTTCGTTGATGGTGACGTTCTTGATCCCGGTCGCGCTGGTCCCCGGGATGCAATCCACGACCCGATCTATCAGCAAGAAGGGATAGCGGTGGGGAATCATCTCCATAATGGCAAGAACGTCTGTGGTTCCGAGCGACGTTCCCGTCGCATCTGAAGAGTCGTTGACCAGGTTATCGGGCATCGTTTACCGCCGCTTGACTTCAAGACCAGAGGTTCGTTGGGGAGTCCGCCGCCCCTGCCAGCGGCCCCGGCACGATCTGGCGATCGATGCCCATTGGCGCCTTAGACAGGAATCTGAAAGGTAAGCCCCCGACAGTGCTTAGCAAGTCGGCGGCGCTTCGCCAATCGAGACGTATGAAACAGCGCTAGAATTGCGTTCCGAAGCTGAAGGAGAGGAGCTCGGTCTTATCTTCCTCCTCCTTCAGAATAGGGAAGCCGATATCCACCCGAAGAGGACCGAAGGGCGAATCCCAGGATACGCCCGGCCCGGTCGAAACGCGGAGCTTGTTGTCGTCAATGATGTCGCCGGGCGCATTATCGGCGTCCCACAGGCTGCCGGCATCGACGAACCAGCGGCCACGAACGCTGAACTCCTCCGGTAGGCCGAGGGGAAAGGCAAGCTCGACCGTGCCCTTATAGAAGCGGGTGCCGCCGATGGCATCATCGGAGGGCAGATCGCGCGGACCGATCCCGCCAACCTCGAAGCCTCTGAAGTTGTTGCCACCCAGAAGAAAGCGATCGCTGACGTTGGTGTCTTCGCCAAGACCCGTCAGGAACCCGGCCTCACCGCCGATGGACAGTGTCACCTGCTCCAAGACGGGAATGAAGTAGGTTGCCGAAGTGGTCGACTTCAGGAAGCGCGTATCGCCACCCAGGCCGGCCAGTTCGTTCTCCAAGCTGACCCGCCAGCCTGAGGTCGGATCGAAACGGTTGTCGCGCCGGTCCCAGGTCAGGGTTTGCGAGACGATAGACCGGAACTGGAGCTCGTCCTCCTCCTGCGCTGCCGCCGACGAGCCGCTATCGACGTCGTTAAGCTCCTGACGCTCGAAGGTGTAGCGGACGACCTGACGGGTATGTTCCGTCAGGTCATAGCCGGCCCGCAAAGACGCCCCGATTCGTTCGACTTCAAAGTCCAAAGCGCTGATATCGCGGGTCGTGCGGAAGACATCGAAACCGGCGGCGATCGGCCGATCGAGGAAATAGGGCTCGGTAAAGCTGAGATCGATCTCGCTCGACGCACCCGACAAGGAGAAGCTCACTCTCAGGTCCTGGCCGCGGCCAAGTAGGTTGCGCTCTCGCAAGGTGATGTTGCCGAGCGGGCCCGATGCAGAGGAGAAGCCGGCGCCGAAGCTGAGATCGCCCGTCGACTGCTCTTCGACATTGACCTGAATCACCGTGCGATCCGGGGCGCTGCCCTCGACATTGTCGATGGCTACCGTGCGGAAGAAACCGAGATTGTTGAGCCGCTGGCGCGAGCGGCGCAGCTTGGCCGAATTGAAGGCGTCGCCCTCGACCAAGCGGAACTCGCGACGGATGACCTTGTCCAACGTGCGCTGGTTGCCTTCGATGTCGATGCGCTCGACGAAGACCCGCGGCCCCTCCTGCACTTCGAAGTTGAGGTCGATGACCAGCTCTTCCGTGTTCCGCTGGGTCGCAGGACGGACGTCCACGAAGGCATAACCCAGGTTCCCGACCTGATTGGTCAAGACATCGATTGTGTCGTCGACTTCGGTGGCGTCGTACCAGTCGCCCTGCTCAGTGGTGACAAAGTCGCGCAACACCTCGGCATCGAGGTTGGGAATGGTCGAGGTCACCTCGATATCGCCGAAGCGGTAGCGTGGGCCCTCATCCACGGTGAAGGTGATGATGAAGTTCTCTTTGTCGGGGGTGAGCTCGGCAACCACCGACAGCACACGGAAGTCCGCATAGCCCTCACTGAGGTAAAAGCGGCGCAGCAATTCCTGATCGAAGTTCAGGCGGTCCGGATCGTAGGTGTCATTGCTGGTCAAGAAGCGCCACCAGGCCGACTCGGTGGTGGCGATTTCTCCGCGCAAGGAGGAATCCGAAAAGACCCGGTTGCCGATGAAGTTGACGGTCTCAATCCCGGTCGTCGCCCCCTCGTCGATCTCAAAGACCAGATCGACCCGGTTCTGTTCCAAACGGATGATCTTGGGCTCGACGGTCGCGGCAAAGCGGCCCTGGCTGCGATAGAGGTTCAGCAGCCGCTCCACATCCTGCTGCACCCTGGTGCGGGTGTAGACGACGCGCGGGCGCAGCTGGATCTCGACCTCCAGGATATCATTGTCGATGCTGCTGTTACCCTCGAAGGCGATGCGGTTGATGATCGGGTTCTCAACCACGCGGACAATGAGCGCGTCGCCCTGACGGGTCAGCGTCACGTCCGCGAAAAGACCGGTGGCAAACAGCGCCTTCAGGGACTCGTCGAGGCGCAGGGCATCGAAGGGGTCACCCGGGTCCAACCGCATGTAGTTCTGGACCGTCGAAGGGTCGACACGCTGGGAGCCTTCGATGCGAATCTCTTCGATGGTGCCGCCATCGAGCAGCGACTGCGCACCGGCATCACCCGGAGAACACAGCAACAAGGCCGCAAAAAGCACCGCGGCCAAAACGCCCATCGGCAGTCGCAAAGCCAAGCCCCGCAAACCTCCCCGTTCGACCCATGAACGGATGCACACCTTTGCAGCGTGATCGCCGCGCTCTTATTCCGGGTCGGATGACTAGACGCCCTTTCAACAGGGCAACCTCTTAGAAGTCAAAAACATTCAGGCGGGTCAAGTCGTTCCAGGTCACAAACACAATCAAAGTCAGGACAAGGGCGAAGCCAATGCGAAAACCGAGCTCCTGCGCCTTCTCTCCGAGGGGCCGGCCGCGCACCGCCTCGATGGCATAGAACAACAAATGGCCGCCATCCAGCATAGGTACGGGGAAGAGGTTGATCAGCCCGAGGTTGATGGAGAGAACGGCCATAAAAAACACGACGCTCTCGACACTTATCTTCCAAGCTTCACCGGAAAGCTGAGCGATGCGGACAGGACCACCCAGTTGATCGACCGAGCGCTGACCGGTGACGATCTGACTGACCGCCTGCACCGTCGTATCGACCAGTGAGACGGTCTCTTTCATCGCCAGCCAGGTCGAGGTAAAGGGGTCGTGGCGCACGAACTCGCGGCCGCTCGCGCCAATCCCGAGTCGCGCTGTGCGAACGATGTCGCCCAGAGCGTCTTCGACCTCCACGATTCGCGGAGTCGCTGTGATCAGGATTTCCTGACCGTCACGCGCAACCAGCACGTCAAGCGGCCGGTCGAGGCCGACCTCGACGATTCGCTGGATTTCCTCGAAGCGCTGGACCGGCCTGCCATCGATCTCGAGGAAGCGGTCCCCTTCACGAAAGCCGGCTGCCTCGGCCGCACTGCCTTCCACCACCGAGCCGATCACCGGCGGAGTCGTCGGCTGACCGACAAGGGTGAAGAGCCCCATCAACAGCACGATCGCCAGGATGAAATTGGCCAGGGGGCCGGCGGCGACGATCCAGGCCCGCTGGCTCAGGCTCTTGTGATGGAACGATTGGGCCTTTTCCGCCTCGGAAAGCTGACGTACACGGCCGTCGGCCCAGTCTCCCGTGCCTTCGTCGGCAGCATTGTCAGCGGCGGCCGTCTCCACCGACTGCATGCTGGTCGGATCCGCATCGCCGAACATTTTCACATAGCCACCGAGAGGAATGAGGCTGAAGCGCCAGCGTGTCCCGGACCGATCGTTCCAGCCGAAGATCTCCGGCCCAAAGCCAATTGAGAAGACGTCGACCCGCACGCCGCAGCGCCGCGCCACCCAGTAGTGGCCAAGCTCGTGGATGAAGACGAGGATGGTCAGCACCACCAGGAACGGTATGATGACGTCAGAAAAACCCGAGAGAATGCCGACTATCCAATCCATGGAGACTGCCTGCTAGCTTGATTTCCGGGGCGGCAGGCGCCTCCCAGCGACGCCGTACCACAGGTCCTGGTCATATAGGCCTTCGATTGAGGAAAAGCGAAGGCCTGAGTGTCATGCAGCCCAGGTCATCATGAAAGCCCAGCGCGTCATTGGGCCACGGCCCTGACGAGCCCACCTGACCCGTTGGACAGCGTTTCGGTGGCAAAGCGCCTGGCATCCGCGTCCAGTGCCAAGACATCCTCCAGCCCGCCCAGCACGCTGCCATCGAAGCGCTCCAGCGCCCGCTCAATGGTCCGACAGATATCCAGGAAGCCGATGCCGCCCTCGAGAAAAGCCGCCACGGCGACCTCATTGGCCGCATTGAGCACCGTGGGCGCTCCGCCGCCGCCCGAGAGCGCCTCCCGAGCGAGGCGGAGAGCGGGAAAACGGCCCATATCGGGCGGTTCGAACGTCAAGGTTGCCACCTCGACCAGGTCGAGCTGAGGGATATTGGTGGCCATGCGCTGCGGCCACGACAGGGCATAAGCGATCGGCACCCGCATATCGGGCACACCGAGCTGCGCCAGCATCGAGCCGTCTTTGTAGGCCACCAGGCTGTGTATGATCGACTGGGGATGGACGACAACGTCGATCTGCTCATTGGGCAGGCCGAAAAGGTGATGTGCCTCAATGATTTCGAGGCCTTTGTTCATCATGGTCGCCGAATCGACCGAGATCTTGGCGCCCATGCTCCAGTTCGGATGAGCCACCGCCTGCGCCGGTGTGACGGCCTCCATATCGTCTTGTGCCATGGTGCGAAAGGGCCCGCCGGAGGCCGTCAGGACGATACGGTCGACGCAGTCGATCTGCTTGTCTTCGAGGACTTGGAAGATCGCGTTGTGTTCCGAGTCGACCGGCAGAAAGGTCGCCCCATGCCGGCTGACCGCCTCCATCACCAGAGGGCCGGCGCAGATCAAGGTCTCTTTGTTGGCGAGCGCAATGGTCGCCCCGCGCCGCACCGCCGCCATCGTGGCCGGTAGGCCCGCTGCGCCAACGATGGCCGCCATGACCAGGTCGGAGGCCCGCTCGGCCGCCTCAACCAGAGCCTCGGCTCCGGCGGCAACCTCGATCGGCTCGCCAGCCAGCGCATCCTTGAGATCGCCGTAGAGCTCGGGCTCGGCGATGACCGCAAGGTTGCAGCCATGGCGCCGCGCCTGCTCGGCCAACTCCGAGACCGAGCGGTGCGCCGTCAGCACATCGACCTGAAAGTCGCCGTTGCTCTGGGCGACCAGGTCCAGCGTGCTGCGGCCCACCGATCCGGTGGAGCCGAAGACGGCCAGGCTTCTCGGTTCCGCAGACTCAGCCATCCGGCCCACCCTTAGTTAAACTGCCAGCTCAAGGGCGAGCCCCAGAGCATCGAAATGATTGCCAGTATAACGGCAGCAAACATCAATCCATCGACCCTATCCAGTATGCCCCCATGCCCTGGTATCAGCCGACCGCTGTCCTTGACGCCGAAATGCCGTTTCAGGGCCGACTCGACAAAGTCTCCGCATATGCAGACCAGACTCAAGAGGATCCCTATCAAGGCAAAGACAACGAAACTCCCCTCAGCGTACAGCATCATGCCGATCAGCCAAGCAAGCGCCCCGGCGAGCAGGCCGGCGATGCCTCCCGACCAGGTCTTTTTGGGGCTGATCCGGGGGAAGAGTTTGGGTCCCCCCACGGTCTTGCCTACGAAATAGGCGGCGCTATCGCTGACCCAGACGCAGGCGAGCAAGAAGAATACCAGCAGCATGCCATCTTCGGCCTGGTTTCGAATCCACTGCAGGGAAAGGAGCGGAATAGCCACGTAGGCTAGACCAGCGAGCAGCCAAAGCCGCGGAAAGGCTGTTCGGCCTCCGGCCGGCGTTTGCAGGGAAAAGGCAACGACCAGCCCCAGCGGCAACGCCAGGAGCGCCCAGATCGGCAGATGCCCCGCCGCGCAAAGAACGACCAGCGCTGGCAGCAGAGCCAACCAGCTCCACTGGGAGCGCCAACCTGCGACCGCCCCGGTCAGACGCAGCCACTCCCACATCATCAGGCCGCCGGCCAGCGCCAAGCCAAGATCGCTGAGCGGCGGGCCGATGTAGACGACGACAAGAACCAGAGGCCCGAAGCAGAGGGCCGAAAGCAGTCGAGGCCAAAGGCCGGCGCCGATCCTATGAGCCTCAGACGGCGACGCCATAGCGCCGGTCACGCTGGCGGAACTCGGCGATGGCGCCTTCCAGCTCATCCTTGCCGAAATCCGGCCACAGCGTATCGACGAAAATCAGCTCGCTGTAGGCCAATTGCCACAGCAGGAAGTTGCTGATGCGCTTTTCGCCGCTGGTGCGGATGAGCAGGTCCGGATCGGGAATGCCGTCGGTGAAGAGGCACTGGCCAAAGGTTTCTTCCGAGACATCCTCGAGACTCAGCTTGCCGTCCTGCACGGCACTGGCGAGCTGCTTGGCCGCCAGCACAAGCTCCGCCCGTCCCCCATAGCTCAGGGCCACGACCAGGTTCAGCCGGCTATTCTCGCGGGTTTGCACCTCGAGCTGACTGATCATCTCGGCGATATCCCGGGGCAGGCGTTCGCGCTCTCCGATCACTCGGACTCGCACGCCCTGCTCGCGGAGCTCGGCCGTCTCGCTGCGCAGGTAACGGCGCATCAACCCCATGAGGTCGCTGACCTCGTCGACCGGCCGCCCCCAGTTCTCGGAGGAGAAGCTGAACAGCGTCACATACTGGATGCCGAGCTCGATCGCGCCGCTGATCGTCCGGCGGACGGCCTCCACGCCCTGGCGATGCCCAGCCGTGCGCGGCAAGCCGCGGGCTTTCGCCCAGCGTCCGTTACCGTCCATGATGATGGCAACATGCTGCGGCACGGCCGTCCCCTCCACGTAAACCATCCGATCAGACCTGCATTATCTCCGAGTCTTTATGACTGAGGAGTTCGTCCACGAGCTTGACGTGCTCATCGGTGATCTTCTGGATATCGTCGGCGCGTGTATGGTGCTCATCCTGTGAGATCTCGCCGTCCTTCTCCATCTTCTTCAGCGACTCCATGCCATCCCGGCGCACGTTTCGTATGGCGACACGGGCCTGTTCCGCATAGCGCGCTGCCACTTTGGTCAATTCCTGCCGTCTCTCTTCGGTCAGAGGCGGGATAGGAATGCGTAATAGCTGCCCATCAATGACAGGATTTAGTCCCAAATCGGATTCGCGTATCGCTTTATCCACCGCGGAGACGAGCTGGCGGTCCCAGACCTGGACGCTGAGCATGCGCGGCTCGGGGACGCCGATGGTCCCGACCTGGGAAATGGGCATCTGCGCGCCGTAGGCGTCGACGACGATCGGCTCAAGCAAGCCGGTGCTGGCCCGCCCCGTGCGCAGCCCCCCGAACTCACGCTTCAGGGCCTCGATCGCTCCATCCATGCGGCGCTTCAGTTCTTTCAGGTCTGCGCTCATTTCCCAACGTCTCCTCCAACCAACGATCAGCCGTCTTGCACGACGGTGAAGGCGCCCTGCCCCAACAGAACCTCTGCGAATCGGCCGGGTTCCGCGATCGAGAAAACCAAGATAGGAATATGGTTCTCCCGCGCAAGCGTTATGGCGGCGTGGTCCATGACCCGAAGATCGCGGGACAGTACTTCCTTGTAGGTCAGGCTGTCGAACCGGCGCGCCGTGCTG
Source organism: Rhodovibrionaceae bacterium (assembly GCA_028279885.1). Lineage (GTDB taxonomy): Bacteria > Pseudomonadota > Alphaproteobacteria > Kiloniellales > DSM-21159 > JANQMX01. The sequence goes on along the minus strand of JANQMX010000058.1, from coordinate 246,126 downwards.
TCGGCGGTCGGGTCGGCATCATAGACGCCGTCCACCTTGGTCCCTTTGAGCAGCGCGTCGCAGTTCATCTCAGACGCCCGCAAGGCGGCCGCCGTATCGGTGGTGAAAAAGGGATTGCCGGTTCCGGCGGCAAAGATCACCACCCGCCCCTTCTCCATGTGGCGGACGGCCCGCCGCCGGATGTAGGGCTCCGAGACCGTCGCCATCGGGATGGCCGACTGCACCCGAGTAGGCACGCCGATCGTCTCCAGGGCATTCTGCATGGCCAGCGAGTTAATCACTGTCGCCAGCATGCCCATGTAGTCGGCGGTGGCCCGCTCCATGCCGTCCGCCGCGGCCGACAGCCCACGGAAGATGTTGCCGCCGCCAATAACCAGGCAGATCTCGACGCCCAGGTCGTGGACGGCCTTCACCTCCTCTGCGACCCGGTTGACCGTGTCAGGGTCCAGGCCGTAGTCGCGCCCGCCCATCAGGGCTTCGCCGGAGACTTTCAGGAGCACGCGACGGTAGCGGGTGCCACCGTCGGCGCGTGTTTCGTTTGCGATTTCGGCCATCGCCTTCCCGTGCGTAGCCGTTCGACCCTAGGACAGGGTTGCCGCCACCTCGGCCGCGAAGTCTGCTTCTTCCTTCTCGATGCCCTCGCCGAGCTGGAAACGGGCGAAGCCGACCACGCGGACGTCACCGCCTGCTTCCTTACCCGCCGCCTCGACGGCCTTGCGGACTTTCGTCTCGCCGTCGATGACGAAGGTCTGCTCAAGCAGCACCACTTCCTCATAATACTTGCGCAGCCGCCCTTCCACCATCTTGGCGATGATTTCTTCCGGCTTGCCGCTGGCCCGCGCCTGATCGGCCAGCACATCGCGCTCCCGCTCAAGGGCGGAGGCATCCACGTCGGCGATGTCGACGGCTTGCGGATTGGCCGCGGCGATGTGCATGGCGAGCTGCTTGCCGAAGGCGGAAAGGCTCTCGGCATTGCCCTCCGACTCCAGCGCCACGACGACACCGATCTTGCCCATGCCCGGAGCGACTTGGCCGTGGACATAAGATGAAACCACGCCCGGATTGACTTCGAAGCCGGCCACCCGGCGCAGGTTCATGTTCTCACCAATGGTGGCGATCTGCTGAGTCAGCTCCTCGGCAACCGTGCGCCCGGTTCCCGGGTAAGGTGCTTCTTCCAACGAGGCCATATCCCCACCGGCCTCAAGCGCCAGATCGGTCACCGTCTTTACGAACTGCTGGAACTGCTCGTTGCGCGCCACGAAGTCAGTCTCGGCATTGAGCTCGACGACTGCGCCGCGGTTGCCTTGCGTGGCGACTCCGACGAGACCCTCGGCCGCCGTACGGCCGGCCTTCTTCGCGGCTGCCGCAAGGCCCTTCTTGCGCAGCCAATCGATAGCCTGCTCCAGATCGCCTTCCACTTCTGAAAGCGCCTTCTTGCAGTCCATCATGCCCGCGCCAGTTTTCTCGCGCAGCTCCTTCACCATGCTCGCGGTAATCGACATTTCTAGCCTCGTGCTTTTAGGTCGTTCGCTAACGTATTGCGATTTCTAAAAAGGGGCGGCACCAGCCACCCCTTCTGTCTGGTCGACAGGCTGGCGTCCGCCGTTACCCGGCCGCCTTCTGCTGTTCATCTTCGGACGGGGCTTCGGCAGGTGCCTCGGGCGTTGCTTCAGGCGCGCTGTCGGCGGGCGCCTCAGTGGTCGTCGTCTCCGCAGAGGCCTCCGTGGGGGCTTCCGTGGCGCCTTCGGCAGGCGCTTCGGCATCGGCGGGCGCCTCGGCGGCTTCCGCCAGGTTCTCTACGGGCGCGATCTCGGCCTCGCCGATATCGCCGCCGGTCTGCATTACCTCCTGCTGCAGGCCGTCGAGAATGGCCTCGGCCGCCAGGTCGCAGTAGGTCTGGATCGCGCGGATGGCATCGTCGTTGCCCGGAATGGGATAGTCGACGCCGTTGGGGTCCGAGTTGGAGTCGAGCACTGCGACCACGGGAATGTTGAGCACCTTGGCCTCGGCGATCGCGATGTGTTCCTTGTTGGTGTCGATCACGAAGATCGCATCCGGCAGGCCGCCCATGTCCTTGATGCCGCCCAAGGCCCGCTCCAGCTTCTCCTGGTTGCGGGTCAGATTGAGCAGCTCCTTCTTGGTCAGGCCCAGGTTTTCCTCGGCCAGGCGCGCTTCCAGGTCCTTCAAGCGCTTGATCGAAAAAGAGATGGTCTTCCAGTTGGTCAGGGTGCCGCCGAGCCAGCGGTGGTTCACGTAGTACTGGCCGCAGCGCTCGGCTGCGCCGGCGATGATCTCGCTCGCCTGCCGCTTGGTGCCGACGAAGAGCACCCGTCCGCCGCCAGAGACGACATTGCGGAGAAAGGACAAGGCTTGGCTGAGCAGCGGCGAGGTCTGCTCAAGGTCGAGAATATGCACCCCGTTGCGCTCGCCGAAGATGTAAGGGGCCATTTTCGGGTTCCACCGCCGGGTGGTATGGCCGAAATGGACGCCGGCTTCCAGGAGCTGGCGCATGGTGAAGCTTGGCACTGCCATCGTCTATTCCTTCTGTTCCGGTTCATTCCGCCGCGGGCAGAGATGCCCGGAATCCTTGAATTCCGCGCACACCGGAGCGACGCGCCGGTTGGCAGCGCCGCAAAGCCCACGTGTGGTTTGAATGCTAGGCCGCCGGTAATTAGCGAGGCCCCCCGGCGATTGCAAGGCCTAAGCGGCCGCGTTTGCAGCGAAAATGGGGCAATTCTGCGTTGCGTGGAAGGTCTCAGAGCTCTTCCATCACCACGCCGGAGACGGACTTGATGGCCTGGCGCCCGGCCGGGCTGAGCTGATAGACCGGCGGCAGGGCAATCTCGACCTCTCCCGCCTCGGTTTCCAGCACCAAATTGACCCGTCCCTGCCCCTGGCGCTGGCGCTCCAGAACGCCGCGCAGGATCGAAAGGCAGCCGTCTTCCCGCAGAAACAGGCGCAAGCCGCGGCTGTCGTTGGCGATGGCTTCGTCGAGATCGCGGAAGCCCTGTGCCGTCATACGCATGTCGGCATCCGCCTGCGCCTCCAGGGAGACGCTCACCAGGACCAGGCGGCCCGGCTGCAAGAGATCGCGCTTCTGCGCCAGAAGCTCGGAAAAAACCATCACCTCGTAAATGCCCTGGCTGTCGGAGAGCTGAACGAAGGCAAAGCGATTGCCCCGGCGCGAGCGCCGCTCCTGCCGATTGAGCACGACACCAGCCAGCTTCTTGGGGCCGTTGATGTCGCGTGCCGCCTCCATCAGCTCACCGCTTCCGATCACCTTGAGGCGGGCGAGCGCGGCGTCGTAGGCGTCCAACGGATGGGCCGTCAGATAGAAGCCGATGGCGTCGTATTCGCGCTGCAGCCGCTCGGCGCTCGGCCAATCCTCGCAATCGCGCAGCAGCAGCTCTGTCTCACAGTTCGCTTGAACATCGCCAAATAAGTTAACTTGATTGCTCGTTTTTTCTTCGCTCGCCCGCGCCGCAAGAGCGAGCAAGCGGTCGCTCCCCTCGCAGACCCGGCGCCGGTTGGTCATCAAGCCATCGAAGCTGCCCGCGGCCGCCAGCTGCTCAATCATGCGACGGTTGAGCAGCCGAGCATCCAGCCGCAAGCCGAAGTCGGCCAGCGAGGCGAAGGTGCCGCCGCGCTCCCGCTCCTCGACCAGGCCTTCCATGGCCGTGGTGCCGACATTCTTGAGAGCCCCCAGGGCGTAGCGCACGGCCGCTTCTCCCTCACGCGAGACCTCGACCGAGAAGTCGGCCCGGGAATGGTTCACGTCCGGCGGCAGAAGCGGCACGCCAAGCTGCTGTAATTCCTGCCGGAACATGCCGAGCTTGTCGGTGTTGCCCATGTCGTAGGTCATGGTCGCGGCCATGAACTCGACCGGGTGGTTGGCCTTGAGATAGGCCGTCTGATAGGCCAGCAGCGCGTAGCAGGCGGCGTGGGCGCGGTTGAAGCCGTAGCCGGCGAACTTCGCCACCAGATCGAAGATGTAGGAGGCCTTCTCCTTTTTGGTGCCCAGCTCGACGGCGCCGTCGACGAAGTCATCGCGCTGCTTGTCCATCTCCTCCTTGATCTTCTTACCCATGGCCTTGCGGAGGATGTCGGCCTTGCCGAGGCTGTAGCCCGAGAGCACCTGGGCGATCTGCAGCACCTGCTCCTGGTAGATGATGATGCCGTGGGTCTCTTCCAGGAGGTGCTTTAGCTTGGGGTGGAGGTAGTCGGGCTCCTCCCGGCCGTGCTTGCGCTCGATATAGGCCGGGATGTTGTCCATCGGACCGGGCCGATAGAGCGCGACCACGGCGATGATATCTTCGAAACGGTCGGCCTTCAGCTTGCGCAGAACGTCGCGCATGCCCGAGGATTCCAGCTGGAACACGCCGACCGTCTCGCCCCGGGCCAGCATGGCGTAGGTTTTCTCATCGTCCAGCGCCAAGCTGGAGAGATCGAGGTCCCGCCCCCGCTCGGCGATCAGCTCCACCGCCTTGCGCAGCACGCTCAGGGTCTTGAGCCCAAGGAAGTCGAACTTCACCAGCCCGGCTTCCTCGACATACTTCATGTTGAACTGCGTGACCGGCATGTCGGAGCGCGGGTCGCGGTAGAGCGGCACCAGCTCGTCCAACGGCCGATCACCGATCACCACACCGGCCGCGTGGGTCGAGGCATGCCGATAGAGCCCCTCCAACTGCTGGCCGATGCCGATCAGCCGGGCGACGTCCGGGTCGTTATCCCGCTCGGCCCTGAGACCCTCTTCGCTGTCCAGTGCTTCCTGCAGGGTCTTCGGGTCGGCCGGGTTATTGGGGACCTGCTTGCAGATGCGGTCGACCTGCCCATAGGGCATCTGCAGTACCCGCCCCACGTCGCGCAGCACGGCGCGGGCCTGCAGCTTTCCGAAGGTGATGATCTGCGCCATGCGGTCGCGGCCGTACTTCTCCTGCACATAGCGCAGCACCTCGTCCCGCCGGTCCTGGCAGAAGTCGATATCGAAGTCCGGCATGGAGATGCGTTCGGGATTGAGAAAGCGCTCGAACAGCAGGTTCCAGCGGAGCGGATCCAGGTCGGTGATGGTCAGCGACCAGGCGACCACCGAGCCGGCGCCCGAGCCGCGGCCCGGACCGACCGGGATCCCGTTCGCCTTGGACCACTGGATGAAGTCGGCAACGATCAGGAAGTAGCCCGGAAAGCCCATCTCGGCGATGACGCCGAGCTCGTAATCGAGACGCTGCCAGTAAGGCTCAGCCTTGCGCGTCCGCTCCGCCTCGTCATCGTCCGGCGCGAAGACATGGGCTTCCAGGCGCTTTTCGAGCCCGGCCCTGGCTTGCGCCGCCAGCTCCTCACCCTCATCGCGCCCCGCGGCGGTCTCGAAGGGCGGCAGGATGGGCTGCCGCTTTTCCGGAAAGAAGGCGCAGCGCTGCGCGACCACCAGGCTGTTGTCGACCGCCTCCGGCAAATCCTGGAAGAGCGCCCGCATCTCTTTGGCGCTCTTGAAGAAGTGCTGCGGGGTCAGGCGTCGGCGGTTGCGATCGGCCAGGTAGCTGCTCTCGGCAATGCAGAGCAGCACGTCGTGCGCCTCGTAGAAGTCGCTGTCGGGGAAATAGACGGCATTGGTGGCCACCAGAGGCAGGTCTTTGTCGTAAGCGAGATCGAGCAGACGCCCTTCGACCGCCCGCTCTCCCTCCTGCCCGTGGCGCTGCAGCTCAACGTAGAGGCGGCCGGGGAAGATGGCGGCCAAAGACTCGAGCAGGGCTGCGGCCTCCGCATCTTTCCGATCGAACAGGCGCTGCGCCACCGGCCCTTGCAACCCACCGGTCAGGCAAATCACGCCCTCGCCATGGGCAGTCAGGTGATCCAGCGTTACATGGGGCGCCAGCTGCTCGGGCCGTTCCAGGTGGGCGGCGGTCATCAGCTTCAACAGGTTCCGGTAGCCCGCCTCGTTCTGCGCCAACAGCACCAAGGGCTCCATGGCCGGCGCCTTGGGCGATCCATTGCCGTTGCCGTTCAGACCGCCGTGGCCGTTGGTCTCAGCCACCTCCCGGACCAGGCTCACCACGCTGCCGACAATGGGCTGGATGCCCGCCTCGCGCGCCGCCAAGGCGAACTCCAGCGCGCCAAAGAGGCTGTTGCTGTCCGTCATGGCGACGGCCGGCATATTGTGGCGCTGGCAGAGCTTGATCAGCTCTTTGATCTTGATGGCGCCTTCGGAGAGCGAATAGGCGCTGTGGACATGCAGATGAACGAAATCGGCGTGCGGCATGACTAAAGACTTAGTGGCGGAAGCCGAGTCGCGGCTGTGGAAGAAACTAAGCTTGTTCCACCACGTGACCATCCTCAAGCCGGAGGATGCGGTCCATGCGCCGGGCCAGCTCGGGGTTATGGGTGGCGATCAGCGCCGCCGTCTGGGTTTCCCGCACCACGCTCAGGAGGTAGTTGAAAACGCCATCCGCCGTCTCCGGATCCAGGTTGCCGGTCGGCTCGTCGGCCAGCAGCACGGTGGGGCTGTTGACCAGAGCGCGGGCGATGGCGACCCGCTGCTGCTCACCGCCGGATAGCTGGGCCGGCCGGTGCGTGCGCCGCTCAGCCAGGCCAACCCTCGCCAAAAGATCATCGGCACGCCGCAACGCGTGGGTTTTTCCTTCTCCAGCCAGCATGGACGGCAGAGTGAGGTTCTCCAGCGCCGAGAACTCCGGCAACAGATGATGGAACTGATAGACGAAGCCGAGATAGTCCCGGCGCAGGCGGGTGCGCGCGCCATCGTCGAGGCCGAAGGCATCGTGGCCCGAGAGCCGCAAGGTACCGCTGTCGGCCTGCTCCAAGAGGCCGATGATCTGCAGTAACGTCGACTTGCCGGCGCCGGAAGGGCCGACCAACGCCACGATCTCCCCGGCCGCCAGGGAGAAATCGATGCCGCGCAGCACCTCGAGGCGTTCCTCGCCTTGCGGGAAGGATTTGCGCAGATCGACGACCTCGAGCGGCACGGCCGCCGTCGCGCTGCTCCGGGCCAAGGCGTCATTCATAGCGAAGGGCTTCGACCGGGTCCAAACGCGCCGCCCGCCAGGCTGGGAAGAGCGGCGCGCAGAAGGCGATGGCCAAGGCCATCAACACCACCTCGACCACCTCCCGCGGGTCCATCACCGCCGGCAGCGTGGTGAGGAAATAGATCTCCGGATTGAAGACCTGGGTTCCGGCGATCGCCTCGACCCAACCCTGCAGAACCGCGATGTTGTCGACGAAGACATAGCCGAGCAGCAGGCCGGTGAGCGTGCCGATCACGCCGATGGAGGCGCCGCTCATAAAGAAGATGCGCAGGATCATGCCGCGCGTCGCGCCCATGGTGCGCAGGATGGCGATATCGCGCCCCTTGTCCTTCACCAACATGATCTGGCCGGAGATGATGTTGAAGGCGGCCACCAGGATGATCAGCGTCAGGATGAGGAACATGACGTTGCGCTCGACCTGGATGGCGTTGAAGAAGCTGGCGTTGGCGTTCTGCCAGTCGACCGTGCGGAAGCCGCCGCCAAGATCGGATTCGATCGCCTGTCTGGGCCCCCGCACCTGCTCGACGTTGTCGACGAAGACCTCGATGGCGTTGGCCTGCTCCGGCAGCCGGAAATAGGTCTGGGCCAGCGGTAGCGGCATGAAGATGAAGCTGCTGTCGTACTCGAACATACCGACATCGAAGATGCCGGCGACCGGATAGCTCTTGATGCGCGGTATGGTGCCGATGGCGGTGGCGTTGCCGCGCGGCGTGACCAGGGAGATCTGACTGCCGGGCCTCACCCCGAGCGACTGCGCCAGACGCGAGCCGATCAGCAGCCCTTCCCCGGCTTCGAAGGCCCTGAAATCACCCTGGCGGAAGCTCTCGCGGAGCAAGTCACGGCGGGCGAAGTCCTCCGGCTGCAGGGCGCGAATCACCGCGCCGCGCGCCTGGGCCCCGGCGGTCACCATGACTTGGTTCTGGATCTGCGGCGTTGCCAGGACGACGCCCGGGATGGCTTCGACCCGCTGGCGTATGTCCTGATAGTCCTCGATACCGCCGATATTGCTGTAGATCGTCAGGTGCCCGTTGACGCCGAGGATGCGTCCCAAGAGCTCGGCGCGAAAGCCGTTCATCACCGACATGACGATGATCAGAGTGGCCACGCCGAGCGCAATGCCGAGCAGGGAGAACCAGGCGATGACGGAGATGAAGCCTTCTTTGCGCCGGGCCCTGAGATAGCGCAGGGCAATCCAACGCTCCAATGCGCCGAAGATCATCCGCGCCCTTCCGTCAAACGTGCCATGGCCGACTCCAGGGAAAGCTCCTCGCGCTCGCCGCTCGCCCGGCGCTTGAGCTCGACCACGCCGTTCTTCAGGCCCCGCGGCCCGACAATGAGCTGCCAAGGCAGCCCGATCAGGTCCATGTCGGCGAACTTGGCGCCGGCGCTTTCGTCTCGGTCGTCGTAGAGCGGCTCCAAGCCAGCCTCGACAAGCTGCCTGTATGCCCCGTCGCAGGCAACGACGCAGGCCTCGTCAGCGACCTTGAGGTTGATCAGGCCGACGCCGAAGGGTGCCACGCTGTCCGGCCAGACGATGCCGTCCTCGTCATGGCTCGCTTCGATAATGCCGCCGACCAGGCGCGAGACACCGATGCCGTACGAGCCCATATGGACCGGCTGCTCGCTGCCATCGGTCAAGGTGACGCGGGCGCCCAACGGATCCGAGTACTTGGTGCCGAAATAGAAGATGTGCCCCACCTCGATGCCGCGTCGGTGGACGCGCTTGTCCTCCGGCACTTCGGCCTCGAAGACAGTTTGGTCGTGCTTCTCATCGGTGCGCGCGTAGAGCTCGGTCCAGTGCCGCACCATGGGCTCGAGATCGTCGTCGTAGTCGATGGCCTCGCTCAGCACGTCGAAGTCGATGAAGTTCTGGTGGCAGAAGACTTCGCTCTCGCCTGTGTCGGCCAGAATGATGAATTCGTGGCTCAGGTTGCCGCCGATCGGCCCGGTGTCCGCCTCCATGGGAATGGCCTTGAGGCCCATGCGCGCGAAGGTGCGCAGATAGGCAGCGAACATCTTGTTGTAGGAGCGCTTGGCGCCCTCGAAGTCGACATCGAAGGAGTAGGCATCCTTCATCAGGAACTCGCGTCCGCGCATGACGCCGAAGCGCGGCCGCACCTCGTCGCGGAACTTCCATTGGATGTGATAGAGCAGCTTCGGGACGTCGCGGTAGCTGCGGCAGCTTTCGCCGAAAATGTCGGTGATCAGCTCCTCGTTGGTCGGGCCGTAGAGCATGTCGCGGTCGTGCCGGTCGCGGATGCGCAGCATCTCAGGGCCGTAGTCGTTGTAGCGCCCTGACTTGAGCCAAAGATCGGCCGACTGAATGGTCGGCATCAAGACCTCCTGGCAGCCGGCGCGGTCCTGCTCCTCGCGCACGATGGCCTCGATGCGCCGCAAAACCTTGTAGCCAAGCGGCAACCAGGAATAGATCCCGGCGGAGGCTTGTCGAACCATGCCCGCGCGCAGCATCAGGCGGTGGGAGACGATTTCCGCTTCCTTGGGGGTCTCCCGTAGGGTCGGCAGAAAGAAGACCGTTCTGCGCATGCTCTGCTCTTGATGATTTCGCCAAAAGGCCGCGGAGCTGCGGCCGCGGCGGACCCTATGAAATGCCGAGGGGCTTGTCCATGGCGCTGGCTGCACGGTGTGACGCTCAACGGCGCAGCAGCTCGCGGCACTTCTCAGTCAGCAGAACGATGTTGGGATCTTGCAGCGGCTGGCCGTTCCAGAACACGGCGCCGTCCTGCGTGACGGTCACCTCGCCCACCGAGAGCTTGCTGCGCTCACCCGGCCGGCGGTCGGCCCGCGAAAGCCCCTCCAGCAGCCCGGAGCGCTCGCCCTCCAGGTCGGACAGGGTTGCCCTGGCGGCCGTGGTGTCGTCGCCGGCCGCTTCCATGGCGGCGATCTCCCGCTTGGTCAGGGCGATGGCCGTGTCGACCTCGTTGAGCTGGCTTTCCTGCAGCCGCACCCGATCGCGGGGGAAAGGGTTGAGCTCGACATCGAAGCGGTAGACCTCGGGCGGCTTGATGACGCCGGCGGTGCCATAGTCGGCCGGCGCGACGGGGCGCCCACGACTATCGACGCCGGGCTCATAGCCGGCTGCAACCGAACCATCCGGGACGTAATTGGTCAGGCGCAGGCAGTCTTCGCGCGAGACCTGCACTTCGACGGCCTCGGCGGACTCTGCGATCGGGACAAACGCGGCCAAGCACAGCCCAGCCACCCCTGCCAGGGTCGTTTTGCGCACCATTCTTCTCTGGCCTCGTCTTATCACCCAGATTACCTTGCGCGCCGTTAAGGAAACCTGATGACGCCGGTCGGGCAGATTTGGGCCAAAGAGAGACAAATTGAGGGGGCGATGTTAGACAGATTCTTCCACATCAGCGATCACCGCAGCTCTGTCGGCACTGAGGTCATGGCCGGGGTCACGACCTTCCTGACCATGGCTTACATCACCTTCGTCAACCCAGCGATCCTGTCCGATGCTGGGATGGACTTTGGCGCCGTCTTCGTAGCGACCTGCGTTGCCGCCGCCATCGGCTGTCTCATAATGGGACTCTATGCCAACTATCCCATTGCGCTGGCCCCAGGAATGGGACTCAACGCCTATTTCGCCTATGGCGTAGTCCTCGGCTTGGGCTATAGCTGGCAGGTGGCCCTCGGCGCCGTCTTCCTCTCGGGCATACTTTTCATCATCATTTCCGTGCTGCCGATCCGCGAGTGGGTCATCAATGCCATTCCGCGCGGGCTGAAGCTGGCGATCTCGGCCGGCATCGGCCTGTTCCTCGCCATCATTGCCCTCAAGAACGCCGGCATCGTCGTCGACGACCCCAACACCCTGGTCACCCTCGGCGATCTGACCAACTGGCCGGCCGTCTTGGCGCTCCTGGGCTTCGGGCTGATGGTCGCCCTCGACCACTGGAAGGTGCCAGGGGCCGTGGTGATCGGCATCTTGGCGGTGACGGCGGTCGGTATCGGGCTCGGCATCTCCGAGTACCAGGGCATCGCCTCCGCACCGCCCGACCCCAGCCCGACCTTCCTGCAGCTCGACATCGCCGGGGCCTTTCAGGCAGGGCTGATCCTGATCGTCTTCACCTTTCTCTTTGTCGACCTCTTCGACACCGCCGGCACCTTGATCGGCGTCGCCCACCGCGGCGGCCTACTCGATCAGAACGGCCGCCTGCCCCGTCTGAAGCGCGCCCTTCTGGCCGACTCCACGGCCACGGTCGCGGGTGCGGCCATGGGCACCTCGACGACGACCAGCTACATCGAGAGCGCGGCAGGCATCAAAGCGGGCGGGCGCACGGGCCTGACCGCCGTGGTCGTGGCCCTGTTGTTCCTGGCCTGCCTCTTTCTCTCGCCGCTGGCGGCCAGCGTGCCGGCCTATGCGACGGCTCCGGCGTTGCTCTACGTCGCCTGCCTGATGGCCCGGGGTCTTGCCGAGGTGGATTGGGAGGATGCCAGCGAGTACGCGCCTGCCGTGGTCACGGCCATCGCCATGCCGCTCACCTTCTCCATCGCCCACGGCATCGGCCTCGGCTTCATCACCTACGCACTCATCAAGCTGCTCTCGGGCCGGGCCGCCGACTGCTCGATTGCCGTCTACGTGATCGCCGCCGCCTTCGTCGTGAAATTCACGGCTTCCGACCTATCGGCTTTAATCTCCGGTTAATGAAACAGACACCGAAAAAAAAGAACGTGACGCTTGCTCTTCGTTCCAGTATGAAAAGATACCAATTAAGAAGCCGATCACTTAAGGTCGCGGCCCAAGTTTAAGGAGGAAACCGCCTTAACAAGGGTGTTGGTACGCCAACGCAAGGAACGTAAAAATAATAACTCCGACTCAACGCGGGTTCCTCCGGAACCTGCGTTTTTGATTCTGGCTCAGCGCACGATTTGCCGGAAGCTGATGAGGTCGGCTTCGATGATGGCGAAGATCACCCCGAAAACGGCAGCCGCGACCAAGGTCGTCACCAGCAGTTTCTTGGCGATCATGGCCTCGGCCGGGGCGCCCGGATCATGGCCCTTTTCGACCTGCTCGGGTCGGCGGATCCAGAGCGGCAGGACCATCAGCAGCACCATCCACCAGACGATGATGTAGACCATAATGCCGGTAAACCAGTTCATTGGGCGGCCCTTAGCTTTCTAGGCCTGCTCGAGCTCGACCAGGGTGCCCAGGAAGTCCTTGGGATGCAGGAACAGCACCGGCTTGCCATGGGCGCCGATCTTGGGCTCGCCGTCGCCCAGCACGCGAGCACCCTCCGCCTTCAGCTTGTCCCGCGCCGCCAGAATGTCGTCGACCTCATAGCAGACATGATGAATGCCGCCGCCCGGATTGCGCTCCAGGAAGTTGGCGATCGGCGAGTCCTCGCCGAGCGGCAGCAGGAGCTCGATCTTGGTGTTGGGCAGCTCGACGAAAACGACGGTCACGCCGTGGTCCGGCTCATCGATGGGTTGGGAAACCTTGGCGCCCAGGGTGGTACTGTACGTCTCGCTGGCCGCCGCCAGGTCCGGCACGGCGATGGCAATGTGGTTCAAGCGTCCGATCATGCTGTCCTACCTAGTGTCCTGGCTGCGGCGAACCAAGCCGCGCGGTCCTCAATCAACGGGCCTCAATCAAGAAATATGGGTTGCGCTTCGACGATCGCACGCCGTCCCGTCAAACGGGTGATCGTGCGGCGAGCAGCCAGGCGCATCGCCTCTCCCACCGCCTTTGGGTCGCGGCGCGCCTGACGGCCCAGTCGGCCGAGCGCCACCTGCACGGCCGCAAGCACCGCTTCGGCGATATCCTCGTCCTCCTCCTCCTCGAGCAGATTGCTCGCCAAGAGCCGAGGCGCGCCGCGCGGCTCGCCGTCGCGGTCGAACACCGCCGTCACCACGGCCGAGCCCGAGTAGGCCACGCGCCGGCGCTGCTGTAGCGCCGGGCTGTCAGAGCGGCGCAGGATGTCGCCGTCGACGAGCAGCCGCCCGGTCTCCACCGTCGCGACGATCTCCGCCTTTCCCGGCGCCAGCCGGATCAGGTCGCCGTTGCCGGAGACGATGGCTTCCGGCACCTGACAGCGGCGCGCCAGCTCCGCATGGGCAGCCAGATGACGCCGCTCACCGTGCACGGGAATCGAAACCTTCGGACGCACCCACTGATACATCTGGGCCAGCTCCCCGCGGCACGGATGGCCGGAGACGTGCAAGGTCAGATCGCTCGTGTCGTCGCCGTAGACCGTGACGCCGGCAGCGATCAAAGCGTTGTAGAGCGCGAAGATGCTCTTCTCGTTGCCTGGGATCACCCGAGAGGAGAAGACGACGGCATCGCCGGGTTCGAGGGCGATATCGCGATGGTTGTTCTGGGCAATGCGCCAGAGCGCCGCCCGCGTCTCTCCCTGGCTGCCGGTGCAGAGCAGCAGCACCTCCTCCCGCGGCAGATAGCCGATATCCTCAGGGTCGATGAGCACCGGGATATCCTGCAGGTACCCGGCCTCGCGTGCCGAGGCGACGATGCGATGCATGGAGCGCCCGACCAGGGCAACGCGGCGGCCGCAAGCCTCAGCCACCCGCATGATGCTCTCCAGGCGAGCCACGTTGCTGGCAAAGCAGGCCACGGCGACCCGCCCCTTCAGCTCGGCAATGAGGCTCTCGAGACCTTCGCGGGCGTCGAGCTCGGAGCCCGATTCCCCCTCGACCAGGGCGTTGGTCGAGTCGCACACCATGGCCAGAACGCCTTCCTGGGCGATCTCCCGCAGGCGCTGGGCGTCATAGTCGTCGCCGACCAGGGGGTCCGGGTCCAGCTTCCAGTCGCCAGTGTGCAGCACCGTGCCCGGCGGCGTGCGCAGGACAACGGCGTTGGGCTCCGGGATGGAATGGGTCAGGGTAACCAGTTCGATTTCGAAGGGTCCGACGGTGAAACTCCCCGACATGGGAACCACGGTGATCTCCGGCGGGTCCTCCATGTCGTCGTCGGCGAACTTGCGGCGCAGCAGCGCGGCGGTGAAGGGCGTCGCATAGATCGGACAGCGCAGCTCCGGCCAGAGGTAGGGCACCGCCCCGATATGGTCCTCATGCGCATGGGTCAGCACCAGGCCGGCGAGCTGGTCGCGGCGGTCGAGGATGAACTGCGGGTCGGCCATGACCACGTCGATACCCGGCAGGCTCTCCTCGCCGAAGGTGACGCCAAGGTCGACCATCAACCACTTGCCGGCATGGCCGTAGAGATTGAGGTTCATGCCGATCTCGCCGGTTCCGCCCAAAGGCAGAAAGAGCAGCTCGTCGGCACCGGGGGTAAAGTCCTCCGTCACGTCTGCTGCCGCCGGTAGGCCTCGTGCAGCGATACAAGGCCGTTGAGCGTCAGGTCCGGCTCGACGTGGTGGATGACGTCGCTGGTTTGGTGGAAAAGCGGTGCCAAGCCACCGGTGGCGATGACCGTCAGGCTGTCGCCCCGCTCCTCTTTGATGCGCTTGACCAGACCCTCGATCATGCTGATGTAGCCCCAGAAGACGCCTGAATGCATGGCAGACGCCGTGTCGTAGCCGACCACGGTGTTGTCCTTCGGCTTCTCCACGGAGATACGCGGCAGCTTAGCCGCCGCCTGGTAGAGCGCCTCCATGGAGACGTCGATGCCCGGCGCGATGATGCCGCCGCTGTAGGCACCGTCCGGATCGACCAAATCGAGGGTGGTGGCGGTGCCGAAGTCGATGATCACCAGTCCGCCTTCGTAGGCCTCGTGCGCCGCCACGGCGTTGGCAATGCGGTCGGCGCCGACCTGCTCGGGCCGGGAGATCCGAATGGCGAAATCGTAGGCAGCCACGCACTCCTCGACCGAGACCGGGGGCTGAGCGAAGTAGCGACTGCAGAAATGGTTCAAGCTGCGCTGGGCGGTGGGCACGACGTTGGAGATCACCACCGAGGTGACGTCGGACACCCCGAAGCCGCCCAGCGTCATGAGCTGGGTCAGCCAGACGGCATACTCGTCCGCCGACCGGCCCGGCTTGGTCGAGATGCGCCACTTGCCGCGCTGCTCCCGCCCCTCGTAGAGCGCGAAGACGACGTTGGTGTTTCCGGAATCGATGGCCAGCAGCATGTCAGCCCGCCTCCCCTGCGCTCTCCGGCGGAAAGACTTCGCCGTAGGCGATGTGTCGCTGTGAGCCGTCGGGCAGCGCCAGGACCAGGCAGCCGCTCTCGTCGATGTCTTGGAAGCGGCCGCTCAAGGTCTCCTGCGGCAGGCGCGCCTCGATCTCCTCGCCCTTGCGGTAGGCGTGGCGCGACCAGGCTGCGCGCACCGGCGCAAAGCCCTCCTCAAGCCAGCGGTTGGTCCAAGAGAGGAAGTAGCGGCAGAAGGCCTGCAGCAGCTCCTCGACGCTCAGTGTCCTAGGCGCCCCTTCGAAATGCAGCGAGGTGGCGGGAAAGTTGGCCTCCTTGGGGAAATGGGCGACGTTGACGCCGATCCCCAGGACCAGCCAGGCAAGCTCGTCGCCGCTGGTCTCAGACTCCAGCAGAATGCCGGCCACTTTGCGGCCGTTCAGCAGCACGTCGTTGGGCCACTTGTAGAGCACGTCCATGGGCGGAGCGACGCTGCCGATGGCTTCGCCCACCGCCAGGGCGGCGATGAAGCCCAGCGCACTGGCCTCGCTCAGCGGACAGTCGGGCCGCAGCACCAGCGAGAGATAGAGATTGCCCGGCGGGCTGTCCCAAGTGCGGCCGCCGCGGCCTTTGCCGGCGGACTGCTGCCTCACCCACAGCAAGGTGCCGTCCTCGGCCCCCGCACGCGCCAGGACTTTGGCCTCGTCGTTGCTGTTGCTGACCGCGTCGCGCTCGATCAGCCGATAGGCCGGCGGTAGTTTCAGGCTCATCGTCGGCGAAGGGCGCTCATCACCCGGCATAGTGGGTGAGAGAGGTGGCGGCAGCGTCCGCTCCCTCCAGGATCGCACCCGGCATGGCAAAGAGGAGAATGGTGGCCGCGGCCGTCGCCACAATAATGAGGCCGGTCTCCCGCCCGACGCCTTTGTCCAGCCCCTCGGTGGCCTCGTCGAAGTACATCAGCTTGACGATGCGCAGGTAGTAGAAGGCGGAGACCACACTGGCCAACACGCCGATCACCGCAAGGCCGTAGAGCTCGGCGCTGATGGCTGCCTTGAAGACCCAGAACTTGGCCCAGAAGCCGGCCATCGGCGGAATGCCGGCGAGCGAGAACATGAAGATCAGGAGCGCCAACGCAATCATGGGGTTGGTGCGGCTGATGCCCTTGAGGTCGTTAACACCTTCGACCATGCGTCCGTTCTGCCGCATGGAGAGGATGCAGGCGAAGGTGCCGACGTTCATCACCAGGTAGATCGCCATGTAGGCGCCGACGCCGCTGACCCCCGCGGGCGTGCCGGCCGCGAGGCCGACCAGGGCGTAGCCGATGTGGCCGATGGAGCTGTAGGCCATCAGGCGCTTGATGTTGTTCTGCGCGATGGCGGCGAAGGCGCCGAGCACCATGGACGCGATGGAAATGAAGACGATGATCTGCTGCCAGGCGTCCACCAGGTCGTGGAAGGGCCCCATCAGCACGCGGGTGAAGAGCGCGATGGCGGCGATCTTTGGCGCCACGGCGAAGAAGGCGGTGACCGAGGTGGGCGCGCCCTCGTAGACGTCCGGCGTCCACATGTGGAAAGGCACGGCGGAGACCTTGAACGCCAGGCCGGCGCAGATGAAGACCAGGCCGACGATCAAGCCCAGGCTCGGCTCGGTGTCGGGCGCCGCCAGGATCTCGGCCAGCGACTCAAAGCTGGTGGTGCCGGAGAAGCCGTAGATCATCGACATGCCGTAGAGCAGCAGTCCAGAGGCCAGCGCGCCGAGCACGAAGTACTTGAGCCCGGCCTCCGAGGAGCGCGCGTTGTCGCGGCGGATGGCGGCGACGACGTAGAGCGCCAAGCTCTGCAGCTCCAGGCCGATATAGAGGCTGATCAGGTCGTTGGCCGAAACCATGACCATCATGCCCAGGGTGGCGAAGAGCAGCAGCACCGAATACTCGAAGCGGTTGGCCTGCTCGAGCTCCAGGTAGCGGTGCGACATGATCAGCACGAGCAGCGCGCCGACCAGCAGCAGGATCTTCATGTAGTCGCCGAAGCCGTCGTCCACATAAAGGCCGCCGAAGGCGATGCCGGCGGGCTCCCGCACCAGGATAATGGCGATGACGGCGACGAGCGTGACGGCGCTGAGCACCATGACGCGGCCAGCGGCCGCCTTGCCCTGATAGACGCCGAAGATCAGGAGCGCCATGGCGCTGACGGCCAACAGCACTTCGGGCAAGGCAATCTGGAGATCGGCTGCAACGGACATGGCTTAGCGGCCCGGCATGAGTTCGGCGAGCGAGACGCCGGCCCGTTCGTCGAGGGCCAGCTGATAGTTCTCGATGATGTTGACCACCGAGGCCTCCATGACGTTGAGCAGCGGCTCGGGATAGATGCCCATCCAGAAGGTCAGCAGGATGAGCGGCGCGAAGATCAGCTTTTCCCGCCATTTCATGTCCAGGAGGCTCATGAGATCGCGCTTGGTGAGCGCTCCGAAGATCACCTGGCGGTAGAGATAGAGCATGTAGGCGGCGCCCAGCACCATGCCGCTGGCGGTCAAGAGCGCGACCCAGGTGTTGACCTGGAAGGCCCCGACGATGACCAGGAACTCGCCGATGAAGCCACCGGTGAGCGGCAGGCCGACAGAGGCCAGCATGAAGATCATGAAGGTCAGGGCATAGTGCGGCATCTGGTCAGCCAGGCCGCCGTAGCGGTCGATCATGCGCGTGTGCAGCCGGTCGTAGATCACGCCGACCAACAGGAAGAGTGCCGCCGAGACGATGCCGTGGGATAGCATCTGGAAGATGGCACCCTGCATGCCCTGAACGTTCAGGGTGAAGATGCCGACGGTCACGTAGCCCATATGAGCGACCGAGGAATAGGCGATCAGCTTCTTCATATCCTCCTGCGCCAGGGCGACGAGAGAGGTGTAGATGATGGCCACCACCGAGAGCGTGAAGACCAGCGGCGTGAAGAACTCGGTCCCGTAGGGCATCATAGGCACGGAGAAGCGCAGGAAGCCGTAGGCGCCCATCTTCAAGAGCACGCCGGCCAGGATGACCGAGCCGGCGGTCGGCGCCTCGACATGCGCATCCGGCAGCCAGGTGTGCACCGGCCACATGGGCACCTTGACCGCGAAGGAAGCGAAGAAGGCAAGCCACAGCCAGATCTGCATCTCCGCCGGCAAGCGGTGCTGCAGCAAGGTGGGGATGTCGGTGGTGCCGGCATCAAAGTAGATCGCCAGGATGGCGAGCAGCATCAGCACCGAGCCCAACAGGGTGTAGAGGAAGAACTTGAAGGCGGCATAGACCCGCCGCGGCCCGCCCCAGACGCCGATGATCAGGAACATCGGAATGAGCACGCCCTCGAAGAACATGTAGAAGGTGACGAAGTCGAGGGCACAGAACATGCCGACCATCATGGTCTCGAGCACCAGGAAGGCGATCATGTATTCCTTGACCCGGTGCTTCACCGCCTCCCAGCTCGCCAGCACGCAGATCGGCGTTAGCAAGGTGGAGAGCAGGACGAAGGGCATGGAGATGCCGTCCACGCCCATGTGGTAGCCGATGCCGAACTCCGGCAGCCATTCGGCCTTTTCGACGAACTGAAACTCCGCCGTTCCCGTCTCGAAGCCGAACCAGATCAACAGCGAGACGACGAAGGTGATGAAGGAGGTCCAAAGCGCCATGTTGCGCGCGTTGGTCGCCAGGCGCGCCTCATCCTCGTCGCGCGCCAGCATGATGATGACGGCGCCCACAAGAGGCAGGAAGGTGATGATCGAAAGCAGCGGAAGCTGGCCCATGGTGTCTTGTCCCAGCCTCCTCAGCCTGCCGTCACGATGTACCAGGTGGCAAAGGCCACCACACCGATCAGCATGGCGAAGGCGTAATGATAGAGGTAACCGCTCTGCAGCGCGCTGGCGCGCTTGGCCAGATAGCGGACCGCAGCGGCAAAGCCGTCCGGCCCGACGCCGTCGATCAACTTGCCGTCCCCGTCCTTCCAGAGACCACGGCCCAGAAGGATGGCCGGGCGCACGAAGATGAAGTCATAGAGTTCGTCGAAGTACCACTTGCGATACGAGAAGAGGTACAGCGGCCGGAAGGTCTGTGCCGCCAAACGCGGCAGGTCGGGCTTGAGGATGTACATGACGTAAGCGAGGCCGATGCCAGCCACGGCCACGACCACCGGCAAGGCTTTGACCCAGAAGGGCACGTGGTGCGCCTCTTCGATGATGTCCCGCAAGACCAACAGCGAGCCGCCCCAGAACTCTTCCCGGTTGTCGCCGACGAAGTAGGAGTAACCGAGGACGCCCGCGAAGACGGCGCCGACGGCGAGCACATAGAGCGGCCAGAGCATCACCTTCGGTGCCTCATGGGCGTGCTCGAAGGTGTGCGGGTCGGCCCGGGTCTCGCCGTGGAAGGTCATGAACAGTAGGCGCCAGGAGTAGAAGGCGGTCATGAACGCCGCCGAGACGCCGAGCCAAAAGGCCAAGTGTCCGGCGAAGCTGCCATCGGCGAAGGCGGCCTCCAGCATGAGGTCCTTGGAGTAGAATCCGGCGAAGCCGACGAAGGCGCCAGGTATGCCGATTCCGGCGAGCGCGAGGGACCCGATCCACATCAGCACGTAGGTCTGCGGGATCTTACGCCAGAGCCCACCCATCTTCCGCATGTCCTGCTCGTGATGCATGGCGTGGATGACCGCGCCGGCGCCGAGGAACAGCAGCGCCTTGAAAAAGGCATGGGTCATCAGGTGGAACATGGCGGCGCTGTAAGCCGAGACGCCGATGGCGAAGAACATGTAGCCGAGCTGCGAGCAGGTCGAGTAGGCGATGACCCGCTTGATGTCGTTCTGGGTCAGACCCACCGTGGCGGCGAACACCGCCGTTGCAGCCCCCACGTAGGTCACCACGTCGAGGGCCGTCGGAGAATACTCGAAGATCGGCGAGAAGCGGCAGATCATGAAGACGCCGGCCGTCACCATGGTGGCGGCGTGGATGAGGGCGGAGACCGGCGTCGGGCCCTCCATGGCATCCGGCAGCCAGGTATGCAGGCCCAGCTGGGCGGATTTCCCCATGGCGCCGATGAACAGCAGGATGCAGATGAGGGTCAGCGCGTGGCCTTCGATGCCGAAGACCGAAACTACAGTGTCGGCATGCTCGGGCACCGCGGCGAACACCGTGTCGAACTCCGCCGAGCCGAGCAGAAGAAAGGCGCCGGCGATGCCGAGGGCGAAGCCGACGTCGCCGACCCGGTTGACCAGGAAGGCTTTGATCGCGGCGCTGTTCGCGCTGGGCCGGTCATACCAGAAACCGATCAGCAGGTAGGAGGCCAGGCCCACCCCTTCCCAGCCGAGGAACATCTGCAGGAAGTTGTCGGCCGTCACCAGCATCAGCATCATGAAGGTGAAGAGCGACAGATAGCTCATGAAGCGGGGGATGGACTTGTCCTCCGCCATGTAGCCGACCGAATAGATGTGCACGAGGCTGGAGACGATGGTCACCACGCAGAGCATGACCGCCGTCAGCGTGTCGATCCTCAGCGCGAAGGAGACCTCGAAGGCGCCCGAATCGATCCAGGTGAAGAGCTCGACGGTGTAGGCGTTGCCGTGGATGGCAACGTCGAAGAAGACGCCGATGGACAGCAGCGCCGAGGTGCCGACCAGGACACAGGTCACCCACTGCGAACCGCGGTCGCCGAGCGAGCGGCCGAACAGGCCGGCCAGGGCAGCGCCGACGAGCGGGAGAAAAACGACGAGAGACGCCAACATACCCGATCAGCCCTTCATCATGCTGACGTCTTCGACAGCGATGGAGCCGCGATTGCGGAAGAAGACTACCACGATGGCCAGGCCGATCGCGGCCTCTGCCGCCGCGACGGTGAGCACGAACATGGCGAAGACCTGCCCGACCAGATCGCCGAGATGGCTGGAGAAGGCGACCAGATTTATGTTCACCGCCAGCAGCATCAACTCGACGCTCATCAGGATGACGATGACGTTCTTGCGGTTGAGGAAGATGCCGAGAATGCCGAGCACGAAGAGCACGGCGGCGACGGTGAGGTAGTGGGCGAGGCCGATCTCCAACATGACTAGATCCCCTGCCCCGGCGTCACGTCCTTGACCTCGATGGCCTGCTCGCGCGTCCGCGTGACCTGGGTGGCGATCGACTGGCGCTTGACGCCTTCACGCTGACGCAGGGTCAGGACGATGGCACCGATCATGGCGACCAGCAGCACCAGGCCGGAGAGCTGAAAGAGATAGGCGTACTTGGTGTAGAGCACCTGGCCCAAAGCTTCGGTGTTGGTCACCGTTGCAGGATCTGGCGCGGGAACGGCGGCGACGCTGGCGGCCTCGGGCGTTACCACCCAGGCGCCGCCGATCATGACCAGCTCGGCCAAGAGTATGATCCCGATCAGCGCGCCGATCGGCAGGTACTGCAGGAAGCCCTGGCGCATCTCGACGAAGTTGATGTCGAGCATCATGACGACGAAGAGGAAGAGAACGGCAATCGCGCCGACGTAGACGATGACCAGAATCATCGCCAGGAACTCGGCGCCCATCAGCACGAACAGCCCGGCCGCGTTGAAGAAGGCCAGGATCAGAAACAGCACCGAATGCACCGGGTTGCGTGATGAGATAACCATCACGCCCGCCGCCACGGCGACCGCGGAGAAGAGATAGAACGCAATCGCTTCCAGTGTCATGGGCCCTCTGACCCCGTGTTGCAAACCGACCCGGCAGACAGCCTGCCGCCGAATGACGATGCCGCCTGGAGCGGCGGCACCATGCCCCCATGCGCCCTATCGGTAGGGCGCATCCTGCGCAAGGTTGTGCGCGATCTCGTATTCCCAACGGTCGCCGTTTTCCAGCAGCTTTTCCTTATTGTAGAACAACTCTTCGCGGGTCTCGGTGGCGAACTCGAAGTTCGGCCCCTCCACGATAGCATCCACCGGACAGGCCTCCTGGCAGAAGCCGCAGTAAATGCACTTGGTCATGTCGATGTCGTAGCGGGTGGTGCGGCGGCTGCCGTCGGCCCGCGGCTCGGCCTCGATGGTGATGGCCTGCGCCGGACAGATCGCCTCGCAGAGCTTGCAGGCGATGCAGCGCTCTTCCCCGTTGGGATAGCGGCGCAAGGCGTGCTCGCCGCGGAAACGCGGGCTGAGCGGTCCCTTTTCGTAAGGATAGTTCAAGGTCACCTTGGGCTTGAACATGTAGCCGAGGGTCATCTTCATGCCACTCAGCAGTTCGCCCAGAACCAGCGCGTTGGCGAGACGTGAGATGCTACTCATCGATCACACTCCGCTTTGTTGGCCCGCCCATCGCGTCAACGTGCCCGCAACCTAATGGCTTCTCGCAACTGCACAAGCCCAGCGTCCCAATCATCTGTTGCCCGCTCATTGCGGCACCCAATCAAAGGCGATCAGCACGCCGGCCGTGGCAATGACCCAGAACAGGGAGAAGGGCAAAAAGACCTTCCAACCCAGGCGCATCAGCTGATCGTAGCGATAACGCGGGAAGGTCGCGCGCACCCAGAGGAAGAAGAAGAGCACCAGTGCGACCTTGCCGGCGAACCAGATCGGCCCGGGAATCCAGTTGAACGGCGGCAGGTCGATGATCGGCAGCCAGCCGCCGAGGAAGAAGATCGTCACCATGCCGCTCATCAGGATCATGTTGGCGTACTCGCCAAGGAAGAAGAGCGCGAAGGGCATGGCCGAGTACTCGGTGAAATAGCCGCCGACCAGCTCGGATTCGCCTTCCGGAAGATCGAAGGGCGCCCGGTTGGTCTCGGCTAAAACCGAGACGAAGAAGATCACGAACATCGGCAGCAAGGGCACGGCGAACCAGAGACCCTGCTGCGCCATGACGATGTCATTGAGCCGCATGGAGCCGACACAGAGGATCACGGTGATCAGCACGAAGCCCATGGAGACCTCGTAGCTCACCATCTGCGCCGCCGAGCGCAAGGCACCGAGGAAGGGATACTTCGAGTTCGACGCCCAGCCGGCCATGATGACGCCGTAGACGCCCAGCGAGGAGATGGCGAAGAGGTAGAGCACGCCGACGTTGATGTCGGCGATGGCCCAGCCGTCGTCCACCGGGATGACCGCCCAGGCCACCATGGCCAGGACGAAGGTCAGCATCGGCGCCATCAGGAAAACCACCCGGTTGGAGCCGGCCGGCAGAATGGTCTCCTTGAACAGCAGCTTGATGGCGTCGGCGATGGGCTGCAGCAGGCCGAAGGGCCCGACCACGTTAGGGCCCCGGCGCAGCTGCATGGCGGCGATGACCTTGCGTTCGGCATAGGTCAGATAGGCGACGCCGATCAGCACCGGCACCAGGATGGCGACGATCTGCGCGATGATGATCGCGCCGGGAATGACGTAGACGTCGAGAAAGCTGTTATCCATCGGTGCCGGTCGCCTTCACTGCGCCCTTGCCGAGCGCCTCGGTGCAGCGCGCCATGGTCTCCGACGAGCGGCTGATCGGGTCGGTCATGTAGTAGTTGGCGATCGGCAGGGCGAAGGGCGCCGAGTCGACCGCGCCCTCCGTACCGAAGGGCTCCCAGGCCGCCGGCTCGATCTGGTCGATGGCGGCGAAGACCGGGAAGCGCTCGACCAGGCTCTGCCGCAGCATGCCGAGATTGTCGTAGGGCAGCGCCTTGCCGAGCACCGCGGAGAGTGCCCTGAGAATGGTCCAGTCCTCGCGCGCCTCACCCGGCGGGAAGGCGGCCAGACGACCGAGCTGAACCCGCCCCTCGGTGTTGACGTAAGTGCCGTTCTTCTCGGTGTAGGCGGCGCCCGGCAGGATGACGTCGGCCGCCTGCGCGCCGGCATCGCCGTGGTGGCCTTGATAGATGACGAAGGCTTTGCTGAGACGCGCCGTGTCGAACTCGTCGGCGCCCAGCAGATAGACAACCTCGATCTCGCCGGACTCGACTGCGCTCAGGATGTCCTCGGTGGCGCGCCCGCCCTCGCCCGGCAAGAAGCCGAGATCGAGCCCGGCCACGCGAGAGGCGACGCGCTGCAGCACATTGAAGCCGTTCCAGGCGGGCTCATCGTCGGTCGCCGCCTTGATCATGCCGGTCTTCTCAGCCAGCGCGCGGGCCAGAGCGAGGATGGCCGGGCCGTCGGCGCGCGCCAGCGCGCCGGAGCCGAGGATCAGCATCGGATGCGCCGCCTTTTCCAAGACCTCCGCGAAGGGATGCCGGCCCTCGGCCAACTCCTTCAAGGTCTCCGGGCCAGCGCCGAGATACTGGGTCTGATAGGTCAGGTCGACGCTCTCGCCGATCACCCCGACGGGCATGCCGGTTTGCAGGAAACGCTTGCGGATGCGGGCGTTGACCATCGGCGCTTCCCAGCGCGGGTTGCTGCCGACGAGGAGCACGGCATCGGCTCGCTCGATGCCGGCGATGCTTGTGTTGAAGAGATAGCTGGCCCGTGGGCCCTCCCCGACCTTGGCGCCATCTTGACGGCAATCGAGGTTGGGTGAGCCGAGATCGCTCATCAGGTCCTTGAGGGCCAGCATGGACTCGGCGTCGCAGAGGTCGCCGGCAATCGCGGCGATCTTCTTGCCTTCGAGCCCCTTGAGACGCGAGGCAACGGCACTGAAAGCCTCGTCCCAGCTCGCCGCTTTCAGGCGGCCGTCTGCCCCACGCACGTAGGGCCGGTCGAGGCGCTGGCGGGCCAGCCCGTCGCAAGCGTGGCGGGTCTTGTCGGCGATCCACTCCTCGTTGACGCCCTCGTGCAGGCGCGGCAGCACGCGCATGACGTGGCGGCCGCGGGCGTCGACCCGGATGTTGGAGCCGACGGCGTCCATCACGTCGATGGAGAGAGTCTTGCGCAGCTCCCACGGACGCGCGGCGAACTGATAGGGCGCAGAGGTCAAGGCGCCGACCGGGCAAACGTCGACCAGGTTGCCCGACAGCTCCGAATCGATGGCCCGCTCCAGGGTCGTGATCTCGGCATGCTCGCCACGATTGACCAGGCCGATGTCCTCGACACCGGCGACTTCGGTGGCGAAGCGCACGCAGCGGGTGCAGTGGATGCAGCGGGTCATGATCGTCTTGATCAGCGGACCCATGTACTTCTCCGTCACCGCCCGCTTGTTCTCCTCGAAGCGGCTGTGATCGAAGCCATAGGCCATGGCCTGGTCTTGCAGGTCGCACTCGCCGCCCTGATCGCAGATCGGGCAGTCGAGGGGATGGTTGATCAGCAGGAACTCCATGACGCCGTTGCGCGCCTTCTTGATCATCTCGCTGTCGGTGCGGATGACCATGCCCTCGCTCACCGGCATGGCGCAGGAAGCGATGGGCTTTGGCGCACGCTCCAGCTCGACCAGGCACATGCGGCAATTGCCGGCGACCGACAGGCGCTCGTGATAGCAGAAGCGCGGGATCTCGGCGCCGGCCATCTCGCAGGCCTGCAGCACCGTCACGCCGGCCGGGACCTCGATTTCCTTGTCGTCGATCGTCAGTTTCGGCATTGCCTTCGCTCTCAAACTCGCCCTTTGCGCCCCAATGTCCCTACTCGGCCGCCTGCATCATTTGCCGATAACTGGCGATGCGCTGCTCGAGCTCGGGACGGAAGTGGCGGATCAAACCTTGAATGGGCCAGGCGGCCGCATCGCCCAGCGCACAGATGGTGTGGCCTTCGACCTGATAGGTGACATCCAGCAGGGTGTCGATCTCATCGATCTCGGCCTCGCCTTTCACCAGGCGCTTCATCACCCGGTACATCCAGCCGGTGCCTTCGCGGCAAGGCGTACACTGGCCGCAGCTCTCATGCATGTAAAAGTGCGAGAAGCGGGTGATCGCCTCGACAATATCGACCGACTTGTCGATGACGATGACAGCCGCCGTGCCCAGGCCGGACTTGGCCTCGCGCAGGGAATCGAAGTCCATCAGCATGTGCTTGCAGATCGGCTCCGGCAGGCAAGGCACGGAAGAGCCGCCAGGCACGACCGCCTGGAGATTGTCCCAGCCGCCACGCACACCGCCGGCGTGCTTTTCGATGAGCTCCTTCATCGGGATGCCCATCTCTTCTTCGACGTTACAGGGCTGGTTCACGCAGCCGGAGATGGAGAAGATCTTGGTGCCGGTGTTGTTGGGCCGGCCAAGGCCAGTCCACCACTCGACGCCGCGGCGTAGAATGGACGGCGCCACTGCCACGGTTTCCACATTGGTGACCGTCGTCGGGCAACCATAGACCCCGACAGCAGCCGGGAACGGCGGCTTGAGGCGTGGCTGACCCTTCTTGCCCTCGAGCGACTCGAGCAGCGCGGTCTCCTCGCCGCAGATATAGGCGCCGGCGCCCCGGCTTACCTCGATATCGAACGCCCAACCGCTGCCGCAGGCATCGTCGCCCAGCAGGCCCGCCTCGCGCGCTTGGAGAATCGCCGCCTCAAGGTGCTGCAGAGGCTCCCAGTATTCACCGCGGATGTAGATGAAGGCCTTGTGCGCGCCCATGGCGAAGCCGGCGATGACGCAGCCTTCCAGCAGCATATGAGGATCGTAGCGCAAGATCTCGCGATCCTTGCAGGATCCCGGCTCCGACTCGTCGGCGTTGATGACCAGGTAATGCGGCCGGCCGTCGTTCTCCTTAGGCATGAAGGACCACTTCAGGCCGGCCGGAAAGCCGGCGCCGCCGCGCCCGCGCAGCTGCGAATCCTTGATGCGCTGGATGATCTCGTCGCGGCCGAGCGCCACGAGCTCTTTCGTGTTGTCCCAGATGCCGCGCCGGCGGGCGCCCTCCAGGCCCCAGTCGTCCTGGCCGTAGAGGTTTAGGAAGATGCGGTCCTTGTCCTGCAGCATGCTCCTGCCTCTCTCCTAGGCGCCGTCGCCGGCCGGCGCCGGACTCTCAGCGAGATGCAACAAGGTCTTGGCACCCTCTTGCGGCTCGGAGCCGGCCCGTCCGCTCTGGGAGCCAGGCTTGACCTCTTCGCCGGCGCGCAGCTTTGCCATCACGGCACGGGCGCTTTCCGGCGTCAGATCCTCGAAATAGTCGCGATCGTTGACCTGGAACATGGGCGCGTTGCAACAGGCGCCGAGGCACTCGACCTCGACGACGCTGAAGACGCCGTCTTCGCTGACCTCGCCCAAGGCTCCGGTGCCCGCCTCCTCGAGGCAGGCCTTGGTGATGGCATCGGAACCACGCATCCAGCAACTCGTTGTGCGGCAGACCTGGACGAGGTAGCGGCCGACCGGGCGCAGGTTGAACATGGTGTAGAAGGTGGCGACCTCATGCACCCGAATGGGGGCCATGTCGAGCTCGGCCGCGACGTATTCGATCGCGTCACTGGAGAGCCAGCCGCCGTTCTGCTCTTGCGCCAGATAGAGCAGCCACAAGACCGCGCTGGCCTGGCGGTCTTCGGGATAGCGCGTGCGATAAGCATCGGCCTTTGCTTTGTTCTCGGGCGAGAACACGAAGCCATCGGTCCGCGGCGGATCGTAGGTGGTGGTCTTGAGGACGCTCATCGGTCGACCTCTCCGAAGACGATGTCCATCGCGCCAAGGATGGCCACCGAGTCGGCCAGCATGTGCCCCTTGCAGAGATGATCCATGGCGGCGAGGTGGAAGAAGCCCGGCGCGCGGATCTTGCAGCGATACGGTCGGTTGCTGCCGTCAGAGACGAGATAGACGCCGAACTCGCCCTTGGGCGCTTCGACCGCGGCGTAGCACTCGCCGGGCGGCACGTGATAGCCCTCGGTATAGAGCTTGAAGTGATGGATCAGCGCCTCCATGGAGCGCTTCATCTCCCCGCGCTTGGGCGGCGCGATCTTGTTGTTCTCCACGGTCACGGGGCCGTCGGGCATCTTCTCGATGCACTGCTTCATGATGCTGACCGATTGGCGCATCTCCTCCATGCGGATGAGATAGCGCTCGAAGCAGTCGCCGTTTTTGCCTACGGGCACCTTGAAATCGATCTCGTCGTAGCGCTCGTAGGGTTGCGACCTGCGCAAATCCCAGGCGAGGCCCGCACTGCGCAGCATCACACCGCTGAAGCCCCAAGCCAAAGCCTCCTCGGCGCTGAAGCCACCGATGTCGACCGTCCGCTGACGGAAGATACGGTTGTCGGACAAGAGGTTGTCGTAGTCTTCGATCATCTTGGGGAAGCTCTCGCAGAACTCCCAGATGTCTTCCAACAGACCGGCCGGCAGGTCCTGGTGGACGCCGCCGGGACGGAAGTAGGCGGCATGCAGGCGCGCGCCGCAGGCCCGCTCGTAGAACTCCATCATCTTCTCGCGCTCTTCGAAGCCCCAGAGTATCGGCGTCATGGCGCCGACATCGAGGGCGAAGGTCGCGATGTTGAGGATGTGATTGAGCAGGCGGCCCATCTCCGCATAGAGCATGCGAATGTACTGGCCGCGCGGCGGAACCTCGAGACCGAGCAGCCGCTCGACGCCCAAGGCGAAGGCATGCTCCTGGTTCATCGGCGAGACGTAGTCCAGGCGATCGAAATAAGGCACCGCCTGGAGATAGGTCTTGTACTCGATCAGCTTCTCGGTGCCGCGGTGCAGGAGACCGATGTGCGGGTCGGCACGCTCGATGATCTCGCCGTCCATCTCCAGCACCAGGCGCAGCACGCCGTGCGCTGCCGGATGCTGTGGGCCGAAGTTGAGCGTCAGTGGCTTGATCTGCGCTTCGGCCATCAGGACTGCCCCTTGCTCTCCGGATCGCCGGCCTTCTCGTCGCCCGGCAGATGCAGCATGCCCTCCCAGGGGCTCTCGAAGTCGAAGCTGCGAAACTCTTGGACCAGCTTCACCGGCTCGTAGACCACCCGCTTCTGCTCCTCGTCGTAGCGCACCTCGACGTGGCCGGTCAGCGGGAAGTCCTTGCGCAGCGGGTGCCCCTCGAAGCCGTAGTCGGTCAAGATGCGCCGCAGGTCCGGATGGTCGGAGAAGAAAACGCCAAAGAGGTCCCAGACCTCGCGCTCGGCCCAGATGGCCGAAGGAAAGACGCCGGCAACGGACGGCACGGGCGAATCCTCGTCCGTCATGAGCTTGACGGTCATCCGCTCATTAAGGCGCAGCGAGAGCAGCAGATAGACCACCTCGAAGCGCTCGATGCGCTGCGGAAAGTCGACCGCCGTGACGTCGATCAGCTGCTTCATCTGGGTGTTTTGATCGTCGCGCAGAAAGGTCAGCAGCTCGACGATGCGCCTGCGATCCGTCGTCACGATCAGGCCGCCGGCGCCGACCTCGATCTCCTCGAACAACTGCGGCACCGCGCTTTCGATGGCTGCGGCGAGCTCCTCGAGCCCTTCCGTCGACACGCTCTTGACCAAGGCTGGCTCCTTAACGGGCGATCGCGGCGCGCCGCTTGATCTTCTTCTGCAGCTGCACGACGCCGTAGAGCAGCGCCTCCGCCGTCGGCGGGCAGCCCGGGACGTAGATATCGACCGGCACGACCCGGTCGCAACCGCGCACCACAGAGTAAGAATAGTGGTAGTAGCCGCCGCCGTTGGCGCAGGACCCCATGGAGATGACCCAGCGCGGCTCGGCCATCTGGTCGTAGACCTTGCGCAAGGCCGGCGCCATCTTGTTGGTCAGCGTGCCGGCGACGATCATCACGTCGGATTGGCGCGGGCTCGGCCGAAAGACGGACCCGAAGCGGTCCAGATCGTAGCGGCTGCAAGCCGTATGCATCATCTCGACCGCGCAGCAGGCCAGGCCGAAGCTCATCGGCCACAGAGAACCGCTTTGCGCCCAACCGGCCAACTTGTCGAGCTGGGTGACCAGGAAGCCCTTGTCCTGCAATTCCTGCCCGACCGCCCGCATGACAACGTCTTGCTCCGCAGGCAAGCCCGCCGGCTGAGGAAGGCTACGCTCTACTCCCATTCCAGCGCTCCCTTCTTCCACTCGTAGATAAAGCCGATGGTTAGAATTCCGAGGAACACCACCATCGACCAGAAGCCGAACAGGCCGATGTCGCCGAGCGACACGGCCCAGGGGAAGAGAAATGCCACCTCGAGATCGAAGATGATGAAGAGGATGGCAACCAGGTAGAAGCGCACGTCGAACTTGCTGCGCGCGTCGTCGAACGCTTCGAAACCGCACTCGTAGGCCGACACCTTCTCCGAATCCGGCCGCTGCTGCGCCACGATGTAGGAAGCAGCGACAATGATCACTGCCAGGGCGATGGCAATGCCCAGAAAGATCAGGATTGGCAGGTAGTTGGCGAGAAACTCGCTCGAGGCCATGAGGGCAGCTCCAATCACAAGCCGCGCTGAGCGGGGGTGGCGGCTTCTTACAATGCTGCAGCGCTCCCCACAAGCCGAACCGCCGGCCGCGGACCGAACGCTCTACTATAGAAGTATAGTGGGGCCTTGCGGTGGAACAACGGGCGGCTTGCCGCAGTGCGGAATCCAGCTTTTAGGTCGGATTTCATGCGAATCCGTTAAGTCGGGTTCGGCCTTGAGAGAGTGTCTAGATCGGAGCTGGCACCGTGATGTCAGCGCCTGTTCAGGCAGGCCTCCCGCTCCTGGCCGGCGAGGTCCACGCAAGGGTCTGCCGAGCCTGTCGGGCCGAAAACACCCTTGGAGGCCAGGATCCCGATGGTCAGAAAGGCGGCGAAGGTCAGTAGAGCGATGAGCTTGATGGGCATAGGGCCAGTTCCTGGAGCGGACAGAGCGGTCTTTCGGCACGCCAGACGCTAGGGCCTTTCCTGATTGAATGGAATCACTTCTGCGCCGCGCCTAACCCGGCGAATGGAACGGCTGGTGCTGATCGGCCACCTCTTCGTGCCGGTGCCCAACATCAGCCAGTCGATCGACACGCTGGAGACCGACGACTGAGAAAGCGTGGATGAACCGCCTGTTCACCACGAATCACCAAGCAGCAGACGACCGGGCCGTCCGGCGATGCGGTGAAAAACACCCAACGCCACGGAAGAAAGCAGCCGGTTCAGCGTTGTCGTCGCAGGCCTCCTGTCTGGAACCCTCTCATCGTTGAGGTGGCTTTGGGCAGGGTGGCCCTGGATGCAACAGCAAAGGAAAAAACGACAATGTCGAAGCTGACCTTGGCCACCTTTGGCCTGACTGCCCTCTTGGGGCTCGCCGCCTGCGGCAGCAGCCCGACCGACCGTGCCTTGAGCGGCGCCGGGATCGGCGCCGGTGCCGGTGCCGTCGGCGGCGCGCTGGTCGGCAGCCCGGTCACCGGCGCGGTACTCGGCGGTGCCGCCGGTGCCGCCATCGGCGGCCTGACCGATAGAGACGACATCGACCTCGGCGACCCGATCTGGGACTAGGGTTTAAGACGACCTATAAAGTCCCTCAACTCAGTGGTGAGCCCCGCCGTTTCGACGGCGGGGCTTTCCTGTCGCAAGGGAGCACCTGCACGGCGCACCGATGCGAAGTCGGCTGAAACGAACCGACAAACAGTTTGGCCGCGACGGCACAACCGCCAGACTGACCAGGTTCCTAACATAGCCGACAGTCGTCGACGTCTCTCGTCGCTATGTTGGGGGAGTGCCCGGCTTTGCAGCGCCGCAGCGATCCAGGTTTGCAGACGGACAACGTGCCGTTCGCCGTCGCGGTGATCGTTTTCACCGTCTTCGCCCTGTCCTTGGGCGACGCACTGATCAAGTTCACGAGCGGCGACTTCGTGATCTGGCAGATCTTCGTCCTGCGGTCCCTCCTCGTCGTCCCGGTCCTCCTGGCCTATCTCCGGCTGAGGAACCGCGCCGCCCTGCATATCCCCGCCGCGCTCGGGTGGACCGCGCTGCGCAGCCTGCTGCTGGTGGGAATGTGGGTCGCCTACTATGCGGCCTTGCCGCATATCCAGCTCTCCGTCGCCGCCGCGGCCTACTATACCTTGCCGATCTTCATCACCCTGTTCTCGGCCGCCATCATCGGCGACCGTATCGGCCGCTTGGGATGGGCGGCTGTTTTCGTGGGGTTTTTCGGGGTTCTTTTGATCCTTCGGCCCAAAGCCGGGGACTTCAACCTCTTCGCCCTCCTGCCGCTCTTGGCAGCCGTTCTCTACGCCCTGGCCATGATCCTGACCCGCACCAAGTGCCGCGGCGAGAACCCGGTCATGCTCTCCATTGCATTGAATGTCGCGTTCATCTTGGTCGGCGGTCTTGCCACCGCGCTGATCGACCTGCTCGCAATCGGTTCACGGGAGGGCTTTCTGCTGGCCACTTGGGCGGCGATGGGGCCGGCAGAGTGGCTGTCGATGGGGCTCCTGGCCTGCGCCATTCTGATCGGCAGCGTCGGTGCCGCGATTGCCTATCAAAACGGCCCCCCTGCCGTCATCGGGACCTTCGACTTCGCCTACGTCGGCTTCGCCGTGGTCTGGGGAATCGTGTTTTTTGCCGAGATACCGGACGCGTTGTCGGTGCTCGGCATCGGGCTGATCGTCCTGGCCGGACTCATGTCCTTGAGGCGATGATTGACTGGACTGGAGAGCCAAAATTGGAACAAGCCCGCCTTCGTCCTAACGGACTACGGCGCGGCATCCACTTCGCACGCTACGGCTTGTCGCGCCGTAGCTAGATTTCGGCTTTGCCGAAATCAGCGAAGGCGGATGGCGGGAGTGACGGGACTCGAACCCGCGGCCTCTGGCGTGACAGGCCAGCGCTCTAACCAACTGAGCTACACCCCCAGCGTCGCCTGGGCGGCCTGAGCGCCCCGGCGGGAGGACGGAGAGATACTCCCCAAGACCCCACCGGTCAAGCGGCGTCATGGCCTCTTTGACCATCAATCGGGCCGCTTTCGCCGTCCGTCCCCGGCGGCTATACCGGCCACGGTAAAACGACAGAGATCGCAACCGATTTGGGAGCAATCACCCCAATGTTCTTTCAGCCCGGCGAACACCAGCAGCACGGCCTGCCGCACAACCCTTTCAAGAGCCTCGTGGTGCCGCGCCCGATCGGCTGGATTTCCTCCGTCAGCCGCGAGGGCATCGTCAATCTGGCGCCCTACAGCTTCTTCAACGCCGTGGCCGACTCGCCGCCCTGCGTCTTCTTCGCCTCCAACGCCGGAACGCGCCCCGACGGCATCAAGGACTCCCAGCGCAACGCCGAAGAGACTGGCGAGTTCGTCGTGAACATCGCCACCTGGGACCTGCGTGACCATATGAACGAGACCTCGGCCTCGGTGCCGCATCATGTCAACGAGTTCGAGCTCTCCGGCCTGACCATGGCGAAGTCCAAACTCGTCGCCCCGCCGCACGTGGCGGAATCTCCGATCAGCATGGAATGCCGCTACCTGCAGACCGTCGAGATGCCGAGCACTCAGGCCGGGCGCGGCAACTTCGTGGTCTTCGGCGAGGTGCTGGGCTTTCACATCGACGACAGCATCGTCAACGAAGGCGGCCTGGTCGAGCCGCCGCGCTTCCGCCCCCTCGCCCGCCTCGGCTATATGGACTACACCTCGGTGGAGCAGGTCTTCTCCATGCTGCGCCCTGGTCAGAAAGCCACGTAGCGGCAGCTAAAGCGCCTTGCGGATGCGTTCGTAGCCTTTGCGCAGCTCGTCGACGAGGCCTTCGGCTGACTCCCCAATCCCGTCGACCGTCTCGTCCAGATCGGCTTTGCGACGGAATTGCTCCCAGCGCTCCTCGAGCTTCTCCCACTCGTCGCGCGCCTCCATGGACGCAAGGTGCAGCTTGAGACGCACCTCGTCCCGCAAGCGCCCCAACTCTTCCACCAAATCCTTGTCGCTGCTTTGACCGTTGCTCATGAACCAAGCCCTCCCGATCGGGTGATGATAGTTGGCAAATATGCGTGAAGAGCCCAGGGCGCAAGCACTCAAGGTTCTCTCCCCTCGCCCGTCAGGGACGAGCTAGAAGAGCGAGCAGCGACCACCAGACGATCAGCAGCATGACGGTGACACAGGCCACCAGGACCACGTTGCCGTTCTTGACCAGACGGCGATCGAACCAACTCAGCTCCCAGCTTCTGACGAAGCCGCTCTGCAGGCTCTTGCGCAGGCGACCGCGCCGCCGCATGGGCTTGGCGATCGCCAAGCCGAGCAGCACCAGAAAAAGCAGGTACCAAACAAGGCCAATCGACACGGACATGACGCGTCACCCTACCGCCCATCATCGCACACCTGGCGGCGATGCTAGGCGAACCGACAACCTCGGACGAGCGACGCGCTGCCTTGTCTCAATCTTGTTCCCGAACGAGCGGCGGGACTAAGCTTGGCGCTGTCTGAGCGGCCGGCTGCGCCGGGTCGCTGCGGCCAAGCCGGCCAGACCGAGTGCGAAAAGGGCCAGGCGACGGGGATAGAGCCAAACAAGGCCCTATCCCCTCGTCGTTAGCGGCCGAGCCGCTCCCGAAGAAACTCCTCGGTGCGCGCCCAGGAGTCCCGATCGGCCTCGGCATCGTACTTGAGCGGCATCCCAAACTCTTCGCCGAAACCATCGGCCGCTGGGTTGGTGAAGCTGTGCAGCACGTCCGGATAGTCGAAAAACTCCAGCGAGGCGCCCGCCGCCTCCATCTCCGCCTTGAAGGCCGTCACTTGATCCCGGGGAACGAAGGGATCGGCCGCGCCGTTGAAGACCTTGAGGGGGGCCTTGATCGAACCCGGCGTCGCGCGCTGCTGGGTGCCAAGGCCGGCATGATAGGTGGCGACGGCATCCAGATCCGCCCCGGCGCGCGCCATGTTGAGAACGATGCTGCCACCCATGCAGTAGCCCAGTGCGCCTATGCGCTCGCCGTCCACCGTGGGATGGCTGCGGACCAGCGCATAAGCGGCCTCGAAGCGCTCCGTGACCTGACCGGGCACATTCATGAGGTCGTTCATGTGGCCTCGGGCGGCGTCGGGATTGTCGGCGAGCTTGTCCGTCCCGTACATGTCGAGGGCGAAGCCGGTGTAGCCCAACTCGGCAAGCATTCGCGCTCGCTCGCGCGCATAATCGTTGTGTCCCCACCACTCGTGTAAAACGAGAACGCCAGGTCGCTTGCCTTCCACGGCAGAATCATAGGCGAGATAGCCGGTGAACTCCTGATCACCCACCCGATAGACGATCTCTTCGGTCTTGATCTCCGCCTGGGCCGAAAAGGTCGTCAGGCTCAGGGCCGCTACCAACAGCACTCGTTTCATGCTTGCCTCCGCTTCGGCGCTCATCGCTCTCGTCACTATAACCAGCTAGCCACGGTAGTCGCCTGCTTTGCATATGGGTGTGAAGCTTTTGAAGCAGCGGTAGAGCACCCTCCCTCACCGGGCGGCATGGCACATCCAAGCGGATGCTGTATCCTGAGGCGACAGTCGCTACGGAGACGCAGAGCGATATGCCGGCCAAACGTTTGGACGAAATCCCACTCAAGCCGGGAGCAGCGCACCCGGTTCCGGCCGTGGACCGCTGCAAGGCACGGCGCAAGCAGCGGCTCTCGGACGCTGTCGGCTTGAGCCAGTTTGGCGTCAACCGGGTGGAGCTCGACCCCGGGGTCTGGTCCACGGTGCGCCACTGGCACAGCCACGAGGACGAGTTCGTCATGGTGCTGGAGGGTGAGCTGACCCTCGTCACCGATGCCGGCGCACAGACCCTGCGTGCCGGCGACTGCGCCGGCTTTTCAGCCGGCGTCCCGGACGGACACCGGCTGGAGAACCGCTCGGACGCGCTGGCCGTCTATCTCGAGGTCGGCAGCCGACGGCCGGAGGTCGACGAGACCACCTACCCGGACGACGACCTGCTGGTGCGCCACGACGCCGAAGGACGGCAGATGTTCATGCGCCGTGACGGCACGATTATCTGCCCGGCCGATTAGCCTCGCTGTCGGAAGACTGCCCAGCCATCACAAGCGCTTGGCGCTGCTGGCCGTCGATCTGGCGGCTCATCCACCAGGCCAATAGGCCCATCGCCGGAAGCGCCAACACAGCCAAGGTTCCCATCTTGACGAGGTCCTTCGATGCGAAGGGGGTTGCGTTGGTCGGCAGAACGAAAAGCTCGAGCAGAGTCCAGACGATCAGGGGAACGGACATCAAGCCAACCAACAGATAAGGCAAAAAGCGCATCGAAGACATCTCCATCACGATTGTGAAAAGGGGAAGAGCGTCCCAAACCCAACGCCAGATGGGGGCGACCACAAGCGGTTCAAGCGGCATCTTGTGCGCTGCGGCGAAAACCGGCCGTGCGAATTGCCGCAGTCGATTTCCCCCATGATTTCAATGTGAAAACGTGCCTGGCTAACCGCACGTTGCCAGAGACCGACCGCACCAGATCGTTCCGCTCGAGCCATGGTCCGAGGTCTGCAGCACTTCGGCGAAGCCGTGTGCTGTCCAGAAATAGAGCGCGCGAGGATTGGTCGCACTCGTGGCGATGTGGACCGCGCGACAGCCTCGTGCCTGGGCGTTCGAAAGCCACAGGCCCAAGAGAGCGGGCCCAAGGCCACGCCCCTGCAGCCTTGGCAGCAGGTTCATGTGGAGATGGCCAGGATAGGCCCGGACGACCTTGTCCGGCACGCAGCGCGGATTGTGGATCATGTAGCAGCGGCGCTGATCGGCATCCCAGCGCTTAGGCTCCCCCGCCGGCGGCGGATAGCGGCGTCTCAGGGCGGGCCACCAGTCCTGCTCCAATCGTGCCTCGAAAGCGCGAGTGTCCAGCGTCCCGACAACGTAGCCGCCGACACCCTCGCCGTCCTCGGCGACGAAGCAGTGTTCGGGACAGAGCGTCAGGTAAGGCCCGGCGTAGATATGGCCGAGCATCCGCGGGTCGCGATAGAGCGCAGCGGCATCGCCGCCACGGTCCCCCGTTGCCAGAGAAATGGCATAGAAGGCCTCGATGTCATCGGCCGTCGCCCTCCGCAAGGCAACGGCCGCCTCGCCTGACGAGAGTGACGTCTCTTCCAGGGGCAATCCGGCCTGCGAGTCACTCGTCACGCGGAAAACGGGCCTTCGTCTCGACCACGTTCAGGTCCAAGTGATTGCGCATGAAGCGCTCGGCGGCATCGGTTTGCGGCTCGTAGTCCCAAGGCCGATGGCGGCCCTGGCGCAGCGCCTCATAGACTACCCAGCGGCGGGCCTGGCTTTCGCGTACTGCCGCATCGAAGGCAGCCATGTCCCAGCGCGCCTCAACCTGCTGCATGAAGGCGACCACCTGCGGGCCGTGGTGTGGATCTTCGGCCAGGTTCCTCCGCTCCAGAGGGTCGGCTTCGAGATCGAAGAGCTGCGGCGGGTCCAAGGGGCAGTGGGTGAACTTCCAGCGGCCTTCGCGGATGGCGACCAGCGGCGCGTAGGAGCCCTCGGCGGCATATTCCATCAGGACCGGCGCATTCCGCCCCTCTCCCGCGGCAAGGCCCATAAGGGAGGAGCCGTCGACGGGAAGCATGGACTCGGCTCCACCGGGGCAAGCGAGATCTGCCAGGGTCGGCGCCACGTCCAGCAGCGATACCGGCGTCTCGACCCTTGTCGGCTCAAAACCGGGCGCGGCCAGCATCAGGGGGATGCGGGCCGAGCCCTCGAAGAAGCTCATTTTGAACCAAAGGCCGCGCTCACCCAGCATGTCGCCGTGATCGGCGCAGAGCACCACCACCGTGTCGTCGGCCAGGCCACAGCGCGACAAGGCGCTGAGAATACGTCCGATCTTCTCGTCCACATAAGAGACGTTGGCGAAGTAGGCCCTGCGGGCGCGTCGGACATCCTCGGGTCGGATCTCGAAGTTCTCGTAGTCGTTGGCCAGCAGCAGGCGCTGGCTGTGCGGGTCCTGCTTGGCAAAGGGAATCCCTGCAGTTTCAGGCTCCAGGGCCGGACAGTCTTGGTAGAGGTCCCAGAACTCGGGCCGGGCGACATAGGGGTCGTGCGGGTGGGTGAAGCTGACGGTCAGGCACCAGGGTCGCCCCTCCCCGCCGCGCGCCAGGCGGTAGATCTCGGCCTCGGCGTGAAAGGCGACCTCGTCATCGAACTCCAGCTGATTGCTGGTCTCGGCGACGCCGGCGCCGGTCACCGAGCTCATGTTGTGGTACCACCAGTCGATGCGCTCGCCCGGCTTGCGATAGTCCGGTGTCCAGCCGAAGTCCGCCGGGTAGATATCGGTGGTGAGGCGCCTTTCGAAACCGTGCAGCTGGTCCGGGCCCACGAAGTGCATCTTGCCAGAAAGCACAGTGAGATAGCCGGCGCGGCGCAGATAGTGCGCGAAGCTCGGCAGCGAGGCGGGAAACTCCGCTGCGTTGTCGTAAACACCAGTCTTGGAGGGCAGCAACCCGGTCATAAAGGAGACGCGGGCCGGCACGCAAAGCGGGCTCGGCGTATAGCAGTTGGCGAAGCGCAAACTTCGCTCTGCCAGCGCCCGCAAGTGCGGGACGTGCAAGAAGTCCGCCGGACCGTCGGGGAAGAGCGTGCCGCTCAACTGGTCCAGCATCAGGATGAGTATGTTTGGCTGCCGCTTCATCGCGGCTCTCTTCCAGCACGACCGGCAGCCGCTTGCAACGTCACTTTGCCAAGGCACCGCGTCTGCGATGCCGGATTGGCTCAGTCGATGTTGCCCTTCTCATGCTGGTCGTAGAGATAACCGCCAAGAAGACCGGCGACGCCGCCGATCGCGGCACCCAACGGCGTCGCACCGGCGATTGCGCCGATCGCCGCGCCGCCTGCGGCGCCGACCGCGCCGCCGCTCAAGCTGCGGGACGCGGTGGTGTCGCCACAGCCGGCAAGGCCGAGAGAAAGGCATAGCGCGGCGGCAAGAGAGACTGCCTTCATGTCATAGCTCCTCGGAATCCAATCATCGAAGTCACACAGTATGGCGGGCGCCGAGACGCCCGTCAGCGTCTCTAGCTCTCACAGGGCCACTCGTTGGCCAGTGCCCGGACGACACCGATGACGGGAATCTCGTTCATCACCATCGTATCGTTCTGCCGCTCTTCGGCCCAACGAATGAACACCAGGACGCCTTGCTCCAAGGTCGACCTGTCGGGGTAGCAGATCAGCGGTTTGAGATCCTCATGCGCGCTCACAGCATCGTGATAGTCGACGACACCGTCGAGATAGGCGATGCAGTAATGGATGGCCTCTGGGCGCTGCGGGTCGTCCCGCGGCGTCGTGCAGAGCGCATACAACTCTTGCGTGGTGGATACGAAGAACGAGGGTTCAGCCTTGGCCTGGCCAAACCAGAGCGCGGTCGCGCCCAGCGCCGCAATTCCCAGTACCGCTCGCTTGAGAGCTTTCATATGGACCTCCTTATCTCGGTTCCATCTCGTCCGACACGACATCACCACACATACATGTCAGTGTTCATAACACAGTTCGGCATTGCACAAACTGTCATCGCGCTTTCCGACGGTCTTAGTTGAACCCGACCGGAAATCGACTGCACGACACAGTTGCGCCAACTCCACTGTACTATGCCAGAGTCGACAGCCGCGGTAGAGTCAATGACGCGCCTCACAGTGCGGCGCCTTGGTCTTCCGCTACAGGCACGTGGCCGGCTTGCCGGTGCAATCGTAGCGACCGCTTTTCTCGCGGGCACGCCGATGCCACCTATGTGATTGAGACCCCTCTGAAATGGAAACCGCGAGACCAAGACCGTGCAACTCCTCCCGCCAAACAGAATAGCGCTTCTCGCCGCTGCCCTGCTCGGCGTCCTGCTGCTACCCACGCCACCTGCCGAGGCCGCCTGCACCGACTCTCCCAAGCCCGGGGTCGACTGGTCGCGCTGCGACAAGGCCAAGAAGCGGCTGGCCGGCGCCGAGTTGAGCGGTGGCCAATTCACAGACACGGATTTCAGCGGCAGCAGTCTGAACGGCGCGGAGCTGAGGGGGGCCAGCATGCTGCGCACCAATCTGCTGCGGACGACCCTGAATGACGCCGACCTCAGCGGCGCCGACCTGTCGAACGCGCTCGGCAGCCGCGCCAGGTTCGTTGGCGCCAACCTGACGGGCGCAATCATGAACAAGGTGGAGTTCAGTCGAGCAGACCTCAGCGGCGCCAACCTCTCCGAAGCGGACCTGTCAAAAGCCGACCTCCCGCGCGCCAAGCTGACGGGAAGCAACCTCTCCAATGCGGTTCTCGTTTACGCCAACATCTCGCGAGCGCAGTTGCAGGACGCCACGCTGGTCGGCGCCGACTTTCACGGTGCCTATACGCTGCTGACACGTTTTGAGGGCAGCGACCTCTCCGCCGCGCTCAACCTGACGCAGGAACAGCTTGAGATCGCCTGCGGTGACGACGAGACGACCTTGCCGCCCGACCTGATCCGCCCGGCAAGCTGGCCTTGCGGCGGCAGCGACACCGAATAGCCGAGCCTTCACGGCCGGAACAGACTGCCGCTCTGCTCTACTGCATCAGCGGCGTGATGAAGCGACGTCAATGGCAACATCGGCACCGCGAGACCGGTGCATAAAGCTCTCGACGCGGGCGCGCTCTTCCGCCGTCAGGCGTAGGCCCAGCTTGCTGCGCCGCCAGAGCACATCGTCGGCCGTCATGGCCCATTCCCGTGCGGCTAGGTACTCGATTTCACGCTCATAGAGGCCGCCGCCGAAGTACTCGCCCAGGTCCTCGGCCGTGCGCACCCCCTTGACCAACTCCCATGCCAGGGTTCCGTAGGCGCGCAGGTAGCGCCGCACCAAAGCTGCATCGAGGCTAGAGCAATGGGCCTGCAGGCGGGCAACCTCCGCCTCGAACGCGCGGACTGGAAAGTCGCCGCCCGGCAAATGCGCGTCGCGCGTCCAGGGCGCCCCAGCCCCCGCCAGCCAAGGTGACAGGCGCTCCAGGACCTCCTCGGCCAAGCGGCGATAGGTGGTGATCTTTCCGCCGAAGATGCTGAGCAGCGGAGGCACACCGCCTTCCGCCTCCAGCTCGAGAACGAAGTCGCGCGTCGCTTCCTGCGCCGCCGTCTTGCCATCGTCATAGAGCGGCCGAACGCCTGAGAAAGACCAGACCACGTCCTCGGGCGTGACCGGCTTGACGAAGTACTCCGAGATGGCGGTGCAGAGATAGTCGATCTCGTCGGGCGTGATCGCCACCTCGGCCGGATTGCCGTGGTAGTCGATGTCCGTGGTCCCGATCAGGGTGAAGTCCCGCTCATAAGGGATGGCGAAGATGATGCGGCGGTCCGCGTTCTGAAAGATGTAGGCCCGGTCGTGGTCGAAGAGCCGCCGGGTCACGATGTGGCTGCCCTTGACCAGGCGCACACGGGCGGCGCTGTTGAAGCGCAGCCGCTGGCCGATGACCTCGGCGACCCAAGGCCCCGCGGCGTTGACCAGGATCCGCGCCTTGGCAACCTCGTTGCGCCCCGTGATGCGGTCTTGCAACACGAGCGACCAATGCGTGCCGTTGCGTTCCGCCGACAGCACCTCGGTGCGTGGCCGGACCG
Source organism: Rhodovibrionaceae bacterium (assembly GCA_028279885.1). Classification (GTDB taxonomy): domain Bacteria; phylum Pseudomonadota; class Alphaproteobacteria; order Kiloniellales; family DSM-21159; genus JANQMX01. The sequence continues at coordinate 204,809 of JANQMX010000058.1, read as the reverse complement.
AGGCTCCGCGGTCAGCGGCATCGCGTGCGGTGAGCACCACCAGACGCGAGTCCTCGACCCAGCAGTCGGAGTACTCGAAGCCTATCTTCAGGTCGCCCTTGAGCAGCGCACCGGCCGGGTCGCGGCGAAGATCGAGCCCACGCGAGCCCGGCAGGATCTCCCGGCCGCCGAGATGGTCGTAGAGGAACAGGCCGAGGCGAATCAGCCACCAGGGCCTCAGCCCCTTCAGGTGCGGCAGCACGAAGCGCAGGGGCCAAATGATGTGCGGTGCCGCGCGCAGCAGCACTTCCCGCTCCTTCAAGGCCTCTCGCACCAGACGGAACTCGTAGTGCTCCAGGTAGCGGAGACCGCCATGAATGAGCTTGGTGGAGGCAGAGGAGGTGCCGCTGCCCAGATCGTCCCGCTCAGCCAAGAGGACGGAGAGCCCCCGCCCGGCCGCATCACGGGCCACGCCGCAGCCATTCACGCCACCGCCGATCACGGCAATATCGAACATTTCACGCAACAGAAAGCTCCTTGGCTCAGCGTTCTTCGCCACGGCGATCACAATGCGACGGGGGCAGATTGAACCATCAAACGAAGAAAATGAACAGAAAACGAAAATTGGGCTATGGAACGATGTATCAAGTCTCTGGCGGAAACTCCAACTGCACATCGCCCTCGCGACAGACGCGGCGCAGGTGAAGCGGTGGTGCCTTGTCGGTGACGAAGGCATCCATCGCACCGAGTTCCGTAATGCGCATGGGTGCGGTGCGCTCCCACTTCATGGCATCCGCGACCAGGATGCTGTGCCGGGCGTTCTCCAGAATCGCTTGCGCCACCTTCACCTCGCGAAAGTCGTAGTCGAGCAGCGCCCCGTCGCTATCGATGGCCGAGGTGCCAATGACGGCGTAATCCACCTTGAACTGTCGGATGAACTCGACAGCCGCCTCGCCCAGAATGCCGCCGTCGCTCTTGCGCACCAGACCACCGGCAACGATGCTCTCAATGCTCGGACTGTCATTCAATATATTGATAACATTGATGTTATTGCTAATCACGAGGAGGTCTTTGTGGCCTTGCAAGGCACGCGCGACCTGTTCCGTCGTCGTCCCGATGTTGATGAACAGAGAGCAGTCATCAGGGATCAGGGCGGCCGCGCGCTCGCCGATCCAGCGCTTGCCGTCTGCCGCCAAGACACGACGCGCCTGGTAGCCGAAGTTCGACACGCTGTGCGCCAGCACGGCACCGCCATGAACCCGGCTAAGCACACCTCTTTGGCAGAGCTCGTTCAGGTCGCGCCGAATGGTCTGCGGCGTTACTCCGAAGTCGTCGGCCAGCGCGTCGACCCCCACCCGGCCCCGGCGCCGTGCTAAATCGATGATGCGGCTCTGCCGCGGTGTCGGCTCCATGCCCGCTCCTTCGCTCCGCCGTTCCAGATCGATCCTGCCATATCGCGGTGACTCGGACGTTATGGCGAAGCTGCTATTTTCGATTGACGTTCGTTTTTTTTCAAATGATAGTCGATCAAGCAAGAAATCTGGCAAGCAAGAAATCCGGGAGGACACAATGAGACGATATCTATTGGCTGCCGTCGCCGCGGCCGCTTTGACGTCCGTCAACGGAGACGTCAGGGCGGACATGGCAGCCGCCGAACGCTGGATCGATTCCGAGTTTCAGCCCTCCGCGCTCTCCCGCGAGGAGCAGCTGCAGGAGATGGAGTGGTTCATCAAGGCGGCCGAGCCCTTCCAGGGCATGGAGATCAACGTGCTGTCGGAGACAATTCCGACCCACGAGTACGAGTCGAAGACGCTGACCCAGGCCTTCGAGGAGATCACCGGCATCAAGGTCAACCATCAGCTGCTCGGCGAAGGCGAGGTCGTGCAGGCGGTGCAAACCCAGATGCAGACCAAGCGCAATCTCTACGACGCCTACATCAACGACTCCGATCTGATCGGCACCCACTCGCGCCTCCAGCTCGCCGTCAACCTGACCGATTGGATGGAAGGCGACGGCAAGGACGTCACCAACCCCATGCTCGACGTCGACGACTTCATCGGCAAGAGCTTCACCACCGGCCCCGACGGCAAGCTCTACCAGTTGCCCGGTCAGCAGTTCGCCAACCTCTACTGGTTCCGCAAGGACTGGTTCGACCGGCCAGAGATCAAGAGCCAGTTCGAGGATATCTACGGCTACGAGCTCGGCGTGCCGCGCAACTGGTCGGCCTATGAGGACATCGCCGAGTTCTTCACCGAGCACGTCAAGGAGATCGACGGCGTGCGCGTCTACGGCCACATGGACTACGGCAAGCGCGCACCTGACCTTGGCTGGCGCATGACGGACGCCTGGCTCTCCATGGCCGGCGCCGGCTCCAAGGGCCTGCCAAACGGCGTGCCGGTCGACGAGTGGGGCATCCGCATGGAGGAAGGCACCTGCAACCCGGTCGGCGCCTCGGTCACCCGCGGCGGTGCCGCCAACGGCCCGGCCGCGGTCTATGCCATCCGCAAGTGGGACGAGTGGCTGCGCAAGTACGCCCCTCCGGCTGCGGCCAGCTACGACTTCTACCAGTCGCTGCCGGCCCTCTCGCAAGGCAACGTGGCCCAGCAGATCTTCTGGTACACCGCTTTCACCGCCTCCATGGTCAAGCCTCAGAGCGAGGGCAACAACACCGTCGATGCAGAGGGCAATCCCCTTTGGCGCATGGCTCCCTCGCCCTACGGCCCCTATTGGGAGGACGGCCAGAAGCTGGGCTATCAGGACGCAGGCTCCTGGACGCTGTTCAACTCGACCCCGGTCGACCGTCGCAAGGCCGCCTGGCTCTACGCTCAGTTCGTCACCTCCAAGACGGTCGATGTGAAGAAGAGCCACGTGGGCCTGACCTTCATCCGCGACAGCTCGGTGAACCACGAGTCCTTCACCGAGCGCGCGCCGAAGCTCGGCGGCCTCGTCGAGTTCTATCGCTCGCCCGACCGCGTGCGCTGGAGCCCGACGGGCGTCAACGTGCCCGACTATCCCAAGCTGGCGCAGATCTGGTGGCAGCAGATCGGTGACGTGAACTCCGGCGCCTTCACGCCGCAGGAAGCCATGGACCGCCTGGCCAGCGAGATGGACCAGGTCATGGCCCGCATGCAGTCCGCCGACGAGCGTGCCGGCACCTACGGCGGCTGCGGCCCGCGGCTCAACGAGGAGCGGGAAGCCTCTTACTGGCTCGAGCAGCCGGGCTCGCCCAAGGCCAAGCTGGCGAACGAAAAGCCGCAAGGCGAAACAATCGCCTACGAGGAGCTGATCCAGCAGTGGGCTCAGGGCAACTAAAGCTTCAACGTGCCTAACCACCTGGCCGGGGAGGGCCTTCCACCCTCCTCGGCCTTTCGTTTCCCGCTGCACCCTCGCTATGCTTTCAACCGTTCGCGGCCGTGCCGCGTCAGAGAAGTTGCCCCCGAAGAAGTTGCCCAATGACGCTTGAACTCAAGGGAGTCTCCAAACGTGTGGGCGGCGAGGTCCACATCTACGAGACCTCCCTGGCCCTGGCGGAGAGCGGCTTCAACATCCTGCTCGGCTCGACGCTGGCCGGAAAGACCAGCCTGATGCAGCTCATGGCCGGCCTTGAGCGCCCGGCCTCCGGGGAGATCTGGTTCGACGGCAAGAACGTGACCGGTGTCTCGGTGCAGCAGCGCAACGTCTCGATGGTGCACCAGCAGTTCATCAACTACCCCAACCTCAGCGTCTTCGAGAACATCGCCTCGCCCCTGCGCGTCGCCCGGCTGCCGAGCCAGGAGATCACGCGCCGCGTCGAAAGCGTCGCCGAGTTGCTGCGTCTCTCGCCGATGCTCAAGCGCAAACCGGCCGAGCTCTCCGGCGGCCAGCAGCAGCGCACCGCCCTGGCCCGGGCACTGGTCAAGGACTCCGATCTGGTACTGCTCGACGAGCCGCTGGCCAATCTGGATTTCAAACTGCGCGAGGAGCTGCGCGACGAGCTGCCCCGGCTCTTCGCCGACCGCGGCTGCACCGTGGTCTATGCCACGACCGAGCCGGCCGAAGCCTTGCTGCTCGGCGGCCACACGGCGACCCTCTACGAAGGCCGGGTGACGCAGTTCGGCGAGACCTCGCGGATCTACCGCGCGCCGAAGGATCTCGTCAGCGCTCGGGTCTTCTCCGACCCACCGATCAACACCGCGGCCGTTCAGCGGCAGGGCGACACCATCATACTCAACGAACAGGTGCGCTGGCCGGCCAATGGTCTCGCCATGCCCGACGGCCCCTACACCGTCGGCATCCGTCCGCACCACCTGACGCCGCGCGCCGCCGGAGCGAATGCCGTGCAGGTCAGCGGCCAGGTGCAGGTCACCGAGCTGAGTGGCTCGGAGAGCATCATCCACTTCGATCTCGAGGGCCGCAGCTGGGTCTCGCAGTCGCACGGCATTCACCCCCACGAAGTGGGCGAAGTGGCGAGCTTCTTCATCGATACCGAGCGCTGCCTCTACTTCGGTCCGGACGAGGCTCTGGTCGCATGATTGGCGCGAAGACAAAGAGAGGCACCGACTGATGGCCCGCATCGGCCTGCGCCAGCTACGCCACAGCTATCTGCCGAACCCGAAGAGCGAGGCGGACTGGGCGCTCAAACAGATCGACATCGACTGGTCCAACGGCGGCGCCTATGCCCTGCTCGGCCCTTCCGGCTGCGGCAAGACCACCCTGCTCAACCTCATCTCCGGCCTGCTACAGCCAACCGAAGGCCGCATCCTGTTCGACGACGTGGACGTCACCGCGATGCCGCCGGACCAGCGCAACATCGCGCAGGTTTTCCAGTTCCCGGTCGTCTACGACACCATGACGGTCTACGAGAACCTGGCCTTCCCTCTCCGCAATCGCGGCGTGGCGGATGAGGAGATCGACGCCCGCGTGCGGGAGATTGCCGAGATGCTCGACCTCACCGCAACCTTGGAACGCCGCGCCGCCGGTCTGACGGCCGACGGCAAGCAGAAGATCTCGCTCGGCCGCGGCCTGGTGCGCCCGGACGTCAACGTCATCATGTTCGACGAGCCGCTCACCGTCATCGACCCGCACCTGAAGTGGCTGTTGCGCTCCAAGCTCAAGGAGCTGCACCAGAAGGTGCGTACCACCATGATTTACGTGACCCACGACCAGACCGAGGCGCTGACCTTCGCCGACCAGGTGGTGGTCATGCAGGAAGGGGTGGTGGTGCAGGTCGGCACGCCGGTCGAGCTCTTCGAGCGGCCGCAGCACACCTTCGTTGGCCACTTCATCGGCTCGCCGGGCATGAACCTGCTGCCGGCCGAGCTGCGCGAAGGCGCCGCCTGGTTCGACGGCCAACGCATCGACACGGCCCGCGCGCCCGGCACGGCAGAACCCGGTGCCAAGATCGAGATCGGCGTCAGGCCGGAGTTCATCAGCCTAGATGATAGCGGCGTGCCCGCCGAGATCGTCAAGGTCAGCGATGCCGGACGCTACCGCATCGTCGAGACGCGCTGCGGCGCGACCCGCGTCAACCTCCTGGTCGGCGAAGGCATCCCCGTGCCGGCCGATCACGCCTTTCTGCGTTTCGACCCGGACCACACCCAGGTCTACGCAGACGGCTGGATCGTGAACTAAAGGTCGGGCCATGGCAGTCAGAACGACAAATCAAAAGGCTTGGCTCTTCGTTCTGCCGGTCTTCCTGCTGGTCGCCTTCAACGCCCTCATCCCGCTGATGACGGTGGTGAACTACTCGGTGCAGGAGACCTTCGGCGACAACGTCTTCTTCTGGGAAGGCCTGCGCTGGTATCAACAGGTGCTGCACTCGGAGCGCTTCCACGACGCGCTGCTCCGGCAGCTCGCCTTCTCCTTCATCATCCTCGCGATCGAAGTGCCGCTCGGCATCTACATCGCCCTCAGGATGCCGCGCCGCGGCCCCTGGGTCTCCGTCTGCCTGGTCTTGATGGCGCTGCCGCTGCTCATCCCCTGGAATGTGGTGGGCGCCATGTGGAACATCTTCGCCCTGCCCGATATCGGACTGCTGGGCCGCGCCATCAACGGCCTCGGCATCGACTACAACTACACGCAAGAGCCCTTGGCGGCCTGGTTCACCGTCGTCCTGATGGACGTCTGGCACTGGACTTCGCTGGTCGCGCTGCTGTGCTACGCCGGGCTCTGCGCCATTCCCGATGCCTACTATCAGGCGGCCAAGATCGACGGCGCCCGGCCCTGGGCCGTGTTCCGCTACATCCAGCTGCCCAAGCTGAAGCGGGTGCTGACCATCGCCATCCTGCTGCGCTTCATGGACAGCTTCATGATCTACACCGAGGTCGTGACGCTGACCGGCGGCGGGCCCGGCAATGCCACCACCTTCCTCTCCATCGACCTGGTCAAGATCGCGCTCGGCCAGTTCGACCTCGGCCCGGCGGCCGCCATGTCGCTGATCTACTTCCTGATCACGCTCTTGGTTTGCTGGGTCTTCTATACCCTGATGATGCGAAACGAGGCCGACTGATGCCGCGCCTGAGAGGTCTCCCCCTCATGCTCTACATCATCTTCCTGATGCTGCCGATCTATTGGCTCTTGAACATGTCGTTCAAGACGACCAACGAGATCCTCGGCGGCTTCTCCCTCTGGCCGCACGAGTTCACGCTCGACAATTACCGGGAGATCTTCACCGACCCGACCTGGTACAGCGGCTACATCAACTCCATCACCTACGTGGTGATGAACACGGTGATCTCTATCACCGTCGCCCTGCCCGCCGCCTACGCCTTCTCGCGCTATCGCTTCATCGGCGACAAGCACCTCTTCTTCTGGCTGCTGAGCAACCGCATGGCGCCGCCGGCGGTCTTCGCCCTGCCCTTCTTCCAGCTCTACTCTGCGGTCGGCCTGTTCGACACGCCCTTCGCCGTGGCGCTGGCGCACTGCCTCTTCAACATCCCGCTTGCCGTCTGGATCCTGGAGGGCTTCATGTCCGGCGTGCCGCGGGAGCTCGACGAGACCGCCTACGTCGACGGCTACTCCTTCCCGCGCTTCTTCTTCAAGATCTTCATTCCCAACATCTCTTCGGGCATCGGGGTCGCCGCCTTCTTCTGCTTCATGTTCTCCTGGGTCGAGCTCTTGCTGGCCAAGACCCTGACCGCAGTGGAGGCCAAGCCCATCGCCGCCACGATGACCCGAACAGCCAGTACCTCCGGCTACGAGCTTGGACTCCTGGCCGCCGCCGGCGCTCTCACGATTATACCGGGCGCCATCGTGATCTATTTCGTGCGCAACTACATCGCCAAGGGCTTCGCCCTGGGCCGCGTGTGACCGCAGCGCAAGGAGGACGCCAAATGTCGCTCAGCTGGATGGCTTGGACCTGGCCCACCGCCGCCTTCTTTTGCTTCATTGCGCTCTGCCTGACCTCGATGATCGTCTGGGAGCTGCGCTCGCCCGGCGGCGCGCCGCGGCGCGGTGCGCTGGGCCTGGTGACCACCCGCGGCGACCGGCTGTTCATCTCCCTGCTCGGTTCGGCGATGATCTTCCTCGCCTGGCTCGCGGTCATGGGCACCCCGCTTTGGGGCGGCCTGGCCATCGCGCTAATCTACGCCGGCTCCGTCTTCCGCTGGGTTTGAGGCCGCTATTCGCCCAACGGACCTTGATAGCGGCACTGCTCGTCCGTGCCCTGCGGCCATTCGAGCGTCGCCTCCCTTCCCTTCATCCAGAACACGACGCCGGAAGAACCCAGGTAGCGCACGCCGGACCCGGACCGACGCTGGATGGCCGTCGTGCTCTCGTTACCCCGAACGAGCTTGATGGTTTCGGGCTCGGTCTTGAAGGCCGTCACTTGCAACTTGGTGTTCTTCTCGCTGCAGCTCCAAACCTCGCGCCGCGCCACCTCGGCGCAGAAGGAATACTGCGGCGCCGTCTCACCGTTGACCAGGAGATAGTAGGCAGCTTCCCCTTTCCAGATTTCCAACCAGCCGGGCGCACCGTCCTTCATGGGCACCGGCGACCGCTCGCGCCCGAACAGCACGGCGATATGGAAGTCAGCGGGCGTCCGCACGCCAAAGAAGGAATAGGACGTCAGAAGGTCGGCGTAGACCTCGCCTCCGGCAGTAACCTCGGCCGTGCCGTCGGCGGCAATCTCAACCGCAAAGCCGGTGTCAGGCGTTCTGCAGTCCTCGGCGTAGAGGCCGCTGCCCGGCTCGCCCGCCGCTGCGAGCCTCATAGCCAAGAGCACCAGCACAACGATGGAAGCGCGCAGGACCATGGCAATACCTCTCGCTTAAGCGACCAGGCTGATTCTAAACGACGACTTAGACCCGCTGGAAGTTGACGAGATGGCCGCCGCTATCGACCTCGGCCTCCGCGAGAAAGTCCCCGTCGAAGCGCAGCGTGGCTTTGATCGGCCCATCGTCGAAGTCCGCCTCCAAACGCCAGCGGCTGTTGCCGAGGTCAGTCACCTGGAGCGCAGAGGACTCTCCGCTTCGCGCGTTAATCACGTTCGGCGCGGTCAGCGCAGCGGCGACCCAGAAGCTATCGCTGGTCACCGTGTCGTTAGGCGCCGTCCAGTCCGATAGGCCCTGACGAACGCGGAAGCCATCGTCCGTCGCTTCCCCCTCGACCTCGAAGTGCTCGCCATCCTCGACGGTCTTGGCGCGCAGGGACTTGAGGGTGAAGCCGTTCCAAACCTCGGTGCTGTTGTGGTCCAGCTCGTAAGCGGTGGTGAAGAGAATCTTCACTTTGAGCTTGGTGCGGTACGCGACGACCACATGCCCGGCCTCATCGTGCTGGCGTATCGAAACAGTCTGCTGACCGATGTCCTGCTTGCCGTAGAAGACCTTGTAGGTCAGCTCGACCCCCTCGGCCGGCAATGGGTCCCGTACCGCTGCCTGCAAAGCCCTTGGGCCAAAAGCCGCCAGAACAGCCATGCCTGCCGCAAAGTTCCGTCGTTTCATTGAACCTTCCCCTCCTTCTCGTTGGCAGCATAGCCGGCAGGTCGGGCGAGAAAAGGCGGTTTGCCCCGACCGGTCCAGCGGTCTACAGCACTGTCGCAGGTTCGTGCCAAAAGGCCCCCATCTCTTCACGCGCGCTGCAGAACGGCTGTCCTTTATCCCGTTTTACACGAACCCCCCGGGCCCACTGCAAGACCATGGATGACCAGCCGGCAAACCGCCTTCTGATCTTCGACTTCGACGGCGTGGTTGCCGACAGCGAGGTTGTCGCAAACGACGTCCTGGCCGAGGCGGTTTCCGAGCTTGGCGTGCCCACCAGCCGAGAGGACTCCTACAAGCGCTATATGGGCAAGCGCGCCCCGGAGGTGCTGGCCGAAATTGCGCGGGCCATAGGTCGCCCACTCCCGGAAGGTTTTCCAGAGGCGCTGCAGGAAAGAACGCTTGCCGCCCTCGGCAAAGATCTCAAGGTGGTTGCGGGCCTGCATGACTATCTGATGGCCTTTCCGGAGCCGCAGCGCTGTATCGCGTCATCCTCGTCGCCGGACCGTCTGGCCCTCTGCCTCGAGGTGCTAGGCTTGCGCGACCAGTTCAGGCCCCACGTCTACAGCGCCAGCATGGTCGCCCGCGGCAAGCCGGCACCGGATGTCTTTCTCTATGCGGCCGAACAGGTCGGTGTCGCCCCATCGTGCTGCCTCGTCCTGGAAGACGGCCCCACCGGTGTGGAAGCGGCGATCGCTGCCGGCATGACCGTCATCGGGCTTACCGCGGCCTCTCACATCCAAGCCGGCCACGCCGCCCGCCTGGTTGCCGCCGGCGCTCACCATGTCGCTGACAGTTTTGCCGACGCCGAAGCCATTACCCGGCGCTGGCTGTCCGGTCTGCCGGAAGCCCCTCAAGGCTGCTGACAGGACGCTGTCAGCAGACCTTCGCTAAGTCCCACTGCGGCAGGTGGGCAAGGCGAAGGCAGAGGGCGGCGACGGTGATCCCTGCGACGACAAACGACGGGCGGATGATTGGCGGCCTGCTCGTCATTGGCTCCGCCTTGATGTTCAGTCTCTCCGGTGTGCTCACCAAGGCAATCACCGCCGACGTCTGGACCATCGTCTGCTGGCGCGGGCTGATCGGCTCTCTTGCCATTGCGGCCTATGTCACCTGCCGTCGAAATGGAGCCTCTCTGGCTAATGCCTTCCGTCTTGGCCCAGAAGGCTGGCTGCTGGCCGCCGTCGGTAGCCTCGCCAGCCTTGCCTTCATTTACGCCTTCAAGCTGACCTACGTGGCCAATGTGGCCGTCATCTATGCCACCGCCCCTTTCATCGCCGCGGCGCTAGGATGGTGGCTGCTGCGCGAAACTCTCTCCTTACAAACGCTGCTCGCCGGCTTGCTTTCCCTTGCGGGCGTAACCGTGGTCGTGGCCGGGGGTCTGGGCTCCTTCAGCCTTGCCGGGGACCTTATGGCCGTCGCCATGACCTGTGGCAGCGCGCTCTACATGGTGCTGATTCGCCGCTTTCGCGGTGTCTCGGTCGTCTGGGCCGGCGGTGCGTCGGCCTTGCTGCTGTTCTTCGCCAGCTTGCCGATGACAGCGCCTTTGCACGTCTCGGCCCGAGATGCGCTGCTCCTGACGCTCTTCGGACTATCGTTCGCCGCGGCGGTGGTCCTCTGGACGGAGGGAACGCGGCGTATCCCGGCGGCCGAGTCGGGCCTGCTTGGGACCGCCGAGACTCCCTTTGCCATTATCCTCGCCGCAGTCCTTCTGGCCGAACTTCCACCGGCCGCGAGCTTGACTGGCGGAGCGATCGTTTTCCTTGCGGTCTTTGGCCACGCGGTCACACAAGCGGCTGTCGGCCGCCGCCCGGCGCGATCAGATTAGAATCGGCTGACCGCACCCTCACCGGCGATCAACCCGCCTGCAGAGCGCAGCCTTCCAGGGTCACCCGGTGCATGTAGCGGCGGTGGCCGTGATAATCGTTGATCGCCTTGTGCCAGGTCGCCCGGTTGTCCCACATGGTGATGTCGCCGGCCTGCCAACGCACCCGGCATTGGAACTCGGGCCGCATGCAGTGTTGAAACAGGATGTTCAGCAGGCCGTCGGATTCGGCTTGCGTGAGGCCGTCTATCCGGGTGGTGAAGACGGGATTGACGTAAAGCCCTTTGCGGCCCGAGAGAGGATGCACGATGACCACGGGGTGCAGTGCATCCTGCACCGCCAAGGCCGCGTTGCCGAGGCGCCCGCTCTTCACCGATTCCGTATCGGCCTGGCTCTCGCCAAAGGTATGCCGCGAGGAATGCCAGGCATAGAGCCCGCTCAAGAGTTCCTTGAAGCGGTCGGACAGGGCATCATAGGCCGCGGCCATGGAACAAAAGACCGTATCGCCGCCGTAGGCTGGCGTTTCGATTGCGTGCAGGATTGAGCCCAAAGCCGGCGAGTTGTCATAGGAGTGATCGGTGTGCCAACCCTCCCCGATCACCTCTTTTTGGTGCGGCTCCTTGAGGACGACGGCGATCTCTGGATGGCTGTCCAGCTTTTGGAAGAAGCGGTTGACGTTGATCGGGCCCCAGCGCCGGGCGAACGCCAAATGCTCGTCGGGCGTCAGCTTCTGATCGCGGATGACGATAACCGAATGCTCGATGAAAGCGGCCTGGATCGTCTCGAAGTCTTCGTCGCGCCGCACGTCCGCGCCGAGCAGCTCCGCGCCCAACTCTCCGGTGAGAGGAACAATCTCCATCGCCGCCTCCATGCCAGCCTGATGTCCCGGACGACGAGAGTACGGCATTTCCGCGCCGTGGGAAATCGCCGGCAGCGGCAAAAGTGGCTTCGCCTTACGATTCAGACTGTGGTGGCGAGAAGGTGGATGAGAAACCCTACGGTAATCATGGCCATAGCCATCGTCGTGCGCATCATCTTGAAGCCCCCAATGCGCGGTTCACGGTGATGAAAGCTCTACCGCATTCACACCGCCGCTCAGTGAGCCACTTCACATTTATGTCGATTATTGTCTGTCCATGCGGCTTGCCGCGATGAACTTTGGATTCGGACCGCTAAGAGGCAGCCAGGCGATAGCCGCGGCCGCGGATTGTCGTGATGAGCTTGCGCTCGAAAGGATCGTCGATCTTGGCGCGCAATCGCCGAATGTAGACGTCGACCACGTTCGTCAGCGGATCCTGATGAGCGCCCCAGACGTTCTGAAGGATGCGGGCACGACTTAAGACCTTGCCTTGCTCAAGCATAAGAAACTCCAAGAGCGCGTACTCAAGCGAGGTTAGGTCCAGCTCCACGCCGGCACGGCGCACGACCAGAGCCTCTCGATCGAAGCTCAAGTCGGCGGCGACCAGGGTTGTCTCGTTTGGCATACCGGCAGCACAGCGGGCACGTTGCGGCAGCGTCTCCAAGCGCGCCAGGAGCTCGTCGAAGGCGAACGGCTTTGTGAGATAGTCGTCCGCGCCCATACGAAGGCCCCGGACCACGTCCTCCGTGCTGTCGAGTGCAGTCAGTATGATGACCGGCGTGGTGTTGCGCTCCATGCGCAGGGTCCGGCAAAGCTCACGCCCATCGAGCATGGGAAGCATCAGATCGAGAATAATGGCATCCCAGGCCTTCGCCCGTGCCTTTTCCAGCCCAAGCTGGCCATTGCTGGCAACCTCGACCGTGTGTCCTTCGGCACGCAGACCGCGATCGAGGAACTCGACGATCCGCGGGTCATCCTCGATCAGAAGAAGATTCATAGGCTCGCGTGCCTCGCCGCAAGCTGCGCGCGATCGTCCGCCGCCTCGCTCTCCACATCCAGCGCCGGGAAGCCGGCGCGGATGGCCAGTCCGTCGCCGTAGGCCTGGTCGATCCAGATGCGGCCGCCGTGCGCCTGAACCAAAGATCTGGCGATCGGCAGGCCCAAGCCGCTGCCGCTTGTCCGCTGCTCCTTCGAGAGCCCTGAGCCGCGGTAGAAGCGTTCGAAAACCCATGGTTGCTCGTCCTCGGGGATGCCAGGCCCGTTGTCTTCGACGCTGAGCTGCCAGCAGTCATCGACGCGCGACACGAGAACGCGCACCGCCCGCCCGTTAGAGGCATGCTCGATAGCATTGGAGACCAGGATACGCACCAGTTGCGCAACCCTCTCCTCGTCTCCCTCGATCAAGGCTGCTTCCGTAGGAAGCTCGATTTCGGCTTCGACCGCGTTAAGGTCCAACGTGGCGTGCATGTGATCGAAGCCGGCACGCACGGCGTCTCTGAGATCGAAGACATGGAGCCGTAGGTCGAGCACACCGGCCTGCTCGCGCGCGATCAGAAAGATGTCGTTGACGAAGCGCGTTAACTGCCCGGAGATCTCGACGATGCGCTCTAAAGCATAGCGATAGCCGGCTTCCCGGTCCGAGCGAGCGCGGAGCGCCACCTCCGCTTCGCCGCGCAACGCCGTGATCGGCGTGCGCAGTTCATGGCCGATATCGGCGAAGAACTCGCGTCGCGTCGCGTCTCGACGCTTCAATTCGGCATTGGCGGCAAACAGCTCGCGTGTCCGCTCCGCCACCCGCAACTCCAAGGACGCCCTGGCGCCTTCGAGCGCCTCGCGCTGTTGCAGGAGCTGCTGTGCCATCAGATTGAAGCGTTGCGATAGCGTCGCGAACTCATCCTGGCCGGAAATGGGGATTTGATGATTGAGCTCGCCTCTGGCAAAGCACGCAGCGCCGGCTTCGAGCTTCACCAGGCTGCGCCGAAGACGCAGCACCAGAGAGAAAATGACCAGCCCGGCCGCACCGAGCGCTATGGCCACCGCTGCGATCGATAGCCAGGTGACGGTACGGTTCCAGAGCTCGATATCGCGCAGGGCATCGGTCAACTCGCCTTGTTCATCGGCGATTCCGGCTTCGATCAGGCGGTCGACGCGACCGTCGATGCGGGTCTCCAGGCTCTTGCCAAGAAAGGCCACCGCCTCCTCTCTCCGTCCCAGACTTATTAGACGTTCCGTCGTTCGGATGTCGCCGAAGGCCAGGGCAAGCTCTTCGCGCAGCGCTCCCACGCGCACTTCGTCGCTCGGCGACTCGCGAGACCTGAGACCTATCCGCTTCTCCTCTTCTTCGAACAAGATGATCTCTTCGAGGATCCGCTCGATGCTTTGCTTCGACGTCTCAAGATCGAACGTCAGTTGGCCGTTGTCCGTCAGCAGGTCACGGCGGGCTTGCTTGAAGGTGCGGAATATCTCACCCGAGAGCTGGAGATATCCGCCGAGCTCTTCGTAGGCGAGACGCGTACGGTCGTGATTGTAGAGAACGCGGTTGGTGTTCCAGAGCGACAGTCCCGCACCCGCCACGATGACAATCGCCAGCAGTCCAATGCACAGCGAAATTGTCGTGCGAACCTGCATCCGGGAAATGTAATTGCCGGCGCTCTGCTTGACCATCTGTCGTACATGAACGGCAGATTAATTGCGCCCAGATCACTGTCCAAAAACCTCTCGGATGACAGGGACTTAGTCGCTGCCGTCCGAGCTACATGAACGCCAGATGACGCCACAATGAGCAGAGGATGAGCGCCGCATTAGCTTTCGGTTATTTCGCTTCTCTCGTCGTCGCTCTGCCTGTAGCTCACTACGGTAAACAATAAGAGGTGTCCTCGATAAAGGCGCAAGGGCTTGGGCATAACGCCTAAGCACCAGGGCGAGACAGAGGCGGGAGTGCGCTTGCCAGCTGGATCATCAGGAATCTGGACGCCATTCAAGCATGCACAAGGACTATAGTTCGGAAATGGCAGCGCTCCTTCCGAGACTGCTACGCTTTGCCTTTGTTCTCGGCGGAAGCCGACATGACGCAGAACGCCTGGTCGAGGCTGCCTGCCAGGAAGCTGGCAGCGCAGCCGTTCACGACAGCGCGGATGCTCAGCTCGATTGCCGCATGTTCAGCCTCGTTTACGAGATGTGGGCCTATCGCTGGCAGAGCGGCGACCCCATCCCCGCATGGGAGCCCTCGCCAACGATGCGGAAGAACGGCTCCGACGGGCCGCACCAGGGAGATCGAACGCCGATCGAACGGATCAGGCGCAAGACAGCCGAGTTGACCACGACCGAGCGCGCCGTGCTTGCCTTGGTCGTGATCGACGGCCGCTCATACAGCGAAGCAGCGGCAATTCTGTCGTTGGAGGTGCGGGTTCTCCCGGCCCTGCTTTACAGCGCCCGCATGCAGCTCGTCGAAACGTTGTAGCGGGTTGGCGGCGGCAGACCGAAGCCCGAACCGGACCGCCTTCCCCCGGTTAAGCGGTCGGCGGGGCTGGGAAGCTGTGCGTCAACCGCCCTACGGCGAAGCTCACACCACGCCGCCGTGGCTCCGCATCTAGAAAGGCCCCTTCGCAGGTTCCGGCCGGTGGCAATTGCAAAGTGACTCGCCTCGATACGCTCCAAAGCAATCTCCATCACGCGTCCCGGGTCTGCTCGTAAACCCAAGCCAGATATTGCGGTAGACATCCGCGACGTGTTGGGCTTACACGCTCGGCGTCCCATAGGGATGGAGAATGTGCATCTCTTCCTTGGTGCGAAAGAGCAGCACGGCACGGGTATCTGTCTCGGCAAAGAAAGCGCCGGAGCCTTGCTCGCCGGCGATCTAGCCGTCGTGGACCAGGCCGAGTGAGTCTGTTCGACTCGAATCAACTGGTCGTACTTTCAGACTTTTCGCAGGATTGTTCACTATTACGTGGTGCGAAGAGACACATACACGTGGAAAGCTGCGTCAAAGCCGACAAGACAAGCTATCGGACGACTGGCTTTGGCCGAGTTCAGGGATATCGAAGGCAGTGCTACGTAATTTGGACACCGGACCGACAGTCAAGCAGTTCAGCCTGTTCCTAGTGACAGGCGGCTTTTCCTTAGTCGTCAACATGGCGAGCCGATACCTTCTTAACTTCTATGTCTCCTTCGAGCTCGCGGTTGCTCTTGCCTATCTCGTCGGCATGGCCGTTGCCTTCACACTGGCACGCTGCTTCGTCTTTCAGGCAAGCGAAAGGTCCATCCTGTCAGAGTTTTATCGCTTCTCGGTCGTCAACGCTTTCGCGCTCGTGCTGGTTTGGTGCGTCAGTGTCGGCCTCGCCCGGGTGTTCTTTCCCTCCATCGGGTTTGACTGGCACCCCGAAACCGTTGCCCATTTTATTGGACTCAGCACGACGGCCGTGACCAGCTATGTCGGCCACCGCTTCTACACCTTTTCAAACGTGACTTACTCAAAGGACAAGAACTAGTCATGGGCATTTGGACACTCGCCGACATCCTGACGTCGATACCTTATGGCCTTCTTTTTGGTATATTCCTGATTGCGTCCGTCATCTGTATTAAACGCGATCCTTCCTCATTTCATTTTCTTGAAAAGAGATCATTTCAATTAATTGTCTGTATTTTTGCTGGTTTATTCATCACGGCCTATTTTATTTACACGGCCACCTATCTCTTCATACCCGGTTATTTTACGCATATCGAGCCTACGGTTGCCGCCGTCTCTGCACTATTTCTGGCAGGAGAGCCCGTGTATCCCTCGTGGCATGATGGGGGGAACCTGCGCGGAATGATTTACGGTCCCTTCTTGTATATGATCCACGGGGCCTTTTTATTGCTTTCCCCGACAATTGCAGCCACGAAGATCGCAGGTTTTCTAGCCCTATGGGGCACAATAATTCTCATTTCTATCGAAGCAAAAAGACGGACAAATAGCCTAACCATTTCATTGATAACGGCTGGCTGCGTGTCTGTACTTTTTCTGACCTATGCTCACGAGGTATTTTGGAGTCGACCGGATCCGTTCTTACTACTCTTGTCAGCAGCAGCTGTCCTGGCCATCCGACTACCTCAAAACAGAGCCGCCTTGGCGATTGGCTTGGTTTGTGGGCTGGCGATGAGTCTCAAGCTTCACGCCGCGCTTTACTTCGCACCAATGGCGCTTGTCGTCGTGCTGAGAGATAAGCGACCTCTAGCGATGATTCGTATTGCCGCAACAATAGGGCTTCTTGCAGCGATCATTGTCGCCGCTCCGTTCTTTCACCCAAACATAGACGTCTATAGCTATGCAAACTACTTGAATTTGACAGCCAATCATAGGTTGGAAATGGCACTGTTTTGGAAGAATTTTAGAATCTTACTTATTATTTTGTCGCCAGTTTTGGTTCTGTCGATTTTAGGCGGAAGGAAAGTGGTTCTAGAGCAGGTTTACTATCTGACGTCATTGCTTTTTTGCATGCTGGTCGTCGCCGTAATTGGTTCTAAGGCAGGTGCCGGCTCTCACCATATGCTCCCTTTCTTGATGCCAGCCCTCTCTATTGCCCTGCAGATGGCGACCTCTCTCGATCGTAACGACATTCCCTCGCTGCGCTTCCGGGCAAGAGCATGCGGTTTCTTTCTCATCTACCTCATCGGTTTCGCCCCGGCCACCATTGGTGCCCCCCTTGAAATGTATCGGCTCGTGGCATCATCGGAACGCCATCACGCTCTCTTGGACGAACTGGATGTGATCTATGACGCTTATCCGGCAGCGGAAATGGGCGTTTCAGACAACGCGCGATACCCGCAAACGTGGGTTCGTGTTCTCGGCGTCCTTCAGGGAGCGCCAGTGCATCTAGACCCTGGGTTTTTCATGGATTTGCAGGCGGTGAACGAAGGTGTCGAGCGCGCCGAGGAACTCGTGGCCAATTGCGAGATCAGCGAGGTGATCCTTCCACGAGAAGGACAACCCTTCTCAATGCCGAACCTTTATCTCTTCCAAGGCGAAACGCCGCTGTTCTCCGATCGCTTTCGACAGAGCTTTCAGGAAAACTACCGAATCGTTTTCCGAGGGGAGTTCTATGATGTCTGGTCCTGTTCTGGGAACACGGAGGCGGCACCAGCGAATCCCTGAGCGGCTCGCAGCGAGAAAACTGGCGAGCCGAAAGGCCAATCATTGGGGCGCGGCGCCCACCCTCAGCGCCATTTCAGCGCCCAGCCGTACGCTCTCTGCGATACCGCGGTCTTCCGGATAGTAGAAACAGGTGTCGGCGATTTGAAGGCCCGAGATCGGTGTTTGAACTGGCGGGATCTTTGCGGCGAAACCTGGCTCGCAGACCGGCTGTGCGTAGCGCAGGCGGCCGACCTTGGTCGCAAGCACGTCGTCGTCGCGAAGCTTGGGGTTGAGGCGCTTCAGATAGCCGATGACCTCCGCGATGAACTGCTCGTCGCTCCATTGCCACTTCGGATGGCTCGCGGGCATGTAGTAGGGCACGTAGACGATCGGCTCCGGAAATGGGCGTAGGTTGGAGAACTCGATGATGCCCGGGACCTCGATCTCGGGGTCGCAGATGTTGACCCAGAAGTTCTCCGACACCGGCTGGCCTAGCTTCACCACCACGCACACCACGGGTATATTGCGGATGGCGCGATACTTCTCTTTCCAGGCCTCGGAAAGAGCGGGGACCAGTTGCGGCACAAAGGGCGTGGGCACGGTCGAGATCACCGCCTCGCAAGGAAGTGACTCGCCCGAAGCAAGGCGCACCTCTGAGACGGCGCCGTTCTTTACCACGACCTCGGCGGCCGGCTCCCCGAGACGGAGCGTGCCGCCAGCGCCCTCGACGGCTGCGACCAGTGCATGGACAAGCGTCTCCGAGCCGCCGTCGATATAGCCCAGCTCCTCCTGAAACATCGACCTTCGGGAAGTTCCGACCCGCTTGATACGCGTCCAGATCCAAGCGGCGGAGATGTCGTCCGCCAGCTCGAAGAACTTGAGACGAAACAGCGGCTCCCACATCTTCTCGTATGCCGAGCGACCGACCCAGCCTTCCAACCACTCGCGAGCGCTCAGCTCTTCAAGCTTCGAGCAATCCGAACGCTTGGTGGAAACGAACGCCATCAGCGCGTAGCGCAGTTTCTGGAAGAGGCTCAGTTCGGGTAGCTTCAGAAGGGAGATCGGATCGCCCCAAGGATGAAGCCGACCGCCGATGAAGTAGCCCATGCGGGTCGGCACCCAGCGCATGCGATCTGCGATGCCGAGATCCTGCATCAACGCGAACGTCGGCGCATCTGCCTTACAGACGAAATGATAGAAGCGCTCCAGCGAGACACCGCCGAAGTCGAAGTGAGCGGCCATGCCCCCCGCTTGCTTGTCCGCTTCCACGACTGTCGTGTCGTGCCCTTCCTTGAGCGCCTGGTGGGCCGCAGCCAGGCCCATCGCGCCGGCACCCAAGACCACAAGCTTCGCCATGCCGCTAAAACTCCAGCTCTATTCGTGAGTGAACCGGATCCAGGAACGTCGCCCGTATCGCTTCCTCGAAAGGGGTCTGCCGCACACCGAAGCGAGCGGGCCAGTCGAAGGTCGGAAATGTCTCTGGAATGACAAGCGCTTCCAGCTGTTGTGTCGTAAAAGGCGGATCGCGCAGGGCTTTCCCTGCCAGCCAAAGCAGAGCCCAGAATACAGGATAGGGCAGACGTACGATGGGCGTCTTGGCGCCCGTGACACGGCGGATGATTCGGATCATGTCGATGTAGGTGATCTCTTCGCGCCCGGAGATGTCAAAAACGGCGCCCTGCGGCTGCTCATCCATGCACGCCAAGACGATTTTGCAGAAATCGCCTGCGTACAGCGGCTGACGTATGAAAGCACCGTCGCCCGGTACCGGGAAGAGAGGGCTGCGATCGAGAAAACGGCGCAGCCAGCCGAGGTGCTTCCGATCGAACCAACCGAACATCAGAGTCGGTCGCAAGATGCAATGCGGAAGCCCGAAGGACTGCACGACCTCTTCCTGGACGGTCTTGGATCGCGAATAGAAGTCGTCCGCCTTCGAATGGACGACGGAGGAAGAGATATGAACGATGTAGGGAACCTCCCAATCCCGCGCGGCCCTCAACACGTTGCGGGTCGAGACGACATTGTTGCGCTCGAACTCTTCGTAGGACAGACCGCTGATTTGAGCATGGTTCAGCAGGAGAACGCGTGCCCCCTCGAAGCTGCGTTCCCACTCCCCCGGCTCTGCCAGGTCAGCGTCAATGACCTCTACGCCGGGTACCTCTGCGCGGAGCACGGCCGTGTTTCTAGGGTGCTTGTCCAGCGCGATGACGCTTTCGTGCCCGCGAATCTTGAGATGTCGGACGAGATTTTGTCCGACGAGACCCGCCGCACCCGTCACGACGACCTTGTCATTAGGAGCCAGCATGCGCCGCCACCTACAGACCGGTCTTGTGCAGGATGAAACGCGGCAAAGCCCTGATGATCATCATGACCGCTTGCCAGAAACGCGGCACATAAGCGACCGGTCGTCCCGCCTTAACGGCGCGGCGCATGGCCCCTGCCACCTGGTCCGGCGATGCCCAAAGCGGTCCGTTCTTGGCCATACCATCGGTCATCGGTGTGTCCACGAAACCAGGCTTGATGAGATGCATGGTGACCCGCCCACCCGCCAAAGCGAAGCGGTGCGATAGTCCTTGGGCGTAGAGCTCCAATCCGCCTTTCGCGGCCCCATAAGGATAGTTCGATTGGCGCCCTCGATCACCGGCAACGGAACCGATTACCACAATCCGACCTGTTCCCGCGTCAAGTAGTGTCTTGGCCGCGCACTCCAACCAGATCGCGGCCGAGACGAAATTGGTCACGAGGCTCTCTCGGAGTGCATCGGCATCGGACTTCACGCGCTCCAGATCGCCAAGAACCCCGTAGGCCAGCAGTACCTCGGATGGCGCACCATGCGTTTTCACGATCCCCTCCCAGGAGAGAGCAATTCGATTGGTGTTCGCCAGATCGCAAAGATAAAAGGCGGCTGAGGCGGCGCCACGTACTTCGAGGTCTGCCGTGGCCTTTTCAAGCCGTTCCTTGTTGCGTCCGACCAAAACGACACGCAACCCCTCTTGCGCGCAGAGACGCGCGTAGGCGCCCGCGATAGCCGATGTGCCGCCAAGAATTAGGACGCTCGGTGGACCCGCCTCGGCAACCATAGAACCTCCTTTCCTTCAGCTTGAGCACGTTTCAATGTGATAGATGGGTCAGTGCGCCGGCGTCACTCTGCGCCAGAACGTCGACGAGAAGAGCGGATCGCGTGCCGCCTCCAGTTCCACCCATTGCGGATAGCTTGCCCGAAAGAACGCCCCGGACATTCGCCCGTCCTTCGCCGGATAGAGACGCCCCCCGAACTTTGCCACGATGGCATCGAGACGCTCGAGCAAATCGAGGGTCGTTCGGCCCGTGTTGGCAAAATCGAGTGCAAGGCTGCAGCCTTCGCCGGCGAAGGACAATGCGCCTGGCGATTGCTCCGGCCCGTAGTTCTTCAGCACGGCCAAGAACGAGCCCTGCCCCGATTGCCGTATCTCCTCGAGAAGCGCGCGCAAACCGCTGCGCGCATCGTCCGGTGGCAGCAAGGACTGGTGCTGATAGAAGCCGCGCTTGCCATAGATACGGTTCCACCGGCCGATTGTATCGAGCGGGAAGAAGAAGCGATCATAACCGTCTCTCATGCTCGTGCCGGTCTTGGAGAGGCGCCAATAGAGCTGGTTGAACGCAGTCATGCTGTATCGGTTCAAGGCGATCGAGGGCATCTCGAGGGGAACCGTGACCCGACGATTTCGGTGGGCCATCAACGCGCCGTTCTCGGCGAAGCGTCCCCGCGAGAAGAGTCCTCTCCCGAGCGCCCGGCTCGGTGCGAAGCAATCCACCCAAGCTACCGTGTAAGGCCAGTCCGCGCTGTCGTCGCTATGCTCAAAGAAGGCGTCGAGATGATCGAGGCGAAAGGTCTGTATCTCCAGCTCCGAGGATGAGATCGGCAGCATCTTCAGCTCCACCCACTCGATGAGGCCGGTCAGCCCCAAGCCGCCGATCGTGAGTGAGAAGAGCTCCTGGTTCTCGCTGCGCGACAGGGTCAGTCGCGTGCCATCCGAGCGGAGTAGGCCCAACGCCTGAACTGATGCCCCGAAGCTGCCCGAGAGGTGGTGATTCTTGCCATGGATGTCGTTGGCGACAGCGCCGCCAAGCGATACGAATTTGGTTCCGGGCACGATCATGGGAAACCAACCCATCGGCACCGACAGCTGCATAAGGCTGTCGAGCGTCAGACCGGCTTCCGCCTTAACGACACCTCTTGTCCAGTCGGCCGCAAGAAACCTGTCGAGCCTTCCGGTTTGGATGAGCGTTCCGTCACCGTTCAGGCAGCTGTCACCGTAGGAACGCCCCATGCCGTAGGGCAAAACATGTCCGTTGGCGGCGGCCCCAGCCAGCGTCGGCAGATCCAGTTCGTCTCTCCAGTTTAGGCAGGACACCTGGTGCTCCAGCCGGTGCGCCCTACCCCAACTCTCGATCATCGGGTCCACTGGTCGAAAACCACAACCACCAGGATCACTGCCGCGGTGGCGTAGCTCACCTTGTCTTTGACAGCAAAAACGACGGGATCATCGTGAAGCTCGCCGCGCACCGCCTTAAACCAAATGCGTATCACCCAGTAGGCCACGACACCAAAGCAGACCATTGTCGCGTTAACGGAGGAAAAGGCCTGGCTCTCCCCAGAAAAAGCGTAAAGCAGGAAAACCAGCAGAGAGGCAACGGCAAGCGCTGCGCCGAAAGCAAGGGCCAAGGAGCGATCCTCGCCGACATAGCCACGTCGCATCAGAGAGTCGCCTCCTCCTTCCCGCACCATCTCAACATATCGCTTGGCGAAGGCGAGGCTGGAAAAGAACAAGAGAGAAAAGGTGCCAAGCCACGGCGTCACGACCTCGCCGATCGCCGCCGCGCCAGCTTGAACCCGGATGAAGAAGAGAAGCCCCAACACCAGGACGTCCAACACAGGCACACTTTTGAGCATTAACGAATAAGCAAGCGTGACAAGAATGTAGACTCCTGTCGCAATCAGAAATGGGGGGCCTATGGCAGCAGCTAGTCCGAGCCCCACGAGCAGGCCCGAAATGATCAGCACGCTGCCCACGGCAACAGGCAGGCGGCCGCTGGCGAAAGGCCGCTCGCGCTTGGTTGGGTGCAGCCGGTCACTCTCGATATCGAAAAGATCGTTCAAGAGATACGTCGCGCTGGCGACGAGGCCAAAGGCAAGGAACGCCAGCAGCATGACGAGAAGGCTGCTGAGAGACTGCTGCCCAAGACTCAGCCCGAAGCTGGTGAAGAGCAGAAGGTTCTTGCCCCATTGGTGTAAGCGCATGCCTTGAAGCGCAGCGGCCAGAACCGACGGTCTGGGGGCAATCTCGGTCACTGTCTTGCCGCGGCTGTTGAGCTCCGAGACAAGCCGCGCTGGAGCATTGGCACAAACTGCTTCGCTCGCCGCCATCAACGGGGCGACGTCAGCCATGTCATTACCGATGTAGGCGAATCCACTTGGGTGGTGTTGACGCAAGAGCTCAGACTTAGCCTCGCGTGTCAGATTGCGGTGACCGTCGGAGCCGAAGCCGGCATCAAAGAAGCCCAAGTGCTCAACGACGCGGTCGACAAGCGATTGGTCCGAGCCAGAAACCAGCTCGAGGCGGCGGCCCTTCTGCCGTTCCTCTTCGAGGTAAGAGATCACAGTTGGATTGTAAGGCAAACGCTCGACGGACAAATGCGCAGCGCCGGCTTCCGCAATCCGCCGCTTGAAGGCCGCTTTGCCATCGCCCAAGCGCAAGACGGCCGACATAGCCTTCATCGGCGCATAGCGCAGCGACAAGACAAACGTCTCCAGGAGCAAGTCTGTCCTGACGAGGGTGCCGTCCAAGTCGACGCAGAGAGGTTTCATGATATGGAGACTGCCGGTTCAGATCGCGCCGCGACAGGGTATAAACGCACCCTTACAAAATGCTCTACAGATTAGTGAAAGCTCACTGCAATCGGATGCGAGGCTCGGCGCTTCTTTCCCTCCGCTTGTTCCGCCAAATGTCCCTCGGCTGTGAAGCACCGTGCGACTGTCTTCTCGCTCATCTCGCTTCGCTCGATAAGCTGCGAAGGCTGATGGCCTGCCGAGCCGAAGCAGCGACACGTCCGCCTACGCTTCTTCGAAGCTTCGGCGCGACAGCCTTCTCGCTAATCTCGCTTTGCTCGATAAGCTGCGAAGGCTGGTGGGCGGTGCTGGGTTCGAACCAACGACCTTCTGGGTGTAAACCAGACGCTCTTCCAGCTGAGCTAACCGCCCGACGACTCAGACCTTGAGGCCCACATTAGATCGGCGGGGACCCTTTGCAAGCTCGGCCAGATGGCCTGCTTGGCCACACCACTCTAAGCCATGAAAGAAAAAGAGAGGCTTACCGGCCGCCCTCAGGCGCAAAGGAAAAGGCCGGGCTCTGTGGGAAGCCCGGCCTTAAACGCAAGACCTTCTTGGCCAAAGAGCCGGAGGCCGCCGGTCTTCGCGCCTGAACGCCCGAAGACCGAAAACAACGCCGCCAAGTTTAGTTGATGGCGTCCTTCAAGCCCTTACCGGCCTTGAACTTCGGCTGGCGCGAGGCCGGGATCTGGATCGTCTCGCCGGTCCGCGGGTTGCGTCCCTCGGAAGCGGCACGGTTGGTCACGACAAAGCTGCCGAAACCCACCAAGCGAACCTCTGTCCCGTCTTTCAAGGCATCGGTGATCGCCTCGAAGGTCGCATCCACAGCCTTGCCGCTATCGGCTTTCGACAAGCCGGTCTTATCGGCAACTGCGGCAACGAGTTCGTTCTTGTTCACTCCATCCCCCCTTCGGTTAGCGGATATCGTACTCAAACTGCAGGAATAAGGCCGCAACCTATCGGCGTCCGGGGAGTCCCGTCAATGAGTCGGGGCGACTGAATGGCGCTTTTATGACCACTCAAACCGCCCCGAAACCAAGGTTTTCTGTGGAAAACGGCGTTTGCTACCCGTTAATGGGTGATGCGGTCGCCTTCCCCACCGTCCGTTTTGGCAATCGGCTCGACCGGCTCGACCCACTCGATCGGGCTCAACTCGTCCTTCAACGCCCGCTCGAGAACCTGCTCCACCGTGGTGCAGGGCACGATCTCAAGGGCGTCTTTGACGATATCCGGCACATCCGCCAAGTCCTTCTCGTTCTCCTGGGGAATGAGGACCGTCTTGATGTTGCCGCGCAGCGCCGCCAAGAGCTTCTCCTTGAGGCCGCCGATGGGCAGGACGCGACCGCGCAGGGTGACCTCGCCGGTCATGGCCACGTCCCGGCGCACCGGAATGTCCGTCAGGCGCGAAACGATGGCCGTGACCATAGCAACGCCGGCGGAGGGGCCGTCTTTCGGCGTGGCACCCTCAGGCACGTGCACGTGGATGTCGCGCTTCTCGAAGATCGTCGGCTCGATGCCGAAGTCCGGCGCCCGGCTTTTGACGAAAGATTCGGCCGCCTGGATCGACTCCTTCATGACGTCGCCGAGCTTGCCGGTGGAGACCACCTTGCCCTTGCCGCGCACCGTCACCGCCTCGATGGAGAGCAGCTCGCCGCCGACCTCCGTCCAGGCCAGGCCCGTGGCGGTGCCGACGGTATCCTCTTCCTCCGCCTCGCCATAGCGATAGCGGCGCACGCCGGCATACTTCTCGAGCTTGTCGGGTGTCACCTTGATGCGCTTGGACTCGCCAAGCTCAATCTCCCGCACCGCTTTGCGGATCAGGTTGGCGAGCTCGCGCTCGAGGTTTCGAACGCCGGCCTCCCGCGTGTAGTAGCGGATGAGGTCGCGCAGCGCCTCGTCGGTGATCGACCACTCCTTCGCCTTCAGCGCATGGTTCTCCACCTGCTTGGGCAGCAAGTGACGCTTGGCGATCTCGATCTTCTCCGGCTCGGTGTAGCCGGCGATGCGGATGATCTCCATACGGTCGAGCAGCGGCTGCGGCATGCGCAGCGTGTTCGCCGTGGTCACGAACATGACGTCGGAGAGATCGTAGTCGACCTCCAGGTAGTGGTCCTGGAAGGTGTTGTTCTGCTCCGGGTCGAGGACCTCCAAAAGAGCCGACGAGGGATCGCCCCGCCAGTCCGCGCCGAGCTTGTCGATCTCGTCGAGCAAGAACAGCGGGTTGGAGGTCTTGGCCTTCTTCATGCCCTGAATGACCTTGCCGGGCATGGAGCCGATGTAGGTCCGGCGGTGGCCGCGGACTTCCGCCTCGTCACGCACACCGCCGAGGCTCATGCGCACGAAGTTGCGCCCCGTGGCCCGGGCGATCGACTTGCCGAGCGAGGTCTTGCCGACACCCGGAGGGCCGACCAGGCAGAGAATCGGGCCTTTGACCTTGCGGGTGCGCTGCTGCACCGCGAGGTACTCGACGATCCGCTCCTTGACCTTCTCGAGACCGTAGTGGTCGGCGTCGAGGACCTCCTGGGCGTGCTTGAGGTCGCGCTTGACCCGGCTGCGCTTCTTCCAGGGGATGTTAAGCATCCAGTCCAGGTAGTTGCGCACCACGGTGGCTTCCGCCGACATGGGGCTCATGGAGCGCAGCTTCTTGACCTCGGCGGTCGCCTTCTCGCGCGCTTCCTTCGAGAGCTTGGTCTTCTCAATCCGCTCCTCGATCTCGCTGATCTCGTCGCGGCCTTCCTCGCCCTCACCCAGCTCCTTCTGGATCGCCTTGAGCTGCTCGTTCAGGTAATACTCCCGCTGGGTCTTCTCCATCTGCCGCTTGACGCGGTTGCGGATGCGCTTTTCGACCTGCAGGACGCCGATCTCGGCCTCCATGAAGGAGTAGACCTTCTCCAGCCGCTCGCTGACCGACTGGCACTCCAGAAGCTCCTGTTTCTCGGGAATCTTGAGCGACAGGTGCGAGGCAACGGTGTCGGCGAGCTTGCTCGAGTCGTCGATCTGGTTGATCGAGACCAGCACCTCGGGCGGAATCTTCTTGTTCAGCTTGATGTACTGTTCGAACTGGGAAATGACCGTCCGAGAGAGGGCGTCGAGCTCGCGCTCCTCCTCGGCGGCATCGTCCAAGGTCTCGGCATAGGCCTGGAAGAAGGCTGGATTGTCGGTGTATTTGACGATCCGCGCGCGCTTGCCGCCCTCGACCAGCACCTTGACGGTCTTGTCGGGCAGGCGGAGCAGCTGCAGGACCGTCCCGACGGTGCCGACGCTATAGATGTCGGTCGGCGTCGGGTCGTCTTGAGCGGCGTTTTTCTGGGTGACAAGCAGGATCTGCTTGTCGTCCTTCATCACGTCTTCCAAGGCATGCACGGACTTTTCGCGCCCTACGAAGAGCGGCACGATCATGTGCGGGAACACCACGATGTCCCGCAGCGGCAGAACCGGGAAGACGCTGCCTTTCGAAAGCTCTAGCATCTGGATACATCATCCTTCATTAGCGGCTGCGCCGGCATTTGAGCCCGACGCGCCTCGTTTCTTGTGACCCGGCCCTGATCGGCACCGGGTTAACTAAGGAAACTGACCGCCCAATACGCGTTTTTCAAGGACTTGACAGACTCGCGGGGCGATATGGGCCACCGCGCCGAGCGCTTCTGCTAGGACGCGCTGGATTCCTTGTCCTCGCGACGGTCCGAATAGATATAGAGTGGCTGCCCCCGACCTTCGACCACCTCGCGGTTGATCACGATCTCTTCAACGCCGCTGAGGCTGGGAAGATCGTACATGGGGTCGAGCAGGATCGCCTCCATGATCGAGCGCAGGCCTCGCGCACCCGTCTTGCGGGCCAAGGCTTTCTCGGCGATGGCGCTGTAGGCGTCGTCGGTGAACTGCAAGCTTACGCTCTCCATATCGAAGAGCCGCTGATACTGCTTGACCAGCGCGTTCTTGGGCTTGGTCAGGATCTCGATCAGCGCTTCCTCGCTGAGATCCTCCAGGGTCGCGACAACCGGGAGACGGCCGACAAACTCGGGGATAAGCCCGAACTTCAGCAGATCTTCCGGCTCAACCTCGCGCAGCACGGTCCCGGTGTTGCGCTCGTCGGGCCCGCGCACGTCGGCGCCAAAGCCGATCGCCGAGCCCTTGCCGCGGCCGGCAATGATCTTTTCCAGGCCGGCAAAGGCACCGCCGCAAATGAAGAGAATGTTTGTCGTGTCGACCTGCAGGAACTCCTGCTGCGGATGCTTGCGCCCGCCCTGGGGCGGCACCGAAGCAACCGTGCCTTCCATGATCTTCAGCAGCGCCTGCTGCACGCCCTCGCCCGATACGTCGCGGGTGATCGAGGGGTTGTCCGACTTGCGGCTGATCTTATCGACCTCGTCGATGTAGACGATGCCGCGCTGCGCGCGCTCGACGTTGTAGTCGGCGGACTGCAGCAGCTTGAGAATGATGTTTTCCACATCCTCACCGACGTAGCCGGCCTCGGTGAGGGTCGTGGCGTCCGCCATGGTGAAGGGCACATCGAGGATGCGGGCCAGCGTCTGAGCCAGCAAGGTCTTGCCGCAACCGGTCGGGCCGATCAGCAGGATGTTGGACTTGGCCAGCTCGACGTCGTTGCTCTTGGTGCCGTGAGAGAGCCGCTTGTAGTGGTTGTGCACAGCAACCGAGAGGACCCGCTTGGCGTAGTCCTGCCCGATCACGTAGTCGTCCAGAACAGCGCAGATATCGGACGGCGACGGCACGCCGTCGCGCGTCTTCACGAGGGTCGACTTGTTCTCCTCGCGAATGATGTCCATGCACAGCTCGACGCACTCATCGCAGATGAATACCGTCGGCCCCGCAATCAGCTTCCGGACCTCGTGCTGGCTCTTTCCGCAAAAGGAGCAGTAGAGGGTGTTTTTACTGTCGCCGCCGCTCGTCTTGGTCATTGTGCGATACTGCTACTCACGTGTCGGGGTCGATGTTAGCGAAGGGCGAGGCGACCGCACAACGCTTAAAACCGAAAGCGCGCGGCGGAAGCGAGGCACCCAGCGCCTCTCAAAGACCCTAGGACGAAGGGTTTCACAAGAACTTAATTGGCCCAAGGCGGTTAGGCAAAGGGTCGCGGCGAAAAGAGCTGCAAATGGCCGTGATCAGCCCTTGCCGCCTCCCGGCCCGGTCTCCTCGCCAATCGCCAGCGCCGCCGGACGCTCGCTGACCACCTCGTCGATCAGCCCGAACTTCAGCGCTTCCTCCGGGATCATGAAGCGGTCGCGCTCCATGGCGTCCTCGATCTTTGAGATGTCTTGCCCGGTATGCTGAGCGTAGATTTCGTTAAGACGCTGCCTCACCGCGAGAATCTCGCGGGCGTGGATCTCGATGTCCGTCGCCTGCCCCTGAAAGCCGCCGGAGGGCTGATGTACCATGATCTTGGCGTTGGGCAGCGAGAAGCGCTTGCCGGCGGCCCCGGCCATCAGCAACAGCGAGCCGGCAGAGGCCGCCTGCCCGATGCAGACGGTGGAAACGTCCGGCCGGATGTATTGCATGGTGTCGTACATCGCCAGGCCGGCGCTGACGTGCCCGCCAGGCGAGTTGATGTAGAAGGCGATATCCTTCTCCGGGTTCTCGGACTCCAGGAACAGCAGCTGCGCGCAGATCAGGCTGGCGACCATGTCGTTGATCGGGCCAGTGAGGAAAATGATCCGCTCCTTCAGCAGGCGCGAGTAGATATCGTAGGCGCGCTCGCCCCGGTTGGTCTGCTCGACCACCATCGGCACCAGGGTGTTCATCGTCATCTCGCGCGGGTCGCTCATCTTGTCTCCTAAGCTGCCCGAGGCATCGGGCGTGACAGGGGTATCGGCTGGACCGAAGTGCTTAGATAGGGTGTTCGAAAGACAGGTAAACGCCGGTCAGCTCTTCTTTTTCTTCTTGCTCTTTTTCTCGTCCTTGGCGTCGGCATCATCCCCGGCCGCCTCTTCCTCGGCCAAGGCCTGAAACTCCTCGACCGTGACCTCGCGCTCGTCGAGCTTGGCGAGATCGAGGATGAAGTCCACGACCTTGTCCTCGAACAGCGGCGCACGAAGGTTGGCGATCGCCTCCGGATTATTCTGGAAGTACTCGATGACCTCGCGCTCGCGACCCGGATTGCGCTGGGCCTCCATCATCAGGGCGCGGTTGACGTCCTCGTTGGCAACCTCGACTCCGTTAATGCGGCCGACCTCCGACAGCAACAGGCCAAGACGCACCCGCCGCTCGGCGATCGCGCGATACTCCGCTTTCAGGGTCTCCTCGTCCTTATCCTTGTCTTCCTCGTCGAGGGTGCCCTGCTCCTTGTCCTGCTCGACCTGTTGCCAGATCGCCTCGAACTCCACGTCGACCATGCCCTCCGGCACGCCGAAGTCGTGGTTCTCGGCCAGCTTGTCGAGCAGCTCTCGCTTGAGACGCATGCGGGCGACCTGCTGGTAGTGCTTGCCGATGTCGGCCTCCAGCTTCTGGCGCAGGTCGTCGAGGCCTTCAGCGCCGTAAACCTTGGCCATCTCGTCGTTCAACTCGGCGGGGATGGAGGCCAGGATCTGCTTTACCTTCACTTGGAAGACGGCATCGCGGCCCGCCAGCTTGTCGTTGGCGTACTGCTCCGGGAAGGTCACCTTGACCTCGGTTTCGTCGCCTTCGGACAGGCCGATGAGCTGGTCTTCGAATCCGGCGATGAAGCTGTTCGAGCCAAGCTCGAGATGGTGGTCTTCGGCCTCCATGCCCGGCAGGGTTTCCCCGTCGACCGAGCCCTTGAAGTCGATCACCAAGACGTCGCCCGACTGTGAGGGGCGCGGCTCTTCCAGCGGCACCCGCGTGCTCTGCTGCTTGGCCAAGCGCTCCAAGGCCTCGTCCACCTCGTTCTCGGGCACCTTGATGACCAGGCGCTCCAGCTCGAGCTTGGAGAAGTCCATCGGGGTAACATCGGGCAGCAGCTCGACGTTCAGCCGATACTCCAGGTCCTGGCCGGCATCGAAGGAGTCGATCTCGATCTTGGGCCGAGTCGCCACACGAAGGCCGCGCTCGTTGAGCGCCTGCTCGGAGGCTTCGTTGACCGCCTTCTCCAGCACCTCGCCGCGCACGGCCTCGCCGTAGCGCTTCTTCAGGATGCTGATCGGCACCTTGCCGGGCCGAAAGCCAGGCACCTTGAGGTTGCGACCGAGCTCTTCCAGACGATCCTTCGTCTTCTCTTCGATATCGCTGGAGCTGATGACGACCTTGAATTCGCGCTTCAGCCCTTCAGAGAGTGTTTCCGTGACCTGCATTGCAGCAGCGGCCTCCAACATATTGGATTAACGTGTGATTTGACGAGCGGACCGAAAGGACCAGGCGCAACCTCGAAACTGTGAAGGGCCTGACTGGAACTCGGGACGCGCTCTGGTGCGGGCGGAGGGACTTGAACCCCCACGACACAAGGTCACCAGGACCTAAACCTGGCGCGTCTGCCAATTCCGCCACGCCCGCTTTCGACGCTGCGAGCCACCCGACGGCGCCTCTTGGAAGCGCCGGGGTATAGCACCGCGCATAGGGCTTAACAAGGACCGCTGGAGCCTGTTTGCACGCTGCTCTGCCCTTGGCCTCAGCAAGGCCTCACCGGGCCAGCATGGCCGCCGCGCAAGCGTCAAGAATGGCGTTCTCGTCGATGCGATGATGGCGGTAGAGATCAGGGATATCGCCCGACTGCCCAAAGTGCTCGACACCCAGCGCCTGTACACGCTGTCCGCGCACCGCACCGAGCCAGGCCAGGGTAGCCGGATGGCCATCGAGAACGGTGACCAGCCCGGCATCGGCGGCGAGCGGCGCCAGAAGCGACTCCACATGGGAGCCAGCCGTTGGCACGCCGCTTTGGCGGGCCTGCTCGGCGGCGCTCCACTCCGCGTTCAGGCGGTCGGCCGAGGTGATGGCGAGCAAACCGGCATCCGGTATGTCCTCCAGGACGGCTTCGTAGGCAGCCAGTGCCTCGGGAGCCAAGGCGCCGCTGTAGGCGATGGCGAGGGTCGCGCCCGGCCCCGGCGGGCGCAGCCAGTAGCCGCCGCGAATGATGTCGCTCCGCAGGGTCGCCTCAAGCGCGCGCTCGGGCTGTTCCAGGCTGCGTGTCGAAAGCCGCAGGTAGACCGAGCCGCCCTTGCTGTCGCGCAGCCAGTCCGTGGCCGGGTCGGCATCGTGGCCTGGATGCGTCTCGTCCCGCTGCAGGTAGTCGAAGGACCAGCCGATGATGGCCGCCAACTCGTCGACGAAGGCCGGCTCGAAGGCGGCGAGGCCGTCTTGGGCCATGCCGATCAGCGGCGTCGACAGAGACTGGTGGGCGCCGCCTTCGGGCGCCAAGGAGATTCCGGAGGGGGTAGCGACGAGCAGAAAGCGGGCGTCCTGATAGCAGGCATAGTTGAGCGCATCGAGGCCGCGCTGGATGAAAGGATCGTAGAGCGTCCCGATCGGCAAGATTCGTCGGCCGAACAGGCTGTGCGACAGGCCGAAAGCGGCCAGCAGCAGGAAGAGGTTGTGCTCGGCGATACCCAGTTCCAGGTGCTGGCCCTCGGGCGACATGCCCCAGCGCTGGGCGGAGACCACCTTCTGCTCGCGGAAGAGATCCTCACGCGGGCGCCGGTCGAAGATGCCGCGGCGATTGACCCAGCCGCCCAGGTTGGTGGAGACCGTCACGTCCGGCGAAGTGGTGACCAGGGCGTCGGCGAGCGCCCCGCCGTCCCTGGCCAGATCGGCGAGGATGCGCCCGAAGCCTTCCTGCGTCGACATGCGCGCTGCCTGAGGCACCGTGAGCCGTTCGGCGCCCGTCACCAGCTCGGTGCGGTAGCGCCGCGGGTACTCGGCCGCGAAGGGCACGTCGTCGAGAAAGGCGCGAAGCGTGTCAGGCTCGAGCGACAGGCCGGCGAAAGGCTCCCACTCCTGGCCGTCGGCGATGCCGTTGCTCTCCTTGAACTGCGCCATCTGCTCTTGGTTCATAAGGCCGGCGTGGTTGTCCTTATGGCCGGCGAAGGGCAACCCGAGTCCCTTGATGGTGTAGGCGATGAAGCAGGTCGGCTGGTCGTCGTCGATGGAGCGGAAAGTCTCCAGCACCGTTTCCAGGCAGTGGCCGCCCAGGTTGCACATCAAGGCGTGGAGCGCATCGTCGTCCAGCTCATCGAGCAGCGCAGCAATGCCCGGCAAGCCACTGAGATCGGCCTGCAGTTGCCGGCGCCAAGCAGCCCCGCCTTGGAAGACCAGCGCGGAATAGAGGGAGTTCGGGCAATCGTCGATCCAGGCCCGCAGCGCCTCGCCGTCCGGCCGGGCGAAGGCGGCCTCCAGCTTCTTGCCGTACTTCAAGGTGACGACCCGCCAGCCCATGGTGTCGAACAGACGATCGAACTGGCCGAACAGCCGGTCGCTGACCACGGCGTCCAAGCTCTGGCGGTTATAGTCGATCACCCACCAGACATTGCGCAGGTCGTGCTTCCAGCCCTCCAGCAGGGCCTCGTAGACGTTGCCTTCGTCCAACTCGGCATCGCCGACCAAAGCCACCATGCGTCCCAGCGGCCGACCTTCCGGCAACTGCTTCTTTGCGGCGAGATAGTCCTGCACCAGACTGGCAAAGACCGTCACCGCGACGCCCAGGCCGACGGAGCCTGTGGAGAAGTCCACATCGTCGTCGTCCTTGGTGCGGGAGGGATAGGACTGGGCCCCGCCGAAGGCCCGGAAGTCCTCCAGCGCCTCACGGCTCTGCCGACCGAAAAGGTACTGGATGGCGTGAAACACCGGGCTGGCATGGGGCTTGACCGCAACCCGGTCCTCCGGACGCAGGATGTCGAAATAAAGCGCCGTCATGAGGGTGACCAGCGAAGCGCTGGAGGCCTGGTGTCCGCCGACCTTGAGGCCGTCGCGGCTGGGCCGCAGGTGGTTGGCGTTGTGGATGGTCCAGCTGGAGAGCCAAAGCAGCTTGCGTTCCAGCTCTCTCAAGACGGCGAGCCGCGCCTCATCGCTGGCCTCTGCCGGCCGTTCACCGGCCACCCTGGATTCTATCGGAATTGCGCTGTCGCTCATTGTTTTCTCTGGGCTCTCCCCTGGTCCTGCGCCGACCGAGCTTAGCTACAGTGAAGGCGCTTCCCAAGACATTGGGAGCAGCTTGCGATTGTCGAGAGAAAAGAGAAGGAAAGCGGAAGCCTGTACGCTGCACCCTGTGTGTGCGTACGCGGAGAAGAAAAAGGGCCTAGATTGAAGCGCTTCGGCGCGTCCTGCGCCCTACTGTGCGGCGAGTTGCAGGTCCGGGCGGAACTGTTCGCGGAAGCTGCTGGCGTTCAGAGTACGCCGCTCGGAAATACCCTGCTCGCCGTGCCGCGGGACCCAAATGTCGAAGGTTACATGATCGATGCCCTGGGCATCCTGGCAGAGCGACACCACCTTGGCGACGACCTTCCGCCCTGCAAGCCCGTTCTGGTAGAAAGTGGCGCCATTCACCAGAGGCGCGGACCTCTTGAATGAGCCAATACGCTTATCCGACAGCAGTGCCATTGCTCCGTCTCGTTAGCCTCTGTTCTTATCGCGAAACATCCGCAGTGATTGGTTTTCCGTTGCTTATCCTTTTACGCTGATACTGTGTCGAAGGTGTTAACACTTTTGGGACATTTCAGATAAATCCCCAGTCTTCGTGTGCCTCAAAGGCGCTCGCTGAGGAGCATTCTGGTCACAGCAGGCAGGCGGTCGATCAGGTCGCTGGCGATCAATCCGGGCCCGAAGGCCGCCGCGGCGGCGCCGTGAAGCCAGGTCGCGGCGCTGGCCGCCGCAAAGGGCGGCATCCCTTGCGCCAAGAGGCCTCCGATCATCCCCGTCAGCACATCGCCTGCGCCGGCTGTGGCCAGCCAAGGCGGGGCGTTGTCGTTGATCGTGGCGCGCCCCGACGGCTCTGCCACAATTGTGTCACTGCCCTTCAACAGCACCACCGCGCCGCTCAATTGCGCGGCGGCACGGGTGCGGCTCAGCTTGTCGCCGGAAAGATCGGGAAAGAGCCGGCCGAACTCGCCTTCGTGCGGCGTCAGCACGCTGTTCGGCCCCAGGGACTCGAACAAGCGTTCAGGTGCATCCGCGAAAACGCTCAGTCCGTCCGCGTCCAGCACGGTCGCCTCTTCCCGATCGAGCGCGGTCAGAGTGAGAGACTCCGTCTCGGGCCGCAGCCCACCGCCCTGCCCGACCATGAGAGCGTGATAGCGCCGCTCTGAGAGAAGAGCGGCGAGCGCTTTCGGCCCATCGCAGCCCCGGACGATGAAGCAGGGCGACGTCAGTTCGTAGAGCAGCCGCTCCTCCGTCGGGACAGCCAGGCTGGTCAGGCCAGCCCCCACGCGCTGGCACGCCAAGCCAGCCAGGCGGCTGGCGCCGCTCATGGCGCCGGCGACAACCAGAGCATGACCGAAGGCATACTTGTGCTGCGCCTCGGTCCGCTGCGGATAGGTCTCTCCCCAAAGCGTCGGGGCATTGCGCCATGCCTTGGGCGCGATCTCGCCAAGAACCGCATCGGGAATGCCGATGTCCGCCACCGTCACCGCGCCGGAGAGCCGGCGCCCGGGCTGCAGCAGATGGCCGGGCTTACGGCGAAAGAAGGTGACGGTGCGAACCGCCTGCAGGGCGCAGTCCCCGACCACGGACCCGCTGTCGCCCGACAGGCCGCTCGGCACGTCCACGGCGACGGCCGGCAGGCACCGCGCGTTCACGGTCTCGATAAGGTCCCGCGCGGGGCCCTCCAGGCCGCGGGCCAGGCCAGCGCCGAAGAGCGCATCGATGACGACCGCAGCGCCATCCAAGAGGCTCGCTTCGAGAGGCAGGACCGGGCCGTTCCAAAGTGCCGCGTGATGGGCAGCATCGCCGCGCAGGGCCTCGCGGGCGCCCAAGAGGGCGAGCCTGACCTCCCGCCCTTCCGCCGCCAGGTGACGGGCAGCAACAAAGCCGTCGCCGCCGTTGTTGCCGGGCCCGCAGAGCACGACAACCGGGCCTTCCCGACAGACCGCTTGAGCTGCCTCGGCGACCGCCTGGCCGGCCCGTTCCATCAGGTCAACGCCGGGAACGCCCGCGGCCATGGCGGCCGCATCGGCCCGGTACATCTCTTCGACAGTGAGCAGGCAGTCGCCAGATGCCGCATCGAAGGGCATGGCCAGACTCTCAGGGTCGATGAGCCAGCAGGCTCGCTGCTGCCGATTGAAGGAGGCCCGTATCGCTGGCGGCGGCAATCAGGCGATGGCCGGCGTCGGCAAGATCGTCGATCGAACGCTCGGGCGTGGTGATGGTGCCCAGCAGCTTGCCGTTGTCTTTGGCCACCTGCTCGACGTGCGCGATCGCACGCTTGACCTCCGGATGGTCCGGCTGGCCGATGAAGCCCATGTCGCCGGACAGGTCCATCGGCCCGATGAAGAGCATGTCGACCCGCTCGACGGCAGCGATTGCCTCGACATTCTGGACCGCCCGCGCGGCCTCGATCTGGCAGATGATCAGCAGCTCCCGATCAGCCTGCGCCGCGTAGTCCGCGGCATGGGCGCCATAGGCGGAAGCCCTGACGATCGGGACCGCATTGCCGCGCATGCCGGCGGGGGGATAGAGGCAGGCCGCAACGGCGGCGCCGGCCTCCTCGGCCGAGTTGACCGCGGGGATGACCAGCCCTTCAGCTCCGGTATCCAAGGCACGCTTGATTGGAACGGGATTGTTCTCCGGCACCCGGATCAAAGGCGCGCAAGCGCTGCCCTTCAGGCTCATCATGATCTGCATGGCCTCGAACGGGCCGCCGGGTCCGTGCTCATGGTCGATCACGCAGAAATCGAAGCCGGTGCCGGCCAGCACCTCCGTCGCCAGCGGCGCGCAGAGCTCCGACCAGAAACCGATGGCCGTCGCCCCGTCGTAGAGGCGCCGCCGCAAATGACCGAAGTTCGAGAGCACCGGCGCCTCCCCTGTTCCCTATGCTAGTTGAGAGCGACCGGCGCGCAGAAGATGGCCGGGTCCGCCTCTTTCATGCTCAGACAGGCCGAAACGGCAGCCGCCCGGTCCGGCCAGGTGGTGGCATAGACCCTAAGAGTGTTGCCGCCTTCGCCTGCCGGCTCGATGCGATAGGCCTTGTCGGACAAGGCCGGAAAGCCGCGGCCTTGCAATGTTCCCCAGAGCGACTGGGCCGCATTGCGGTCGCGCGTCGAGCCGACCCACAGGCCATAGCTGCCCGCAGGCACCGGCGGCGCCGAGGTCTCGCTTCCCGTGGTGCGGGCGGCTTGCTGCCGAGGTGCTTGCTGCTGCGCGGTTTGCTGTGTCGGCGGCGTCGCCAAGGGCAACGCCGGAGGGGCCGGCTTCTCGGCAGACGGGGCCGGCTCTGGCGCCGCAGCCTTCGGCTCAGCCGGCTTGGGTTCAGCTTTCGGAGCGGGCGTTGCGGCTACAGAGCGCGACTCGGCAACCATCGTCTTCTCCGCCGCGTCATCCAGCACGATCCCGGCCTGCCGCAGTTCGTCCGCCTCGGTCTGCGAGCTGACGTGGCCCTGGGCGGCCGCCTGCTCGTACCAGAACAGTGAGGTTTGTGCATTGCGCTCCACCCCGATGCCGAGGCGATACATCTGCGCCAAGGCATATTGGGAGTCGGCGAGCCCACCGGCGGCCGCCTGCTGGAAGAGCTGCGAGGCCCGCCCGATGTCGCGCTCGACGCCGCTGCCACGGAAAAAGGCCAAGCCGGCATTATACTGCGCCTGAACATGCCCCTTATTGGCAGCCGACAGCCACAGACTCAGTGCGTTTGCCGGGTCGCGCTCGACGCCGCGGCCGGTGGCGTAAATCAGCGCCAGATTGTTCTCGGCCGATGGAATGCCCTGATCGACCGACTTCTGATACCAAATGATGGCCTTGGCCACGTCCTGCGGGACCCCGGGGTGGCCTTGCTCGTAGAGGGTGCCGAGGGCGTACTGCGCCTGACCGTCACCCTGATCGGCCAAAGCCAGCCAGATCTCCTCGGCGCGCGGCGCGTTATCCGAGCGAAGCGCGGCCAAGCCGTCCTCAAAGCTCTGCGCTGCCGCGAGAGATGTCGCTTGCAGCAGCACAGCCAGTGCCAGCAAGAGGCGGTAGAAGCAGCGGTGTGGAGCCAAAGCGGGAACTCGCATCATACAAACGCCCATTCCTATCGAGAGTAATCTTCGCCAAAGTCGGGAGCAAGCAAGCTGAGCGGTCGCCATTCGCCAGCAGCACCGGGACCCGGCAAGGTCAGTTCTAGGGTCTTACCCGTCATCCAGCGTCTTCTTGCTCTCATCCATCCACTGCTCAAGGCTGCGCCCCTCCTCCAACATCTTTTCCCGCAGGAAGCGGGCCAGCGTGCCGAGCCAGTTCAGCTCATAGGGGCGTAGTTCGCGCGTGCTGTCCTCGACCGTGAAGACCGTGTCACCGTCGCGCTCCTCCGCCAACCGCATGGCATGCACCAGGAAGGCATCACCGGCCTCATTGAGACGCAATCGAATGTCGTAGTGCCAGTCGACCTGCCGCATGGAATTGTTCCTTCCTTCCGGGTCGCCGAGCCCCTCTCTCAGAGGCATCTCGCATGCCAAGCAATAGCGTAAACAAACCTTGCTGGCGCGAGTTTTACGCAGAAACATCAACGGGCCGTGTATTTTCCATGTCCCGTCCGGACCCTGGATCTCACGTGAGCCTGCCGCCTGCGCCAAACGTCCTTCTGGTTCGAGAGAACACTCGCCAACGCAATGAAACTAATGTGGTTTATGGTTTAAAAGTTCCTAAGACAAAGTGACGTGCCGATCATAGGCGCTGCAAAGTCCCCAGGCCAATTTGCAGCTTAAACAGGCATTCTTCATCGAGCCTTTGCCATTCTTCCGCACACTCGTGCGCCATGAGTTCCCGCGCCGCTCCCCAACGCACCCTGCCCTACGCCGAAGCGCCGGCATCAACCTGCTCGATTGGGCAGGACGCGCCGCCGCGCGCCAAGGCCGCGCAGGTGATGGCGGTATCCTCCGGCCTGCTGCGCGAAGCGCTGCGTCATCAAGAGGGTGGCAACAGGGCGCGGGCCGGACAGTTGCTCGACCGCGTTCTCGAGCAGGACCCGAGAAACCTCCGCGCCCTGATCCATCTCGGGCAGCTTCGCCGTGTCGAAGGGCAGCTTTACGAGTCGCTGCTGCTCTATCAGCGCGCCCTCCGCCTCGACGGCCGAAATGCCGACGCGCATCTGGGCCTGGGACAGGCCTTTGCGGACCTGGGTTGGATGCAGACGGCGGAGGGGCACCTGCGCCTGGCGCTCGACGCCAGCCCGAGTCTGCTCGAGGCTTTCGTCGGCTTGGGCCGCTGCCTCTTGGCCCAAGGGCGCCGTCACGAGGCGATCGTCGCCTGCGAGGAAGCCATCCTGCTGATGCCTGACTGTCGCGAGGCGCACGAGATCCTGGAACAGGCGACCTGCACCGAAAGCGACCACACGCCTTAAATCAGACTGTTGGGTGACCCCGACGGGTTTGGGGTGGCCGATGGGACTTGAACCCACGGCCTCCGGAATCACAATCCGGCGCTCTAACCAACTGAGCTACGGCCACCATCGAAGGGCGGTACCTAGCGCCGCCGAGGTAGCAGCGTCAAGCGGCAAACCGGCCGGCGCGGAGGCGCTTGGGCCGCCTTTCGCTTGTTGGCGTCTCTCTTCTCAGCTAAGGGCGGAGGTTGATACCCGCAAGCTCCCGGCCTCCAGGCATTTGAAAAGAGGGCGACGCATGATTCCTGCCGCAGCGATGGACCGCCTCGGCACCGAGAGTGCCTTCCGCGTGCTGGCGCGCGCCAAGGCGCTGGAGGATGAGGGCCGCTCGATCATCAACCTCGGCATCGGGCAGCCGGACTTCCCGACACCGCCGCACATCGTCGAGGCCGGCATCAAGGCCCTCAGGGACGGGCAGCACGGCTACACGCCAGCCGAGGGCATCATGCCCCTGCGGGAAGCGGTGGCGGCCGAGCTCGAGCCGCGTGCCGGCCGTCCGCTGGACCCGAGCCAGGTCCTCGTCGTGCCGGGCGGCAAGGTCACCATGTGGTTCGCCATGCTGATGTTCGGAGAGCCCGGTGCCGAGATTCTCTATCCCAACCCAGGCTTTCCGATCTACGAGTCGGCGATTCGCTATAGCGGCGCCAAGCCGGTCCCCTACCCGCTTCTCGAGGACAAGGGTTTCGCCTTCTCCGCCGAGGACGTCATGGAACGCATCACGCCGCGCACCCGGCTGCTCATTCTCAACAGCCCGGCGAACCCGACCGGCGGCGTCACCCCCAAGGCGGAGATCGACCGGCTAGCCGAGGCACTGCTGGCTCGGCCGCGGGTCGCCGTGCTGTCCGACGAGATCTATAGCCGCATGCTCTACGACGACGAGGAGCACGCCAGTTTGCTCCGCTACGAGGGGCTGCGCGACCGGGTCATCCTGCTCGACGGTTGGAGCAAGACCTACGCCATGACCGGCTGGCGCCTGGGCTATGCTTATTGGCCCAAGCCCTTCGTGGAGGGAGCGACGCGCCTGGCCATCAACTCGCATTCCTGCGTCAATGCGGCCGCCCAGTGGGCCGGTTTAGAAGCTCTGACAGGCCCGCAAGACGCCGTCACGGAGATGGTGTCGGCCTTCGACCGACGCCGCCAGGCGGTGACGGCGCGCCTCAACCAGCTGCCGGGCATCGACTGTGTCACCCCGCGCGGCGCCTTCTATGCCTTTCCCAACATCACAGGAACGGGGCTGAGCGCCGAGGCCCTGGAAGCCGGCCTTCTGGAGGACGCCGGGGTGGCCACCATCCGCGGCACATCCTTCGGGGCCTTTGGCGAAGGCTACCTTCGGATCTCCTACGCCAACTCCCTGGAGAACATCGAGGCGGCCATGGACCGGATCGGCGACTATCTGGCTGCTCGGCCGGGCGCGAACGCAGCCTGACGCATCAGTCCTGGGCAACGCTGCTGCCCATTTGCTGGACTCGTTGCACAAGGAATAGGCAGATTGAATGGCGCAAGAGGTGCAAAACCCCTTGCGAGAGGCGATTTACCCCGCATTTTCCTTGCATCGCGAATTGGCACAGGGAATGCAAAACGAAAGGACGCGACCGCGGTCCGGTTACCGCGGCGGCGTCGCTGCGTGATAGCTGCGAGAAAGAGACTACACCGTCATGAAGAAGATCGAGGCCATCATCAAACCCTTCAAGCTCGACGATGTTAAGGAGGCGCTGCACGAGGTCGGCATCCAAGGCATCACGGTGACCGAGGCCAAGGGCTTCGGGCGCCAGAAAGGCCATACGGAGCTCTACCGCGGGGCCGAGTATGTCGTCGATTTCCTGCCCAAGGTGAAGCTCGAGGTCGTGCTCGACGACGGCCTCGTCGAACGGGCGGTGGAGGCCATTCGCCAGGCGGCCCAGACCGGGCGCATCGGCGACGGCAAGATCTTCGTCACGGCGGTGGAGGAAGCGGTGCGCATCCGCACCGGCGAACGTGGCGCAAGCGCGGTCTAGTCCTAAGGGGGCGGGCGCCGCCGGTCCGGCGGCACGCCAATGAGGAAAAACGCAAGCAACTCAGAGCTCTGATGCAATCAATGAAAGGAATGTGGGGACATGTCTGATATCCAGAAAGTCTTGGATATGATCCGGGAGAACGACGTCGCCTACGTCGACTTCCGCTTCACCGACCCGCGCGGCAAGTGGCAGCACTTGGCCCACCACGTCAGCACCGTCGACGAAGATCTGCTGACGGACGGCATTATGTTCGACGGCTCCTCCATCGCCGGCTGGAAGGCGATCAACGAGTCCGACATGGCGCTGATGCCGGACCCCAGCACCGCCGTGATGGACCCCTTCTCGGCCCAGCCGCAGCTCATCCTGTTCTGCGACGTGCATGACCCGGTGACCGGCCAGCCGTACAATCGCGACCCCCGCTCGACCGCCGGCAAGGCGCTGACCTACCTGCAGTCCTCGGGCATCGGCGACACCGCCTATTTCGGCCCGGAAGCGGAGTTCTTCATCTTCGATGACGTCCGCTTCGAGGTCTCCATGAACCACTCCTTCTACCGCTTCAGCTCGGAGGAAGGTCCCTACCTCTCCGGCGAGGCGATGGAGGAAGGCAACCTGGGCCACCGCCCGACCATCAAGGGCGGCTACTTCCCGGTGCCGCCGGTCGACTCCGGCACCGACATCCGCGCCGAGATGGTGACGGTGATGGCCGAAATGGGCATTCCGGTCGAAAAGCACCACCACGAGGTGGCGCCCTCCCAGCACGAGCTCGGCATCAAGTTCGATACCCTGCTGAAGCAGGCCGACGCGATGCAGATCTATAAGTACGTCGTGCACAACGTCGCCCATTCCTACGGCAAGACGGCCACCTTCATGCCGAAGCCGGTGGCCGGCGATAACGGCTCGGGCATGCACACCCACCAGTCGATCTGGAAGGACGGTGAGCCGCTCTTCGCCGGTGACGGCTACTCGGGCCTGTCGGAAATGGCGCTCTACTACATCGGCGGCATCATCAAGCATGCCCGCGCGATCAACGCCTTCAGCAACTCGACTACCAACAGCTACAAGCGGCTCATCCCCGGCTTCGAGGCGCCGGTGCTGCTGGCCTACTCCTCGCGCAACCGCTCAGCCTCCTGCCGCATTCCCTTCGGCGCGGCGCGCAAGGCCAAGCGGGTCGAGATCCGCTTCCCGGACGCTCTGTCCAACCCCTACCTCGCCTTCTCGGCGATGCTGATGGCCGGCTTGGACGGCATCAAGAACCGCATCCATCCGGGCGAGCCGATGGACAAGAACCTCTACGACCTGCCGCCCGAGGAGCTGCACGACGTGCCGACCGTGTGCGGGTCGCTGCGCCAGGCCTGCCAGGCGCTGGAAGAGGACCACGAATTCCTGCTGCAGGGCGACGTGTTCAACAAGGACCAGATCGAGGGCTACTTGGAGCTCAAGTGGGAGGAGGTTTACACCTTCGAACACGCTCCGCACCCGGTCGAGTTCCAAATGTACTACAGCAGCTAAGCTGCGTTTCTGTAGTACGAACTTCAAAGGGCCGCTCCTCGGAGCGGCCCTTTCTTCATCTGAGGTTGCGGTTGAAGTTGGCGCGGCGCGAGCGCACGAGCTGTCGCTCCCGCCAGGCGACGAAGGCGCCGGCGCCGGCGATCATCGTCATGCCGAGCAGGGTCAAGCCACCCGGCACATCACCCCAGAAGACGAAGCCCCAGAAGGTGGCGAAGATCAGATAGGAATAGTCGAAGGGGGCGAGCCAGCTCGCCTCTGCGCTCTGGTAGGCCTTCGCCAAGGTGATGTTGGAGGTGAGGTTGATACAGGAGCAGATGACGATGATCGCCAGGACGAAGAGGTCGATCTCGCGCCAGCCGGTGAAGAGATAGGGCCAGCTCGCGGCCAGGTTCTCGAAGGGATTGCCGGTGAAGACCAAGAGCCCGAGCACGCCGGCCACCAAAAAGGCGATCGAAACGCCATAGGCCA
Organism: Rhodovibrionaceae bacterium; assembly: GCA_028279885.1. Lineage (GTDB taxonomy): Bacteria > Pseudomonadota > Alphaproteobacteria > Kiloniellales > DSM-21159 > JANQMX01. The sequence goes on along the minus strand of JANQMX010000058.1, from coordinate 161,783 downwards.
GGGTGACCGGCGACTCCTCGCGGCAGAGTCGGCGGGTGACCAGGATAGTGCAGGCGTAGCAGAGCGCGGCAGCGACGGGCATCAGCCCCACCGGCTGAAAGGCCTCGGTCCCCGGCTTGAGGATCAGCAAGGTGCCGGTGAAGCCGACCAGAATAGCGGCCACCCGACGAGGGCCGACCGGCTCACCGAGAAAGACGCGCGACAGCACGGCGATGAAAAGCGGGAAGATGTAGAGACCAGCCGCCAGCTCCGCCAAGCTGAGAAAGGGAATGCCGCCGAAGAAGAAAATCATAGCACCGACCAGCAGCAGGCTGCGCAAAGTCACGGCCCAGATGCGCACCGGTCGCGGCCGCATGCTGCCCCAGATGAGATGCGAGAGGCCGGCGACCAGCAGCAGGTTGCAGCTCGCCCGCAGCGTCTGGAATTGCCAAAGGGAGACGTCGCCGCTGGTCAGCTTGACGAGGCCATCCTGCAGGGCCAGCAAAGCCAAGGCACCCACCATCAAGCTGGCAGCCATGGCCGGGCGGTCTTCGCTGGTCCCGCCCAGGAAGCCGCTGGCCTTGTGCCTCGCGGTCTTGTTCATCCGACCCTGCTTTCCGACTGGCTGTATCGGCCGAGGCTAGGGGCCGCTGCCCCAAAGCGACAAGGCACGTTCCTGCATGGCACGCCCGCAGGCCGCCATGCGGCAGGCTCAGGCCAGCGCGGCGCAGATGGCGTCGAGCCCGTCGGTCAGAGCCGCCGGGCCGGGCTGCAGGATGAGCGGCGACTTGATCTCGACGATGCGTCCTCGCGCCACCGCTGGCACCGCCTCCCAGCCGGGCCGCCCGGCAATGCGGCTTGGGACCACCTTCTTGCCGCACCAGGAGGCAAGGATGACATCCGGCTCTGCGGCGATCACCGCCTCGTTTGAGACGAAACGGTCGCGTGCCGAAGCACCCTGACGCAGCTCGGCGAAAACATCGATGCCGCCGGCCACCTCAATCAGTTCCGAGACCCAGCCGATGCCGGCGATCATGGGGTCGTCCCACTCTTCGAAATAGACCCGCGGCCGCTCGGCGCGGCCCTGTGCTGCCGCAGCGATCGCCTCCAGCCGCTCTTCCAGGCGCTGCGCAAGGGCCTCGGCCTTGTCCTGCGCGTCGATCAGCGCACCGAGGGTGCGGATCATGGCGAAGATGCCGGCCAGGTCGCGCTGATTGAAGAGGTGCAGGGCGACGCCGGCCCGGCCGAGGTCGGCGACGATCTCCGCCTGCAGGTCGGAGAAAGCCAGCACGAGGTCCGGTTCCAAGGCCAGGATCTTAGGCAGGTTGGCCGAGGTGAAGGCGGATACGCGCGGCTTCTCCCGCCGCACCTCGGGCGGCCGGACGGCATAGCCCGAGACACCGACAATGCGGTCCTGCTCGCCGAGCAGATAGAGCGTCTCGACGGTCTCTTCCGTCAGGCAGACGATGCGCTCGGGCGGATAGCGGCGCACGGCCCGCGCCTCAGCCGCCAAGCTTCTCCTTGAGCAGCTTGTTGACGACGCCGGGGTTAGCCTTGCCCTGGGTCGCCTTCATGACCTGGCCGACGAACCAGCCAATGACCTTGGGGTTCTCACCCCCGGCGTACTGCTCCACCTGGACCAGGTTCTTGGCGATGATGTCGTCGATGATGCCCTCGATGGCGCCCGTGTCGGTGATCTGCTTCAGGCCCTTCTCCTCGACGATCGCCGTCGCATCCTTGCCGCTCGCCCACATCTCCTCGAAGACGTCCTTGGCGATGCGGCCGGAGATGGTGTTGTCGGCGATCAGGCCGAGGAGATCGCCGAGCTGCTCGGCCGAGACCGGCGCTTCGGCCAAGCCGAGACGCGAGGCGTTGAGCGCGCCGAAGTAGTTGGTCAGCACCCAGTTGGCGGCGAGCTTGGGGTCGCGCCCTTTGGCCACCCGCTCATAGAAGTCTGCGGTCTCGCGCTCACCGACTAGGGTTGCGGCGTCCTCCGCCGACAGGCCGTACTCGGCCATGAAGCGCGCTTTCTTGGCGTCCGGCAGCTCGGGCAGGCCTTGGCGCAACTCTGCAACCCAGTCCGCGTCCAGCTCCAAAGGCAGCAGGTCCGGGTCGGGGAAGTAGCGGTAGTCGTGCGCCTCCTCCTTGCTGCGCATGGAGCGGCTCTCACCGCGGTTGGCGTCGAACAGGCGCGTCTCCTGCACCACCGCACCGCCCTCCTCGAGAAGCTCGACCTGACGCCGCGCCTCGTACTCGATGGCCTGCTGCACGAAGCGCACGGAGTTGACGTTCTTGGTCTCGGTGCGGGTGCCGAGCGCCTCTCCGGGGCGCCGCACCGAGAGGTTCACGTCGCAGCGCATGGAGCCCTCTTCCATGTTGCCGTCGCAGGTGCCGAGGTAGCGCAGCAGGGTGCGCAGCTTGCGCAAGTAGGCGCCTGCCTCCTCGGCCGAGCGGATATCGGGCTTGGAGACGATCTCCATCAGCGCGATGCCGGAGCGGTTGAGGTCGACGTAGGTGCGCCGTGGGTCCTGGTCGTGCAGCGACTTGCCGGCGTCCTGCTCCAGGTGCAGGCGCTCGATGCCGATGTCCCGGCTGCTGCCGTCCGCCAGATCGATGGTGACGGTGCCCTCGCCGACCACCGGCTCCTGGTACTGGCTGATCTGATAGCCCTGCGGCAGGTCGGGGTAGAAGTAGTTCTTCCGCTCGAAGACCGAATGCAGGTTGATCTCGGCGTTGAGGCCGAGGCCGGTCTTGACTGCCTGCTCGACGCAGACGCCGTTCAGCACCGGCAGCATGCCGGGCATGGCTGCATCGACGTTGGCGACCTGGCTGTTCGGCTCCCCGCCGAAATCGGTGGAAGCGCCGGAGAAGAGCTTGGCCTTTGAGATCACCTGGGCGTGGACCTCCAGGCCGATCACCACCTCCCAAGTGCCTGTGCTGCCTTCGATCATGGTCATACCGCTCGCCCTGCCAAAGCGTGAGAATTCAACATCCTGGTAGCTATCACCCATGGGCTGGCCATGCCAGCCCCTCCAAAGCATCGCCTACAGACGGTTTGTTTTTTAGACCAAATGGAATTGTCCCTATGACAAGTTATTCGTTTTCTTGGGTTTCTTGGGACGCCATCTTTTCGGAAACGCATCAACTTCGAACCGCTTTGCGATGTCTCCCGAGCTTCTGGGCCCTCTTCTTGCGTTCTGCTTCTCGGCCTCTGCCACACCGGGCCCGAACAACCTGATGCTCACTGCCTCCGGCGCCACCTTCGGCTTCAAGCGCACGCTGCCTCACCTGCTGGGCATCTGCCTCGGCTTCCCCGCCATGGTGGTCGCCATCGGCCTCGGGCTCGGCGCAGTGTTCCAACAGGTCCCGATATTGCACGAGGCGCTCAAGCTGGTCGGCGGCGCCTACCTGCTCTATCTCGCCTGGCGCATCGCCACCGCCGAGCGGCCGGGCGAGGGACGTGCCGGCGGCAAGCCCCTCACCTTCCTGCAGGCCGCAGCCTTTCAATGGGTCAATCCCAAGGCCTGGGTCATGGGTATCGGGGCGGTCAGCGCCTTCTCCAGCCTAGAGCTCTCGCCGCTGGCCAACGCGCTGATGGTCGGCGCCGCCTTCTTTCTCGCCGCCTTTCCCAGCACGGCCATCTGGGCCGGCTTCGGCACCGCCATCGGCCGGCTGCTCTCCTCCCGCCGCGCCCTCAGGACCTTCAACATGAGCCTCGGCATCTTGACGGCCCTTTCCGTCGCCCTGATTTTCACCTAGCGGGAAGGAAAAGCGTGTAGAATTCGCGGCAGGTGGGGACCCCGTTGCCTCTGCTTCGGCTCCCCCGTAACCTACTAGGATTCGTTGTATTAAGTGACGCGGCGGGCGACGGTCACCCAAATGAAGAACCTCGTTCTGGTATTGGCGAAATACTCGGGCCTCTTTTGGCTGTCCGGACTGCTGACCCGCAACCAGCTGCGGATACTGGGCTATCACGGCATCTGGTTTCTCGACGGTCACTACGGCAACCATCTCTTTATGAACCCGGAGACGTTCGGCGCGCGCATGGCTTGGCTCGCGGACTCCAAGTATCACGTCATCCCGCTGGAAGAAGGCGTCAGCAAGCTGAACAACGGCGGTTTTCAGCCCTATTCGGTGGTTATCACCATCGACGACGGCTGGTTCGGAACCTATCAGCACATGGTCCCAAGCCTCGCCGAGCATGGGCTTCCTGCCACGCTCTATGCCTATACCGGCGCGATCGAATCGCAGCGACCGCTGTATCACATTCTCGTTCCGGCACTGATTGCGCTGTCGCCCGCCAAAACCCTTGAATTGGAGTTGGACGGGCCATGCCGGTTCGACCTGAGCGACCCGGCCGGTAAAGAGAACGCGGTGGAGGAGATCAGCACCGCCATGGCGCAGGCCTCCGAGGAGGACGCCCGCGCGCTCTGCCGGACCCTGGCGGACAAGCTGGGCTTCGACGGCGAGGCCATCCTCGCCTCCCGGCAATTCAGCTTCATGACCTTCGAGGAACTGGCTGCCGCCGAGCGGGACGGCCTCGACATCCAGCTTCACACGCACACGCACCATCTGGACGTACACACGCCCGAGACCGTGGCGAGCGAGGTGGAGATCAACCGCGAGAAGCTGGCCCCTTACGTACACTCCAGTCTTCAACACTTTTGCTACCCGAGTGGGGTACACAGTGAAGCCATGTACGGCTATCTGCAGAAAAGCGGCGTGCGCTCTGCCACGCTTGTCGACACCGGGCTGGTGCGCTCGGAAAGCCCGCCCTTTGCGCTCAAGCGGCTGCTCGACGGTGAGGACGTGAGCCAGCTCGAGTTCGAGGCTGAGCTTTCCGGCTTCCTGGAGCTCCTGCGGCGCGCCAAGTCCCGCTTGCAGGGGAGCGCGGGGGATGGCCGCTAACGCAAGCTGGGTCAACCGGCGCTACGGACGCAAAATCGGCTTCCTGTCTCACCTGCGCGCCAACGCGGGACTCTACGCCGGTTCCTACCGCGACTACACGACGCTCGACTGGACGGCCGTCGACCGGCTGATTTTCATCTGCCGCGGCAACATCTGCCGCAGCGCCTATGCCCACACCCTGGCCCTGAAGCAGGGGCTCTCGGCAACGTCGGCCGGCTTGAACGCGACCAGCGGCACGCCGGCCAATGACGCCGGGGTCAGACTGGCGGCCCAGCGGGGCGTCGACCTGTCGCTGCATCGCTCCAAGCGGCTCGATGAACTCTCGGTGACCGACGGCGACCTCTTCGTCTGCATGGAGCCCGAACACGCCACCTCCCTGACGCCCAGGCTGGGGACTGGGGTGGCCGGACAGGTCACGCTGCTGGGCCTCTGGTCGAGACCTCGGCGCGCCTTTCTGCAAGATCCCTATGGCCTGACCGACGACTATTGGCAGACCTGCCTCGATATCCTCGATTCCGGTGTCGGCACCATCGGCGCCAAGCTCGGCGAGAGGGCCCATCGCGCCACCGGTGACCATGCCGCCGCGTGACCCCGCGACGACCAACATCATGGTGGCAGGCGCCCAGTCCATGGGGGCGCTGGGGGTCATCCGTTCGCTCGGCCGGGCCGGCTACCGCGTCCATGCGGTCGCCGGGTCGGAGCCGGCCATCGGCCTCCAATCGCGCTTCGCAGCCCGGCGGGCTATCCACCCACCGCTCGACGACCCCGGCTTCGGCCCCTGGCTGAGCGACTACATCGACAGCCAGAAGATCGAGATGGTCGTGCCCGGCGGCGGCATCGCGCCGGAGGGGCATCCGGCCATCGCGCCCTTCAGCCACCTCTTTCCCGCCAGCCAAGACAGCACCATACGTCGCCGGTCGAGCAAGTACGGGCTCTTCGCGCGTCTGATGAGCGGCGAGGAGCCGCACAAGGCCCACCTGCCTCCCACCGTTCTGGTCGATTTCGAGCAGGGCCTGCCGTCCCTCTCGGCGCTGTCCGCCCTTGGCCGGCCGCTGTTCATCAAGTGCGATGGCCTCTTCGCCAAATCCAGCGAGGCTGGCGACCGGGTGCTGCGCATCGCGGATGCCGAGACGGCCCTGGCGCAGCTCGAGGCGTTGAGCAAGGACTATAGCAAGGCGGTGGTTCAGGGCTTCGCGCCCGGTGTCGGGGTCGGTGCCTTCTTCCTGCGCTGGAACGACCGCATCCAGGCCCGCTTCATGCACCGCCGGCTGCACGAGATGCCGCATACGGGCGGCGCCTCATCCCTGCGCGAGTCCTGGTGGCACGAAGCCATCTGCCGGGACGCCGAAGCAAAGCTCGAGCGGACCGGCTGGCAAGGCGTGGCCATGGTTGAGTACCGCTGGGATCCCACAAGCGACGCCTTCTCTCTGATGGAGATGAACCTGAGGTTCTGGGGCTCGCTCCACCTGGCGCTCTATGCTGGGGTCGACTTCCCCAAGTATCTCGCCCAGTGCTTCTTCGGCGAGGAGCCGCAGGCGCCGGACAGCTACCCGATCGGCCTAAAGTGCCGGAACACCGTGCCTTTCGAGTTCGGATATCTGGTGTCGCTCTGGCGCGACAGGAACGTCGCCTTGGCCCGCAAGCTCTACTCCGTCATCGAGGCCGGCACCTTGACCCTCAACCCGCGGGTGAAGAACGATCTCTTCTTCCCGGGCGATCGGGACCTCTATTGGTATCGCTGGGGGCAGTTCCTCAAAACGGGGCAGTAACCGCTGAGATTCATAGAAGCGCCGCTGTTCAGCACCTCTCAGCGAGCCAGGCCGGCAAAGCGTCGAAGCCGGAGGCCTCCTCCAGCACCGCGCCGACGCGAAAGACCGTCTCCTCGTCGAAGGCGCGGCCAATGAGCTGCAGGCCGAGCGGCAGGCCGTTGGCAGAGAGGCCGGTGGGAACCGAGATCGCCGGCAGCCCCGCCAAGCTGGAGGGTACGGTGAAGACGTCGTTCAGATACATGGCGATGGGGTCGTCCATCTTTTCACCCTCGGCGAAGGCCTCCGAGGGGGCCGTCGGCGTCAGGATGAGATCGACCTCCGCGAAGGCGCCCTTGAAGTCGCCCGCGATCAGGGTCCGCACCCGCCGCGCCTTGTTGTAGTAGGCGTCGTAGTAGCCGGCGGAGAGCACGTAGGTGCCGATCATCACCCGGCGCTTGACCTCCTGACCGAAGCCCTCGCCGCGGGTCGCCTCGTACATGCTGGTGAGGTCGCCCTCGCCTTCGACCCGCAGGCCGTAGCGCACGCCGTCGTAGCGCGCCAGGTTGGAGGAGGCCTCGGCGGGCGCCACGATGTAGTAGGTCGGGAGCGCGTACTTGGTGTGCGGCAGGGAGATCTCCTTGATCTCGACCCCGGCTGCTTTCAGCCAGTCGATCCCTGCCTTCCACAGATCCTCGATCTCCTGCGGCATGTCGTCGACCCGGTACTCCTTCGGCACACCCACCTTGAGGCCGCGCAGGTCGCCGGTCAGCGCCGCCTCATAGTTCGGCACCGGCAGATCGACCGAGGTTGAATCCTTGGGGTCGTAGCCCGCCATGCCGCGCAGCATGATGGCGCTGTCGCGCACCGTGCGCGTCATGGGCCCGGGCTGATCGAGCGAGGAGGCGAAGGCGACGACGCCCCAGCGCGAGCAGCGGCCGTAGGTCGGCTTGAAGCCGACAATGCCGGTGAAGGAGGCCGGCTGCCGGATGGAACCGCCAGTGTCGGTTCCCGTCGCGCCCAAGGCGCAGCGGGCCGACACGGCCGTGGCCGAACCGCCGGAGGAGCCGCCGGGCACCAGCTTGCGGTTATCGCCCCGGCGCTTCCAAGGGCTCTCGACCGGCCCGTGATAGCTGGTCATGTTGGAGGAGCCCATGGCGAACTCGTCCAGGTTGGTCTTGCCGAGCAGCACCCCGCCGGCCCGCCAGAGGTTCGCGGTCACGGTCGACTCGTAGGTCGGCGTGAAGCCGTCGAGAATGTGAGAGCCGGCGGTGGTCAGCACGCCCTCGGTGCAAAAGAGGTCCTTGATGGCGAGAGGAATGCCCTCCAGCACGCCAGCCTCGCCGCTGGCCCGCCGCTGGTCCGCCCGCTCGGCCATCTCCATGGCACGCTCCGGCGTCTCGGTGATGAAAGCGTTGAGCGGCCGCACTTGCTCTACTGCAGCTATGTGCGCCTCGGTCAGCTCCTTCGAGGAGAGCTCGCCTTTGGCCAGCGCGTCGCGCGCCTCGGCGAGCGTCAGATCGGTCAGCGTGCTCATTCCACCACCTTCGGCACGGTGAAGAAGGGATCGGCCGCCTCCGGCGCATTGGCCAGGATCTTCTCGGGATAGCCGCCATCGGTCACCTTGTCCTCGCGCAGGGGCAGCTTGCGCTCGACCACCGAGGTCATGGGCGCGACACCTTCGGTATCCAGCTCGCCGAGCTGCTCGACCCAGGAGAGGATGTTGTTCAGCTCACCGACCAACGCGTCGGCCTGAGCCTCCTCAAGCCGGATGCGCGCCAGCTTGGCGATGCCCGTCACGGTATCCTTATCGATGGACATGCGGCCTTGCCCCGTCCTGTCTTTCCTGCAACCAAATCCGGAGTCCCGCGCTCGGCGCGGACGCGGGCGACCTTACTCGCAAAGCCTTGCAGCGCAAGGCCGGAAGACTGCTGCGGGAAAGCATGGAAACACCGCTTGAGGATTTGCCGCGGGGCGTCCGCCTGCTGGGGCTGGATATCGGCGAAAAGACCATCGGTCTCGCCGTCTCAGATTCCAGCCAGAGCGTGGCCTCGCCCCTGGAGACCATCCGGCGCCGCAAGTTCGCCAAGGACATGGAGCGCCTGAAAGAGATCATTGCCGAGCGCAAGGTGGGCGCGCTGGTGCTCGGCCTGCCGATCAACATGGACGGCAGCGAAGGCCCACGCTGCCAATCGGTACGGCAGTTCGCCCGCAACCTCGAGTCCTTGGCCGGCATAGCCCTGCCGATTGCCTTCTGGGACGAGCGTCTTTCGACCCGGGCGGTGGAGCGCTTCCTGATCGACGAGCAGGACATGACGCGTATGCGTCGCGCGGAAGTCATCGACAAACTGGCGGCTGCCTATATCCTGCAGGGCGCTCTCGACGCCAGACAGCGTCAGGCGTGAGCCGGACAACGACACAGCAGAACAAGGGGCCAGCCCATGCGTCTCCTCGTGTTTCAACACCATCCGCTGGAGCATCCCGGCGTCATCCGCGATTTCATGGCCGAAGACGGCGTCGAATGGGATGCGGTCGAGCTGGACGCAGGCGAGTCCATCCCCTCCCTCGAAGGTTACGACGCCCTGGTCGCCATGGGCGGCCCGATGGACACCTGGATGGAAGATGAGCACCCCTGGCTGAAAGACGAGAAGGCCGCCATCCGCGAGGCCATCGTCGATCGCGGCCTGCCCTTCCTCGGCATCTGCCTCGGCCATCAGCTGCTTGCCGATGCGCTGGGCGGCAAGGTCGGCCCTTCGACGCCGGAGGTCGGCGTGTTGGACATCGAGCTGACGGAGGCCGGCCGCAGCGACCCGCTGACATCCGGCAACGCCCCGCGCTTCAAGGCGCTGCAGTGGCACAGCGCCGCCGTGTTGGAGACGCCAGCCGACACGCAAGTCCTGGCCAGCTCCCCCGTCTGCCCCTATCAGGCAATCAAGGTCGGCGAGCTTGCCTACGGCTTTCAGTACCATGTCGAGGTGACGTCGCAGACGGTCGACGACTGGGCAACGGTGCCGGAGTACATCGAGGCCCTGAAGAAGACCATCGGCGAAGCGGCCCTGCCGACCTTCAAGGATGACGTCGACATCAACATGACCAGCTTCAACGCCGATGCGCGCCGGCTCTACAAAGGCTTCATGGCGCTGGTGGCCGAAAAGAGCCGGAGCCCCGTGCCGGCCACCTAACCCCTGTCAACAACACTCGGTACTTTTTGTAACCTATGACCGCTCCCGACCGCACAGGTCCTTTGAAAGGCCTCCGGGTCTTCGACCTTACCCGCATTCTCGCCGGCCCGACCTGCACCCAGCTCCTTGGGGACCTCGGTGCCGAAATCATCAAGATCGAGCGCCCGGGCCACGGCGACGACACCCGCAAATGGGGGCCGCCCTTCCTCAAGGACGAGAACGGCGAGGACAGCGACACCGCCGCCTATTACCTCTCGGCGAACCGCAACAAGCGCTCCCTGACCCTCGATATTGCGACAGCGGAGGGCCAAGCCCTGGCCAAGCGGCTGATCGCCCACTGCGACGTGCTCGTCGAGAATTTCAAGGTCGGCGGGTTGGCCAAGTTCGGCCTCGACTATGCTTCCGTCGCCGAGGTGAAGCCGGATATCGTCTATTGCTCCATCACCGGCTTCGGGCAGACCGGCCCCTATGCCCCACGCGCCGGCTACGATTATCTCGCCCAAGGCATGGGCGGCATCATGTCCCTGACCGGCGAGCCCGAGGGCGAGCCCGTGAAGGTCGGCGTCGGCATCGCCGATGTGGTCTGCGGCCTCTTCGCCGCCAACGCCATCCAGGCGGCGCTGCGCCATCGGGACCTGACCGGCGAAGGTCAGCATATCGACCTCGCCCTGCTCGACACCCAGATCGCCTGGCTGGTCAATGAAGGCATGAACTACCTGGTGAGCGGCCAGGTGCCGCGGCGCCAGGGCAACGAGCACCCCAACATCGTGCCCTACAAGGTCCTGCCCTGCTCGGACGGATACTTCATTCTCGCGGTCGGCAATGACGCCCAGTTCCAGCGTTTCTGTGCGTTTGCCGGCGTGCCGGAGCTGGCCGAGGACGAGCGCTTCAAGACCAATGCCAACCGCGTCCGCAACCGGGAGGCGCTCTACGCCCTTTTGCCGGAGGTCACCGCCCAGAAGCCGCTCGACACCTGGCTCGACGGCCTGGCCGAGATCGGCGTGCCCTCCGGCCCGGTCAACGATCTCGCACGCGTCTTCGAGGACCCGCACGTTCTGCATCGCGGCATGCGCATGAAGATGCCCTACCCCGGCAGCGAGAGCGGCGAGCTTGAGATGATGGGCAATCCCATCAAGTTCTCGCGCACCCCCGTCGACTACAAGCGGCCGCCCCCCAAGGCCGGCGAGCACACCGACGAGGTGCTGACCGAGATGCTCGATCTCAGCGAGGAGGAGATCGCCGCCCTGCGCGAAGCGGGTACGATCTGAGCCTGGTGTGTTTCCCGGCCAGATGCGACGTGCGATTGCGTTTTAGCCCTTAGCTCGCGGGTTTCTCTGAGGACGTCATCCTTGGGCGAGGCCGACCGTGTTGAAGACACGCGGCCGAGGCCCGAGGATCCACTTGTCAGCCTGCGCCAAGCCGCTCCGTGGATGCTCGGAACGGCCCCTTTGGTCCTGCGGACCTCGGGGCCGCCCAAGCATGACAATTGAGAAAGCCGGACGTGTCTAGGCGTTCATCCCTTACCCTGAGCGGGGTTCGGCAAACAGTCGAGCAGAGGCCCGAGCTGCCCGATGCGCTGGCGGTAGACGGCGGCGCGCTGCAGCATCGAGCGGCTCGGTTCCGCCACACTGCGCTGCAAGGGATTCGGCAGGGCGGTGGCCATCAAGGCGGCCTCCAATTGCGTCAGGCGTGCCGCCGGCTTGTCGAAGTAGCGCTGGGCCGCCGCCTCGGCCCCGTAGATGCCCGGCCCCCACTCGACGACGTTCAGGTAGATTTCGAGCAGCCGGTCCTTGGGCAGGATCGTTTCCAGCTTGAAGGTAAGAACCAACTCCAAGACCTTGCGCGTGTAGCTTCTTTCCGGCCAGAGAAAGAGGTTCTTCGCGAGCTGCATGGAGATCGTGCTGGCCCCGCGGGTGCGCTCGCCGGCTAAGAGCCCCTCGATCGCCTCTTCCATCGCCGCCCAGTCCACGCCCTGGTGGCGGCAGAAGAAGTTATCCTCAGCCGCGACGACGGCGCGCGGCAGGTGCGGCGAGATCTCTTCGATGGGCCGCCAGGCCCGGTCCAAGCCGTAGCCTTCCGCCAGGCGCCAGACCATCAGGGTGGAAACCGGCGGCGGAACAACGCGATAGGCCGCAATCACCACCGGCGGCAGCAAAAGCGCCAGGACGAGCAGCAGCAGCAGGAGGCGAACGATCGGGCGAAGGAAGCGGCGCATCAGCGACCTTCGGACGCGATTCGCTGGGCGCGCGCCGGCTTGCGACTCGCCAATCTGGGTGCGATAACCGCGACGCTATGAGCGCTGAGACTCTGCCGGCGAACGCGCCTGTCTTCGGCTACCGTCATCTCCTGGGCATCCAGGGTTTTTCGGCGGAAGAGATCTCGTTTCTCCTCGATATTTCCAATCGCTATGCCTCGGCCTTGCCGCAGGACTTGAAGAAAGAGTCGATCCTCTCCGGCTTCACGGTCATCAACCTCTTCTTCGAGACCTCGACCCGGACCCTGACCTCCTTCGAGCTGGCGGCCAAGCGCCTGGGGGCCGACGTTATCAACATGCAGATCGCCTGGTCGTCCATCAAAAAGGGTGAGACATTAATCGACACGGCGATGACCTTGAACGCCATGCACCCCGACGTGCTGGTGGTGCGGCATCCCGACTCGGGCGCGGTCAAGCTCTTGAGCGAGAAGGTCAACTGCTGCGTCATGAATGGCGGCGACGGCAGCCACGAGCACCCGACCCAGGCGCTGCTGGACGCCCTGACCATCCTGCGCCGCAAGGGCCGCCTGGCGGGCCTCAAGGTCGCCATCTCCGGCGACATCAAGCACAGCCGGGTCGCGCGCTCCAACATCTACCTGCTGACCACCATGGGCGCCCAGGTTCGCGTGATCGCGCCCCCTACTCTGCTGCCGGCGGCCATCGAGCGGCTGGGTGTCGAGGCCTACACCGACATGCGCGCCGGGCTGAAGGACGTGGACATCGTCATGATGCTGCGGCTGCAGACCGAGCGCATGCAGGGCAGCTTCGTGCCCTCCATCCGCGAGTACTTCCATTTCTTCGGGCTCGACCGCGACAAGCTCAGCCTGGCCAAGCCGGACGCCCTGGTGATGCACCCCGGCCCAATGAACCGCGGCGTCGAGATCGACAGCGAGCTGGCCGACGACATCGACCGCTCGGCCATCCGCGAGCAGGTCGAGATGGGCGTGGCCGTGCGCATGGCCTGCCTCGACGTGCTGACGGCGCCGGAACGCAGCCGACGCGCCCAGGCCCGCTGAACGGGACGCCTCAGCCGTGTTTCACCGCGACCCGCCCCGCACCGCCTTCCTCAACGCCCGGCTGATCGACCCGGCGAGCGGTCTCGACCAGTCCGGCGAGCTGCTGGCCGAGTCCGGTCAGATCGTCGACTTCGGGCCGCGGCTGTTCGACAACGGCCCGCCGGAGGGTTGCATTGTCGTCGACTGCGGCGGCCGCTACCTGGCGCCCGGCCTGGTCGACATGCGCGTCGAGCTCGGCGAGCCGGGCAACGAGCACATGGAGACCTTCGGCAGCGGCGGACAGGCCGCCCTCGCCGGCGGCGTCACCTCCATGGTCGCCCTGCCGAACACCGAGCCGGTCGTGGATGACGTGGCGGGCGTCGAGTTCGTCGCCCGACGCGCCCGCGAGGAAAAGCTGGCCAAGATCTACACCTATGCCGCCGTCACGGTCGGGCTCGGCGGCAAGGAAATGACCGAGATCGGCCTGCTCGAGGAGTACGGCGCGGTCGGCTTCACCGACGGGCATCAGGCCATCGCAAATGCCCAGGTGATGCATCGGGCCCTCAGTTATTCTCGCACCTTCGGCGCCGTGATCCTGCAGCACCCGGCGGAACCCAGTCTCTCGGGCGGCTTGATGAACGCCGGCGAGTTGGCCACCCGCCTTGGCTTGGCCGGCATCTCGCCGCTGGCCGAGGTCATCATGGTCGAGCGGGACTTGCGGATCGTGGAGATGACCGGCGGCCGCTATCACGTCTCCCACGTTTCCGCCGGCGAGACGGTGGAAGTCATCCGTCGTGCCAAGGCCCGCGGTCTCAACGTGACCTGCGATACGGCGCCGCACTACTTCACCCTCAACGAGCTCGCGGTGGGCGACTACCGGACCTTCGCCAAGGTCTCGCCGCCGCTGCGCAGCGAAGACGATCGGCTGGCCGTTGTCCAAGGGCTGGTCGACGGCACCATCGACGCCATCGCCAGCGACCACAGCCCGCATGACCAGGACTCCAAGCGCCTGCCCTTCGCGCTGGCCACCTTCGGCGTCGTGGGGCTGGAAACCCTGCTGCCGCTGTCTCTCGCCCTAGTGCATGACGGCGCGCTCGATTTGCAAAGCCTACTGGCGAAGCTGACCTGCAATCCGGCGCAGATTCTCGACCTGCCGGCCGGGCGTATCGCCAAGGGTTGGCCGGCCGACCTGGTGCTGTTCGACAGCGACAAACCCTGGCGCATCGACGCCGACGCTCTGCACAGCAAGTCGAAAAACTCGGCGTTCGACGGCCACATGGTTCAGGGCCGCGTGCTGCGAACCTTCGTCGACGGACGCACCGCCTTCACCATCGCCGACGGCGCCCTGCCCGCCGCCGAGCCACGCGCGGAAACCATCGGCGCGTAACGATGCCCGACCCGATTTCCTGGAGCCACGCCTGGCCCTATCTCTTGGCCGCTTTTGCCGGCGGCTACCTTCTGGGCTCCGTGCCCTTCGGCCTGCTGCTCAGCCGCGCCGCCGGATTGGGAGACATCCGCAAGATCGGCTCGGGCAACATCGGCGCAACCAACGTGCTGCGCACCGGGCGCAAGGACATTGCGCTGGCGACCGTGATACTCGATGGCGGCAAGGGCGCTCTCGCCGCCTGGATCGCCAGCCTCTGGGGCCCCGACGCCAGTCTCGTCGCCGCCTTCGGCGCCGTGCTCGGCCATTGCTTCCCCGTTTGGCTCGGCTTCCGTGGCGGCAAGGCCATCGCGACAGCCTTCGGCGTTATGCTTGTCATCGCCTGGCCGGTCGCCGCCGCCGCTGGCGCCACGTGGCTCGCGGTGGCCGTGCTGAGCCGCTACTCCTCGCTCTCGGCCCTGATCGCCACGGCGCTCGCGCCGCTCTACGCCTGGTTGTTGCTCGGCGACCTGCAGCTCGTGGAGTTCTGCGGGTTGCTTGCCGTGCTGCTCTGGGTCCGCCACCACCGCAACATCCGTAACCTCTTGACCGGCAAGGAAAGCAAGATCGGCGACAGCAAGAAGGCTGCGCAATGATCCACAGCTTTTCCGGAACTGCCACGCCATTGTCACCTGACGTGGCCCTCGCTCTCCCGCATACTCGCCCACTCGACTCCGCTTTCGTCTGCATTCGATCGTCGCGCCCATGGCCATGAACGACGCTGACCGGGATCGCTTCCGCAAGCTCTTGACGCTGGCGGCGGAGAGCCCTTTCGCCGGAGAACGGGAAGCCGCCCTCATCGCCGCCGAGCGCTTGGCCGCCAAAAACGGTCTGAGTCTGGACGAGGCGGCGCGCGGTTTTAGTGGCGCCGAGCCGTCGGAGAGCGAAAGCCGGCGACGCCGGCCACGGGACGAGCAGCGCTCGGCCTGGATGCACAACGTCTACTCGCACTACGCCTATGACGCGGCGGCCTCGCGCGCCCGGCAACAGCATCGGCAGAACGTCGAGTCGCAGCAGCGCGCCGAAGAGCAGCGCCAACGCGATCAGCGGAGCTGGAGCCGCCAGTTCCGCGCCCGCAGCCGCCAGCGCATCCCGCCGCTCGAGCATGCCCGCATCCTGATGCAGGAGACCCGCTTTCCGCTGCGCGAGATCTCGACCATCACCGGCGTCAGCATGCACGACCTGGTGGGTCTCAAGCTAAAGCTGCGCGAAGCGTCCTGACACAGGCGACAGCTCTCAGGCAGCCCCTTTGCTGTCGGCGGCGTAGCCGACCCCCTGCAGCGCTTCGGTGATCTCGCCCAGGATAGCCGGTTCGTCGATGGTGGCCGGCAGCTTGTAGTCCTCGCTGTCGGCGATCTTGCGCATGGTGGCGCGCAGGATCTTGCCGGAGCGGGTCTTGGGCAAGCGCTTGACCACCGTCACCGTCTTGAAGGCGGCCACCGGGCCAATGCGCTCCCGCACCATCTTGACCACCTCCTGGGCGATCTCGGCGTCAGGCCGACTGACTCCGGCATTGAGCACCACAAAGCCGAGCGGCAGCTGCCCCTTCAAGGTATCGGCGGCGCCGATCACGGCGCACTCGGCCACATCGGGGTGCGCGGCCAAGACTTCTTCCATGGCCCCAGTGGAGAGGCGGTGCCCGGCGACGTTGATGATGTCATCGGTGCGCGCCATGACGAAGACGTAGCCGTCCTCATCGATCAGACCGGCGTCGCCGGTCTGGTAGTAGCCGGGGAACTCGCTGAGGTAGGCGGTGAAGAACCGCTCCTTGGCGTTCCACAGAGTCAGCATGGTGCCCGGCGGCATGGGCAGCTTGCCGACGATGGCGCCGATCTCGCCGGCGGCCACAGGATGGCCGTCGGCGCCCAGCACGTCCAGGTCCCAGCCGGGCACCGGCCGGGTGGGCGAGCCGGGCTTAATCGGCAGCGGCTCGATGCCGAGGCAGTCGGCGGCGATCGACCAACCGGTCTCGGTCTGCCACCAGTGATCGATTACGGGAACGCCGAGCTTTTCCTGGGCCCAACTCAAGGTGTTCGGATCGCAGCGCTCTCCGGCCAGGAAGAGGGCGCGATACTGACTCAGATCATAGTCGCTGATCAGGTTGCCGGCCGGGTCCTGCTGGCGAATAGCGCGGAAGGCCGTCGGCGCGGTGAACATGGTCGAGACCTTGTGCTGGCTGATCACCCGCCAGAAGGCGCCGGCATCGGGCGTGCCGACGGGCTTGCCCTCATAGACGATGGTCGTGCAGCCGTGCAGCAGCGGCGCATAGACGATGTAGGAGTGGCCGACGACCCAGCCGACGTCGGAGGCGGCCCAATAAACCTCGCCGGGCTCCACATCGTAGATGTTCTTCATGGACCACTTCAGCGCCACCGCATGGCCGCCGTTGTCGCGCACGATGCCCTTGGGCTGTCCGGTGGTGCCGGAGGTGTAGAGGATGTAGAGCGGGTCGGTTGCCGCGACCGGCACGCAGTCGTGCGGCGACGCGCCCGCGAAGCTCTCCTGCCAGTCCCGGTCGCGCGGGCCCATCTCCGCTTCAGCCTGCGGACGCTGCAAGACGACGCAGTGGTCGGGCTTGTGCTGCGCCATCTCGATGGCGGCGTCGAGCAGCGGCTTGTAGGCCACGACCCGGTTCGGCTCGATGCCGCAGGAGGCCGAGAGGATCATCTTCGGCGTCGCGTCGTCGATGCGGGTTGCCAACTCGTTGGCCGCGAAGCCGCCGAAGACCACCGAGTGAATGGCGCCGAGGCGGGCGCAGGCCAGCATGGCCATGACCGCTTCCGGCACCATGGGCATGTAGATGATCACCCGGTCGCCGGCGCCGACCCCCAGCGCCGCCATGCCGCCGGCGATACGCGCCACTTCGTCCCGCAGCTCCCGGTACGTGTAGCTGCGGATGGTGTCGGTGATCGGCGAGTCGTAGATCAGCGCCGCCTGATCGGCCCGGCCGCCGTCCACGTGGCGGTCGAGACAGTTATAGCAGGTGTTGAGCCGCCCGCCGGAGAACCAGCGGTAATAGGGCTTGTCGCTGTCATCCAAGACCTTGGTCCAGGGCTCGACCCAATCGATGGCTTGGGCGGCCTCGCCCCAAAAGCCCTCGGGATCCTCGATGGAACGGCGATGCAGCTCGTCGAAGCGACCCATGCAACTCTCCTCCCCGTAACGACGGCCCGCCGGAGCGGGCGCGGCTCTTCTTTCTGCTTTCGGTACCCGCGACCAACGCCACGGCGCGGCACAGTCTTGTCGCCGGCTATTGGACTGTAGATTCGGCCATTGGTGCAAGGCTATGAAAATGCCACTAGCGTTGACGCTTCTCGTCAACTTACAGCCTGCACATAAGAGGCTCTTCTGCCCAATTAAGGAACACGACTGTAGTACCTACCAATCCCACCCAAAAGCTGGCCTGACCTGCTACTACTCCCTGACCTGCTACTACTCAAGGAACGAAGAGCATCAACCTCTCGCTGCCTGGACTTATGCCAACGCTACCGGCATTACCTAAGATCTCGACCACCTGACTATCAGCCATACTGTCTCTGGTCGAAGCATGGGTAGCTCGCTCACGAGTCGCACCATTAAAGAATTCTCTTTGACAAAAAAAAGTTGGCCGCAATCCAATATACTGGATATCCAAATTCTATAAATTTCGGAAATAATTCTAACATACTGCATTTTAATTCTAATTACTGGTGTGACCATTTTATCATGTCGTCACTCTGTCTAGCGATAAAGTTTTCCTGTTCAAGTATTAGCATTCTTCCACCAAATGGGAAATACTGTTCCGGGGGCCGATAATTAAAATCATTGGCAATATTTATCTTATTCTCTTTTAAGCTGAACGCATAGTCATAATTATTTCGCGCCCAAGCCGTGATTACGCCATTCTTTGCAGCAAATGCATAACCTTCAATTGCCCATTCGTACTGTTCAAGCCGTAATGATGCCGTAGCGAGAGCTGCGAAGGCTTGCCCTCGCAGCTCTCGCTGGTCATCAGGGGCAAGGCGAACAGCATTTAAGGCCGCTAGTCGTGCATTATTGTAAGAAGGAGTAGCATCTAAGGTTCCATCAAGTGATACTGCACTGGCAATCAGCAGCTGACTATCACTTAGACCCTTAAAGGTCTGAGCATGGTGCGTCGACGTTGCGCTGTCTAATCCTGACGGAATTGGGCCCAACAGCATAGTTAGGCCCGATCTCTCGATGTCTATCTCGTAGAGGATGCTGCTCGCCTGAGCGAATGCAACTGCCAAGGCAGTGTGTCCGTCAGCAAAAGCGCTCGACGCCTTACGGAGAAGAACGTCCGCTTGTTCGCGTGGCTGCTCGTATTGAGCAAAATGAGTGAAAATCTGTTTCAGTGTTTCCCTGGGCAACGGCCAGATGAGGCGTTCGTATGCAGCCGGGCTGATTGGGCATTGAAATTTCTCAATAGTGAAATGCGTTTCTAAACCACTTTCGCGGCTTTGTGCTAAGATGTGTCCAAGCCTTTGGAGGCCAGCAAATAGTTCAATGTTAGTAATTTCATCCTCACCACCCGGCGAAAGGCGCAACTGTCCGATAAGAGTTTCGCTTGGCATCTGAATTAACTGGGTCGCCACATCAACAGAACGTTCTGGCAAAATCTCTTGAAATGCTCGGACAAGATCATCTCTAAAACAGTGGCTTGGTAAACCAAGAGCAATCTTGTTGCCTGATTGTCCTTTGGGAAAGTTCTGCAACACCATGCCAATAACAAAGCCATCGGCGGACAGTACCGGAGCGCCACTATCGCCACCATCAGTCATGCTTGACAAGGAAAAGGTGCATTCGGCCCTGCGCATTGCATCCGATGGATGCGGCCGCCAACTGATGCCGCCTTTAGATGGCAAAGGTGTTAGAGCAGCTCCGTAGTAGGAGTAAACAGTGGCTTGTGCAGGCAATCGGGGAAGCACGAACGCCAGCCGCAACTGCACCAACTCCTGCGGCAAATCTGAGTCGTCAATTTTAAGAAGAGCAAGGTCGCGGTTGAAGTCTACGAAATCTTCCCTCGCAATAGTTCGGTCTGGGTCGAATGTGTCAACTATGGCCGCCTTCTTGATACGTCCGCTATCTATATTAGGGAAAGAAAGATCGACACGATCCTCGGCTAATATGGAATCCCCAGGAATTGCCTCATCAACCACGTGTCGAGCAGTCAGCAATAGGCCCTTCTCGGCATCAATAACAAATGCCGTACCCACGTAGTCGGATGGGGCACTTTTTCCGGTCTTGAAGACACGTGCGAGTGCGTATTCAAGACCCATAGCGCTATGTCTGTTAGCAAACTCACCAGATGCACAAAGAACATCTGCTACCGGTTTGTTTATTGGCGCCAATACGATAGACGCAAAAACGACTACTCGTAACGCAAACAAGCTCATTCGAATGTAACCTTCATGAGCTGAACGTTCGACTGAGATAACTTTCCTTCCAATGACGCACTAAATGGTGGAAATGCCAATTTGAGCCCACCGCCACCATCACTAACCACAGCAAAGCTCAGCGTTATTTCAAGACTGCTAGCGTCCAAGGGCGGATTTCCGAGTCGCGACACCTTGATCGCACCCGCTGCTGCGATGATAGCATCTCTAATAGCTGCACCCATGTTGCTCGCAGCCGCAACATCAGAGGCAGCATCAGCTTTGGGTGGCGAAAGCTTGAGTCTTACTACAGAGGTGAAGGCTGTGTTTTGGCCTCCACCGACTTCAACAATATAGAGGCTAACTTTACCGCCGCCAACTTCCTTTTGAACTGTTTTCATTTCCAGCTCTACACTGGATAAAACTGGCATCTCAGAATCCAGTATTATTTTCTGGGAATCCCTGAGCGCGACTTGAATCTCCCGGATCATCCCACTCAGCGAAATCTCGTCGGCTGACACCGTGTAGGGAAAAATCAGGCACAGTAAAAAAGAAGTAGTAGCTATACTATGCCATCTCATGAGAGATCCCCAGTATCTCAATACAGGCTGCAAAGGAGCTATCTAACTTAGATTACTGCTTAGTGATGCTAACTGAAGTTTTGGCGATAAGGCAAGAGTTAGACAAGGTAGAGCTAGATCCGTCAGCAATGTGGTCCCACTCATACGACGAGCTGGCGTGGTCGTATGCCAAAGCCCCTAACCGTCAGATGAATACGCGCTTACGGCAGCACTCTGACGCACGGTCGCCTCTCGACCTCCAACCCCGGCAGACCCTCCTCAGAAGGGAGAGTGTCAGCAGATCACAGCTCTCGTGGGCGCCGAAGGGCTACTGCTCGAGCGAAGGAACCGCAACTTAGGCGGTCTCTTCGAAGAGCTCGCGGCCGATCAGCCAGCGGCGGATCTCGCTGGTGCCGGCGCCGATCTCGTAGAGCTTGGCGTCGCGCAGCAGGCGGCCGGTGGCGTAGTCGTTGATGTAACCGTTGCCGCCTAGGAGCTGCAGCGCATCGAGCGCCATCTGGGTCGCCTTCTCTGCAGCGTAGAGGATGGCGCCGGCGGCGTCCTTGCGGGTGGTCTCGCCCCGGTCGCAGGCCTGGGCGACGGTGTAGACGTAGGCCTTGCAGGCGTTCATCGTGGTGTACATGTCGGCGAGCTTGCCTTGCACCAGCTGGAACTCGCCGATCGACTTGCCGAACTGCCGGCGCTGATGGACGTAGGGCACGGCCACGTCCATGCAGGCCTGCATGATGCCCAGCGGTCCAGCCGCCAGCACGGCGCGCTCGTAGTCCAGCCCGCTCATCAGCACGCGCACGCCCTTGTTGAGCTCACCCAGGATGTTCTCTTCCGGCACCTCGCAGTCTTCGAAGAGAAGCTCGCCGGTGGGCGAGCCGCGCATGCCGAGCTTGTCCAGCTTCTGGGCGATGGAGAAACCGGGGAAGTCCTTCTCGACGATGAAGGTCGTAATGCCTTTCGGCCCGGCCTCCGGGTCGGTCTTGGCATAGATCACCAGGGTCTCCGCCTCGTCGGCGTTGGTGATCCACATCTTGCTGCCGTTAAGGACGTAACGGTCGCCCTTCTTCTCGGCCTTCAGGCGCATGGAGACCACGTCGGAGCCGGAGCCGGGCTCACTCATGGCCAGGGCGCCGACATGCTCGCCGGAGATCAGCTTGGGCAGATAGCGGCGCTTCTGCTCCTCGCTGCCGTTGCGGCGGATCTGGTTGACGCAGAGGTTGGAGTGGGCGCCGTAGGACAGGCCGACCGAGGCGCTGGCGCGGCTGACCTCCTCCATCGCCACCACGTGCTCGAGATAGCCGAGGCCAGCGCCGCCGTACTCTTCCTCCACGGTGATGCCGTGCAGGCCGAGCTCGCCCATCTTGGGCCAGAGATGGCGCGGGAACCGATCGTCCCGGTCGATCTCGGCGGCGAGCGGCGCGATCTCCTCGGAGGCAAAGCTCATCACCTGATCGCGGATGAGGTCGGCCGTTTCGCCGAGGTTGAAGTTCAGGGAAGGGAGCTGGTTCGGAATCATCGGATATCTCTCTTTACGGTGCTAGCCTGCCGCCGGCATGTCCGGGCGCCCGTCCAGGCGCATCAGGGTTTGCTGCATCTTGGCGCAGAGCTTCTCGCGCCCCGCATCGCTTACATAGGTCTCCACATCGCAGAGCGTCAGGGTGCGCCCGGGCTTGATCACCTGCCCCACCGCCCGCAGGCGCTCGCCCTTGGCCGGCGCGATCAGATTGATCTTGAACTCAACGGTCAGGACAGAGGCGTCCTCGGGAAAAAGGCTGAAGGCGGCATAGCCGCCGGCCGAGTCGGCGATGGTGCTGGTGGCCCCGGCATGGAAGAAGCCGTGCTGCTGGCTCAGCCCCTCGCGGAAGGAGAGGAGAATCTCCACCCGCCCGGGCTCGAGATGGCCCAGGCTCGCACCCAAGGTTTCCATCAGGCCCTGGCGGTCGAAGGAGTCGCGCAGACGCGCTTCCCAGGCCACGTGCGCCGGTTGAAAGACGCTCATGCTCGGGTCTCCCGCTTGGCGCCGGCCGGCTTTTGGCCGAGCTCATCGAGCCGCTCCAGGCAACCGGCCTCGACCCGCGCCAGATCGCGCAGCACGGCGGCGATGTCGCGTCGTTTTTCCTCAAGCTCCGCGCGGCGCTCGGCAATACGGTCGAGCAGCAGCTGCAGCTGCCCCGCCTCGCCCTGCGGCGCCTCGTAGAGTGAGACGATCTCCTCGATCTCGTCGAGGCTGAAACCGAGCCGGCGGCCGCGCAGGATGAGCTTGAGCCGCGTGCGGTCGCCGCGGTCGTAGAGCCGCCGCTGCCCGGCACGGCGGGGACGCAAGAGCCCCCGCTCCTCATAGAAGCGCAGGGTGCGCGCGGTGACCCCGAACTCCCGGGTCAGCTCGCCGATGGAATGCGCCCGCTCGCCGCTCAGATGGTTTGGTTGGCCAGACAATGCAGAGCTTCTCCTTCATTCGCGGCCTCTATATCAAAACTTTACGTTTACGTAAACTGTAATACCCCACAGCCCGATTGGCTCCCGCACGCCTTGCCATGCCCTCGGTGTTCGTCCGCCTATGCCGCGCGACTCACGCCGGACCGGCCGGCGCGCTAAGGACGGCGCCACACCAGGCGAGACGCAGAGTTGTGTCCGTCCAATCCGATAAGGCCCGAGCGCCTGCTTAATCGGAGCCAAACGCCCCATTAACGATGCTGAGAAAGGAAGCCTTTTCGCTTTTCCGACAAACTTTCCGGAACGGCTGCTGCGCGGCCGCAACGCCGTCGGGCGTGACGCGACTGCGGGTGCGGAAGCCGCCGGAGCTTGGGGACAATAGGAATTGGGGACAAACGACATGCTTGCCATCAGTAGAAGGCTGGTGCCAACGATCATCGGTGGAGCGCTCTGTGCTTCGCTGCTCACCTCGGCCCAGGCGGCCGTGCTGACGACTAGCGGCGTCTGGACCGCTGCCGAGCCGGGCAACGCCGTCGGCTTGAACGGTCTGGGCAGCGATCAGTTGCGCTGGGGTCTCACCTACGGCGGCAATCCGCAGAGCGGCTACGGCTTTCAAGGCGTGACCGGCAGCGCGATCACGCTGCCGACCGCAGGGGGAGCGCCGGTTCTGTTCGAGATCGGCACCTTTACCCACTACAATCGGCCGATCTACTACGACAGCATCGACAGCGCGACCCTGAGCGTGGCGTTCGAGCTGGGCGGGCCCGGCGGCAGCCTGATGGCAGGCAGCTTGGACTTCGTCTTCGGCCATCTGGAAACGCTCAACTACCCGGGCCGCGGCGTTTCCTGCGAAGCTGGCGGCGTGGCACCCTGCCCCGACTTGGTCGAGATCTCCGGCGCCGCCGCGACGCAGTACTTCATCGCGGAGGGCATGACCTACCGCTATGACGTCATCGGCTTTTTGGTGGACGGCATTCCGACCTCGGAGTTCCTGACCGAAGAATATCGAGACAACAGCGCCATACTGATGGGCCAGATCACGAGGCAGCCCCCGCCGCCGGTGACGACCAATCTGCCGGCCCCAAACTCGCTGGCTCTCTTCGGGCTAGGACTGGCGGGCCTGGCCTGGACCGGCGTTAGACAAAGCCAACGTCGGACGAGGCCCCGGTCTTAATCAAGCATAGCTTACTGATTTCCAACCTATCCGATCGTGCGGGAATCGAGATCGGATTCAGTCGTTTCGGCGCGTTAGCTCCAATTGCGTACGGACCTTAGGCCAGGCTCGCCCGGGCGAAGTCGAGGTAGATGTCCTGCAAACGGCGGACCATAGGCCCTGGCTCGCCGGTGCCGATGACATGGCCGTCGATCTTCAAGACCGGGCAGACGTAGGTCGAGGCGCCGGTGATGAAGGCTTCGTCGGCGTCGTAGGCTTCCTCCAGGGTGAAGGTCCGCTCTTCCACCGCCAGGTCCTGGTCGCGCGCCAAAGCGAGAACGCTCTTGCGCGTCACGCCGGGCAGGATGTCGTTGGACAGCGGCCGGGTGATCAGAACGCCGTCCTTGATCATGAAGAAGGACGTGGCGCCGCCCTCGGTCACCGTGCCGTCCTTGACCATCAGCGCTTCGTCGCAGCCGGCCTCCTTCGCGGCCTGCTTGGCAAGCACCTGGGCCAGCAGACCGGTCGACTTGATGTCGCGCCGAGCCCAGCGCAGGTCGGGCGCGCTCTTCAGGGTTACGCCATTCTGGCAAGCCTCGCGGAAGGCATCGCTCTTGGGCTGGGTGAAGGCGAAGACCGTCGGCGTTACCCCGGCCGGGAAGACGAAGTCGCGCTCGGCGACGCCACGGGTGATCTGCATGTAGACCAAACCCTCTTCGATACAGTTCTGCGCCACCAGCTTGCGGGCGAAGTCCAGAACCTCCTCGTCGCCGAAAGGCGCCGGGATGGAGAGTTCGCCGAGCGAGCGCCAGAGCCGCGCCAGATGCCCCTCGCTGTCGATCAGCTTGCCGTCGAGCACCCCCAGCACCTCATAGACGCCGTCGGCCAGGTTGAGACCCCGGTCGAAGATGGACACCTTGGCCTGATCAGCCGGCAGGAATTCGCCGTTGAGATAGACGGTTCGGGTCATGCAGCCCTCTTCTTTTTGTTGGGAGTGTTTGTCAGTCGCGGGAGACGGCGAGGTGGACGCCAAGGCCGACCAGGATGGAGCCGGAGAACCAGCGCGCCAGGCGCTCGCCGAGGCTGTTCTGGGTGACCAGGCGGACCATGCGGGTGGTGATCAGCACGGTGATCACGTCGCCGAGCGAGAAAGCCACGTTGACGACCGTGCCGAGCACGACGAACTGCAGCCATAGCGGCCAGGCGGCCGCCGGGTCGACGAACTGCGGCAGGAAGGCGATGAAGAAGAGCGCCGTCTTGGGGTTGAGCACCTCGACCAGCACGCTGTCGAGGAAGGTGCGGCGGAGGCTTTTCCCTTGGACGCCGGGCAGGCTGCCGCCGGCGTGGGAGCGGAGGATCTGGATGCCGAGCCAGACGAGATAGATCGCACCGACGATCTTGAGCACGGCATAGGCTTCCGGCACGTGGGCGAAGATGGCGGAGAGCCCGGCCGCCGCCGCCGCCACGTGGATGAAGCCGCCGACGTGAATGCCGAAGACCGCGAAGAAGCCGCCCTTGCGGCCGCGGGCGATGGTCTGCGCCGCCGTGTAGAGAATGGCAGGCCCCGGCATGATGGCGAAGGCCAGGGTCGCGGCGAAGAAGGGAAGCAGAAGCTCGATGGGCGGCATGCTGTCGGCACTCCTCACTCGTTCGCTTTCAATCAAGAACTCACGCTGCGCGGCCCGGCGGCAGCAGCACCAGTTTGCCAACGTAGCCCTTGGCCAGGAAGTCCTCCTGGGCCGTGACGATGTCCTGCAAGGGGTAGGTCTTGGCGACCAGCGGCGCGATCTCGCCGCGCTCAATGTAGCCGATCAGGTTCTCGAAGACGACCCGCGGCTGGTAGGTGCAGCCGAAGAAGGTCAGGTCCTTCAAGTACAGGGTGCGCACATCCAGCTCGACCAGCGGCCCGGCAATGGCGCCCGCGGTGGCATAGCGTCCGCCGCGCCGCAGCACCTCTAAGAGGCTCGGCCAGCTCGGGCCGGCCACCAGGTCGACCACCACGTCCACGCTGTCGCGGCCGAGGGCCTCGACCAGGTCTGCGCCGCGGTCGACGACCTGGCTGGCGCCTAAGGCTTCGACCTCGGCCGCCTTGGCGGCACCGGAGACGGCGACGATCTCGGCACCGCGGCGCTTGGCAAGTTGAACGCGGCCGAGCCGACCCCGCCGGAGGCGCCGGTGATCAAGACCCGCTCCCCCTCGCCCAGCGTGGCACGGTGCAGCAGGTTCTCCGCCGTCGAATAGGCACAGGGGATCGAGGCCAGCTCGGCATCGCTCCAATCGCAGTCGATCGGGAAGGCTTCGACGGCCGGCACCGACAGGTACTGGGCGAAGGCGCCGTCGCATTCGGAGCCCAAGGTCCAGCAGTCGAACTCGGTCTCCTCGCCCGGCTTGTCCATCATGGTGCGCACCAGGACCCGCTCACCGATGCGTGCCGGCGAGACCGCCTCGCCGACCGCGACGATGCGCCCGCAGCCGTCGGCGCCCTGGATGCGCGGAAAGGCGATGGGGTCGCCGGACCAGCTGCCGTCATCGTCCACACCCTCGCCGAAGCCGCCTTCGCCGCCGCTGCCGGTGCCTTCCCGCACGGTCTTCGAGTACCAGGCGGTGCGGGTGTTGATGTCGGTATTGTTGACGCCGGCGGCCCCGACCTCGATCAGCACGTCGTTGGGGCCGGGTTCGGGAAGCGGCAGATCTTCGCGGAACACCAGCTTGTCGAAGCCGCCGTGCCCGACCAGTGCAACACCGGCCATGCGGTCGGGTTTCTGCCACGCCATGTGCCGTCCTTCCTATGCCCCGAACCCGAGTCTGTACTTTTCGAGAACGGCCGCTGTTTCCGGGCGATCGCACACGGCTTGAACCAGACTACCAAGCCTGGGCCGGATGGTGAGCAGCACTTCGGGCGATTGATCCCAACTCGCCAGCATCGCCGCATAGGCATCGACAGCGCTGTAGCGCTCGCCCAGCACGAAGGGCCCCGGATCGAGAGCCTGGGCCTCGAAGATCTTCCAGAGCTCACGGACGCGACCGCGCCCGGCCGACTTTACCTCTTCCCGTGCAATCCGGCTGCCGACCGTGAAGTGCTCGCTGTGATAGGATTGCTGATAGGCGGTGTAGAGCTCGCAGGTCAGGAACATCAGCCACCGCCGCGCCTTGGTCCAGCTTGCCGCGCCCTGCGGTGTGAAGTCGGCCTCGGGATAGGCGTCGAAGAGCTGCAGGACCATGGCTGCCGACTCGGTCATCACCGTGCCGTCGGGCAACTCTAAGACCGGCACCTTGCCCAGGGGATTGACGGCGAGAAAATCCTCGGCGCGGCGGTCTTCGACCTGGATCGTCTCATGTGGTGCTCCGGCCTCGCGCAGCATCAGCTCCACAACGAACGAGCCGCTCGTCGGCGTCCAGTAGAGACGGTAGGGGTTTGCCAAGGCCCGCCTCCCGCACTCAGGCCGCAAGCGCCGGCATAGGCAGCTCATAGCGCCGCCAGATCGGGCCGACCGCCGGATGGGCCGTCACCGCGTCGAGCAGCGCATGGACGCGCGGCTCGGCCGCACAGAGGCGCGGCAGGTCGTAGTGCCAAGCGGCAACCATGGCGACATAGGGGTCGAGCAGCGTCAGCTCCTCGCCGAAGAAGAACGGCCCGGGCGTCAAGGCCTCGGCCACGATGGACCAAAGGTGGTCTATGTGCCGGTGCGCGGCCTGGCGCACCCCCTCGGCGCCGTCCGGCGCCGTCGTGTAGCGGTCCGCGTAGGAATAGCGCAGGTCCGTCTCGTAGAGCTGCGCGCTGGCGAACACCAGCCAGCGATAGGCGACGGCGCGCTCAGCTGTATCCATCGGCCAATAACCGCTGTCGGGATAGGCGTCGGCCAAGTGCAATACCATAGCCGCCGACTCGGTGATCAACTGGCCATCGGGCAAAGCCAACGCTGGGATCTGCCCAGCCGGATTGATCGCCAAATAGGCCGCTTCCCGATGCGCCCCAGCTTTGTGATCGACCTGTACACCTTCAAAGGCGGCGCCGCAAAGTTCGAGGGCGGTCTCCGCGGCGAAGGCGCCCGTGCGCTTGCTCCAATAGAGTTTGTACATCGCTGCGTTACTCCTCCCGGCTCATAACCAGCTTGCGGTAAAACCAAGCCAAGACGGCGGCGCTGCCCACCGCTCGGACATAGTCATCGGCGAAGGTCGCCGCCCGAACGATCACCGTCTCTATGGTCGAGACGGCGTCGACGCTCAGTCCCTGAAGGAGCTCGAGCGCCAGGCCGCCAGGCAGGTCGATGACCGCGCCGACAACGATGCTGAGCATACGAACCACCACCAGGGCCAGGACAATCGCCAAGAGATGGCCCCTGCTATGCGCGAAAAGGTCGAGAAAGCGCCCGCGGCGGCCCAAAGCCGCATCCGGCAAG
Source organism: Rhodovibrionaceae bacterium (assembly GCA_028279885.1). Classification (GTDB taxonomy): domain Bacteria; phylum Pseudomonadota; class Alphaproteobacteria; order Kiloniellales; family DSM-21159; genus JANQMX01. Next base: position 133,364 of record JANQMX010000058.1, on the reverse strand, counting down.
ACCAGGTAAAAGCGCGCAAGCGCCAGCAGGAGCAAGAGAATGACCAGCAACTGCAGTGGGTGCCCGACGTAGGCGACGAACCAACCGGGCGGCTGCGGCAGCATGCCGAACTCGGCCACATAATGCGGCCAGAGCAAGAACCAGAGGGACTGGCCCGTCACCATCGTGAGATAGAAGAACAACAGACTGTAGCCGGCATAGCGGAGCTCGGCGCCGGAGACGCGGATCCGGCCGGCGCCGGTCGCGTCAGGCTCAAGCAGAAGACGGCGATAAAGCGCCGTGATGGCGGGGACGAAGCAGAGGCCATAGAGGCCGTAGATCAGCAGCCCGCTCCAGGCCGCCAGCGCCCGCGCCGCTCCATAGGGCAGCAGGTCGGCAAAACAGTCGATGCCCCGCACCTCACTGCATTGGTTCACCGACACCTGCAGCAGGGTCGCGACGACGGTGCCGGCCAGCGGCAACCAGGCCAGCGATAGCCACAGCCGCCACTGACCGACAAGAACCTGAAGGCTATAGGAAACCGCCGCTGGCAGCCGCACCTGGGATCAGGCCTTGCCTGCTGTCGTCCAAACGGTCGGAAACAGCGTCTCCGGCAGCGGATCGCCGCTCTTCAGCGTGTCCACGATCTCGGGAAAAGGCGGCGAGACTTCACCGCTGCGTGCGCCGAAGACGGCGTCGTCGCCCATCCAGCGGGCGGCGAAGGCGCGCCGCCGCCGGTTCAGCGAGGCATTGGCCGGGGCCGCATGCAGGGTCAGGAAGTGGAAAGCGATCATGTCGCCCGGCTCCAGGTCCCAGCCGCGGATGTCGTATTGCTCCCGCTCCGCCTCGATGTCGGGGGTTTCCTCCATCCAGGCTTCGTCCCGCGCGTACTTCACGCCGGAGAATTTGGTCGGGACGAACCAGCGCCCCCAGGCGTGGCTGCCGGCGACAAACTCGGGGCAGGTCTCACGCGCCACCGGGTCGAGCGGGATCCAGAAGCTCACCGACTGCTTGCCGTCGACGCAGTAGTAGGGCTGGTCGTGGTGCCAGGGCGTCTTCTCGCGCGTTCCCGGCTCCTTAACCAACACATGGTCGTGGAAGAAGCGGGCTGTCTTCGAGCCCATGAGCTGGGCGGCAATCTCCGCGGTCGGCCCGTTCTCGACGAAGTCCCGATACTCCGGAATGCGCTGCCAATTGCAGTAGTCGCCCCAAAAGCCGCCCGGCTCGCCTTCCGGCGTGTAGCCGCGGGTGTAGGGTCCCGGCTCGCGCCTGTTGCGCTCCATACCCGCCTGCAGCACGGCAATCCAATGGGAGGAAAGCGCCTGTTTGAGGGGCACCACGCCGTCGCGCCGAAAGGCCTCGGCCAGCTGCTTCATCTCGGTCATGGACGCCATCTTACAGAAGCGCCGCCACGGGAGAAGCCCGGAGAACAGACCACCGCTATGTCGGCAATCCGGACCGGAACCGGAAAGGAGTCAAAAGCCATCCTATGGCCGCAAAAAAGCTGTGGCCGGAAACTTGACAGTAACGAGACCCTCGATAGCCTGCCCACGACCCAGGGCTGAAACGGGTGATGACATGGTGCCGCGCTACGGTTGCTTCGTGCGATCTATCAAAACTGCGTGCTTATTCATTGCTTTGGCTTGTATTCTCAGTGCGTGCCAGACCGCAGCACGCAGCATGAATCCAACCTTGGTGCGCGGCGATGACGTGCACCGCGTGTTGGTGATGCCGATCGACATCGAGATCAGCGAGCTGGGCCTCGGCGTGAAAGAGCCGCGGGCCGATTGGACCCGTTCGGCGGAAGTCCACATCTCAAGCGCACTGCAGGACCAGCTCATCAACCGGAACATCGAGCTGATCGAAACCGACGAGTCCATCTCGCTGGAGGACCGTGACAATCAGGTCGTCCAACTGATCAAGCTCCATGAGGCCGTGGCCAGCTCGATCGTGGTCAGCACACGGCTGCCGGACCTGCTGCCGAACAAGCGGAATAGTTTCGACTGGACCCTGGGTCAGTCGGCCACCGCTCTACGGGAGGACTACGACGCCCAGTACGCGCTGTTCACCTTCGTGCGCGACGCGCACAGCAGCGCCGAGCGGGTCGTGGCCGGTATAGTGACGGGTCTGCTGTTCGGCGTGACGCCGCAGGGCGGCCAGCAGATCGGCTACGCATCGCTGGTCGATCTGGAGAGCGGGCAGATCGTCTGGTTCAACAGCCTTGTGCGCGGCACCGGTGACTTGAGAGAGGCCCAACCAGCGAACGAAGCCGTGCAGCTCCTGCTAACGGACTTTCCCTCGTGAGGCTCTGCCGTACGACGACAGCACTTTGCGGGCTTATGCTCGCGCTCTCGGCCTGCCAGACCAGCAGCGCGAACAAGCAGGCCCTTTACGAAGGGCCCCTGCAGCAGCAAGGCACAGTCAGCGTCGGCGAGGGCAGCCTGAGCGACGGCATCGCCACCTACCGACTGAGCGACCTGCAACCGGGCCATCGGCCAGCGGACAACACCACCGAAGGGGGTCTCTGGTACGTCACCGACAAGGCCGAACGCCGCGTCCGCACGGCCGGCAACCGCATCACCGACCCGGCGCTCAACGCCTATGTCGAACGGGTCGCTTGCGATCTCGCCCGCGAGTTCTGTGGCGACATCCGCGTCTATATCGTGCGGGTGCCGGCTTTCAATGCCAGCATGGCGCCCAATGGCATGATGCAGATCTGGAGCGGCTTCCTGCTGCGGGCCGAGAACGAGGCGCAGCTCGCCGCCGTGGTCAGCCACGAGATCGGCCACTACCTGCGCCGCCATTCCCTCGAACGTTTCGAGGATATCCGTGCCAAGAGCAACGCCGCCGCCGTGTTCGGTATCCTCACGGCCGGAATCGGGTTCGGCTTCGTCGGTTCTCTGGCACAGATCGCCATCTACGGCGAAGCCTTCGCCTTCAGCCGCGATCAGGAGCGCGAGGCCGACGGCTACGGCTTGTTGCTGATGAGCGAGGCCGGCTACGACCCGCGTGAGTACGCGGTGATCTGGGACAAGCTCATCCGCGAGTTCGACGCCACCTTGGACGAGGACGAAAAGGGCTCCTCGCGGCACGGCGGCTTCTTCGCCACCCACCCTCAGCCGGAAGAGCGCCAGGCGGTTCTGAGAGATCTCGGCGCCAAGCTGGCCGCCACGCGCGACGACTGGGTCGTCGGTCGAGCCAGCTATTTGGAGCAGATCCTGCCGCACCGGACCGGCTTCCTGGAAGACGAGTTAAAGGTCCAGCACTACGATGCCATTCTTGCCCGCCTCGACATGATGCTGGCGCAAGCCGGCGAGCCCAATCCAGCCGAGCTGCACTTCTTCCGTGGCGAGGCCTATCGCCTGAGGCGGGAAGACGGCGACCGCGAGAAGGCGGCCGAAGCCTACGAGACGGCCCTGTCCGCAGCCGGAACGGCGCCGACGGAAACCTACCGTTCGCTCGGGCTGGTCTACGGCGCGCTCGGCGAGGACGCCCGAGCAACCCATGCCTTCCGGCGCTATCTGGAAGCCCGCCCCGACGCAAGCGATGCCGGGCTGATCCGCGAAATGATGAAGGGCCTGCCCAGCAGGCCAGATGTCACCTCCTGAGGAACCAAGCATGCGCAAGAGGATCGTTTTTGCTGCCCTGCTCACCGCCGTGCTGGCGACGGGCTGCCAGCAGACCACCCTGGTCAAGGGCGGCGAGCCGGTGACGGTCGCCGACGGCGCCTATAGTGTGCTGCCCACGGCGAGCTGGGCCCGTACCGATTTCGCGCAGGAAGAGTTCTGGACCCAGAACGGGCCCCGGCTCGACCGCGTCGTGTTCTACGATCCGGTCGAAGACGGCGAGTCGCTCTTCGAGGCCAAGAGCGGCTCGGACGAGGACGGCCCCGAGTTCTATGCCGACATGTCGCTGCTCGAGGTGGGTGAATTCGTCGAGTCGAGCCTCACCTTCAGCGGCCTGCAGGACGTACGCACGAGCCAGCTGGCGGCCGCCGACTTCGGCGGTGAGACCGGCTTTCGTCTGGAGATCGCCGCCTACACCGAGGACGGCTTGGAAACCAAGGGCTTTGCCCGCGGCATGATCAAGGACGGCACCTTGTATCTCATGACCTTCCTGGCCCCTGCTTTGCACTATCACGACGTGGTGCGCGAGGACGCCGAGAGCATGGCTGACAGCATCAAGCTGATTTCGGCACGCGGCCAGCCGGCCGCTCCGGGCGTTTAGAACTCTTGAGAAGAGGACAGAAGATATGAAGGCCAAAGGTATTGGTGTCGCCGCTTGCGCGCTGTTGGTGCTGGCAGGCTGCGCGACCAATCAAGGGATACCGACGCACCGCATGAGCGTGGAGATCGTTGGTGCCGAGAGCGCCGACTGCGTCAGCCCCCAAGCCGTCGGCGACTATGCGATCACTGCACCCGGTGACTTCCTGGTCGAACCGGAAGCGCCGAACGTGGAGGTGATCTGCAACGCCGAAGGCTACCAAGAGACCTATGCCAGCTTCGAGGAGGTCTACATCGACGGCTCCGCCGGCATGATTGTCCTCGGGGCCCTGGTTTTCGGCGTCATGGGCGCTGCGATGACAGCCGGCAGCGACGGCCTCGACAGCCTGCCCGAACGCGTGACCATCACCATGGTCCCGGACGGCGAGGTCCACAGCGGCAACCTGGCAAGCGCCGAGTATGAGAAGGCCTCTGAAACCGTCATCGCGACGGCCTCCCTCGCACCGGCCTACACGGCGGCCGAGCCGCCTGAAGACAGCACCGCCGCCCAGGCCCGGGCCAAGGCGCTGGCCAGCGGCGACCAAGTTGCGGTGGCGACAGCTCGGGACACGGAGCTGCGGCAGTTCGAAAGCAGGCTACGTGGGAACAAGACTCGGCTCCTCCGGGTGATGAACGACTACAATCGAGAAGCCGAGTTCTCCATGGCCGGCGCGCGCCCGTTGAAAATCAAAGATGCGGCGCGCATCCAGGCGATCACCGCCAAGCCCGAGGGCTACGTCGTGCGGATCGTCGGCAACAGCGGCTTGGGTGCAACCTGGAGCGAGGATGTCTACGACGAGCTGTTCCTGATTGACGACCGCCACGGCGGACTGCGCATTCTGGCCCACGGCCGACGGCTGATGGATGGACGGCAACGGCGCGAAACAGTGGTGTCAGCCGGTTCAGAGGATGTGGTGGACCTGGAGCGATTCGAGGCCAGGCTGAGAAGCGTCAAGCCGCAGCTCACGGCGATGTTGAACAACTACAACCGAGAGACCGAGTTCTCCAGAAGCTCCCATACAGCTGTCAGGCTGAACATCAAAGACGTCTCACGTGTCAACGTCCTGGAGGCCCGCGACGGCGGTTACGTGGTACGCATCGTTGGCAACAGCGGTCTCACCGCCTCCTGGCACAACGACGTTTACGACGAGCTCTTTCTGATCGACGACCGCCGCGGGGGCCTGCGCATTCTCGGCCACGGACGGCAGTTGGCCGACCGGTACTCGCGCTATACGGGCTAGGCCGCCCTCTACTCGTAGGTGATGTGCCGGGTGACCAGCGCCCCGGCGTCTTCGGGGTGGCGCTCGTCCATAAAGCGTCAGGCCTCGACGAAAGAGTTGCCATGCTCGACGAGGCGCGCCGGGCGGCGCGAGGCGTCGAAGAGATAGTCGCCGATATAGGCCACCTCCCCGCCTTTGACGCAGAAAGCCGGCGCGCCGGACCCGGCCACGGGCTTGTGGTCGCGGCGGCCCACTGTCTCAGCGCTGCCGGCAAAGAGAGTCACCTGGCTGACGTAAGTCGGCCCGAGATACTCGGTCAGCGGGCTCATGGTGCGGGCGCGCGCGGTATGAAGGACATAGCAGCCCGCGGTGACGGTGTGCGCGCTGTAGCGTTCGTTCTCTTCGTCACCGGCCTCCGCCTGCTCGCTCGGCTGGACTGAGACGGTGAGGAGAGTCTTCTGCCGCTGGGCTCGGCTGGCGATCAGGCGGTCCCGCTCGGGATTGTATTGCGCCCAGGTAATCTCGACATCGGCCAAGGCGGCCTCCGGGTCGGAAGGACCGATCACGCCATAGCCCATGACGATGACGGCCTCCGGAGCCTCCTCGCGTTCTAGAAGCGAGATCGACCGCACGTTCTCGAGAAACCCGCCCGTGCTGTTGCAGCCGGCGACCAGGAGGCCGGCGAAGGCAACAGCCATCAAACGCTGGACCACAGCCCAGCGGCGGCCTGTTCCATGGGAAGCAAAAAGCATGGGCGCACGTGTCCTGTCTGAAGCACGGACTAAACCTCACCAGGACAAAGGCTATGACCGCTCCCTGGTTAACGAAGCTTGAACGAGGGAGCGATGCGATCAATGGCAACAGCCCCTAAAGCAGGAAAACCGCTGCCAGACCGAGGAAGGCAAAGAAGCCGACAACGTCGGTCACGGTGGTGAGAAAGATGCTGGAGGCGACGGCCGGGTCGACCTTCAGACGATCTAGGGTGATCGGAATCAGCGTGCCGAAGACACCGGCAACGAACATATTGACGATCATGGCCGCACCGATCACGGCCCCAAGTGCCAGGTCACCGAACCAGATAATGGCGACGCATCCGCTCAGCACGGCGAACAGCACGCCATTGAGCAGGCCGACGGCGGCTTCCTTGGTGATGAAGCGCCGAGCGGTGCCGGCGGACAAATCCTTCATGGCGATGGCCCGCACAGCGATGGTCAAGGCCTGCGTGCCGGCGTTGCCGCCCATGGAGGCGACAATGGGCATGAGGACGGCGAGGGCTACGATCTGCTCGATGGTGCCTTCGAAAAGGCCGATGACGAGGGAAGCCGCAATGGCGGTCAGAAGGTTCAGAACCAGCCAGGAAAAGCGCGAGCGCGTCGTCTGGAGCACGTCGCTGTAGAGGTCGATCTCCTTCACGCCGCCAAGCTTGAGCAGGTCCTCCTCAGCCTCTTCGTCGATGACGTGGACCACGTCGTCCACGGTGATGACGCCGACCAGACGCCCCACTTCGTTGACCACTGGGGCAGAGACCAGCGAGTACTGGCGAAAGACGTGCGCGACCTCCTCCTGATCCAAACTAGCGGAGATCGGATGAATGTCGTCGTCGAGCAGCTTCTGCACCCGCACCGGCCGCTTGTTGCGCAGCACCCGCGACAGCGGAACCTTGCCGATCGGGCGGTAGCGCGGATCGACGACATAGAGATCGTAGAAGTCGCTGACGATCTCCCGTCTGTGCGTCCGCATGAAGTCGATGGTTTCGCCGACCGTCCAGATGTTCGGCACGACCACGACCTCGCGCTGCATCATGCGGCCGGCGGAGTCCTCCGGAAACTGCAAGCCTTCCTGCCAGAAGCGCTGGATCGTCTTCGGCACCCGGGCGAAGATTTTGGCCTGTTGCTTGTCGCTCAGGTCCTCGAAAAACTCGAAAGCATCGTCGCTGTCCAGCCCTCCCAAGAGATGCGCCACGGTCTTGATGCCGAGCAGCTGGGTGATCTCCGGGCGCAGGGGGCTGTCGATGTGGGTCAGGGTCTCGGGGTCCAGCTTGGGACCGATCATGGCGAGGAGTTGCTTTCTCTCCTCCGCGGTCAGGTCCTCGATCAGGTCGGCCGTATCGGCGGCATGTAGCGGCGCCACCAGCTCCTCGACCCGGCCCGCATCCCCCTTATCCATCGCCTCGCCAACCGCATCGACGAGGTCCGGGCCCGGACCAGTCGTCTCCTCGCTGAAGGCTGGTTGATCTTCCGGAAGCGGCCGGTTGTCGTTCATGTCGCAGTGGCGCTCAACCGACTAAACCTGTGCCGCCTGGGCGTGAACGACGGCCAGCGCGCTGATGTTGACCAGGCCGCGGGAGGTGATGGAGGGCGTCACGATGTGCACCGGGGCTGCGGCCCCCAGCAGCATGGGACCGACCGGCTGCCCCTCACCCAGCACCTTGAGCAGATTGAAGGCGATGTTGGCGGCATCGAGATTCGGCATGATCAGCAGGTTCGCCGAGCCTTCCAGCACAGAGTTGGGAAAGATGATTTCGCGATACTCGGGTGAAAGCGCGGCGTCGGCCTGCATCTCGCCCTCGACCTGGAGATTGGGATGCTCCTCGTGCAGCAGCCGTGTCGCCTCCCGCATCTTGATGGCGCTTGCGCTGTCCCTCATGCCGAAGCTGGAATGGGACAGTAGGGCGATGCGCGGTGTCATGCCGAAGCGCCGCACGGCTTCGGCGGACAGCAGCACCATTTCGACGATCTCTTCCACGCCCGGATCGGGCGAGACATAGGTATCGGCGATAAAGAAGCTGCCCTTCGGCGTGATCATCAGCGAGAGCGCCGAATAGTCGTGCACGTTCGGTCCCTTGCCGATGATCGCATCGATGTGCTGCAGGTGCTGCACGTACTGCCCTTCCGAGCCACAGATCAGCGCATCGGCGTCACCGCGCTTGACGGCCAGGGCGCCGATCACCGTGGCATTGGTGCGCACCACCGTCTGCGCGAGATCGGGCGAGACGCCGCGGCGCTGCGTCAGCTCATGATAGAGGTGCCAGTAGTCTTCGTAGCGCTCGTCGCGGATCGGATTGACGAGATCGAAGGACTCGCCCGGACGGATGCGCAGGCCAAGCTCGGCGATCTGCCGTTCGACAATCTTCGGCCGGCCGCAGATGACCGGCCGGGCGATGCCGTCGTCGACCAGCACCTGCGCTGCCCGCAGCACCCGTTCGGCCTCGCCTTCAGCGAAGAACACCCGCTTGGGATCGCTCTGCGCCTGCTCGAACACCGGGCTCATCACCTGGCCCGAGCGGAAGACGAATTGATAGAGCTGCTGGCGGTAGGCCTGGAAGTCCTCGATCGGCCGGGTGGCAACGCCGGTCTCCATCGCCGCCTTGGCTACGGCGGGGGCGATCTCGACGATCAAGCGCGGGTCGAAGGGGCGCGGGATGAGGTACTCGGGGCCGAAGGAGGACTGCTCGCCGCCATAGGCCTTGGTGACGATCTCGGACGACTCCTTCATCGCCAAGTCGGCGATGGCCCGCACGCAAGCCAGCTTCATCTCCTCGTTGATCGTCGTCGCCCCAACGTCCAGCGCGCCGCGGAAGATGAAGGGAAAGCAGAGGACGTTGTTGACCTGATTGGGGTAATCGCTGCGCCCGCTGCAGACGATGGCATCGGGACGCGCCTCCTTGGCGAGCTCCGGCATGATCTCCGGCACCGGGTTGGCCAGGGCGAGGATCAGCGGCTTCTCGGCCATCCGCTTGACCATCTCCGGCTTGAGCACGCCTGGGGCCGAGACACCGAGAAAAACATCGGCATCATCGATCACCTCATCCAGGTTGCGCTTGTCGCTGGGCTGGGCGTAGGCCGCCTTCCACTCGTCCATCTGCTCGCTGCGGCCTTCGTGGACCAGACCGACGATGTCGCAAACCCAGATGTTCTCCCGCTTCACCCCTTGCGAAACCAGGAGGTTGAGGCAGGCGATGGCGGCCGCGCCCGCACCTGAGCAGACGACCTTGACCTCCTCCGGCTTCTTACCGACCAGGCGCAGGCCGTTGTAGATGGCCGCATTGACGATGATGGCGGTGCCGTGCTGGTCGTCGTGGAACACCGGGATGGACATGCGCTCGCGGCAGCGTGCCTCGACCTGGAAACACTCCGGCGCCTTGATGTCTTCGAGGTTTATCCCGCCGAAGGTCGGCTCCAGCGCCGCCACCACATCGACCAGACGGTCGACGTCCATGGCATCGACCTCGATGTCGAAGACGTCGATGCCGGCGAACTTCTTGAACAGCACCGCCTTGCCTTCCATCACCGGCTTGGAGGCGAGCGGCCCGATGGCGCCGAGCCCGAGCACGGCCGTGCCGTTGCTGACCACGGCGACCAGGTTGGCCCGTCCGGTGACGCTGGCGGCCTCGGCCGGGTCGGCGGCGATGGCTTCGCAGGCCGCCGCCACGCCGGGCGAATAGGCGAGCGCCAGGTCGCGCTGGTTGCCCAGCGGCTTGGTGGCGGTGACTTCCAGCTTACCTGGCTTGGGATAGCGGTGGTAATGGAGCGCACTGTCCTTGATTGTTTCTTCTGTCACGGGCTTCCCTCTAACGGGAGCAGCATTCTTGTCGCGCCATCTTCGCGGCGCCCCGCCCCCCTGTGCGAAGGTTTGTACCTAACGCCAAAACGCCTTACTTGGAAGGGCAGTAAGACAGGAATCCAACGCCTGAGCGCGATGCGGCACGCAGTACCGGTAGACTTGGAAGACCAGAGGAAAGGGGCAGCGGAGCCGCGCGTCGCCTGGAGCCATTCCGTGGCACTTGTGCCTTACGAAGAGGCCATCGCGGCCATGGAACGGCGCGTGGCCGCCATCCGCAGCGAGGAAGCGGAGGAGCTTGTCTGGCTGCTGGAGCATCCCCCGCTCTACACCGCCGGAACCAGCGCCGAGCCCTCCGATCTGATCGAGCAGCGCTTTCCCGTTTATCGGACCGGCCGCGGCGGACGCCATACCTACCACGGCCCCGGCCAGCGGGTCGCTTACACTATGCTCGACCTCAAGCGGCGCCAGCCGGACCTGCGGGCCTACGTCCACGATCTGGAAGAGTGGCTCATCCGCACCCTGGCCGCCTTCAACGTGGTCGGCGAGCGCCGCGAGGGCCGAGTCGGTATCTGGGTCGTGAACGGCGGCCGCGAGGAGAAGATCGCCGCCATTGGCGTGCGCGTGCGGCGCTGGGTCAGCTACCACGGCATCTCGCTGAACGTGGAACCGGACCTCTCCCACTTCGATGGCATCGTGCCCTGCGGCATCCCCGACTACGGCGTCACGTCTCTAGCCGCGCTGGGCCTGCCGGTCACCATGGCCGACGTGGACGTGGCGCTGCGGCAGGCCTTCGAGGAGGTCTTCGCCTGCTCAACCGAGCAGGCCGAGGGCATCGACCCCGTAGCCAATGGCTAGGGCCCCGATCAGCGACAGGCCGAGGTAGCAGAAGAACACAGGGAGCCGCACCAGGGCAAAGACCGCCATGGCCGCGGGCAGCGAGGTCACCCCGCCGGCGATCATGAAGGCGATGCCGGCGCTGGGGCTCATGCCCGTGTTGATCAGCTCGCCGATCAAGGGAATGGCGGCGTAGCTGTTGAGGTAGGCCGGCACGCCTACGGCCACCGCCAGCGGCACGGCCAGCGCCGAGCTGTCTCCGAGCCACTCGGCAACCGTTTCGGCCGGAAGCCAAGCCACCATCAGGCTTTCGAGCGCGAAGGCCAGCAGCAGCCACTTGGAGAGGAAGAGGAAAACCGACTTGCTCTCCTCGGCGAAGGCCGTGCGCCGCTCCCGGCTCTCCCAGAAGCGCCAGACGACGGGTCCCTTGGACAGGGCCGAGCCGCCACAGCCGCCGCAACCCACCGTCTTCAAGGAGCCCTCGAAGGAATAGACATGCTGCATGGCAAGCATGGTGAAACCGGCGGCAAGACCCAGCAGCAAGGCCGAGGCCGCCTTCACCACCGCGAAGTCGAGCCCGAGGATGGGCACCATCAGCACGAACTGCTCCGGGTCCATCAGCGGCGAGGCGATCCAGAAGGCCATCACCGCCGGTAGGGGCACGCCGGCCGCCAGCAGCGCCGCCACCAAGGGCACCACGCCGCAAGAGCAAAAGGGCGAGAGCGCACCCAGCGCCGCCATCACCAGGATGGCCTGCACCGGCCGCTCGCCGACCGCACGGCCGATCAGGCCGTCGGCCCCGGCCGCCTTCAGCCAGGCGGCGGTGATGGTGGAGAGCAGCAGGAAGGGCAGGATCCAGACGAAAGCATCGACAGTGAAGCGCAGGGTCTCGGGAAACTGCGCCGGAAGGAAGACCGCCAAAGCGAGCAGCAGTGCGATCAGCGTCAGCCAGACACTCTCCCGCTTCGCTGTTACGCCAGTCCAACGCAATGACCTAAGCGCCAATGTCGTCATGATTTTCTTGTCCTACTAGAACTATCGAAATATAAGCCAAACGGATATCACTCGTGCTTTCTTTTGCGGGCGTCAGTCGGCTGGTTCGAGCGTCTTCTGGGACTTGGTTGAGCGGTCAGGAATACCCCGGCAGCATTCGGCCTGCAGAAAGTCGATCAAGGCCTGCATCTGCCGATAGTCGGCGCGGCAGCGTAGGATGCGGCTTTCCCGGTCCTGCGTCACCAAACCCGCAACCACCAGCTTGCTGATGTGGTGCGACAGGGTGGAGCCGGGAATGCCCAATACCTCCTGCAAGGTGCCGACCGGCGCCCCCTCCGCCCCGGCCTTGACCAGCAGGCGATAGATCTCCAGTCGGGTCGGGCTGCCGAGCACGGCAAGCTGACGGGATGCATCTTCGACGTTCATGGCCGCAAGATAGGCTCAGCGGAAATCAGAGTCAACGATATTTCTAGATTTGTGGAATTATTGGCTTCGCATTGGATGGCATCCCAAGCAAAGGCCAAGAAGGAACTGCTGCATGGATGATGGGCCTATGCTGCCTTGTCCTGCGCCACGCCCTCCAGAACGCCGTGCTCGACCAGCCGGCGGCGCCATTCGACCGCCGGCGCCTCGCTCATCGTGCACATGGGCGCCCGGAAGACTGGTGCGATGTCGCCGCGCCACGCCAAGGCCGTCTTGATCGGAATGGGATTGGTCTCCAGCCCGCAGCCGCGCATCAACGGTAGGAGGCGGTTGTGCTCGCCGCGCGCTGTCTCCCAGTCACCGTCTAAGCCGGCCTCGACCAGCCGCTTCATGGCCGCCGGCAGCAAATTCGACAAGGTGCAGATCACCCCTGCCCCGCCGAGCGCCATGATCGGCAGAGTCATGTCGTCATTGCCCGAGAGCACCGCAAAGTCGTCCGGTACCAACGCCATCAGCGAGAGAATGTGCGCCATATCGGTGCTGGCTTCCTTGATGCCGACGATGTTCGGCACCTCGGCAAGACGAACAATCGTCTCGGCCTCGAGATTGACCGCGGTGCGCCCCTTGATGTTGTACAGCAGGACCGGCAGGGAGACGGCTTCGGCCACGGTCCGGTGGTGCAGCAGAAGACCCGCTTGGGTCGGCTTGTTGTAGTAGGGACAGGTCACGAGCAGAGCATCCACGCCGGCGGCCTCGGCGCTCTTCGCTTGGGCGACCGCCAAGGCGGTGTCATTGCCGCTGACCCCGCCGATCACCGGGACCGTGCCGCCCACCCGCTCCCGCACATGACGAAACAGGCTGTCGGCCTCCTCGCCGTGGATCGTGGGGCACTCACCCGTTGTGCCCAGGATGACTATGCCGTCGACTCCACCCGCGAGCTGCTTGGGGAGCAACCGGTCGAGCGCCCGCCAATCGATCTCGCCCGCCTCCGTGAAGGGGGTCACCAGCGCCGTGAACAGTCCCGAGAACGTCCGGTTCATGTCTCTATCTCCTCTCTCGACGCCTTTCGTTTCGCGCCGAGTCCTCGCTTACGTCCCTAGATCCGCCCTCGACAGCGGGCAAATTTCCTGGGAAAAACTTGGATATGAATGCTACTATGTTATAAATATAACATGATTTCTATAGCCGATGCCCTACAGGATATCGTCCGCGGCAACCCTCTCTTGGCCTTCGGCTTCCGGCACGGGCTGTTCAATCTGACCAAGCTTGCAGCCTTTCTTAAGCCGGCGGTCGCGGCCCGGACCAAGAAGGAAGTCCAGGAAAGTGCCATCACAATGGCTTTGTCGCGGCTCAAGCGAGACGACGCGGCCAAGGTGCCCAACGTCGAGCGCTTCGTCGTCGACAATGTTACGATTCACTCCGGGCTGTCGGCGCGAAGCTATCGGCGCAGCCCGAGCCTGCAACAACGGCTGACGGCCTTCTCTCGGCAGGTTCAAGCGCAGAACGACTTTTGCAGCCTGACCCAGGGCATTCACGAACTGACACTCATCTTCGACTCGCGCCACCAGGAGGCGCTCGACCGTGCTGTGCGAACGGCCCCGCGCTATCGCCACGAGAGCCTTGCCTCGATCACCGTCCAGTTCGATGCCCGCTACGTCGCGGTCCCGGGCATGCTCTATCTGCTGCTGCAGCAGGTGACCCTGCAGAACGTCAATCTGGTGGAGATCTCCTCGACCTATACGGAGATCATGCTGTTCGTCTCGGAGAGTGATGCGCGATTGGTCTTCGACACTCTGTTCGAACGTTTTCTGATCAGATCGGAAGTCCGGCCTTGAGCGACCGCAAGACCGCGGCGGCCAATTCTCCCTGTCACGCCTGCATAACATCGCGGTGAACGCCCTAGCGATCGCGGTGGCGGACACCACGTTTCCGCAACGCACTTCTGCAACTGATCAACGGAACACCAAATGCCCACCACCAGACGTCACGTTCTCGCGCTCGCCGCATCGCTGCCCGTCGTTGCCACGCTCGCCGTGCTCGCGCCAGCCGTAGGGGCCAGCAAACCCAGCATCTATGCCAACGACGGCATTGCCATCGATGGCACGGATGCGGTCGCCTACTTCACCGAAGGCAAGCCGGTGGCCGGTTCTCCGGAATTCGCTCATGACTGGATGGGAGTCACTTGGCACTTCTCGACCGCCGAGAACCGGGACCTCTTCGCAGCCGACCCGGACGCCTACGCGCCGCAGTACGGCGGCTATTGCGCCTACGCGGTCAGCGAAGGCTACACGGCCTCGACCGTGCCGGAGGCCTGGAAGATCGTCGACGGCAAGCTCTATCTGAATTTCTCGCGCCGCATTCAGCGTCGCTGGGAACGCGACATCCCCGGACACATCGAGTCCGCAAATGCCAACTGGCCGTCCGTGCTGGACTAGGCAGCCCCCTCTCCGCTCACGGCCGTTCAGGGAAAGGTGATCACTTTCTGAGGCTTAGGTCACAAAGGCCGGGACCAACCCGGCCCCACGTCTCCATCAGCTTGAAACGAGGGCCCCCAACAGGGCTGCAACACGGAGACATCCATGACCGACGTCGCAATCAACCAAGAGAACCAAGGCATCCGGCAGAGCGCCATCCTACGGGTGGCCTCTGTCGCCTCCACCTACCTGCTGTCGCTCTATATTGCCCACACCTTCATCAAGTACCTGCCGTTCAAGTTCGCGCCGGCCGCCGACGTGAACCCGATCTTCAAGACCTTGGAAGCCTGGAGCGGCTTGAGCTGGGTCGAGCCGGACTTCCGCTTCTTCACCGGCGGCGTCGAGACCCTGGCCGCGGTGCTGCTCTTCGTCCCCGGCTTGCAGCTGATCGGCGCGCTGCTAACCCTTGGCATCACCGGCACCGCCTTCCTGCTCCACCTCGGCCCCATCGGTTTTGAGGGCTTCTACGGCAGCCTGGCCACAGAAGCCGCGATCTGCTTCACCATCGCCGCCTGGATTACCTGGGTACGCCGCAAGGAACTGCCGGGACTGGTCCGCACGCTGCTGATCGACCGCACCCTGACTAGCCGCTAGAGCCACTCGGCTAGATCGTCGGACGCTGATGGAAGCCGGGTGTTCCTTGCCCGGCTTCCGGTGCCGGCTGATCGTGCCCTTCGACACTGGTGACCTGGGCCAGCCGCGGGCCTTCACGACAGGCTTCGAGCATGGCCTCGACGGCCTCGCTGGCGCCATCGAACAGCGCTTCCACCGTGCCATCCCGGCGATTGCGCACCCAGCCCTGCAGCCCCAGCCGACTGGCGGTTTCCTCGGTCCAGGCGCGAAACCAAACCCCTTGCACCTTGCCGTGAATGCGGACCAGGACGCGGCGGCGTCCGGCTTCCTCGAACCTGCCGCTCATCGCTCGCCTCCGGCCCGCTTGTCCACCGGCCGCTCCGGATAGACCACGGCCAGCGCGATGCCGACCGCACGCCGTGCCGCCTTCTCCCACTCACCGCGGGCGGTCCAGTGGTCCTCGATGGTCAGCACCGGCTCGCCTGGTGCTTCGTGCAGCAGGCGATTGCGCAGGCTGCGCAGCCAGCGCAACTCCTCAGCCGGCGCAGCGCGAAAGGAACGGGCTGCGTTGGCCTGGGTCTCGACGATGATGGCGGCGAGGATGACCGTGGCCGCCCAGGCCCCGGTACAGAAGACGCACTGCAGCTCGACCATCAAGGCGCTGGCCTGCTCAGACAGACGACCGACGCCACGGGCAGAAAGCCTCGCCTCCTGCTCCTCGAACCAAAGGCGCCGCTCATCCCAGTCGAGCGGCTCCGGCGGATCCAGATGCTGCACGGCGTCCTGCCCTGAGCGCTGTGGCCTCTACTCGAACTCTATAATGATTTCGTCGACGGCCAAAGAGGCACCGGCCGGCGCATGCACCTTGGCGACAGTGCCGTCGCGCTCGGCGCGCAGGATGTTCTCCATCTTCATGGCCTCGACGACGGCCAGTTCCTCACCCGCCTTGATGTCCTGGCCCTCTTCTACTGCGACGGAGATCAACAGGCCCGGCATGGGCGAGAGGAGATACTTCGACATGTCGGGAGGCTGCTTGATGGGCATCAGCGCCGCCAGCTCGGCGATACGGGGGCGCAGCACCAGCGCCTCGACGGTGGTGCCGTCGTGCGTCAGACCACAGGCGGGCCCGCGCGGGTCGACCTGGGCGGTGATCTCCTGGGCGTTGACCTGGCCGTGAAACAGCGGCTCGCCGCGATTCCACTGGGAGATCACCTCCAGTTCGCCGTCCCCGTCGCGCAACAGGAGGTAGCCCTTCTCCTGGCGCACCTCGAAGGCATAATCCCGCTCGCCGATGCGCACCACCGTGCGATCGCCGAGGCCCTCGGTGTGATGGCCGATGAAGGCCGCAACGGCCGCCAAACGCCGCACGGTGGCCTCGTCCGGAACGTTGCCGCCGAAGCCCTCCGGGTACTCCTCTTCGATAAAGTGCGTGGTCAGCCGCCCTTCCTGGAAGCGCGGATGGGCCAGCACCGAGGAGAGGAAGGGGATGTTGTGGTTGATACCGCGGATGTAATAGGCGTCGAGCGCCGCGCGCATGCGGGCAATTGCCTCGTCGCGCGTGTCTCCATGCGTCACCAGCTTGGCGATCATGGGGTCGTAGTACATGGAGATCTCGGAGCCCTCGACGACACCGGTATCGACGCGCACCGTCCCGCTCTCTCGCGGCTGGCGGTAGTGCACCAGCCGGCCGATCGAGGGCATGAAGTTGCGCAGCGGGTCTTCCGCGTAGACGCGCGACTCGATGGACCAGCCATCCATCTTGATGTCGTCTTGGCCGAAGGTGATCGCCTCGCCGGCGGCGATGCGGATCATCCACTCCACCAGATCGAGCCCAGTGATCATCTCGGTCACCGGATGCTCCACCTGCAAGCGGGTGTTCATCTCCAGGAAATAGAAGTTGCGATCCTTGTCGACGATGAACTCCACCGTGCCGGCCGAGCGGTAGTCGACGGCTTCGGACAGGGCCACCGCCTGCTCGCCCATAGCCTTGCGTGTGGCTTCATCGAGGAAGGGCGATGGCGCCTCCTCGATCACCTTCTGATGGCGCCGCTGGATGGAGCATTCCCGCTCATGCAGATAGAGCGTGTTGCCGTGGGAGTCCGCCAGGACCTGAATTTCGATATGCCGCGGCTCCTCGACGAACTTCTCGATGAAGACCCGGTCGTCGCCGAAGCTGGAGCGCGCCTCGTTCTGGGCCGAGCGGAAGCCGTCGCGCACTTCCTCGCTGCTGCGGGCGATGCGCATGCCCTTGCCGCCGCCGCCGGCCGAAGCCTTGATCATCACCGGATAGCCGATGTCATCGGCGATCTTCACCGCCTCTTCGCCGTCGGCGATGACGCCCATATGGCCCGGAACGGTGTTGACGCCCGCCTTGGCTGCCAGGCGTTTCGACTCGATCTTGTCGCCCATGGCGGCGATGGCGCCGGTCGGCGGGCCGATGAAGACCAGCCCCGCGGCCTCGACGGCACCGACAAACTCGGCCTTTTCGGAGAGGAAACCAAAGCCGGGATGAATGGCCTGGGCGCCGGTGCTGGTCGCCGCCTCGATGATGCGGTCGATCTGCAGGTAGCTCTCGGCGGCCGGGGCCGCGCCGACCCGCACCGCCTCGTCCGCCATCTCGACGTGCAGCGCATCGCGGTCCGCATCGGAATAGACGGCGACCGTCTTGATGCCCAGGCGCTGGCAGCTCTTGATGACGCGGCAGGCGATCTCGCCGCGGTTTGCTATGAGAATCTTCTCGAACACGCCTCTGGCCCCCTCTCCTATAGCCGCTGGCTAACATCGCGGTCGCGGCCCGCTTGTCAATTAGACAGGTGGAGAAGGGTCTTTTCTGTCACCCAAGCTGGGCGAGGGCGGCCTCTATAGCGCTCACGACCTCCTGAGACTTCTTCGGGTCAAGCGCGTCGGGATGAGGCGAGGCGAAGCGACCGTTGTCGTTGTCATAGTATTGGCCCGACACGTCAGCAAATTCGTCCGTCAGGGCCGCGCGAACCAGGATATCCGCACCGATGCCGATGTCCCCGCCGGCCACACCGAAGCCTTCCTTCACCATCTTGCTGCCCAGCAGCGAGCCGGGGTTGATGGCGATGAAGGCCGGTCCGCCTTCGGTCCGCGCCAGCCCCATTTCCCGCGACCACATGGTGAGCGCCAGCTTGCTCTGCGCGTAGGCCGCCATGTCGGCCAGCCTGCCCTTCCCACCCAGGGCCGCGATGTCCACCGGCGCTTGCGCGGCGGAGGAAAGATTGATGATCCGGCCGCTCGCTCCGAGCAGCGGCAGAAGCCGCTGGGTCAAAAGGACGGGCGCAAGTGTGTTCACCACGAAGCGCACATCCAAACCGTCCTGCGTCATGGGTTCCGGCGTCTTGAGGATGCCGGCATTGTTGATCAGCACATCGAGATGATCGTGCTTGTCGCTAACCGCCTTTGCGAGCGCCTCGACATCGGCCATGCGTGAGAGATCGGCCAGGTAGCTTTCGACGCGCCCGCCTCCCGGCAAGGCGGACAGCGCTCGCTCCGCATCGGCCAGCTTCGCCGGATTGCGCCCATGCAGCAGAACGCTGTGGCCCGCCTGCACCAGCCTCTTGGCGGTCTCCAGCCCGATGCCGTCGGTCGAGCCGGTGACGAGAATGGTTTTGTCCATGTCTTTGAGTCCTTCCAACAGCTAGCCTCCCTCACCCCTCAACGATGAGAGAATCGGAACGGCAGGGCCCGCTCGGTCCAGCAGGCGGCGATCAGCGCCGCAAGCCCAAGCGCGCAAAACCCGCCGACGAGCGGCAGCACGGTGCCGTCGTACATCCGGCCGATCAGCCAGCCGAACGGCAGGGAGATGAAGGTCGAGATCGAGCCGACCAGGGCGGCGCCAAGCCCTGCCATCTTCCCCAAGGGCTCCATTGCCAAGGCGTTGAGGTTGCCGAACAGAAGCCCGACACAGAAGAACGCCGCGAGCTGCCAGGTCATGAACAGCGCGACGGAGGGCTGCCCGTCGAGGGCATGAAAGGCGGCGAAGAACACGCCACTCAAGAGAACGAGGCCGATAAGCGCCGACTGGGTCAGGAGCCGCATGCCCAGGCGCATGACCAGGAGCGAGTTCAGGAGCGAAGCGGCGCCGATCGCGAGCGACGCCAAACCGAAGTAGATGGCAAACATCTCCCCAGCGTTCAGCGCGTCCTGGAACACTTGGCGGGAGGCGCTGAGATACGAGAGGAAAGCGCCGAAGACGCAGCCCATCGCCAAGGTGTAACCGAGCACCGTCCGCATCGAGAGAATCTCGATACAGCCCGAGACCAGACTGCTAACCGACAGCGGGCGGCGGTTCTCCGGCGCCAAGGTTTCCGGCTGCCGGGTGCCGAACCACACAAAGGCGACGACCGCCATGGCCAGCAGCACGACGAAGGTGAACTCCCACGGCAGAACGAAGATCAGGCCTTGGCCGATCGAGGGCGCGATGGCCGGCACAAGGATGAAAACCGCCATGATGATCGACATGATCCGCGCCATCTCCCGCCCCGCATAGCCGTCGCGCACCAGGGAGGTGCCGACCACGCGGGGTGCCGCAGCACCGATGCCTTGCAGAAAGCGTCCGATCAGCATCGCGGTCAAATCGCTCGCGACAATCGACAAGATGCAGCCGGCAACGAAGAAGAGATAGCCGAAAAGAATCACTGGACGGCGGCCGTAGGTGTCGGAAAGCGGGCCGACGATCAGCTGCCCGATGGCGAAGCCGACGAACAGCGATGAGACGATGAGCTGCGTATCGTTCGGGTTGGCGACCCGCAGGTCCTCCCCGATCAACGCCAGAGCCGGCAGCATGATGTCGGTCGCCATCGCGACGATGGACACCATAAAGGCCAGCATCACCACGAACTCGGCGAGCGACAACGGCTTGGTCGGCTTGAACATGCCGCTCAATGGGGCGAAAGCACTGTCCTTTGCAATACAGAAGTATCTCAGCGCGCGAGATGACCCATCGGGGTTCGGATGGTGTGGATGATTTCAGCCAGCATGGAGTCTTCAACCGCGCCATCGGTCACGGTCGCGTAGGCCTTCAGGCGACGAGGCCCGACCTACTCCGAAGGCTGTCCGTTCGCGTCCAGCCCAGCCTCGTGCTGCTCTAGCCAATCCGCCACGACCTGGTAGGATTCAACCCTCGAGCGGTCCGGGTGATAGTAGCGAAACACCTTAACGGCCGCGTCATAGGCACGATCTTCCCGCTGACCGGCATTCGTCATTTCGTTGTAAGTTCTTATCGTAGCGTCATGGCACTGGCACGACATGGCTTGCAGCTCCAGCTGGCGGTAGCGAAGACGCACTCTGCCAATACCAGCGCACCGGGTAAACCCGATTGCTCGACCAATTTGGCTATCCCATATGGCCGCCTTTTGTCAAAGGCCGGCATGCGACGAGCGTGCGGACGTCAATCCCGAATGCTACTCTTGTCGGAGCGAGCATCTCTGCGGTGGCACCCGCAAGACCCAGATGAAGACTGAACTCTCTTACAAGATTGAGGCTCTGCCCGGTGGTTGGACTGGCGAGACGCTGCGCCAGGACAGCGGCTGGACCATGACCTGGAGCGCGGAGGAGCTTGCGGGCCTGGACAGCGCGTTGGCCCACTGCGCGAAGCGCAAGCTCAACTGGCGCGATCTTACGCGCGAGAACGTCCCGCTCAACCAGGCCCTTCAGGAAAAGCTAGCTCGCATCGCCCATGAGCTCGAAGAAGGCCGCGGCTTCGTCAAGGTCGAAGGCCTGCAGGTTGCGCGCTACAGCGACGACCAGCTCCGGTTGTTTTGGTACGGCTTGGGTTGCCATCTCGGCTATCCGAGGTTTCAGGATAGCCGCGGCCAACTGATGCGCGAAATCAAGGACGAAGGCGGCGATCTCGGGAGTCGCCACGGGCGCATTGTGACTGGAGGCAGCGGCGACGAGTTCCTGTCGTCCAAGGCCCGTACCTACGGCCCCGGAAAGCTCCGCTTCCACACCGACCGCTGCGACGTGGTGGGCCTGCTCTGTCTCGGTCAAGCCAAGTCCGGCGGCCTCAGCCGCATCGCCAGCTCCATCGCCGTGCACAATGCGATTCTGGAGCAGCGTCCCGATCTGCTCGACCTGCTATACCGGCCCTACACACGCTCACGGCTCGGCGAGGAGGATGGCGGAGAGGCGGCGACCTATGACCTGCCGGTCTTCGGCCTGCGGAATGGCAAGCTTACCAGCCACTACTCCCGCACCTACATCGAGGCGGCACAACTGCAGCCCGGGATAGCGAAACTGACCCCGGCCCAGTGGAAGGCCATCGATCTTCTCGCGGCGACTGCCGAACGGCTCAGCTACGCCATGCGCCTTGCGCCCGGCGACATCCAGCTCCTCAACAGCCATGTCACCTATCACGCCCGCGAGGCCTTCGAGGATGCGCCGGCCGAAGGTCTCACTCGGCGCCTGCTGCGCCTCTGGCTTGCCATGCCCAACAGCCGCGCACTCCCCGAAGACCACCGCGTGCTCTGGGGAGATGTCGCCGCCGGCACGTTACGGGGCGGTATTGGCCAAGAGCCTATTGCCTGAGGCCGAAGGCGGTAGAGCGGCCGAAAATCAAACAAACCCTGTTGAAGCTTCACAGCGCGCGCATACGCGAAGTGTCGTCGACAGACTACCGTTTTACTGTCCGAATCAGAAGTCCGCCTCTCTGAAACTGAGTTCCGCCTCCCCGGACTGCGAGACGTGTGAACACGACGTCACTCGTTGTATTGCGCTTGACTTCGGTCCCAGAGCATCAGCGCTATCTTGAACAAATCGCTGTTGGCTTCAGCAACCTCCACACTCCGGGACGAGCTGATAAGCGATATAGCAATTCTCTTGCCAAACAGGTTCGTGGATTTGGTGATCGATTTTGGACCATCGGGTAACCGCACTTTTCTAGTAATAGCGGGAATGCAGACGACGTAATAAAGATCCCACCTCTTTCCCAATTGTGGCAATCGGTCTATACTACGCGTCTTTATTGGTTAACGACGTTTTGGGGGCACAGCCATAATGGCTAGTGCAAGTGCTTGGGAGATGACGATGTTCAAAAAGATCGTGCTTGGATTATGCGGCAGTCTGCTCTGTCTCGGGATAGTATCTTTCTCGGCCGACCCGGCGCGAGCGGCACTGATCGGCTATAACTTTAGCTGGACCGGAGATGGCGGCTTCTCCGCTTCGGGAATGATCGTCGTTGATGATACGGTTCCGCTCGCGACGGCTAGTGGCTTTGGGGCCACGAACGGAATTGAGAGCCTGATGGTCGATATCTTCAATCCAGCCAACGCGTTAATTCAGTCCAATATCAATGTGGCAAACGGTGTCTCGAGCTATGAATTTCTTTTCGTACAATTCGATACGGTGCTGGGCGATTTCGATTTCTCCGGTAACAGCGGCTTCAATGCATCATTCGATATCGGACAAGATTTCGGACCCGCTGGCTTTTTGCACTTCGACACCGTGACCAATCGCTTGGAGTTGCAATCGGGTGGAACTATCTTCGATTTCGGCGGTGAACTAATCGTGACGGCAAAACTGCTGCCCGAACCAGCCACCCTTGCGCTCTTCTGCCTTGGCCTTGCCGGCCTGGGATGGGCGGCACGGCGGAAGCGAGTGGCGTAGGGCCGCCTCTTGACACATCGAGGTCTAGAGACCCGCAGGGTATCCCCTTAGCACAGCACCAGCGACAGAGGAGGGCGGCTTCGCGGAGCGACCTTCTTGAATTCTTGATGTCCACTTAGGGTCAGAAGCAGGCGCTCGCCGTGTGGCAAGCCAAAGAGGCACGTGCACTAGAAATCCGGGCCGCAGCGAAGTGCCCCCTTCAAAGCCGACGATCAATTTGGAGCATCGAAACACACCGAGATGTCTTCCGGCTGATGGGCTCTGTACGCGCGCCCTAGATGAACTCCCGGACTCTCGTGGTCACGACCGCCACTGGATGCATAGGCGATACTCAGCCTAAGGTCCGGCAGATAGACCATCCTCGCGAGAAACGGGTCCAACCGACCGCCGTGTCCCCACGCCACGACGTCTCCGACGGAAAGGTCCCACACGCCCAGCCCCATCGGGACTGTAACCGGCCCAATTCGCTTGTCGCTGAAGACCAACATGCGCTCCAACGAAGCCGCCTGTAAGACGTTGCCGGAAAAAAGCCTATGACCCCACTTGGCGACGTCCCTCGGTGTCGATGCCAAGGCACCGGCCGTCCAGATGGCGCTGTATAGGGACCTGCTGGGGAAGCTGCTGTTGGCCCAGCGCTGTGGGTCGAAGTCGCTCTTTGGAAGAGACGTCTGCGTCAAACCCAGGGGGCCAGTGATCCGGTCTTCCAGCTCCTGCTCTACCGGGTTGCCGGTGACCGCTTCCATGATCAGACCCAGCAGCAAGTAGTTCGTGTTCGAGTAATGCCTGCCGTCACCAGGCGCAGCGGAGGGCTGTCCGACGAATCTCAACACCTCTTCCGGCGACCACACCCGATCGGGATTCGCCAGGACATCGGACCAGAAGCGATCGCTCTTAACAGTATCGCCGAGACCGCTCGAGTGATTCAGGAGCTGGTGAACGGTGACGCTCGGCTCGATATTGGGATAGGTCTCCAGCCACCTATCGAGCCGGTCTTCCAATCCCAGCCTATTCTCTTCAACGAGCTGCAAAACGATCGCCGCGACAAAGGTCTTGGTCACACTGCCGAAGCCGTAAAGCATGTCCGGTTCCACCCGGACCTTGGGATCTTGCTCCGTTACGCCCGTCGCGCCTTCCCAATAGCACAGCTCGCTGAGATACAGGCTCGCTGAGAGGCTATCCGCTCCCTGTTCGAGAGCGGCCTCCACCAAGGCTTGTTGCAACGCCTCCGAGAGGTTTGGACCGAATACGCGCTCGCCAACGCTCGAAGAGGCGACCTCTTCGGCAAGATGCCTGTCAGCGAGAGCGGTGCAGGCCGACAGCGAGACAAGCCAGAAAACGCTAAGCGCTCGCCACATGAGTGGTGTGCTTGGTGTGATGTGCTTCGATCGTCTCGGCGAAGTGTAGCAGACCGTGCCGAAAGTCCACTTCACAATGACTTCGGCCGCCGCGCCATCGACCTTGAAGGCCGATGTGGGTCCACTGCCGCCGTCAGAGCCGCCGCCCCCAAACCAGCTTCCCGACCTCGCTGCGCGCCTTCGAAGATCGGCGTACCGCCGGAAAAGCCGCTCGATGCCTTTGCGCGAACCTTATTCTTCCCGACAAGCACGGTGGCTGGTTCGCTCCTGTTAGCGAACATGGCAAGTACGGCTCAGGTCTGATCCGGGGTCTCGGGCTCGTAGCCTGTGATCATCGCCTTCAGATGGCCCAGGATCGGTTTGCCCATGAACACCATGTAGATGTGGACGATGAGGAAAGCGAGCATCGCGAAGGACGCGGCCGTGTGGATGCCGGCAACCCACAGCAACGACATCCAGCCCAAACCGATGGCATCCCAGTCGTTGTAGTACATGTAGAGCAGCCCGCTGACCCAGATAACCGGCGTGATGGCGACGTTGAACGAGAGGTAGGCAAGCCGCTGCAGCGGGTTGTGTTTCGACAGGCGGCCGACCTTGAAGGGGTGCGATGCGTTGGGATCGAACATGTCGGACGTGTAATACCGGACGACCGCCGCGAGCTTGTCGGTGGTCGGGATGTACTGCCTCCACTCGCCTGTGATGAGGTGCCAGAAAATCGCGAAGACCCATAGCCAGATCAGGACCCAGGCCGCGAGGCGGTGCAGGTCGGCCGCCCGTTCGTAGCCGTAAAGCACATAGGCCCCGTTCACCTCGAACCCCGTGATCATCAGGCAGATGATCAGGAAGGCCTGGGTCCAGTGCCAAAACCGCTCGAAACGGGTGAAGATCATCTCTCGGGCCATCGCCTAAGTCCGTCGCAGTCCCACGACAATCCGCATCAGCGCATGAAGAAACACGGCGAGCAGTGTCAGCGCCACCAACCCCCAGCCGGCGATGCTGAGCCACGCGATGGAATCCCGCCCGGGCATGTAAAAGTCGGTGAGGCTGGCAAGCCGGCCGCCGATGCTGTGGCACTCGTTGCAGCCGACCGTATCCTCCTTCGGTGCCACCATGTGATTGATGGGCCAGAAGTACACGCTCTCGACGAAGTCATGCTCGCCGGAGAAGGCAACGCCGCGCTCCTGCAAGCCGGCCTCGAGCGCCTTGCCCCAATCGAAATTGCCGCCGCCCCAGAAGGCGGTTTCGTCCTGGCCAAACAGGTGCGGCACCCCGAGAACGCGGTTCTGCACATCGTAGGGCTGCCGGCCGCGCATCACCTTGAAGGGCCAGATGCGTGCCGCCGGATCGCCGGCCTCCCCCGAGAAGGCGTTGATCCGGACCACGCCGGAGGGATCGATCCGTTCGTTGAGCAGCGTGTAGTCGATCGTGCCGTCGAACCAGAAGTACTCCGGCTCGACATCCGCATCCCAGCGGAAAGCGCCCTTGTTGATATGGTGGATGGGATAGCCGTCGGCGTCCTTTATCACCCTCTTGCCGTCGATCGGCACGCCGGCCTGTGACCAGTCCCACCAAGTCTTGGTCTTCACCCCACCTCGGGCGAACGCCGGGACGTGACAGGTCGTGCAAGCCACCACATCGGTGTGGTCGTCGACCTTGGCGTGATCCTCGTGAGGGCGCGTGCCATGGCAAGACTCGCAGGTGGCAAGGGGCTTGTAGTCTGCGCTCGGCCTGTCGAAGCCATCGACATCCTTTGCCACCGCGGCGTAGCGCGACCCGGGCACATCGTGGCCTTTCGGGTTGTGGCAGGTGGCACAGGTGAAGTTCAGGCCCTCCTTGTCCATGTGGACGTCCAGCGCGCGGCTCGGCATGGTCAAGGAGGAATCCATGTCCCCATGCTTGACGCCGTCGCCACCGCCGCCGAAGAAATGGCAGGTCCCACAGGTCTGCCGGCTGGTCTTGCCGACGTTGCGGGCCACGGTCCTGAGGTCGACCGCCTGGAACACGGCGCCCTTCGGATTTCCGGGCGGGAAGGTCTTGTCCTCATAGGCCGGGTGACCGGCCCCGGCCGGGTACTTCCTGTAGGTGCCGGTGGTGTCGTGACAGACGAGGCAATCGACCAGGTCCTCGCGCGCGAAGTCGAACTGATCGTCCTTCCAGCCATAGCCGATATGGCAGGAGGTGCAGCGCGGCCAGTTGGTCGCGGTTGCCAGGCAGAAATTGTTGAGCACGTTCTTCTTGCCCAGCAACTCGCCGGTCACCGGGTTGTCGAACGCCCAGGTCCAGTGGGTGGTCGCGTGCAGTTGCTTGGCGGCCTCGGTATGGCAACCGAGACAGGCGCGGGTGACCTCCGGGCCGGTTGCGAAGCGCTTGTCGAGAGCTTCGAACTTACGGTGGTCGGCCGTGGTGACTTGCGTCTCCGCTCCAGCAGCGGTGGCGATAAGCACGCCGACCAAGGCCAAACCCAGTACCCGGGAGAAAACGGAGCGACGCATCGCACCTGCTCCTGATCACTGAGTCGCATAATCCTTATTTTTTCTACCGCTATTAGGCCCACTGGTCGTTGATCAAGATCAAGAGAGGCGGCGCTACGCTCCGTGCAGCCGCTAACCGATCTTCCCGACCTCGCTGGGGGGCAGGCCGAAGAGGCGCTTGAACTCGCGGCTGAATTGGGAGGCGCTGGCGTAGCCGACCTGGTAGGCCGCGGTGCTGGCCGAAAGCCCCTCGTTCAGCATCAGGGCCTTGGCCTGATGCAGCCGCACCGACTTGACGAACTGCAGCGGCGTCATGGCCGTCACCGCCTTGAAGCTCTTGTGCAAGGTCGTCTTGCTCATGCCGGCAATGCGCATCATGTCGGCGGTGGTGACCGGCTGGGCGCAATCGTCGTGGATCGCCCGCATCACATCGCCGATGCGGCGGAAGTGGCTCTTGCGCTGCACGACGGCCCGCATGGCGCCGCCCTGCTCGCTGGTCAGCACGCGATAGAGTATCTCCTGCCGGATCAGCGGCCCGAGCACATTGGCGTTGGACGCGCTATCGAACGTCCCGACCAGGCGTGCCACCGCATCGAGCATCTCCCCCTGCAAGGGCGAGGTGTCGACCGCATGGGGCAGATCCTCATCGGGCAGGTCGGAATCGTCGATCTGCATCTGCAGGTCGCCGATCTCCGAAGCCACGATGGGAATGCCGAGCGCCAGGAAGGGCTGCTCAGGCGAAGCTTCCAGGATCTCCACGTCGAAGGGCACCGGCACGGAACAAGCGAGATAACTCGAAGAATTGTACTCGAAGACATGGTCATCGAGGTAGCCGCGCTTGCAGCCCTGCACGACGATCACGAGGCAGGGGTCGTAGATCACCGGTGTGCGCGGCATCAAGCTGTCCGTGCGAAAAACGCAAACGCCTTCGACCGGCGAGGCGTTCAGACCCTCCGCCGTGGCGTAGGCACGAAGCATTTGAGCGACCTCGCTCACTTGCGGGGGGAAAGCACCGTTGGTCAGCACTGCACTCATAATAGCGTCACATGTTGGTCAGTGCGCGATATGGAGCAAGCTTGTCCGGATGGCTCAACCGCCAATGGCGGTTGCCGGGAGGATTAGGCAAGCAAAAAGTCCTTTCGCACCTTTGGATATAGGGTTTTGCGAACCAGTTCTCCGAGCAGGGAGGCGACGGCGGCGCGTGCGCCGCCATGGCCTGTGGGTTCTGCTAACCAGTTGCTCCGGGAGAACGAAATGGCTTTGCGGATTACGGTCAACGGCGAGGAGCGGACGGTCGACGCCGACCCGGATATGCCTCTCCTTTGGGCGCTGCGCGACCACTTGCAGCTGACGGGTACCAAGTTCGGTTGCGGCATCGCTGCTTGCGGTGCCTGCACGGTTCACATGGACGGTTTCCCCGTTCGCGCCTGCTCCATCGCCGTCGGCGACGCCGAAGGTGCCGAGATCACCACCATCGAGGGCCTGGATAGCCCCGCAGCCAAGGCCGTGCAGAGCGCCTGGCAGGACCTCGACGTGGTGCAGTGCGGCTACTGCCAGTCCGGCCAGATCATGTCGGCCGTATCGCTGCTCGAAGAGACGCCGCAGCCAAGCGACGAGGACATCGACGTGGCCATGAGCGGCAATGTCTGCCGCTGCGCCACCTACGTACGGATTCGCGCGGCCATCCACGAGGCTGCCAAGAGAATGGAGGGCTAAGCTATGCTGGCAAAACGCGCTTCCGCTGCGCCGCTGGATCGGCGCAGCTTTCTCATCGCCTCTGCCTCGGCTGGCGCAGGCCTGGTCATCGGCTTCCAGATCCTACCTAAATTCGCCTATGGCGCAGCGCCCGGCGCCGGACCAATCAAGGTCGACCCCAATGCCTTCGTGCGCATCGCACCGGATGGGACGGTGACGGTCCTCTGCAAGCACATCGAGTTTGGCCAGGGCACCCACACCGGGCTTGCCACCCTCGCCGCCGAAGAGCTCGAGGCCGACTGGGAGCAGGTGCGCACCGAGCATGCACCGGCCAACGCCGCGCTCTACAACAATCTGCACTGGGGCCCGGTTCAAGGCACAGGCGGCAGCTCGGCCATCGCCAACTCCTACGACCAGATGCGCTATGCCGGCGCCCTGGCCAAGGCCATGCTGGTCGCCGCCGCTGCAGAACAGTGGAACGTCCCGGCCGGCGAGATCGCAGTGGCGAAAGGCCAACTGAGCCACGCTGGGTCAGGCCAAAGCGCAAGCTTCGGCGAGTTGGCAGAGCTGGCGGCGCAGCAGACCCCGCCCTCGGAGGTGACCCTCAAGGATCCGAAGGATCACATCCTCATCGGCAAACATGCGCCGCGTGTCGACTCCAAGTCCAAGACCACCGGCCAGGCGACCTACACCATCGATGTCATGCGCCCCGGCATGCTGACGGCGCTGATTGCGCGACCGCCGATCTTCGGCGCCACGGTCGCATCCTTTGACGCGACTGAAGCCCTCCAGATGAACGGCGTCGAAGAGGTTGTCGCCGTGCCGCAAGGTGTGGCCGTGGTGGCGCGCGACTTCTGGTCAGCAAGCAAGGGCCGCGAGCTGCTGTCCATCGAATGGGACGAAAGCACCGGCGAGACCCGCAGCTCGGACCAGATCATGGCTGAGTATCGCACGCTGGCCGATCAGCCTGGCCTGGTTGCCCGCCAGGACGGCGACAGCGATGCGGCCTTGGCCTCGGCGGCGCAGGTGCTGGAGGCGGACTTCGAGTTCCCCTTCCTGGCCCACGCCCCCATGGAGCCGGTCAACGCCGTCGCCGAGATCACGCAAGACGGCTGCGAGATCTGGACGGGCTCTCAGATCCCCACTGTTGACCAAGGGGCAGCGGCACAAATCCTCGGCATCGCGCCCGAGAAGGTGACGGTGCACACCCTCTACGCCGGTGGCAGCTTCGGCCGCCGGGCCACACCCGACTCGGATATGGTTGCCGAGGCAGTCTCCGTCGCCAAGGCCATCGAGGGCCGCGCTCCCGTTCGAGTGCTCTGGACGCGTGAGGACGACGTGCAGGGCGGCCGCTATCGCCCGATGTACTTCCACCGCATGCGCGCCGGGCTCGACGAGGACGGCAAGCTGGTGGCCTGGCAGCATCGCATCGTCGGCCAGTCCATCCTCAAGGGGACGCCGTTCGAGGGCATGCTGGTGCAAAACGGCGTCGACCTGACCTCGGTCGAAGGGGCCAACAACCTGCCCTATGCCATTCCCAACGCCCTAGTCGACCTGCACACCACGGACGTTGGCGTGCCGGTGCTTTGGTGGCGAGCGGTCGGCAGCACCCACACTGCCCACTCGGTCGAGATCTTCATCGACGAGCTGGCCGAGGCGGCGGGCCGCGACCCGGTGGACTTTCGCCGCGAACTGCTGGCCGAGCACCCGCGCCATCTCGGCGTGATGGAGCTGGCCGCGGAGAAGGCTGGCTGGGGCGAGCCGCTTCCGGCCGGCAGGGCCCGCGGCATTGCCGTCCACGAGTCCTTCGCCTCGTTCGTCGCGCAGGTCGTCGAGGTCTCGCTCGACGGCGGCACGCCGAAGATCGAGCGTGTGGTCTGCGCCGTCGACTGCGGCCGGCCCATCAACCCCGATCAGATCAAGGCGCAGATGGAGGGCGGCATCGGCTACGGCCTCGGCGCCATCCTGCACGACGAGATCACCCTGGACGGCGGGAGGGTCGCGCAGTCGAACTTCCACGACTACGTGCCCCTGCGCATCGAAGAGATGCCGAAGGTCGAGGTACACATCGTTCCCTCGGAAGCGGCTCCCACCGGCGTGGGCGAACCTGGCACACCGCCGATCGGCCCGGCCGTCGCCAATGCGCTCTACCAGCTGACTGGAGAGCGTATCCGCAGCTTGCCCCTGTCCAAGCACGAGCTGCGTGGCGCGTAAGCGCCAGTCCCGAGTGCGCTTCTCGACCAGAGGGAAGCGCCAGTCCCTTCAACCCGACCACTCAGCCGTCCCCTCCCCCCGGGGACGGCTTTTTTCTTACGCCTCGGCGATCGCCTCGATCTCTAGCAGCCAGGCTTCGTCGAATATGCCGGCGATCACCACGGACAACGCAGGGCAATAGCTCCCAAGCGCTGTCTGTCGGGCGCGCCTGTTCTCAAGCGCGTACTTGCGGTCTGAGAGAAAAATCGTTGCCTTGACCAGGTTTTCGATCGTCATGTCGGCGGCTCGCAGTTGCGCCAGTACGTTGGCCCAGGCGAGTTCGGCCTGCTCTTCAAAGGTATCAGGAACGCGACCGTCTTTGGCGACCGGCACCTGACCGCTGATGTACAAACGGCGGGTCGTTTCGCGACATTCCAGAGCCTGCGGGTATCCCCCCAATGACTCCGGAGCATCCTCCGCATTCACCATGCGAACCTTCATGGGCTCAGCCTCCTCCTGATCCTCCGCGATGTAGGCGCGCTACTCCCGCGTCGGATCGATGAACTTGATGATCGCGGTATAGTCCTGATCGGCCCGGCCAGCGTTGACGAACATGGTGTAGAGCGCCGTCGCTTCGGCCCCCATCGGCGTCGCCACACCGGCCTGCGCCGCCGCTTCCTGGCTGAGCTTCAGGTCCTTGTGCATCATCCCGGCCGCGAAGCCAGGCACATAGCCACGGTTGGCCGCCGAGGTCGGCACGATGTCCGGTACCGGGTTGTGGTTCAGCATGGCCCAGCAGGAGCCGGAAGCGGTCGAGGAGATCTCGAAGAGCTTCTCCGGCGAAAGGCCGAGCTTTTCCGCCAGAGTAAAGGCCTCGGAGATGGCGATCATGCTGATGCCGAGGATCATGTTGTTGCAGACCTTGGCGACCTGCCCGTTACCCGGCCCGCCCGCGTGCACCACCTTGCCACCGACGATCTCCAGGAAAGGCTTGGCCATGTCGAAGGCCGCATCGCTGCCGCCGACCATCATGGTCAGCGTGCCCGCCTCCGCGCCCGCAACGCCGCCCGACACAGGAGCATCGACCATCAGGTGGCCGGCGGCGCTGGCGGCCTCCTCCACCGCGCGCGCGCTGGCCACGTCGATGGTCGAGGAATCGATGAACAGCGTGCCGGGCTTGGCCTTGGCGATCACCTCGCCGGCGCCGCTGTAGACCGCACGCACATGCTGACCGGCCGGCAGCATGGAGAACACGACCTCGGCCTGGCTCGCCGCCTCCCCGGCGCTCTCGGCAATCTCGATGCCTTTGCCGCGCGCCGCCTCGACGGCTTGCGGTACAGGATCGAAGCCGATCACCCGATGGCCGGCCTTGACCAGGTTGGCAGCCATGGGTCCACCCATGTTGCCAAGACCGATGAATGCGATGTCCGCCATAGCGCCGTCCTCCCAAGCTTCGTTGTGCCGCAGGGAAATAGACGACGGCAGCCCGGCTGAAAAGCGCGCCAAACGCTCGTTTAATCGAAGATGAGATCCCGGTCACCCAGCGGGGCGAAGTAGGCTTCGACCTCGGCCGGGCTGACCTCGTGGATGGAGCCGTGCTGCCACTTCGGCGCCTTGTCCTTGTCGATCAGCAAGGCGCGGATGCCCTCGTGAAAGTCGTGCCCCGCCATGAAAGCTTGGCTCAGGCGGTACTCCATGGTCATGCAGTCGTCGAAGCTCATCTCCGCGCCTCGCCGCATCTCCTCCTCGGTCACCAGCAGGGAGAGCGGCGACTTGGCCATGAGCTCTACCAGGGTTTCCTGCGCCCAATCGCTGCCATCGGCCTCGAGAGCGGCGAAGACCTCCGCCACATCATCGCTGGCGAAGCAGCGGTCGATCGCTTCCCGAAGTTGGGCAAGCGGCGCCTCTCCGACGTCCGAGGCAAAGCCTTCGACAATGTCGTCGATCTCCGCATTGGCGTCGGGGCCCAGCTCTGCCTCGGCCAGGGCGGTGAGAGTCGCCTCCATGCGCTCTTCGACAATGTAGTCCGTGCCGACCCCGCAGTAGATGCAGTCGGCCGCCTTGAGCCTCGCCCCGGTCAAGGCGAGGTATTGGCCAAGTCGCCCTGGCAGCCGCGGCAGGAAGTAAGAGCCGCCGACGTCCGGGAAGAGACCGATGCCGGTCTCCGGCATGGCAAAGAGCGTGCGCTCGCCGACGATGCGGTGGCTGCCATGCACCGAAATGCCGACCCCTCCGCCCATGGTGATGCCGTTGATCAGGGCAATCAGCGGCTTGGTGTAGAACTCCATGGCGCGGTTCAGGGTATACTCTTCACGGAAGAAGATACGCGGCAGCTCGCCGCCTTCCTTGGTGGCCAAGGACACGGCCACCACATCGCCCCCGGCGCAAAAGGCCTTTTCTCCGGCTCCCTGCAAAAGGACCGCACCGACATCGGGATCGTCCGCCCAGGTCTCAAGCTGGATCTGCATCTCCCGAATCATATGCAGGGTCAGGGAATTGAGCGCTTTCGGCCGATTGAGCGTGATAGTCGCCAAACGGCCTTCGCGGCCGAAGTAAATCTCCGATTCCATACGGTTATTGCCCCTCCACCAAGACGTGTCGGGGCGCAAGAGAGCGAAGGCGAAGGCGGAGTGCAAGCCCGTCTTGGCAGAGAGCTGTCTTGGCCGAGAGCGGGGCGGCCTGCCGTCAGTCAGCCAGAAGCCGGCGCGCGATGATCACCCGCATGATCTCGTTGGTGCCTTCCAGGATTTGATGAACCCGCAGGTCGCGCAGATAGCGCTCGATGGGATACTCGCGGATGTAGCCGTAGCCGCCGTGTAGCTGTAGCGCCTCGTTGACGATGGCGAAGCCGGCATCGGTCGCCAGGCGCTTGGCCATGGCGCAGTGCTGCGTCGCCGCCGGGTCGCGCGCATCCAACAGGCTCGCGGCCTTGTGGATCATCAGCCGCGATGCCTCGAGATCGGTCGCCATATCCGCCAGCTTGAACTGCAGGGCCTGGAACTCGGCGAGAACGCGGCCGAACTGCTTGCGTGCTTTGACGTGATCGAGCGCCAGTTCCAAACAAGCGCGGGCGCCGCCGATCGAGCAGGCGCCGATGTTGAGACGCCCGCCGTCCAAACCCATCATGGCGATCTTGAAGCCGTCCCCTTCCTCACCGAGGCGGTTGGCCACCGGCACCCGTGCGTTCTCGAAGATCACCGCCGCCGTGGGCTGGCTGTTCCAGCCGAGCTTCACTTCCTTCTTTCCGAAGGAGAGCCCTTCAGTGTCCTTCGGCACCACCAGGGTCGAAATTCCTTTCGGCCCCGAGTCGCCTGTGCGGCACATCACGACGTAGATGTCGCTCTCACCTCCACCGGAAATGAAAGCCTTGCTGCCGTTCAAAACATAGTGATCGCCGTCGCGCTCGGCCCGAGTCGCCAAGTTCGCCGCATCGGAGCCATGGCCCGGCTCGGTGAGGCAATAGGAGGCGAAGTGCTCCATGGTCATCAGCGGTGGCAGAAAAGCCTGTCGCTGCGCTTCGTTGCCGAAGCGGTCGATCATCCACGCCGCCATGTTGTGAATGGAAATGTACGCGGCGGTTGAGGGGCAAGCAGCCGCCAGCTCCTCGAAGATGACCGCGGCGTCGAGCCGACCCAGCCCCGAGCCGCCCACATCGTCGGCGACATAGATGCCCGCAAAGCCCAAGGATGCGGCCTTCCGTAGCGTTTCGACGGGAAACACGCAGCCGCTATCCCATTCGGCGGCGAAGGGCAGCATCTCTTCGCGGGCGAAGCTTTGCGCCGCTGCCTGAAATGCCTGCTGCTCTTCGGAAAGCGAAAAGTCCATAGCAGCCGGGTAACCAAGCACGGCCACCCCTGTCAAACTTCAAGGGGCAAACTTCAGGACGCTCAAACGGCCTTACGGCGCCCGAATCTCACCCCTCGGAGTAAAAGACGCACAGAAGTTGTGGTATATTGCTGACATACTTGCTTGTACAAACAAGTTGTGCGAAACGAACAGTCGACACGCAGTTGGTGCGTGGCACACTTTGCCATCACCTTTCGATTGCCAAAACGTTTGGTTGCTCCGCCTTGTGATTTCGGTAGGGTCATGGCCACCAACAGGCAGCGCGAGGTGGTAGTTAACAGCGTGCTGTACTAGGTCTAATAGTTGTTGCGTGAGTGACTGGAGGGAAAACTTTTATGCCTCGCAAACAAACAAAACGGAATGCCATTCTGGCCCGATCGGCGGACCACGTGGATGCCTATGTCGGACAGCGCCTGCGGCAGTTGCGGCAGGCCAACGGAATGAGCCAAACAGCCCTGGCTGAGAAGCTCAACATCAGCTTTCAGCAGGTTCAAAAGTACGAGAACGGAACCAACCGGATCGGCAGCGGCCGGCTGTGGCACATCAGCAAAGCGCTGGACGTGCCGATCAGCTACTTTTACGAGGGCTTGGAAGACGCCGGGACACCGGATGACATCCGCAATGCCGCAGTGCTGCCGAAGGATACGCTGCGCGTCGCCCGACAGCTCAACGAGCTGCCGGAAGGCCAGATCAAGCAGCAGATCTTTCAGCTTGTGAAGGCCTGCTCGCGCGCTGCATAATTCCGCGGTAAGTCGGTAGCAATAGAGACGGCCAAGCCCGCAGGTACCGTTCCCATGAAGCTCGATTACGGAGACTACTGGGTCGACGATTGCGGCTGTTGGAATCACGTGGCGCTTGGCCAGCTCTGTCCCTTCTCCCCCGATCCCGTGGTACGTGACCGTCTTGGGCTTGACTTTGCCTTTCGACGTCTCGGCATGGTTCGGATCAGTAAGCGCCCGGGCACCGTGACGGTCCAGTGGGACATCGCGGAGGTCAACGAGGACAGCCTTGCGTCCGCCGCATCCTGCCTGTGGGATTTGCAGGGAGTCGAACGGGCCAAGCTGCGCTACTACTTCGGCGGTTGGACCTACGAAATCTACCTGAACGTTCGCGACGCCTGCCTGCGCCTCGAAGCGCTGCAGAGCTACCGAAACGTGACTCTCTTTCCAGGTATCCGGATTCGTAACCTCGGCGCGACGACCGAGACGGAGGAAGCGACGCCGCTTATCCGCCGGGCGAGAACGCTCCTGGCTGCCAACAAGGACTGCATCGATGCAGACCTTTGGAACCGCTTTGCCGATGAGGGACTCTCGGGGCGTGTCTTGCTGTTCCAAGAGGAAGGCGACGGGGCCTGGCTCAGCTACCGCTACATCGGCCGCACCTCGCTGTTTGCCCAAGTCTTCGGCACCGCGATCCTCAGCAAACTGGTCGGCGAACACTGCGCTGTCGACCCGGCCAAGAACCGCGTCGGCCACGTCGCTTCTCGGGACTACACTGACGTTGTCGCCAATCGCGGTGAGCGAGTCGATCAGGTCTTCATGCCGATTCTGCAGGACGACGACGACGGGGTCTGGGTCAGCTATCAGCGCATGTTGACAGCCTGCCGCGACCGCAGCGGTCACAATCTATTGCTGCTCCTAGCCGAGTACACCCAAGAGCGTCTCGTTGCTGCCTAGTGCAGTTCACAGAGTTGCCAGCGTCCTTGCGAACCCGAAGTCCGTTCCGGAAGCTTAGCTTGCTCAAACGAACTTCGGGCTCGGGACACTAGGCAGCTTTGCGCCATGGCAGGTCGGACCGCTCATCGGCTTCCAATAGAACGTTAAGCTGGTCCGGCGTGACCCAGACCAACCATTCTTCCTGTTTTTCCGTCGTCCCTTCAATCGACCAGACGGCCCCCCTCGGTTCGGCGTTGATGTAGCCGTAGGCATTGGTCAGCGCCTTCTCGATGCTCCAAGCCGAAACCAGGGCGAAGGTCATCGACGGTGCCCAACGCAGATAGGCCAGGACGATCCCAAGCCGCGTCAGCGCGGCGGAAAGCCCGCGTCCGCGAAAGCCTTCCGCACCGCCGCGAAGCCATAGCTCTCCATGGTAGCAAAGGCGTCCCCCGAAGGCGTTTGCCGCCGGGGCTTCGCTTGCACTGCCGTCCGGATCGACCGCGCACTGCGGCGGCGCAAAGTCGAGCAGATGCGTATCGATATGCTGCCGCAGCGTTCGACGACCCGTATCGATCAAGCGCACGGCTTGGAGATGACCGACGCGCCCCCGTTCATCGGTGCCAAGAACCCAAAAGCCATTCTGCGCACCGAGTTCGCTGACCCTTGGATCAAAAGCAGGAGCGACCGGCCCCCGACCCACGGCTTGGCCAGCAGCTTCAATCAAGGCGTCAAAATCATCGGATACCGTCAGATACAAGCCTTTCTCCCGCGCCTGTCCGGTGAGGCGCGTGACCGCCGAAAACAGTGACGAATGCCAAGGTTGCATTGGAAGCCTCCATCTTTTGGTGTATCGGATGCTTCATTACATCTATTTGGATCTGATAGACAGCCTTGAGGCGTTTGATTCTTTAATTTAAACTTATTACGTGTATCTGATGCTCTTGACAGAAAGAAGGGGGTGAGAGCCTATACGCCGCGAAGGCGGATGTGTTGCGTGTGTTTGCCGCCAACCCCGGTGATTTGAGGGGCAGCTTGCTCCGGGTAACCAAAAGCTAAAGCGCTGGTTCAGCCACTCTGGCCCCTCGCCGACGCCGGCCTTGCCGGTTCGATTGCGTTTGATGCAACAAGAGGAGCCTCACAGTGGCCATCGACTCGAAAAATCCCGAAACCATCGTTCTCCACCATGGCTACCGCGCCGAGGGCACGACCTCTGCCGTGGCCGTGCCGGTCTATCAAACGACGAGCTACCAGTTCGGCGACAGCCAGCATGCGGCGAACCTCTTCGCCCTCAAGGAGCTCGGCAATATCTACAGCCGCATCATGAACCCGACGTGCGATGTGCTGGAGCAGCGCGTCGCCAAGTTGGACGGCGGCGTCGCCGCCTTGGCAGTGTCCTCCGGCCAAGCCGCCACGGCACTGGCGGTGCAGAACATCGCCCACGCCGGGGACAACATCGTCAGCTCGACCGACCTCTACGGCGGCACCTGGAATCTCTTCTCCAACACCCTGCCGAACTTCGGCATCGAGGTCCGCTTCGTCGACCCGAGCGACCCGGAGAACTTCCGCCGCGCCAGCGATGAGAGGACCCGTGCCTATTACGCCGAGACCTTGCCGAACCCGAAGCTGACAGTCTTTCCGATCGGCGAGGTCGCAGCCATCGGCAACGAGCTCGGCATTCCGCTGATCGTCGACAACACGGCAGCCCCCCTGCTCTGCCGCCCCTTCGATCACGGCGCGCACATCATCGTCTACTCGACCACCAAGTACATCGGCGGACACGGAACCTCCATTGGCGGCTTGATCGTCGACGGCGGCACCTTCGATTGGGAAGCCAATGCTGCGCGCTTCCCCATGCTCAACCAGCCGGACCCGAGCTATCACGGCGCGGTCTGGACGGAAGCGGTCAAGCCGCTCGGCCCCATCGCCTACATCATCAAGGCCCGGGTCACCCTGCAGCGCGACTACGGCGCGGCCATGAGCCCGTTCAACGCCTTCCAGTTCCTGCAGGGCCTGGAGACCCTACCCCTGCGCATGCGCGAGCACTGCCGCAATGCTCAAGCGGTCGCCAACTACCTCAACGACCATCCGGATATCACCTCTGTGATCTATCCCTCGCTGCACGCCGACGCAGAGCAGCGGCGCCGCGCCGACGCCTATCTGAATGGCGGCTACGGCGGCTTGGTGGGCTTCGAGTTGGCCGGCGGTGCCGAGGCCGGGCAACGCTTCATCGATGCGCTCGAGCTGTTCTACCACGTGGCCAACATTGGCGACGCCCGCAGCCTCGCCATCCATCCGGCGACCACCACGCACTCGCAGCTCTCGCCGAGCGAGCAGTTGGCCAGCGGCGTGACGCCCGGCTACGTGCGGCTCTCAATCGGGCTCGAGCACATCGACGACATTCTCGCCGATCTCGACCGCGGCCTCTCGGCCGCAGCGCAAGCAAAAGCCGCCTGACGCATAGCAGGGGAGAGATGGACGCCCGCTTGCCGAGCGTCTATCTCTTTCCGCCAGGCTCGTGAACGCCTTCCGGGCCCCTCCCCATCGCAAAGACTGTCAGAGGCGGGTTTGGACGAAATCGATTGTGCGGTCATCGGGGCCGGGGTGGTCGGCCTCGCCGTTGCGCGCGCGCTCGCACAGAGCGGGCGCGACGTCATTGTTCTGGAAGCAGCCGAGGCGATCGGCACGGAGACGAGCTCCCGCAACTCGGAGGTCATCCATGCGGGCATCTACTATCCGACGGGCTCGAATAAGGCGCGGCTCTGCGTCCACGGCAAGCATATGCTGTACGACTTTTGTCAGAGCCACGGGATTGCCCATCAACGCCTCGGCAAGCTGATCGTCGCCACCAACGAGGCGCAACACGACAAGTTGGCGGCGTTGAAGGCGCAAGCGGCGGCCAACGGAGTTCCCGACCTGACCTGGCTCGACCCGGCTGAGGCGCAGGACATGGAGCCGGAGCTGTTCTGCACCGCCGCCCTCTTCTCCCCCTCCACCGGCATCGTCGACAGCCACGGCCTGATGCTGGCGCTGCAAGGCGAGTTGGAGGATGCCGGCGGCATGATCGCCTTCGCCACCCCCGTCGAAGCCGGGCAGGTGACCGATGACGGCATCATCCTGAAGACCGGCGGCGAAGCGCCGATGCAAGTGCGCTGCCGTGCCCTGGTCAACGCGGCCGGACTTCATGCCGTTTCGCTCGCCGGACTGCTTGAGGGTTTTCCGAAAGACGCATTGCCGCCCTTCCACATGGCACGCGGCAATTACTTCTCGCTCAACGGCAAGTCGCCGTTCACGCACCTGGTCTATCCCATGCCGAAAGGCGGCGGCCTCAACATTCATATCACTCTGGACCTCGCCGGCCGGCCCCGCTTCGGCCCTGATCTGGAGTGGGTCGACCACATCGACTACACGGTCAATCTCGCTCGGCTGGACGAGTTCTACGACAGCATTCGCCAGTACTGGCCGGCGCTGCCCGACGACTCCCTTTCCCCGGCCTATGCCGGCATCCGCCCCAAGCTGCACGGTCCCGGCGAGCCCATGCCGGACTTCCTGATCCAAGGGCCCGAGCAACACGGCGTGCCCAACCTGATCAATCTCTTCGGCATCGAGTCCCCGGGCCTGACCTCCGCCCTGGCCATCGGCGAGGAGTTGGCGCCGCGCTTGCCGAGGCCCTGAGTCTTCGCCGAGAATGCCTCCCGAACCGAAGCGAGCGAGAGAGAAGAGCCATGTCGAACCGACCCGAGGGCGCAGTCGCTCAAGACGAGATGCCGGCGCCCCTCACCTTCCCGCCCGGCATCGCCTACATGGACGGCGCCTTCGTGCCGATCTCCGAAGCCAAGATCTCGGTGCTCGACTGGGGCCTGCTGCGCTCGGACGCGACCTATGACGTGGTGCACGTTTGGCAGGGACGCTTCTTCCGCCTGGACAAGCACCTCGACCGCTTCCTCTCTTCGGTTGCCAAGCTGCGCATGACCCTGCCGCTCGAGCGCGAGGCGCTGGCCCGCGTCCTGGCCGGCTGCGTCGCTCGCTCGGGCCTGGAAAACGCTTACGTCGAGATGATCTGCACCCGCGGCGTCTCGCCGACCTTCAGCCGCGACCCGCGCGATGCAGTCAACCGCTTCATCGCCTTCGCCATCCCCTTCGGCTGGATCGCCGACGAGGAACAGCGCCGCCGTGGCCTCGATGTTGCCATCGCCCGGGATGTCGAGCGCATCTCGCCGCGCTCGGTCGACCCCACGGTCAAGAACTACCACTGGCTCGATCTCGTTGCCGGTCTCTTCGAGGCCTACGAGCGCGAGGCCGAAAACGTCATGCTGACCGACGGCGCCGGCAACGTCACCGAGGGGCCCGGCTTTAACATCTTCGCGCTGAGCAATGGGCGCGTGATCACACCCGATATCGGCGTGCTCGAAGGCATCACCCGTGGCGCCGCCATCGATCTTTGCGCCGAGCTGCACATGCCGGTCGAGATCACAAGCCTGCCCGTCGCCACGCTGAAAGCGGCCGAAGAGGTCTTCATCACCTCGACCGCCGGCGGCATCATGCCGGTCACCCGCCTCGACGGCACAGCCGTGGCCGACGGCAAGCCGGGCACTTTCACCGCAAAGCTGGCGGCGCTCTATTGGGACAAGCATCAAGATCCGGCCTGGAGCACCGCTGTCGACGACATTTTGACCTAACGCCGGGGTCTTGTGAGCCCGGGCATTCCGGCTCTAAGCTTTCGGGGACGTCACGGGAACAGACGAGCGACGAGGCCATGGAGTACAACAGGTTCACAGCAGGACGCAGCGGCTATCCGCGCGTTCGCATGCGGCGCAACCGCAGCGACGAGTGGGTGCGGCGCATGGTCTCGGAGGTCCGCATGGGCCCGGCGGACTTCATCTGGCCGGTCTTCCTGCGCGAGGACGACCAGTCCGACAGCGGCATCGCCGCCATGCCGGGGGTCAAGCGCCTGACCATCAGCGAGATGGTCGATGCCGCGGGTCGCGCCTCTGAGCTCGGCGTTCCGGCCATCGCCGTGTTCCCCTACGTCGAAGCGGAGAAGAAGACCTCCGACTGCGAGGAAGCCGTATCGCCCGACAACCTGGTCTGCCGTGCCGTGCGCCGGCTCAAGGCCGAGGTGCCGGACATCGGCATCGTCTGCGACGTCGCGCTCGACCCCTACAACGCCGACGGTCACGACGGCTTGCTGCGCGACGGCCGCATCCTCAACGACGAGTCGGTGGAAATGCTCTGCCGCCAGGCCATCGTGCAGACAGAGGCCGGCTGCGACATCATCGCTCCCTCCGACATGATGGACGGGCGCATCGGCGCCATCCGCAGCGCGCTCGATGCCGCCGGCTTCAAGGACACCAAGATCTGCGCCTACGCCGCCAAGTACGCCAGCGCCTTCTATGGGCCCTTTCGGGATGCCGTGGGTTCAGGCAGCTTTCTCGGCGGAGACAAGAAGACCTATCAGATGGACCCGGCCAACAGCGACGAGGCGCTGCGCGAGGTGGCGCTCGACCTCGCCGAAGGCGCCGACATGGTCATGGTCAAGCCGGGCATGCCCTATCTCGATGTCATCTACCGGGTGAAGGACACCTTCGGCGTGCCGACCATCGCCTATCAGGTCAGCGGCGAGTACGCCATGATCAAAGGCGCTGCCGCCAACGGCTGGCTCGACGGCGAGAAAGCCATGATGGAATCGCTTCTGGTGTTCAAGCGCGCCGGCTGCGACGCCATCCTCAGCTACTTTGCGATCGAGGCCGCCGAACGGCTCAAGCAGGACTGGAGTTAGCCTCCAGAAACTGGAGGATGCAGCGGTCGTGCCACGGCACCAGGCTACCCCGGCCGTGGAAGCCGACATGGCCACCGCCCGGCGAAAGCAGCAAGCTTAAGTTCGGGTTCGCCGCCCAGTCGAAAGCGCGATAGGCCTCAGCCGGGATCCAGGGGTCGTCCTCGGCATGGATGACCAGCGTCGGTACGGCGATGCCGCCCAGGTAACTCTTGGCCGAACTCCGGCGGTAGTAGTCCTCGGCGTCCCTAAAGCCGTTGGCCGGTGCCACCACTTGATCGTCGAAGGCATAGACTGAGGGCAGCGTCGCCAGCAGCTCAGCCGGCGCCCTGCTTTCAGCCTTCATGCCGCGTAAGAGGTAACGCTCATAAAGCCTGTTGCGCGCTTGCATAATGCGCACTTGGGCCGCCTTGAGATCGATCGGAGCGGAGACGGACGAGGCGGCCACTATCGGGAGGTCGACAACCCCTTCCCCAAGGCACTTCAGCAGCATGTTGCCGCCGAGCGAGAAGCCGACCAGGACCAGCCCGCGATCGCGATAAGCCGGCCGCGCCACGAGCAAGCCGTTGAGGGCGTCGCGCAAATCCTGGCTGCGACCGGCATGGTAGTGCTGCTGGGCAAAAGCCTGGCCGGGACCGGCCGAGCGCAGATTGAGCCGCAAGACGGGATAGCCGGCTTGCAGCAAGGACAAGGCGATACGCCGGATGTAGCTGCTGTCTTCGCAGCCGGTGAGGCCGTGGACCAGCACGGCGAGCGGGTGCCGGGTCGCCACCGTCGGCTCGTGCAGCTTGGCCAACAGACGGTCGCCGCTGCCGTCGCTCACATCGAAGACCATCGGCGTTTCCGGCCAGGGCGATAGATCCCAAGTGGGCTTGAGCAAGAAGTTGCGCAGCGTTTGCAGATCCCCGGTCAGCCAGGGAAAGCGCGGCTTGAAGGCCGGGAATGCCTCAGGGGAAAGAGGCTCCGTAGACACTGGCTCCGGCACGATTGGTGACGATGCGGCGGCAGGGATGGATGAGAGGCTGGACACGGCTTTCCTAAGTGTTCCCGGCGATCACTGACGGAAAGGATACGATAGAAACCCTCCACTTGGATGCGTCGTAGGCCGTCGCCGGCCGCACCCTAAGCCTCCCCTTTGACCTCCTCGGCAGGGGTGGCCGGCGCTTCGGCCGTGGGCTGCTCCTCGGGCGGCGAGGTTCCGTCATCCGACGGGGTCGCCGCGGCCGGCTCTGCGACG
Organism: Rhodovibrionaceae bacterium; assembly: GCA_028279885.1. Classification (GTDB taxonomy): domain Bacteria; phylum Pseudomonadota; class Alphaproteobacteria; order Kiloniellales; family DSM-21159; genus JANQMX01. The sequence continues at coordinate 90,189 of JANQMX010000058.1, read as the reverse complement.
GCAGGCTCTTTGGGCTCTTCAGGCTCCTTCGGCTGCTTGGCCTCGTCCGTCGGCGGCTTCAGCGCCTTGGTCTTCTTGAGACGCTTCATCAGGCTCTTCACCTCGGGGCCAACGGCGACCTTGCCGTCACTCATGTAGGCCTCGTGGTTCGCCTCGATTTCATCCGGCAGATAGCGGTAGTTGACCATGATGCCGGCCGACTGCTTCAGCCCCTTGGGAGAGCGGTCGCCAAGCCAGTTGATGCGCTCCAGCCGGGCACCGTTCTTGAGGTGGAACCGTGCCACCGGGTCGAGCGGCCGCCCATCCGCCCGCGCCTGCTGGAAGTAGCCAGCGGCGAGGCGCAGAACCGGCCCCTCCAGCAACTCGGTCAGCTCCGTCTCAGCCGGCCAGTCGGACAATGCCAGCAAGGTCTGGAATGCTTCGGCGCTGTCGGCGCTTTCGCTGCCGTGATCGGCCGCCCGCTGCATGACAGCCTCCTGCTCCTCGCCGCTCAAGACGGCGTCCAAAGTGCTGGCAGGCAGAGACTTCAACCAACCGCGGAAGCCAGGCACGGGAGAGAGCGTGCAATAGGACTTGATGCGCGGCAGGTCGCGGGCGAGCTGCTGCACCACCATCTTGATCAGGTATTCGCCGAAAGCGATGCCCTTGAGGCCCCGTTGCGTGTTGGAGATCGAATAGAAGATGGCGCTGTCGGCATTCTCGGGGTCCCCCGAGGGCGCCTGCTCGTCGAGCAAGGTTTGAATGCTCGCCGACATGCCCTTGACCAGCGCCACCTCGACGAAGGCTAAGGGCTCTTCCGGCATGCGCGGATGGAACAGCGCATAGAGCCGGCGGTCGGAGTCCAGCCGGTCGCGCAGATCGCTCCAGGAGGTGATCTCGTGCACCGCCTCGTAGAGGATCAGCTTCTCCAACAGAGAGGCGCTCGAATCCCATGTGATGCGCCTGAGATCGAGGAAGCCGACATCGAACCAGCTGCTCAAGAGCTCGTGCAGATCGTCGTCCAGGGCCGCGAGATAGGGGTCGTCCTTGATCAGCGCCAAGAGGTCCGCCCGCAAGTCGGCGAGGAACTTGACGCCCTCGGGCAAGGTGTTGAACTGGGTGAGAAGCTTCAGGTAGAGCGGGACCAGCGCACGGCGGGCCTTGCGCTCCGCGGCCAGGCGCTCGCCATCTCCCTGCGCCTGATCGAACGCCGCCATGGCCTCGGCCACGGCCGTTGGGTCGACCGCGAACTTGTGCGCCATGAGGACGAGAAAGTCGCGGCGCCCGCTGGAGTTCATCTCGAGATAGACCCGGCCCAGCTCCGCGGTGCGCTGGCGAGCCGAGACCTCGCCGCCCCGCGCCTCGACACAGTCGCGCATCAGGGCTTCCAGTGCATCCATGTCGCGGGCCGGATCGCCCGCCGGCCCGATGCCGATACGCCCGGCGATGTCGCGCCAGGCGCTGGCAACGTTCTGGAAGGTGCGGTCGAATAGGCTTTCGCTAACCGTATCGCTCATGGCTCATAAACCGTCTGCTTCGCTGCGAAGCACGCCGCAGCACTTGGCACTCTATCAGCTTACCCCATCATAGCCGGCAAATTGGTTACCATGAGGCAAGCTGTCTCAGAGCGCCAACCCCATCGCGACTGAGCGCGCCTGATTGGCAAAAAAATATTTATTTCAACGACTTAGATAGGTTATTGAACAACTGGCCCAAAGATCAAATCGGGCAGGCCCGTGGCCAGTTCCGGCACCAGACAGAGAATGATGATGGCCAGCACCATGCAGCCGACATAGGGCAAGGAGCCCTTGAGAATGGTCTGCAGACGGATGTCAGGCGCTATGCCGTTGATGACATAGAGATTCAGCCCCACCGGTGGGGTGATCAGCCCGATCTCCATGTTGATCGTTAGGACCACGGCGAACCAGTAGGGGTCGAAGCCGGCCGAGACCACGATAGGCAGCAGGATGGGCGCCGCCATCAGGATGACGGCCACCGGCGGCAGGAAGAAGCCGGCCACCAGCAGGAAAAGGTTGATGAAGAGCATCAGCACCCAGCGATTCACGTCCATGGCGACGATCCACTCGGCGATCGACTGGGTGACGTGCAGGCTGGAAAGCATGAAGCTGAAGAGGCCGGAGGCGCCGATGATGATGAGGATCATCACCGACTCCCTGGTGGAGTCGCGGAATACCCGCCAGATGGAGCCGAAGCTCCACATGCGGTAGATCACCACCGCGATCAACAGACAGAAGAGCGCGCCGACCGCCGCCGTCTCAGAGGGCGTGGCCACGCCGCCATAAAGCGCGAAGAGCACGGCAACGATGATGACGATGAAGGGCAGCACGCGCGGCAAGCTTTCCAGCTTCTCTCGCCAGGAATAGACGCGCTGTCCCAGCACCTCGCGCCCGCCGCTGCGCCAGGTCGAATAGACCGACCAGATCATGAAGAGCAGCACCAGCATCAGCCCCGGCACGGCCCCGGCCAGGAAGAGCCGGCCGATCGAGGTCTCCGTGGCGATGCCGTAGACGATCATGGTGATCGAGGGCGGGATGAGAATACCGAGGGTGCCGCCGGCGGCGATGGAGCCGGCGGCCACCTCGTCCGGATAGCCGCGCTGACGCATCTCCGGAATGCCCATCTTGCCGATGGCGGCGCAGGTCGCCGGCGAGGAACCGGAGAGCGCCGAGAAGATGGCGCAAGCGCCGAGGTTGGAGACGACGAGGCCGCCCGGCACTCGGGTCAACCAGCGCTCCAAGGCTTCATAGAGGTCCGAGCCGGCGCGGCTGGAGGCGACGGCCGCTCCCATCAGGATGAACATGGGGATGGACAGCAGCTCGAAGCTGTTGAGCTTGGCGAAGAGGATCTCCGGCAGGGTCGTGACCGCCAGCCAGCCGGAGAAATCGAAGATGGCGAGAAAGCCCATGGCCACCAGCATGAGCCCGATGGCCACCGGCATGCCGGAGAAGAGCACGACCACAGTGACGATGGCGATGAGAGCGCCGAGAACGAGCGGATCCTGCAGCATGATTAGTGCACCGCCCGCGTTTCTTTGCCCGGCTCAAGCCCGAAGGGATGGTCGCGCCCGGTGACCAGGGCGAGAAGATCGGCAACGAGCTGCAGAGACATCAGGCCGAAGCCGACCGGCATGGAGAGGTAAGGCCGCCACAGCGGCACGCCCCAAACCGTGTCGGAGACCTCGCCCCAGTCCCAGGCCTCGTACCAGAATTCATAGCCGTAGACGGCCAGCAGCAGGCAGACGCCAAGGGCAAGAAGCTTAGAGCCCAGCGCCAGAACGAAACGCGACCTGCCCCTGAGGTAAATGGGCAGAAGATCGACGTTGACGTGGCCCCGCAGCGACTGGACGTAGGGCATGCCGATCAAGGTCGCCGAGAGCATCAGGTAGGTGACCAGCTCGGTCTGCCAGATGGTCGACTCGTTCAGCACGTAGCGCATGAACACGAGCTGGCAGACGATCGCGATGGAGACCGCGAACATGCAGGCCGCGACGATGCCGCACAGCAGGGACAGGCGACGCACGGCCGCAATGAACAAATCGATCATGGACGCGGGGCCAATGGCTTAGCCGTTGGGACGACGGATGAAACGGGGCGGCATGATCGTGCCGCCCCGCTAACGCTAGCAATTGCTTCCGCTGTTACTCGACGGCGAGCGCCTTATCGAGCAGCTTCTGGCCGCCGTCGACCTCTTCTGTGAACTTCTTGTAGGAGGTCTCCTGCGCCACTGCGCGCCAGGCGTCGAACTCCTCCTGGGTCATGTTGGCGATCTCGACCCCGTTCTTCTCGTAGACCTCAACCGAGTTGGCATCGATCATCTTCGCCTGTTCGAAGAAGAAGGCCTCGGCCTTGGCGGCCCCTTCCTGCAGGGCCTGCTGCTGCTCGGGCGTGAGCTTGTTCCAGCTCTCTTCGGACAGAATGAGCGGGTGATACATGAACCAGAGCGCGAAGTCGCTGGCCGGGGTGTAGCACTGCACCTGCTCATAGATGCGGAAAGACACGAAGCTGGAAGAGCTGGTGTTGGCGCCGTCCAGAACGCCGGTCTGCATGGCGTTGTAGATCTCCGAGCTCGGCATAGAGGTGATCGACGCGCCGGCACCCGCCAGCATCTGCTCGAACGCCTTGCCGGCCGCGCGCATCTGCATGCCCTTCACGTCGTCCGGCGAGGTGATGCAGCGGTCCTTGGACGCGAAGCCACCGGCCAGCCAGCCGTGCAGCAGGAAGAGCACGCCGTCTTCCTTGGCGATGGCCTTGATCTCATCGATGAACTTGGAATCGTTGAGGCGCTGGGCGTGGTCGTGGTTCTTCACCAGCCCCGGCATCAGGGTGAGATTGTACTCGGGCCGCAAGCCGCCGGCGTAAGCCAGAGGATAGATCGACATGTCGAGCTGCCCGCGCGCAACGGGCTTGTACTGCTCGCGCGGCTTGAAGAGCGACTTGCTGGGATAGATCTGGATTTCGAGGCCGACGTCGGCCTCCTCAACATGCTGGGCCAAGATCTCCGCCACCTGGTGGCGCACATCCGATGTCGACCACTGGTGCGAAAGCCGCATCACCGTCTCTGCGCTGGCCGTGCCGGCAGACAGCGCTACCGCAAGGGCGACCGCAGCGATCGCCGCTCCCTTTGTCGTCCGCATGAGCGTCATCCTCCCTTGGGACTTATGCTTGTTGTTGCTTCACGCCTTTCCACAGGGAAAAACGTTGCAAAGACGGTATGCAAAAAGCCGGGACCGTCAAGACGGACAACTCTACCGCCCTTGTCTCCGCCGGGCGATTGCACGATAGAGCAAGGCGGCAGTCCGCCGTCCCGACTTTCCATCCCTATTCAGCCGAAGCCATGACCGAGAACGCCTTTGCCATTTTCAAGCGCCACTTCCCCGGCGACCTAGAGCATCCCTTTCTCATCCACCCCGAGGGCGCGGAGACGAGCTACGCAAGCCTGATCGACACGGCCGGCCGCTATGCCGCCGCCCTGCGACAGCTCGGGGTGACCAAGGGCGATCGGGTGGCCGTGCAGGTCGAGAAATCGCCCAACGCCGTCTTCCTCTATCTCGGCTGTTTGCAGATCGGCGCGGTCTACCTGCCGCTCAACACCGCCTACAAGGCCGACGAGATCGCTTATTTTCTCGGCGACGCCGAGCCGCGAGTCGTCCTGGTCAGACCGGAAACACTAGAAACCCTACGCCCCGTTGCCGAGGCCGCCGGTGTGGCGGAGCTTCATGCCATGGATGCGGCGGGCGGCGGCAGCTTGACCGATCTGGCCGAAGGCCTGGCGCCAATCACCGAGATCGCCGACTGCAACGCCGACGATCTCGCCGCCATCCTCTACACCTCGGGCACCACCGGCCGCTCCAAGGGGGCCATGATCACCCATGGCAATCTCTCCTCCAACGCCTTGGCCCTGCGGGAGATCTGGCACTTCGGACCAGAGGACGTGCTGCTCCACGCCCTCCCCGTCTTCCACGTCCACGGGCTCTTCGTCGCCATCAACACGACGCTGGTGACCGGCAGCGCGATGATCTTCCTGCCGCGCTTCGATGCCGACGAGGTGCTGGCGCACCTGCCCCAAGCCACCGCGATGATGGGCGTGCCGACTTTCTACGTCCGCCTCTTGAAGCATCCCGGCTTTACGAGGGAGACCAGCAGCCACATGCGGCTCTTCGTTGCCGGCTCGGCCCCGCTCTTGGCGCAGACCTTCGAGGAGTTCGAAGCGCGCACCGGCCAGCGTATCCTGGAGCGCTATGGCATGACCGAGGCGGGCATGATCACCTCCAACCCCTACGATGAAGAACGCCGCGCTGGCACTGTCGGTTTCCCCCTGCCTGAGGTCGAGGTGCGCGTGGCCGATGAAGACGGGCGCATCCTCGGCGTGGAAGAGGTCGGTGTTCTGGAGGTGCGGGGGCCCAACGTTTTCAAGGGCTATTGGCGCATGCCGGAGAAAACGGAAAGCGAGTTTCGCGAGGATGGCTTCTTCATCACCGGCGACATGGCCATGATCGACGAACGCGGCTACGTGCACATCGTCGGCCGAGCCAAGGACCTGGTGATCTCCGGCGGCTACAACGTCTACCCCAAGGAGATCGAGGTGCTGCTCGACGGGCTGGAGGGCGTCCGGGAGTCCGCCGTCATCGGCCTGCCGCACCCCGACTTCGGCGAAGCCGTCACCGCCGTCGTCATCGGCGAGCGGCCGCTGGAGGAAGAGGCGGTCATTGCCGCGGTCAAGGACCGCCTGGCCAACTTCAAGGTGCCCAAACGCGTCTTCTTCGTCGAAGAGCTGCCGCGCAACGCCATGGGCAAGGTGCAGAAGAACGCCCTGCGCGAGACCTTCAAGCAAACCTTCCTGGCCGCGTCCTAGCAGACAAGGCCGCGCATGACACAAACCGAGCTGTCCCCGAGACGCGGCATCCTGCTCGCCCTAGCCTCCGCCGCTACCTTCGGCAGCATCACCACCCTGGCCAGCCTCGCCTATCAGGACGGCACCAGCCCGCTGGCGCTGATCTTCGTGCGCTTCTTCTCCAGCTTCCTGGTCTTTGCCGCTGCCTGCCTGCTGCTGCGCCGACGCCTTGCGATCGGCGGTCGCGCCTGGCTGTCCATATTGCCCCTGACCCTGGCTTGGCTCGTGTCCGCCATCGGCTATCTGGGCTCGGTTCAAACTCTGCCGGTCAGCCTCGCAGCCATCCTGTTCTTCACCTTTCCGGTGATCGTCGCCGTATGCTCCTGGGTCATCGAGCGGCGGTGGCCGCGGCCGCTCGAAGCCCTGCTCTTCATTCTGGCCTTCTGCGGCCTGGTATTCGCCATCGGGCCTGCCTTCACCGTCCTGGACCCGATAGGGCTATTGCTGGCGATGGTCGGCGCGGCGGGAGCCGCAGCCATCTTCCTGACCGGCCGCTTGGCGCTGGCCAGGACCGATAGCCTTGTCGCCCTGGTCCACCTCAACGCTATCAACAGTATCGCCGTGCTGACCCTCGGCCTGGCGCTCGGGGCCCTCGCCTTTCCGGACGGCGGCTTTCCTTTGGGCCAAGGCTGGTCGGCCCTGCTGGCGGCGACGCTGCTCTTCGTCTTCGCCGTCTTCTTTCAGCTCAACGCCATCGGCCATGCCGGCCCCGAGCGGTCGGCCATGTTCTTCAATCTGGAGCCGGTGGTCACGCTCGCCATCGCCATGCTGCTGCTGGGCGAGCAGCTTTCGGCCCAGCAGCTCCTGGGCGGCGCCATGGTGATCGCGGCGCTGCTGCTGTTCAGCTGGCAATCTCGGCGGCTGCGCGAAGGCTAGACAAAGTCGCGCGGAATGCGCTCGCGCCAGCTCTTCTCGAAGATCTGCTCCTCGCCCTCGAAGGCGACGAGCCGTGCTTCGAGATGGAAGTGCGTTTCGTCCGCCCACATGAGGCCGCTGCTCTCGGCCCGGGTGCGCCAGTCGCCGCGCGCCGTTTCCATGGTCCAGGCCGCCTCCACCTGCGCCGAGAGCGGGTCGTCCGGCCGGATGACATGGCTCTGCCGCATCCAGGATCCGGTCTCCAGGCCATGGTCGAGCAGGCGCTTGAGGCCGCCGTCGTCCTCGACAGTCACGGTCACCTCGTCGCTGGCGAGATCGCGCTCGACGAGTCGGAGGTTCTCGGGCGGGCGTAGCTCCTCCGCGCGCACCGGCTCCGCTCCCTCAGGCTCTGGAAAGATGACCGCGTCTTCTTCGCGCTGCGGGCGCACCGGAAGGGTCAGACGCGCCTCCTTGAGGTCGAGCGTCAGGCTTGCGGTCTCTGGCGAGGGCCAGACCAGCGGCCAATAGCTGGTCGAGAGCGCAATGCGCAGCCGGTGGCCCTCCGGGACCGCCTGGCCGAGGTCGTTGAGCTGCAGGCGCACGCGATAGGCTTTGCCCGGCTCCAAGGCGGTTGGCTCCGCATGGCTGTCGCGATGGGTCAGATTGAGCAGCCCGAAGCTCAGCCGCGCCGAGGTGCCGTCCGGCGCCACGGCACAAAGCCGCGCGGCCAGCAGTGCCTGCGGCTTGTCGCTGGTGAGCTCCAGGTCCAGCACTGGCGCCCCCAGCAGCTCCAGCCGGTGGTCCAGTGGCGGCGTGTCGAAGACGACCGACAGGCCGTCGTCCTCGCGCTGATCGGTTGGCAGTTCGAGCCCGGCGCGAATGCCGGGGCAAAAGCCACCGCCCGAGAGCCCGACGTGCTGGGGCGAGGCGATCAAGGCCTTCTCGCGACGGCCCGGCTCCGGTCGCAGGCCGTCGGCGGTCAGAAAGAGGCTATGGCGCTCGATGCTCGGTGACGGCCAGGTCGCTTCCGCCACCCAGCGGCCCGGAACGCGCGCATGGTCGGCGGCCGGCATCTGCATATCTTGGATGAAAACCCGTAGGTCCGGGTCACCCTCGACGCCGGTGTCGACTCCTTTCAGCCAGCGGTCCCACCAGCGCAGCATCTCCTGCAGGAAACCGATGGCGGGTTCCGGCCAGGCGATGTGGGGATAGCGGTGCACCCAGGGTCCGATGATGCCCTTGCGCGGCGCCTTAAGACCGGCGAGCAAGCGCGGCACGGCGTTGCTGTAGGCATCGGCCCAGCCGCCAACGGCGAGCACCGCGGCATCGATGGCGCCGAAGTCCTCGCAGACCGAGCCATGCTGCCAGTAGGCGTCGCGCCGCTGATGCTGCAGCCAGTTGGCAGCCAGGAGCGGCATGGCCTCCAGCCGCTCCAACCACATCTCCCGCCAGCGCTCCCCCACCACCGCTGGGTCGGGCGGCCGCGAAGAATAGCCGAGCATCTGCGCCGACCAGCCGAAGTTGTCGTTGAGCAAACAACCGCCGATGTAGTGGACGTCATCGGCATAGCGGTCGTCGGTCGAGCAGAGGGTTATGATGGCCTTGAGCGGCGCGGGCTTGAGCGCCGCCACCTGGAGCGCGTTGAAGCCGCCCCAGGAGATGCCCATCATGCCCACCTTGCCGCTGCACCAAGGCTGCTGGGCGAGCCACTCGATCACCGCCTTGGCGTCGGCCAACTCCTGGGGGGTGTACTCGTCCTCCATCAGCCCATCGGAGTCGCCGTTGCCGCGCATGTCGACCCGCAGGCAGGCATAGCCGTGCCCGGCCAGGTAGGGATGCGTCAGTTCGTCTCGCACCACCGTCCCGTCGCGCCGCCGATAGGGCAGGAATTCGAGCAGCGCCGGCACGGGATCCGACTCCGCGTCCTCTGGCATCCAAACGCGTGCCGCCAGGCGGCAGCCGTCCGCCATGGGGATTTCCAGCGTTTCGATCTCGCGGACGGCCCGCGGAAACTGCGTCACGATCTTCAAGCGTCTGCTCCTCCCCTAAGGCGCCTCTGCAGAGGCTGTGCCACTACATCGTGGCCTCTCATTGATGCTAACCACTAGATCTTGTTGACCTACCACCCACTTAGCGTCCACACTTTGGATCGGGGCTGGCGATTCGCGCTGCCATGGGAAACGGATTTCTCCCGCGGCGCTTAGCGTCTTAGTCCCGACAGACCGCCGAGATGAAGAACAAAACGCTGAGGGCAGAAATTAGTCATGCGCATTGCTCGTCGCTTCACAGAGCCTGATCAAGACGTCTACGAGGGCATCGTCTTCCAGACGACCGCCAGCGAGATCCGCAACCCCGACGGCTCCCTGGTGTTCTCCGCCGAGGACGTGGAAGCGCCGGCGAGCTGGTCGCAGACGGCTTGCGACATCCTGGCCCAGAAGTACTTCCGTAAGCGTGGCGTGCCGGCGCGGCTGAAGCGCGTGTCGGAGCCCGACGTGCCGGCCTTCCTCTGGCGCTCGGTGCCGGACGAGGAAGCCCTGGCCGAGCTGCCGGAAGCTGAGCGTGCCAGTGGCGAGCGTTCGGCGAAGCAGGTCTTCGACCGCATGGCCGGGACCTGGGCCTACTGGGGCTGGAAAGGCGGCTACTTCGACACGGAAGAGGATGCGCGCGCCTACTTCGACGAGATGCGCTTCATGCTGGCAAACCAGATGGGCGCTCCGAACTCGCCGCAGTGGTTCAACACCGGATTGCACTGGGCCTACGGCATCGACGGGCCGAGCCAGGGCCACCACTACGTCGACTATCGCACCGGCGAGCTGACCAAGGCCGCAAGCGCCTATGAGCATCCGCAGCCGCACGCCTGCTTCATCCAGAGCGTCGCCGACGACCTGGTCAACGAGAGCGGCATCATGGACCTCTGGACCCGTGAGGCGCGGCTCTTCAAGTATGGCTCCGGCACCGGCACCAACTTCTCGCAGCTCCGCGGATCCGGCGAGTCGCTGTCTGGCGGCGGCCGTTCCTCCGGCCTTATGTCCTTCCTCAAGATCGGCGACCGGGCAGCCGGCGCCATCAAGTCGGGCGGCACCACCCGGCGCGCCGCCAAGATGGTCACCGTCGACCTGGACCACCCGGACATCCGCGAGTTCATCAATTGGAAGGTGGTGGAAGAGCAGAAGGTCGCCGCGCTGATCGCCGGCTCCAAGGCCTGTGAAAAGCACCTCAACCGCATCTTGGAAAGCTGCTGGCGGGAGGTGACCAACGGCTCCGGCGAACCGAACATCGACCCCAAGCGCAACCCGGCGCTGAAAGCCGCCATGCGCGCGGCGCGCGACGCCATGGTGCCGGAGAACTATGTGCAGCGGACCCTACAGTTCGCGCAGCAGGGCTACCGCCACATCGCCTTCAAGACCTACGACAGCGACTGGGACTCGGAAGCCTACCTCACCGTCTCCGGCCAGAACTCCAACAACTCGGTCCGCGTGCCGGACAGCTTCCTGGAGGCTGTGTTGGCCGACGACGACTGGGTGTTGCGCAACCGGGTCGACGGCAAGGAAGCCGGCCGCATGCCGGCGCAAGAGCTGTGGGAGGAGATCGCCCACGCCGCCTGGGCCTGTGCCGACCCCGGTGTCCAGTACGACACCACCATCAACCAGTGGCACACCTGCCCGAACGCGGGGCGGATCAACGGCTCCAACCCCTGCTCGGAGTACATGTTCCTCGACGACACGGCCTGCAACCTGGCCTCGCTCAACCTGATGGCCTTCCGCCGGGCCGACGGCAGCGTCGATATCGAGGCCTTCGAGCATGCCGTGCGTCTCTGGACCATCACCCTGGAGATCTCAGTGCTGATGGCGCAGTTCCCGGCTGCGCGCATCGCCGAGCTCTCCTACGCCTACCGCACCCTCGGACTCGGCTACGCCAATATCGGCGGCCTCTTGATGTCCCTCGGCCTGCCCTACGACAGCACGGAAGGTCGCGCCCTCTGCGGCGCCCTGACGGCGATCATGACCGGCGTCGCTTATGCCACCTCCGCCGACATGGCGCGGGAACTCGGCGCCTTCCCCGGCTACGAGGATAACCGCGAGGAGATGCTGCGGGTCGTCCGCAATCATCGCCGCGCCGCCCTCGGGCATCGCGAGGGCTACGAGGGGCTCTCGGTCCGCCCGGTTCCGCTCGACGGCAAGCACTGCCCGGACCAGCGGCTGGTCGCCGCCGCCACCCGGGCCTGGAACGCCGCTCTCGTCCTGGGCGAAGAGCACGGCTACCGCAACGCCCAGACCACGGTGATCGCACCGACCGGCACCATCGGCCTGGTCATGGATTGCGACACCACCGGCATCGAGCCCGACTTCGCGCTGGTGAAGTTCAAGAAGCTGGCCGGCGGCGGCTACTTCAAGATCATCAACCGCACCGTACCCGTGGCGCTCGAGCGCCTCGGCTACACACCGCAGGAATGCGAGCGCATCGTGCGCTATGCCGTCGGCCACGGCGGCTTGGCCTCGGCCCCTGTGATCAACCATGAGAGCCTGGCCGCGCGCGGCTTCGACGAGGTCGCCTTAACGAAGCTGGAAAAGGCGCTGGAGAGCGTCTTCGACATCAAGTTCGCTTTCAACAAGTGGACCCTGGGCGAAGAGTTCTGCCGCGAAACCCTGGGCTTCTCCGCCGAGCAGCTCGAAGCGCTCGACTTCAACATGCTCGCCGCCCTCGGCTTCTCCAGCCAAGAGATCGAGGCCGCCAACACACACTGTTGCGGTGCCATGACCCTGGAGGGCGCGCCCGGCCTGCGGGACGAGCACCTAGCGGTGTTCGACTGCGCCACGGCCTGCGGCCGCCTGGGTACGCGGGCCCTGTCGGTAGAAAGCCACATCCGCATGATGGCCTCCGCCCAGCCCTTCATCTCAGGCGCTATCTCCAAGACCATCAACATGCCAAACTTGGCGACGGTCGAAGACTGCAAGAATGCCTACCTGCTGTCGTGGCGGCTCGGCCTCAAGGCCAACGCGCTCTACCGCGACGGCTCGAAGCTCTCGCAGCCGCTGGCGACCTCGCTGTTCGACGGGCTGGACGACTCCCTGGCCGCCGAAGACCTGACCGAGGCGCCGCAGGTGCAGCGCGTCGAGAAACTGGCCGAGCGCGTGGTGGAGCGGGTCGTCGAACGCCTGGCCGAGCGCAGCCGCCTGCCCCAGCGCCGCAAGGGCTACACCCAGAAGGCCATCGTCGGCGGCCATAAGGTCTATCTCCGGACCGGCGAGTACGAGGACGGGCGGCTCGGCGAGATCTTCGTCGACATGCACAAGGAAGGGGCCGCCTTCCGCAGCCTGATGAACAACTTCGCCATCGCCATCTCCATCGGCCTGCAGTACGGTGTGCCGCTGGACGAGTACGTCGACGCCTTCACCTTCACCCGCTTCGAGCCTTCGGGCATGGTCGACGGCAACGACACGATCAAGATGGCGACCTCGGTGCTGGACTACATCTTCCGGGAACTCGCGATCAGCTACCTGGGACGCAACGATCTGGCCCACGTCGAGGCAGACGATCTGCTTCCGGACTCCATGGGCACGGGCGATCAGGGCGCACTGGAGCATAGTGGCAAAGGCGCCGGCTCCTCGGAGGGTCAGCCTCCCAGCGAGATCGCCGCCATCGAGGCCCAGGCCCGCCATGCGGTGCAGGAGACGGTGCAGCGGGTCGCCTCGCGCGGCTACGTCCGCAATCGCTTCACCGTCCTGACCGGCGGCATGGCCATCGCCGAACAGAGCGTCGATGCCGTCTTGAGCAGCGCTGCTACGGCGACGAGCTTGCCAGACGCCGAGGCCTTCGGTTCAGATACGCCTTTGGGAGACGAAAGCGTCGTCGCGACGGTCGTCGAGCGTTCGATCAGCGCCCGCATCGAGCGCATCAAGGAAGCACGCATCCGCGGCTACGAGGGCGATCCCTGCGAGAGCTGCGGCAATTTCACCATGGTGCGGAACGGAACCTGCCTGAAATGCGACACCTGTGGCGCCACCAGCGGGTGCTCATAAAGTACTTGATCGACTCGATAACGATTTGCCACCGTAGAGCGAGTTAGAACTCCTTGTGACCGGGTGAAGCATTTACGGACGTGTATCCCTGTCGACTTGCGAGGGGCGTTGCAGGAAGCAGCGCCCTTATTTTCTTTCTAGGGAAGAGTCTGAAGAGTCTCTCGGCATCCCGGTCCGCACCAGTCGCATTGTACACCAGGACAGGAAACCTGACTTTAAGGATGCTTTAACCCAGGCTTAAGCGCCGCTCGCTAGGGTTTCCATATTGCATTCTTCTATTGTTGAGACATTCAACCTGTACCATGGCTGAGAGCGCCGAGCCTGAAATAGGCGAAGAGCCGTCGCCAAAGCTCTATCGCCTGAAGAGCGGCAGAGTGCCGTTTATGCTGCGCCTCAAAAGCTGGTGGCAGGGCCTCGAGCTGAAAGAGCGAGAAGCGCCGGAGTTACCCCCCGAACCTGAGCCGAAAAGGCCGGCGCCGCTAGGTCAGGACACCATCGAACGCCTCAAGCAGCCTTGGCAGCCCGAGCGGATCGCCATGGCTCAAGCGATCTGGGGCCAAGGCTTCCTGACGCCGGGCGGACCCGAGTACGTCGAATACATGGTCAAGCCGCTCGGCCTGACCAACGAAAGCGTCGTTCTCGACATCGGCGCGGCACTCGGCGGACCGGCCCGCCTGATGGCCAAGGAATTCAACGCCTGGATCACAGGCCTTGAGAGCGACGCCGGCCTTGCCGAGCAAGCCATGGCCATGTCGACGCAGGCGGGTTTGGCGAAGAAAGCACCCATCGAGCACTTCGACCGAACCCATGTGCCGATCGATGAGGCCAAGTACCACTGCATCTTCTCGAAGGAAGCCTTGTTTCGCATTGAAAACAAAGAAGAGCTCGTACCGCGCATCAAAAGCGGCTTGAAGCCGCGCGGGCAGCTGCTGTTCAGCGACTTCGTGGTCTCCAAGCCGGGCGCCTCGAACGACGCCTTGACCGCCTGGGCCGAAGTTCATCATCCGACGCCGGAGTTTTGGGCAAAGGAAGATTACGTCTCCCGCCTCACCGCGCTGAAGCTCGATGTGCGCGTGGATGAGGACATTACCGATCGTCTCCGTTCCGAGATCCTGCACGGCTGCGCCAAGTTCGTCGACAGCGCGGCTCAGGCCGAGCTGACCCGGCTCGACAAGGTGGCCTTGGCCTCGGAGCTGGAATACTGGGCCCGCTGCGTCGCGGCCATCGATTCGGGCGTGCTGCGCGTCTGCCGAATACACTGCATTAGCCACTGAACTTAGGCCTATGGTGCAAAGTTGAGCGAGCCCGCTTCAGGTCAACGCACCGCCGCAAGCAACGGGAAGGCCACTGCAATTCTGCGCCGACGCGCCGTTGACAGAGTCGAAAGCCGACACTATTTTCCGCGCTCTTGTCGAAATTCGAGAGGCCGGCAGCCCGGCGTGAGTGACTGAAATGAAGATCGTTAACTCGTTGAAAACGGCCAAGAAACGCGAAAGAAACTGCCGAATCGTTCGGCGGCGCGGGCGCGTTTACGTCATCAACAAGAAGAATCCGCGCTTCAAAGCCCGCCAAGGCTAAGTCTTCGCGCAGCTCGTCTTCGGCACCCGCAGCCCCGTCCAGTCTGCGGGTTTTGTCGTTTTTTTAATAGACTTCCAGGCAGCTTTCATTTGTCGGGCTGCGTAAGCGCGAGCATTGCCGGAATCAGAGAATTGCTCTAACCGTCTGAGATAGGACGTTAGCTTTTCGCTTTTTCTCTTTGCCATGGCCTGTGGGCTGATGCAGGGGCACGACAAGAGAACGTTCGGCGCGGAGGGTCGCAAGCTCACCGCGCAACAGCGATTGGAGCAAGTGCGTGAGAGGCCCGTCATGCTGATCGTGATCGGAGTGCTGCTGTCCCTGGGATGGCTGGCGCTTGGCCTGTTTTACCTTTCGAGCTTCGTTGGCCTTGAGAGCCTGACGATCTTGCCCCCCTACGAAGTCGCGCTGATCATCATCGCCTTGATCGGACCGGTTGCGCTCTTTTGGTGCGTGATCACCACGCTCAAAGGGGCTGGTCGCGAAAAGCAGCTGGAGCGCCAAGTCGACGCGCTTGGAATACAGCTCGATCTCCTGCGCCAGGGTATCCCCGGGGGCGATCTTCAGGCAGCACCGACTGCGCCGAAAGTAGACCCGGTGAAAACGGCCCCTTCGCCGACCAAGCCGGATCGCATCGAACCCTCTCCCAATGGCGCAGCCAACCGACCGGTCGCCAAGCAAGTGATCGATGCCGCCGCAAAAAACGGCGAAACGGGAACGAAAGCGGCCCCCGCCCCTGTGCCGGCACAGGCGAAGAGTGCCGGCAACAGCATGGCGCCGTCGAAAGAGCCGAGCCTCAGCAGCGCACCTGCCGACAGCGTCGCAGGTGCCGCAGCCGGTCCTTCGACCGCCGGTGTGCCGCTCGAGCCCGCCAAGACCAGCGGCCCTCGCCCCTCCCCGCTCAACGACGGGCTACCGCCTTTCAAAGCCGGCAAGAACGAGCCGAAAGACGGCGAGCTGATCTATGACATCCTGCGGCGCTCGGTGCGCGACCATCTCAACGATACGGCCATGGATATCGCGGCCGTCCTCTCGGCCCGCGAAGCCTATTCGGAAGCCCTGACCAAGCTGCGGCAAGGCAGCCGCGGCGCCTTTTTCCGCCTCGTCGCCAAGGACCTGGCGGAGGGCGGAGAGACGGCCCGCTCCCGGCTGGACCGCCTCAACGCCTGGCCGATGCTGGACAGCTATAGCGACGACTACGGGCGCCTGCTCGAAGCGGCCGGCGGCAAGGACACCAAGCTTGGCACTTTGATCGAGAAGAGCGAGCTTGGTCAGCTTGGTGCCGCAGTCGGTCGCTTCAAGGCTGCGGGCAAGGCGGAACCGAGCAAGGATGAGCCGGCCGAAAAGCGCGAACGCGCGCAAGGCAAAAGCTGATCGCCGTCCTCCTGAGGTTCCCCAAAGGGCACCCCACCGCATAAGCGCGGCTCATCCTTCGATAAGCTAAGCTCGCTTGCGACGGCAATCGCGCAACGCGTAGCCTTCCCCAACAGGGCTGACAGGGAAGGCACCGCATGCGTCTCTACGACTTCCTCGACTCCGGCAACGGCTACAAGGCGCGCCTGCTGCTGCACAAGCTTGGCTTATCCTACGAGCGGGTCGAGCTGGACATTCTCAATGGCGAGACGCGGACCGACGCATTTCTGGCCAAGAACCCCAACGGCCGGGTGCCGGCCTTGGAGCTCGACGACGGCACGGTCCTGCCGGAGTCCAACGCCATCATTACCTATCTTGCCGACGGCAGCCGCTTTCTGCCCGAGGACCGGCTGCAGCGCGCTCAGTGCCTGCAGTGGATGTTCTTCGAGCAGTACAATCACGAGCCGTCGATTGCCGTCGCGCGCTACATTCTGCGCCATACGCCCGAGGACAGCCCGCGCCGGGCCGAGTTGCCGACGCTGGCCGAGAAAGGCAACGCGGCCCTGGAGGTGATGGAGCGCCATCTCGAAGGCCGCCGCTTCTTCGTCGGCGAGCAACTGAGCGTGGCCGACATCGCGCTCTACGCCTACAGCCACGTGGCCGACCAAGGCGGCTTTGATCTCGCCCGCTATCCAAACGTTCAAGCTTGGCTTAGCCGGGTGGCGGCGGACGAGCCCCACATCTCGATCACGGCGGAATGACGGCGGCTAAGCCATGTCCACCTCGGGCCTTGCCACCTCCCCTCTCACCCCTGGGCGCTGGCCCGACTTCGAGACAGTCATGGGTGCGAAAGGCGGTTGCGGCGGCTGCTGGTGCATGCTGTGGCGCCGCCGCAAGGCCGACTACGACAAGCGTGTTGGCGATGGCAACCGCGAGGATATCCGGGCCATCGTCGAAGGCGGCGAAGAGCCGGGCCTGCTGGCCTATGAGAATGATCGGCCGGGCGGCTGGATATCGTTGGCGCCGCGCGAGCGCTTCGTCCGGCTCGAGACCTCGCGGGTGCTGAAGCCGGTCGACGATCGGCCCGTCTGGTCGGTCTCCTGCTTTCTCGTCGCCAAGGACTGCCGCAACAGGGGCGTCGCAGAGGCCCTGCTGCGCGCGGCCTGCACCTTCGCCCGCCAGCGCGGCGCCTCCATCTTGGAAGGCTATCCGATCGAACCGAAGAAGCGCCCCTACCCGGCCGCCTATGCCTGGACCGGCTTTGCCAGCGTCTTTCGCCGCGCCGGCTTCGAAGAGGTCGCCCGGCGCTCGGACACCCGGCCGATCATGCGCAAACGACTGGGAAGCTAGAGAGGCCGGCTGCTGCCGTTGGCGGCTCTGCCAAGGCCGATCAAGCCGGCCAACCCGAGCAAGACCAACAGAAACGGCCCAGGCGCCGCGAGCTCTGTCGGCGGCGGTGGGAGTGGGCCGTCGAACAGCGGTCCATCGATCTCGACCGACTGCGCCAGGGAACCCAGCACAACCGAGCCTTCCGTCCGGCCGCCGTTGATCTGGCCGTCGGCCAAGGGCGCCAGAATCGTCGCGCTGAACGCCGTCGAGATCAGCAGCTCCTCGGCTTCGAAGAAATTGAAGATCACGTCCGAGGTGAAGGAGCCGGAATTGAAGTTGAAGCCACCGCTGAGATCGATGCTGGTGCCGCTGACGTTGACGATCGTCGTCAGGTCTCCGGTGTTGAAGGTCAGGTTCGAGATGCTATCGAAGAAGCTATCGGCGACGTTGAAGACAGCCACGCCGTCCGGGCCGGCAACGGAATTGAATACAGCGTTCTGACCGCCCGTGATGCTGCCGCCGGTATCGGTGAGCTGCGCGAGTGCGCTGGAGAGCGCGTTGAAGGCAGCGGCAACCCCGGCCGTATCGACGCTCGCACCCTCGGTGATCGTGCCACCGCCGTTGTTGAAGATGGGAGTGCCGATGCTGCCGCCGACCACGGCATCGCCGCTGAACAGCCGTACCTCGCCGTCGACGTCACCGCCGACGACCAGCGTACCGCCCAACGATCCGTTCGGCAGACCATCCGGATTGACCCCGTAAGGCCCGCTGCCGGCGAGATTGCCACCGACGTAGACCGGGCCCTCGGTCTCCGTGCTAACCAGCGCATCGCCCAAAACGATAAGGTTGTATTCCTGAAGAATCTCAACGGCCGAAATGGCCGTGGCATGAGCTTGCGGGCCGGTCAACATAAGACCAGCCGCAACGCCGATCGCGATTGCGCGCATTGATTTCCCCTAGAACATCCCACTTAATTCTGTAGCAATTTCTTATGGTTAACGCTACAGACGCACCTGATTTCTTATAACCTATCGGCCAGGAGCGGTCAATCCGCATATCGCGTTTGCGGCTAGAACCAAGGCGGCGCGGGGATCGATTTGTAGGCCGATTTCAGCGCTTCCGACCAGTTCTCCCGGATAAGCCGGAAGTACTCGTTCTCTTCGGTCAAGCGCTGCTGTAGGCCGACCTCCAGGCTGTCGCGGCGATAGACCAGCAGATCTACCGGCAGACCGACGGTCAGGTTCGAGCGCAAGGTCGAGTCCATGGAGATCAGCGCCAGCTTGACGCCGTCGGAGAGGCTGGTTTCGGCAGTCACCGAGCGGTCCAAGATCGGTTTGCCGTACTTGTGCTCGCCGACCTGCAGGAAGGGCGTGTCCGCCGTCGCCTCAATGAAATTCCCGGCGGAGTAAAGCTGAAACAGGCGCATGCGCCGTCCCGCGATCTGTCCAGCCAGCAGGATCGACAGATCGAAAGGCACGCTCTGCGCCTTCATGGCCTCGCCGTCGCGATGATAAACGCTGCGGATCACCTCCCCCGTGAGCTGCGCAGCCTTAAACATGGTCGGCACCTCGGACAGCGTTGCGCCCTTGCCCAGGGTTTCCGAGTCGAAACCCTCGGAGACCAGATTGACCACGGTCTGGGTCAGCGCCAGGTTGCCGGCGGACATCATGACAATGACCCGCTCACCAGGCTCGGCGATGACATGCATCTTGGAGAAGGTAGAGATGTGGTCGACGCCCGCGTTGGTACGCGTATCGGACAGCAGCACCAAGCCTTCGTCCAAATGCAAACCGACGCAATAAGTCATGGCATTCCCTTGAATCGTCCTCACGAAACCACCTGCTGCTGGCTCTGGCTCTGCTCTTGCCCAGCGACAGCGGTGACCTGCACAGAGACCTCGAGTGTTTCCCGGGCCGTCCCCTGCCGCAAGCCCCTGAGTGGGGCCGCCGACCAGTAGTCCAGGCCGACCGCAGTGCGGACATAAGCCGCCGTCGGCGAGACGCCGTTGGCCGGATCGAAACCGACCCAGCCGAGATCGGGGACAAAGGCTTCGGCCCAGGCGTGGCTGGCCTCGAAGTTCTCCTCGCTGCCGGTCCAGAGATAGCCGCTGACGTAGCGTGCCGGCACGTCGAGCAGACGCGCGCAAGCAATGAAGACGTGGGCGTGGTCCTGGCACACGCCGCGCCCTGCCGCCAATGCCTCGCTCGCCGTCGTGGCGGCATGGGTTTCGCCGATTTCATAGATGACACGCCGGGGGATGCGCTCCATCAGGTCGTGCAACCGGTCGAGCAGGCTCGAGAGTCCCTCGCCTTCGGCGGCCAGCGCCCGCAAGGCCTCGCAGGGCTCCGTCAGAGGCGTATTCCGCCGGAAAAAGAAGGGTGGCAGCGGTTCCGGTGCGCTGACCATGCCATGGGTGTCGTGGGTTTCCACTTCACCGGAAACGACAATGGCCGCCTGCTGATGCCAACGGTTGACGGTATGGCAGTGGATGATGTTGCCGTAGCCGTCGATGTAGCTCGGCAGCTCGTTGCCCGTCTCGCCTTTGATCGACCAGCGGATCACCCGCAGGCCGCGAAAAGGCCGCGGCGAAAGGCGAATGTTCTGTATGGCATAGGGAATGGGCGCATCGTAGCGATAGGCCGTGCGGTGCTGTACCTGCAGTCGCATCCTCTCGGCACTCCCCAAACTGCCTGCACCAAGCCTACATCAGATAGAAGCGCTGGATTTCCTTGCCGAGCACGATGGAGCGATCGATCGTCTCGGTCAGGAACTCGTGCAAACCACTATCGAAAACATCCTGGATTCTGCCATAGCGCAGTCGCGCATGGTATTCCCCCGCCAAACGATGACATTCCCCGGTTTGTCCACCGTATTGGCCGGCCAAGAGGTCGAGATTGCCCGTCACCTGATCGTAGCAGCCGCGCAACGAGCGCGGGAGCTGCGGCTGGAGGATGAGCAACTCCGCCACGTTCCAGGGCGAGATGCGATCGCGGTAGAAGCGGTGATAGGCCCTAAGCGCCGAAACGGAGCGCAGGATCGCCCGCCAGTGATAATAGTCGAGCAGGCCGCCGACCTGCTCGTACTCCGGCAGGAGGACGTGATACTTGACGTCCAGGATACGGGCCGTGTTGTCGGCACGCTCCAGATAGGTGCCCAGGCGACAGAAATAGAAGGCGTCGCCGCGCAGCATGGTGTTGTTGTAGGCACCGTTGAATTGCAGGGCCCGACGCTTCACCCAGCTCAACATGTTGTCGAGATTCTCGATGGCGAAGCGCTGCCGGCCGGCCACCTGGATGTCGAGCCAGGTGCCATTGATCGCCTCCCAGGTATCGACGGTCAGCGCCGTGCGCACGCTGCGGCCATTCTGCCGAGCGGTCGAAAGGCAGGAATAGATGCTGGAGGGATTGTCCGGATCGCGCGCCAGATAGTCGACGACGTCGCGGGCCGTCACCTCGTCGTACTTGGCGAAATAGCCGGCTTCGCAGCCCGAAGCGATCAGCGCCGAGTTCCACTCGGTGCGCCCCTCCCGCGACTTCATGCCGGACATCTGCAAGGCGACCTCGAGAAGGCGCGCGACAAACTCGGCGCGCTCCATGTAGCGCGCCATCCAGAAGAGGTTGTTGGCGGTGCGGCTCAGCATCACGACGACGGCTCTTCCGGCAGATCGATGACCCAGGTGTCCTTGGTACCGCCGCCTTGGCTTGAGTTGACCACCAGAGAGCCTTCGCGCAACGCCACGCGGGTCAGGCCGCCGGGCACCACCCGGACCCGGTCACCGACCAGAACGAAGGGCCTGAGGTCGACGTGGCGGGGGGCGATGCCGGTGTCGACGAAGGTCGGACAGGTGGAGAGAGCCAGGGTCGGCTGGGCGATGTAGGCCTCCGGCTTGGCTTTGATGCGCGTGGCGAACTCGCCAAGTTCCGCCTCGCTCGCCCTGGGACCGACCAGCATGCCGTAGCCGCCGGAGCCGTGCACCAGTTTGATCACGAGCTCCGAGAGGTTGTCGAGAACGTAGTGCCGCTCCTCCTCCTTGGCGCAGTTGTAGGTCGGCACGTTGTTCAGCATCGGCTCTTCGCCGAGGTAGAAGCGCACCATCTCGGGAACGAAGGTATAGATCGCCTTGTCGTCGCAGATGCCGGCGCCGGGCGCATTGGCCAGGGTGACGTTGCCCGTCCGATAGGCCTGCATCAGACCGGCCACGCCCAGCATGGAGTCGGGGTTGAAGGTCAGCGGGTCGAGGAAGGCATCGTCGATGCGCCGGTAAATGACGTCGACCCGGCGCAGGCCCTCGGTGGTGCGCATGTAGACCACGGCATCCTCGACGATCAGGTCGCTGCCCTCGACCAGCTCCACCCCCATCTCGTCGGCCAGAAAGGAGTGCTCGTAGTAGGCGCTGTTGAACTGCCCGGGCGTCAGCAGGACGATGGTCGGCTCACCGCTGCAGCGCTCCGGCGCGACCGAGCGCAGGGTCTCGAGCAACTCGTCGGGATAGTGCGAGACCGGGCGCACGCTGTGCTGGCCGAAGAGCTCGGGGAACAGCCGCATGGTGACCTCGCGGTCCTCCAGCATGTAGGAGACGCCGGAGGGCGTGCGGCAGTTGTCCTCCAGCACGAAGAACTCCTTGGGCCCGGTGCGCACGATGTCGATGCCGGCGATGTGGGTGTAGACCTCTTGGGGCACGGTGAAGCCCTGCATCTCGGCTTCGAAGCTCTCGTTATGCAGCACCAGGGCTTCGGGGACCTTGCCGGCCTTGACGATCTCGCGCTCGTGGTAGACGTCGGCGACGAAGGCGTTGAGGGCCTGCACCCGCTGAACCAGGCCGCGCTCGAGATAGTCCCATTCCTGCCCGTCGAGGATGCGCGGGATGAGATCGAAGGGAATCAGGCGCTCGGGATCGCCGCCTTCGGTGTAGACGGCAAAGGTAATACCGATCTGCCGGAAGAGTTGTTCCGCTTCCTCGCGCTTGAGACGCAGCAGCTCGCTCTCCGCCCCATCCAGCCAGCTCCGAATGACCCGGTACTGCGGGCGGCAGTCGCCCCCCGGCCCGCCCATCTCATCGAAGCTCTGCGCCAATTGGCGCCCCTGTTCCATATCCATGCCGTCAGCATGGCGGTCCAACGGCAGCGCGGTCAATTGTGCGTTGACGCGAGACCGCCGAAAACGTGAGGAACTGCTCGAAATCAGGCCGCGTCGTGGAAGATGATGCCGAGGGTGAAGCGCTCGCCCGAGCGCAGTTCGCTGACGCCGTGGCGCATGGTGACGCGGTGGACGCCGCGGCTGCCCCGCGCCGGCCGCTGATTGACGCAGAAGATCACGGCCTGGCCCTGCTTGAGCGGCACCACCTGGACACGCGACTGTACCCGCGCGCGCTGCTCGGTCAGCACGAACTCGCCGCCCTCGAACTCACCGCCGTCCTCACCCGTGTTCGGCTGGCTAAGCAGCACCGCCATCTGCAGAGGGAAGTGCAGCGGCCCGTAGAGGTCCTGATGCAGGCGGTTGTAGTCGCCAGGGCCATAGCGGAGCATCAGAGGAGTCGGCCGGCACTGCCCGGCTTCGTGGCATTGGGCGAGGTAGCGGTCCAGGCTGTCGGGAAAGCTCGGAGGGCGCCCAAGCGCCTCTTCCCAACGATTGGCCAGCGTCGCCAAAGGCGGATAGCAGGCTTGGCGCAGTGCCTCGACAGTATCCGGCAAGGGGTTCGCGAAGTACTGATACTCGCCCTGCCCGTAGCTCTGACGCGCCATCACGACCCGCTTGCGAAAGCGTGCTTCATCGTCATAGAGCCGGCGCAGCGACCGACAGGTGGCCTGGTCCAGAAGCGGCGGCGTGACGGCGAAGCCACGCGCATCGATCGACTCGATAATGTGCGGCCAGTCGAGAGCGGACAGTGCGGGTTCCCTCTTCATCATCGTTTCTCCCGTGGCGTACGGTGTGGCTTGGCGGCTGAGACACGCCCTTGCGCCTGGACCGCCGCAAGTCCGGCGAAGATCAGGGCGAGGCCGAGCAGCGCACTCATCTCCAAAGGCTCATGCAAGAAGAGTACGCCGAGCGCTAAGGCACTGAGCGGAATGAGAAAGGTCACTAGCATCAGATTGACGGCACCGGCCCGGGCCAGGATTTCGAAGTAGAGGAGATAGGCCAGTGAGGTGCTGAGCAGACCGAGGCCCACCAGGGCGGCTAGAACGGAGGGCGACGGAAGCACAGCCGGCGGCGGTTCGACCAGGAGCGCAAACGGCACCATAACGGCGGACGAGCAAAGCAGCATGCCGGTTGCGGCCACGGCGGGCGACAGGTGCCGCAAACGCCGGCCCCAAACGCTGGCGAAGGCATAGGAGCAGGCCGCGCCGAGCACGGCCACCTGTCCCCAGAGGCTGCCGCCCGCCCCTTCGCCCAGGTCCGGTCCGATCAAAACGGCCACGCCGAGAAGGCCGAGCAGGACGCCGAGACTCTTGAGCGGCGTCAGGCGCTCGTCCCGGGTGCAGAGATGCGCAACCACGAGAGTGAAGAGCGGCGTGGTGGCATTGAAGATGGAGGCCAAGCCGCTGTCGATGCGCACCTGCCCCCAGGCGATCAGGCTGAAGGGAATGGCGTTGTTCAACAGACCCATGACCAGGAGCGCCCTCCAGTCCGCACGGCTTTCGGGCAAGGCCAAACCCCGCAGCCTCAGAAAGAACAGCAAACCGAGCGCGCCCAGCCCAACCCGGACAGCAACGATGCTGTAGGGTCCTAGCCCCTCCAGGCCAATCTCGACGAAGAAGAACGATCCGCCCCAAACCAGGGACAGTGCCAGCAGCAATGCCCATTCCGTCAGCCCCATGCGCTGGCCGCCCATGCTCCCTCCATCCTTTCTGAAGACGTCACCACCCTCCTGTAGTCCGCGGACCTGCCCCGTTCTATCCGGGTCTTGTGCGGGCTCCGGCTGCCTGCGCTATCCTATCCAGGAAAGCGAGCCACAGGCAGCCCCGGTCATGATCGCAAGCTCTCCACCGCTCGAAATCCGCCCCATGACCACCTCGCACGGCGCCGAGGTACTGCGGATCTACCAGGAAGGCATCGACGCAGGCCACGCGACCTTCGAGAGCCAGGCGCCAAGCTGGCTTGCCTTCGATGCGAAGTACCGTCCGGACTGCCGGCTTGTCGCGCTCGCCAGCACGAGGCTGCTGGGCTGGGCCGCTCTCTCCTCAATCTCGCCGCGCAAGGTCTATGAGGGGGTTGCCGAGGTGAGCGTCTACGTTTCCGAGGCAGCGCAAGGGCGCGGAGTTGGTTCGGCCCTTCTGGAGGCCGTGATCGCCAGCTCGGAAGCGGCCGGCATCTGGACCCTGCAGGCCGGCATCTTCCCAGAGAACCGGGCCAGCCTTGCCCTGCATGAGCGCCACGGCTTCCGGGCCTACGGCACGCGGGAGAAGATCGGGCGCATGCCGCTAGGCCCCATGGCCGGCCAGTGGCGCGACGTCATCCGCCTGGAGCGGCGAAGCAAGTTGGCCGGGGTCGACTAGAGCGTTGCGAGTCTCGGACTCATCGGGTCCGTCTCTTGCTGCCCGAAGACCTGGGCGTCTTTGGCCAGAAGAACGGCATCGCCTTCGTCGTAGTGCAGACAGGGATGCGGCACCAGCGGGCGACGATCGACTTCGCGATAGCCGAAACGACGATAAAGCCGCATGGCGCCCTCGTTCTTCTCGAAGCAAATCAAACTCACGCGCGGCAGCTCTTGCCGCCGCGCCTCCTCGTCCGCCGCCGCGAGCAGCAAGGTGCCGATGCCGTTGCCGCGGTACTGCGGATAGAGCGCCACGGCGGAGACATACAGGCTGCCGGCGTCCTCGAGCTCCGCGTAGGGCCGCAGCACCGGGTCTTCCTCCACGTCCTCTTCATCGCGGGACGGTATGGGGAAGCTGTGCAGCATGCCCAGCACCTCCTCTCCCGAGACGGCAAGCAGGCACTTTTCATAGGAGAAGGGCACACCTGCCCGCGCGTAGCGCTGGGCACCGACCTCTGCCAGATCAGCGCCGGGCTCGGCCAGGCCGCTCCAAATGTACTCGGCCAGCCCGTCGGAGGAGATCAGGAAGAGCTTGGCGATATCCTTGCAGTCTTCCGGCCGAGCCGGACGCAAAGCAAAGGAGATGGTCATACAGGCAACGTCCCAAGGTGATTTGTCGATTTCACAGCAGGCATAGGCTCTTTCGCCTCGTCTGCCTGTGCGCTTCATCACAGAACTGTCAAATTACAGCTTTGCAATGGAGACAGACTCAGCCCGCGTTGATCTTCAAATCTGAATAGCCGAAATACGGCCTGCGTGCTTGGCAGCCGATCGCGATTGCCTCATCTTTCTAAGCAGGAAACTTTCGAAAGCCCGGACGGGAGGAGGCTGAAGGATGGTTGCAGCAGTGAAGATTTCCGAGGCGCTGGCCGGCAAGAAGATGCTGACCGGCCGCCGGGCGGACATGAGCGAAGACGAGCTGGACGGCACCTTCGCGACCTTGGTGGAAACCCAGGACGGCGGGGTCTTCGCCGGCAGCTTCCAGGGCGAGAGTGCCTGGGAGCGTCACACCAACGGCGACGAGCTGGTGCAAGTGATCGACGGCGCGACCCGCCTCACCATCATGACCGAGACCGGGCCACAGGTGCTGGAGATGACGGCCGGCATGGTGACCGTAGTGCCCCAGGGCTGCTGGCACCGCTTCGAGTCCGCGACCGGCGTTACCGTCATGACCATGACGCCGCAGCCGACCGACCACTCCACCGCCGAGGACCCGCGCGAGGGTGGCTGAGGATTGAGATGACACGACGAGGCCGTTGCCTCTGCGGAGACACACGCTGGGCGTACGAAGGCGACGCGACCTGGGCCTGCTATTGCCATTGCGACGATTGCCGCCGCAACTGTGCCGCCCCGCTGGTCGCCTGGCTCGGCGTCCCCATCGAAAATTTCCGATGGCTGGGGCAGGCGCTGAAGACGTTCGAGAGCTCCAAAGGCGTACGGCGACACTTCTGCGCCACATGTGGGTCCCCGATGGGCTTCGAAGCGGATCATTACCCTGGCGGGATGCATCTCTACGCCGCGTCTTTGGAAGACCCGGAGAACTTCAAACCGACGTTTCACGTCAACTATCAGAGCAAGCTTCCCTGGCTTCAGATCGATGACGATCTTCCGAAGTACGAGGGCACGCTGCTGACCTCACCGGAAGACCCAAAGGGCTACACATCGAAGTAAGTATGCTCTGGCGTTGAGGCACGACCGTCCCTCATTGAACACCGCAGCCCACGCCCGCCTCAATCCGCGAGCCCGAAGAGCTCCTGCGGCTTGCGCACACCGCGCAGGGCGTGAAAGCCGAGCGACTCCAAGCCGCAGTCATCGCCCGCGGCGGCGCGCACGCTGCTGGAGGCGAGGATGCTGCGGTCGAGCTCCTTGCAGAGTGCCTGAATTCGGCTCGCCTCGTTGACCGCCGGCCCGACCACGGTGAAGTCCAATCGCTCGCTGGCGCCAATGTTGCCGTAGAAGACCTCGCCCA
Organism: Rhodovibrionaceae bacterium; assembly: GCA_028279885.1. GTDB lineage: Bacteria > Pseudomonadota > Alphaproteobacteria > Kiloniellales > DSM-21159 > JANQMX01. The sequence continues at coordinate 63,167 of JANQMX010000058.1, read as the reverse complement.
GGTGCAGCGCCAGGCCGAAGTCCATGATAGGCTTGCCGGCCGCCTCGCGCGCCTCGTTGAGGCCGGGAAGAGCGGCGCGCAGCTCTGCCGCCGCCGCAAGGGCGTCCCGGCAGACTTCTGCGTCGTCCCTGCCCGTCAGGTCGAAGGTGGCCAGCAGCCCGTCGCCCATGAACTTGAGGATCTGGCCATGGTGCGCCTGGACCGGCTCTGCCATCGCCTCGAGATAGTCGTTGAGCGTGGCGACGAGAACGTCCCGCGGCAGGCTGTCGGTCAGCTTGGTGAAGCCGCGCAGGTCGGAAAACCAGATCACGGCGCGAATGGCCTCGGCCGAGCCGCGCTCGATCGCGCCGGTCAGAACCCGCTTGCCTGCATCCCGGCCGAGGTAGGTCTCCAGCACGGTGCTCGCGACGTCGTAGGTTAGGCGCGATTTGGCGCAGATCGCGAGATAAGGGAGCATCGCAGCCACCTGATCGAGCTGTCGCTGGTCGAAGCCTTCGGGCCGGTCGGTGGCGCAGGAGAAGAAGATGCCGTCGATTGCGCCGCCTGGACCGGGCGTGTCGCCGGCCGCGCCCGCCCCCTTGGCGAGGGCCGCCACCTGCACCGGATCGTAGGGCACGATGAAGGCCGCATAGTCGACCAGCCCTTCCGCACGCAGCTCGGGGAAGAGAACGAATTCCTCCGGGTCTTCGACATCGAGCCGCCGGCGCAGCGCCAGAAGGCCCCTGCTGCGCATATGGTGGACCGGGCTCTTGAGGTAGACGTCGCGGCTTTGGACCGCGTGCTCACGCGGAACATGCTCGATCCCCTCGACCTCGGGCCGCCAGACGAAGGTGTGCGAGCCGTAGCGGGGATGGAGCGTGTACATGCCCATCTGCGCCCGCTTCATCGGAAAGCCGGCGTCGTAGATCCGTCGGCAGAACCCAGCGATCTGCTCACCCAGCCGTTGCCCCCGCATGCCCCGCTCCACCAGCCAGAGGGACAAGCCTTCGAGATCGAGGGGCGGCAAAGAGGCTGCGTCTGAGGATCCTTGGCTCATATCTCTCCCGCGGTGGTTCCGAGGCGACTGCGCTCACCGAACGCTCGAGAGGATAGCGCGCGCGTCCGCCGGAGCCACGCTTTCCTGAAGCTGATCACGGGCTCGCGGACTGTCCGCGTGCAGAGAGCTGATAGTGCCCAAAGAAAAACCCTCCCGCCAGCTGGCGGGAGGGTTGCTTGCTAGGTTGCTGTCCGGCGCAACACCGAAGCGCTTAGCCGGACCACACGACCCCAAATCAAACGAACCACCAGCGCTCGCCGTTCTTGTGGCCGTCGAGCTCCCAGTTGTTGGCGATCTGCTCGGGCAGGCCGATGTTGTTGGTGGCAGCGTGGGTGTAAGCCATGAAGAGCGGGATGATCGAGCCGCCGTCGTCGTGGACGAGGCGTTGCATCTCGACATAAAGCTCCCGCCGCTTGGCCGGGTCCAGCTCGCCGCGCGCTTCGATCAGCAGCGTGTTGAAGCGCTCGTTCTCCCAACGCGCCTCGTTCCAGTCGGCGCCCGAGGAATAGATCTGCGAGAAAATCCAGTCTTCGGTCGGGCGACCGCCCCAATAGCTGGCGCTCCAGGGCTTCTTGAGCCAGACGTTGGACCAATAGCCATCGTTCGGCTCCCGCACCACGTCGATGGTGATGCCGGCGGCCTTGGCCGTTTCGGCAAAGAGCTGCCCTGAATCGACCGCGCCTTCGAAGGCCGTGTCGGCAACGTGAAGCTGGACCGAGAGGTTCTCCATGCCGGCCTTCTTGAGATGGAACTTCGCCTTCTCCGGATCGAATTCGCGCTGCGGCAGCTCCTCCGGCGTCGCCCGGTAGATGTTGGCCGGGCCGACCGGGTTGTCGTTGCCGAGTTCGCCCTGGCCCTTGATGATCTTCTGCAGCATCTCCTCGCGATCGATGGCGTACTTGAGCGCCAAGCGCACGTCGTTGTTGTCGAACGGCGCCGTGTCGGTGTGCATCGGCAGCGTGTTGTGCTTGTTGCCGGTGATCGGGAAGATCTGCAGGTCCGGGTCCCGCTGCAGCAGGTGAACCGTCTTCAGCTCCAGGTTCGACATGGAGTAGATCTCGCCGGTCTTGAGCGCGTTGGTGCGCGCCGTGGCGTCGGCGATGAAGAGGTTCTCCACGGACTCGAAGTGGGCGCGCCCCGCCTTCCAGTAGTTGGGGTTGCGCTTGACGATGGTGTTGACCCCGGGCTCGAAGCTCTCAAGCGCATAGCCGCCGGTGCCGACACCGGATTGCCAATCGATGCTGTCGTCCTTGGCCGGGCAGATGGCCAGATGGTAGTCGCTGACCAGGAAGGGGAAGTCGGCATTGCCGCCGTCGAGAACGAACACAACCCGGTCCGGCCCGTCGGCACGAACCTCCTGGATCGGTGCGACGATGCCCTTGGCGGCGGACTTGGTATCCTCCCCACGGTGGTGGTTGAAGGACGCGATCACGTCGTCGACCGTCATGGTCTTGCCGTTGTGGAACTCGACGCCCTGACGGATCTTGAACGTCCAGGTCGCCGCATCCGGCGAGGCATCCCAGCTCTCGGCCAACTCACCGATCAGCTCGCCGCTCGGGGCGATCTCCGTCAGGTTGTTGCGCAGTTGCCCGAAGCTGACGTTGATCATGTAGGAGTCGAGAATCTGCGCCGGGTCCAGCGTATCGCTGGTGGCGCCGCCGGTCAGGCCCTGCTTGTAGTGGCCACCGGATTTCGGTGTCGCCGCCTGCGCGGCATCGAACATGGACCCGGCTGCCGCGGCACCTACGCCGACAGCCGCCGCTTGCATCAGAAAGTCGCGTCGACCGATCTTGCCCTCGCCGATCAAACGCTTAAGCCAAGTTTCCTTTGTCATTTATGCCTCCCTGTCCTGCGCGCTCGGCTGGCACAGGCACGGTTGAACGTTGCACGCAGGGATGATGTCCCCATCGCGCGGAAGAGTCTATGCGCATGACAGTCTGCATGCTGGACGTGGCATCTTTGTGATGCGACGCTCCGCCTAACGATAATAGGAGTTGGGAATGGAGACGCGCCTCGTCTGCGCCGTAATCGGGCGGGACCAGCCCGGGCTGGTCTATCGGCTTTCCGAGGCCATTGCCGGGCAAGGCGGCAACTGGCTCGACGGTCACATGAACAGCATCGCAGGGCGCTTTGCCGGGACCGTGCTGCTCAGCGTCGAGGACGGCAAGGCGCAGGCCCTGACCCAGGCGCTTCTGGCTCTGCAGAGCCAGGATCTCCAGCTGCTGGTCGAGCCGGCAGTGCGAGAGAGCGTGGCACAGGGCACGCTCTACGATCTCGAGCTCATGGGCCATGACCGGGCCGGCATCGTGCAGGACATCTCCCGCGCCCTCGCCGCCCTCAAGGTCAACATCGATGAGCTGACCACGGAATACGTCAGCGGCGCCATGGCCGGCGGCGTCATCTTCAAGGCCAAGGCCAGGCTGGACAAGCCGGAGGAGCTGCCGATCGGCGAGGTGCAGGATGCGCTGGAAGCGCTGGCCAACGAGCTGATGGTCGACCTTCACCCGGCGCAGGCCAACGGCGGACGTTAGTTCGGTAGAGGATTACCCGGCAGGGCCTTGTCGTCGATGTTCCAGGACATGGTGATACGCGGCCGGGTGCCGTGATAGGGCGTCACCATGTGGACGCACTGCGCGGGGAACATCATCAGAATCCCCGGCCGGACCTGCGGACCCACTGGGTAGGTCATGCGCCCAGGCTCATGTCTGCAGCAGATCTTGAGACGCGGGTCGGTGAAGAGAAAACGACCACCGGCCTCTTCGTCGCCGAGATCGAGGAAGTAGACCAGGCTGGCGGCCGAGCGGAAATGGCTGTGCGGCAGGCAGTAGTTCCCGGCCCGGTAGACGCTGGCCCAGCTGAGATCGACCACGGCGTTCTCTTTCTTGAGCGCCGAGGTGAAGAGTGCCTTGGCCCGCGCATCGATCAACCGTGCGGCAGGACAGTCCCAGCGCTCGACATGATAGACCTTGCTCTCACCCACATGGCCGTCGAAGTGGCGCGTGAATTCGGGGTCCTGCTCCAGCCGCAGAACGGTCTCGATCAGCTGGCCGTGAAAGTCCTCGATATCCGGGAACTCGGTGACCAGGATGCTGGGGTCGCCCCAGCTCTCTACTTTCAGCGCGTGACCTGACTCGCCGCTCGGCATACCGCTTTTCCCGCAAGTCACTGTACAATCCTGGCAAGGGTGTATCAGCCTTCGGAGAATAAGCACAGCCCACTAACCATCCCTTTCGAACGCATCGAGCATGGCGTTGTCGGCGCCGAGCCCGGGCGCTGAAGCAGGTAGGCCAGGGGCCGCCCTTAATGAGGGGTCGATGGGCAGCGGCAGCGCGCTCATGCCCTGCCCGGCCTCGTTGACCAGGCGTTCGGCGAAGAGGCCCCGGGCTTGGAAGCGCGGGTCAGCCTGAGCCTCCTCCAAGCTGCGCACCAGATTGCAGCAGCAATCGACCCGAGCGAAGAGGTCAGCCCAGTAGGCAGCCGAACGATCTCTCACGATCTCGGCAACACGGCGGGTCGTGGCCTCGGGGCTCTGCCGGTCGTCGCGCAGCTCCGGGTCCAGGCCGATAGCCTCGCAAAAGGCCTCCCAGAACTTCTGCTCGATGGCGGCGACAGCCAACAGCTTCCCGTCCGCGGTGGGATAGAGCCGGTAGCGCGCCGCGCCGCCCGACAGCAAGGAGTTGGCGTTGCCCGGCCAGCGGCCGGTCGCCTGCCCCTCGGCCAGGGCCCAAAAGGGCAGCGTGAAAAGCCCATCGGCCATGGCGACATCGAGATGCGTCCCCTCCCCCGTCATCTCGCGCTGGCGCAGCGCCATCAGGATGTTGATGACGGCTGGATAAGCGCCGCCGGCGATATCGGCGGTCAGCATCGGCGGCACCACCGGCTGCTCTGCACTGCCGTAGCTGAGTGAAAGGAGCCCAGCCTCAGCTTGATAGTTCAGATCGTGGCCAGCGCGCCCGCTATTGTCCCCGCTCTGCCCATAGCCGGTGATCGAGCAATAGACCAAACGCGGGTTGAGGGCCCGGCAGGCGTCGTAACCCAGGCCGAGCCGCGTCATCACACCCGGCCGGAACTGCTCGACCAGGACATCGGCGCGCGCGATCAGGGACCGCAAGCGCGCGACGGCATCGGGCGCCTTGAGATCGATGGCCAGGCTCTTCTTGCGGCGGTTGAGCAGACTGAAGGCAGCGCCGGACTCGCCCCATTGCGGCGGGTAGTGACGCATGTCGTCGCCCCCGTCCGGCCTCTCTATCTTGACCACCTCGGCGCCGGCCTCTGCCAGCATCAAGGTGGCCAAAGGGCCCGGCAGCAGGGTCGCGAAATCGAGAACCAAGAGCCCATCGAGTGCTGCCGGCATTCAACCATCCTTCTTGCTGGCCATTTCCGCGGATTGTGGTAGCCCGGCCGGAGAGGCTAAGGAAAGGGCGATGCAGGACGGAAATCAGCCAGTGAACACGCAACGCCTGTCCCAGAGCAAAGAGCCGCCCGAGTTCGACACGGCGTTCCGCCGGGCGCTGCGCGATCTGATGCGCTGGCGGCGCGACGTGCGGCACTTTCGCGCCGACCCGGTCGATCGCGGCCTGGTCATGGCCTGTCTGGAGGAGGCCTGCAAGGGCCCCAGCGTCGGCAACAGTCAGCCCTGGCGCTTCGTCTTCGTCGATACACCCGAGGCCCGCGCCAAGGTGAAAGCCAACTTCGAGAGTGCGAATGCCGATGCGCTGGGCTCCTACCACGGCGAGAAGGCCGAGCGCTATGCGCGGCTCAAGCTCTCGGGCCTGGATATCGCGCCGGTGCAGATTGCCGTCTTCGCCGACCTGGAAAGCACCGAAGGCGCCGGACTTGGTGCCCGCACCATGCCGGAGACCAAGGCCTACTCAGTTGTCGCCGCCATTCAGTGCCTCTGGCTGCTGCTGCGCGCCGAGGGCCTCGGGCTCGGCTGGGTCTCGATCCTTGAGCCGGACCGGCTGAGCGCCGATCTCGCAGCCGAGCCCGGATGGCGCTTCATCGGCCATCTCTGCATCGGCTGGCCAGAAGAAGCGCAGGAGCACCCGGAGCTGGAGCGCGAAGGTTGGCAGGCGCGCCTGCCGGTCGAGCGCTTCGTCAAAGAGGTTTGATAGCAGCGCGCTTTAGGTCACGGACTCACAAAGGGATGCTGTGCACAAGCCGTCTGCCGGGTCACCAGAAGCAGACGTTTTCCCCGATGGGTACTGAAATCCGAATCTCACCCAGAACCGACTGAGTGATTTCGACCTGCTGTGGATCGCAGCGTAGGCGTCGAGTTGCTTGGCACGCCTTTAGATAAGCGAAATTATCCATATTATTCTATCATCGCGAGCAAACTCGTGGCAGACTTAAGAAGCTGATACCACAGTTGCGCAAAGTAATGGGCTAAACGGAATTTCCAGAGAGCGGACGTTTCTAACTTCGACCAAAAGAGGGAGGGAGAAATGACAAGCGAAAAACATCGTAATAATTGGAAGTATGTAACAGAGTTCTTTTTTATAAGTTTTAGTGCTTTTCTTGGTGTATTTTTTGGTCTACTAGCGGATCGATTTGTGGAGGCTCAGCGAAATCACGAAGAGGAGAAAAGATACATCGAACGATTGGATGGTGATCTGGCTCTTTCAATTGAATCTACAAATAAAAACATCGATTTCATGAAACGACAAGCGGAATATTTGCAGACGATATTGGAAGTGCTGCGCAGCGAAAAGTGTAAAAACATCGTGTTGAACGATAAACAAAAACGAGATTTCGCTAACGGGTTTTATCATATTGGCAAGCTTGTCAACTATCCCACGTTATTTACTGGCACGATCGACGAAATGATCTCGACAGGAAAAATGCACGTGATAACAAATGAGAAAATAAGAAAAGAAATATTTGAACTTTTTTCAACAATTCAAGGTGTAAAGGCAATTGATACATTGAAAAACCTCCGACATTCGCGGCCTATTATTCATGTAGAGAGCAGAATTGAATTTAGGATAGAGACCCCAATTAAGTGGATTGACGACATAAAACCCAATATGGTGAAGTTTGAACTCAAGAATTTATGTGAAGATACAGAATTCCGCGCTGCGCTTTCAGCAAGCCAATATCATACAAACGGCACTATCGATTTCGTAGAGAATAGACTTACTGATCTTCAATATCTTAAGACCTTAGTTGAGAAGCAAAGAGTAAATTAACTGTCATATAGCCGAATTATTTTTAATTAAACAGAAATCTTCCATGAATAAATCACGTTTAATATTATCGATGTACCAGTATAATTATTTTTATCTCCTCCTAGCTATGCCCGGCTGTTTCGACAGCCATCATGGCTCGGCTGGCCTTGCTCCAAGAGCGGACTCTGTTGCGGACGTTGCGGCAGGATAGCGAATGCCGCCTACGACTGGGGGTGGATCTAAATCCGCTCGCGGAAGGCTTCCAGGCGGACGCGCGTGAAGGGCTGCAGGAGCGAGCTTAGGATAGTCCGGCTGCCTGTCGCAATGTCGACCTCGGCCTGCATGCCGGGCACGATGGGCAACTCCTCACCCTCGGCCTCCAGGTAATCCGCATCCGGCGCGATCAGGACCCGGAAGTGGGCAGTGCCGTCGCTGTCGACAGTGGTGTCGGGCGCGATCTGCGTGATGGTGCCCTCCAGCACGCCATAGCGGATGAAGTCGTAGGCCGTGATCTTGGCGCGCGCCCGCTGCCCCACCGAAACCGAGCCTCTGTCTGTCGGGCTCAGGAAAGCCTCCAGCACCAGCCTGTCCTCGCTCGGCACCAGCTCCAGAATGGCCTCGCCGGGGCTGACCACGCCGCCGATGGTGACGTAGCGCAGGTTCTTGACGATGCCGTTGGTCGGGCTGCGGATGGTCGTGCGCTGGGACTGCTCCTCGGCATCGACCAGCAGCTCGACGGTGCGTGCCAGCTCGACCTCCGCGGCGCGCGCCTCCTCGAGCACCTCGCGGGCAAAGCTGGACTCCATCTTGTCGAAGTTGCGGCGGGCCTCCTCCAGCTCGGCCGTGACGCGCGGCACGCCGGCCGTCACGGTGTTCAGCTCGCCTTCGATGCGCCGGGTCTGCCGCTGCAGCTCGACATGCTCCATGCGCGAGGTGAGCTGATCGCGCAGCAGGTCGGCGGAGATGGCGAGGCTCTGCCGTGCCAGCGCGAGGTCGGCGCTCAGGGCGCTCTGCTTGGTTTCCATCTCGGCAATGGCGAACTCTTTTTGGCGGATCTGCTCGGTGAGGGAGGCCAAGCTCTCGGCCCGCTGGGTAAGGCGCGCCGCGAAGGCTTCGCGCTCCGCCCTGGCCAAGGCCGGGCGGCGGGCTTCCTCATCCGGCGGGAAGACCAGCTCACCACCCGCCTGCTCGGCAGCAAGACGCGCCAGGGTCAGCCGCAAGCCGTCTTGCCGAACCTGAAGCTCCTCCGGATTCATCGCCGTGGTCGGCAGGATGATCTCCAACAGCGCATCGCCGGCCAGGACCGACTGCCCCTCCTCGACGTGGAGCTGACGGATGATGCCGCCTTCCAGGTGCTGCACGATCTTGGTACGGCCTTCGGGCGCCACCTCGCCGAAGGCGGTGACCACCTCGTCGATCTTGGCGAAAGACGACCAGGCAAAGAAGGCGCAGACGGCGGCGACCACCAGACCGGCGAGCAGGCGCCAGGACGAGCGCTGGCTGCTTTTGAGCGCGTCTTGCAGCACCGGCGTCATCGCGTCGTCCCCCTGAGATCGACCACCGCACCCTGCGCCTTATCCTGGGCCGCCTTGTCCTGGGCGCTCTTGTCTTCGGCGAAGACGTTGCTCGGCCGGCCGGCGCGGACGATACGACCGCGGTTCATGATCACCACCGAGTCGGCGCGCCGCAGGAGCGCCCGGCTGTGGGTCGCGACGACCACCGTCTTGTCCCGGGCCAGCTCGGTCAGCAGTTCGACCACGTCCTGCTCGGCCCGCTGATCGAGAAAGGCCGTCGGCTCGTCGAGCAGCAGCACGGCCGGGTCGGTGATCAAGGCGCGCGCGAGACCGATGCGCTGACGCTGCCCGCCGGACAGCCACTGCCCGGCCTCCCCGACCGGCGTGTTGTAGCCCTGCGGGCTGTCGACGATGGCGTCGTGCACGCCGGCCCGCTTGGCCGCGGCGATGACCTCCTCGTCGTCGTGCGCCGGGCCGGCCAACGCGATGTTGTCGCGGATCGTCCCGTCGAAGAGGTGCAGAGCCTGTGGCAGGTAGCCGATGTCTTGGGCGAGCTGCGCGCGCGAGAACTGGCCGATTTCGGCACCGTCCAGCAGCACCCGGCCTTTACCGACCGGATAGAGGCCAAGCAGCAGCTTGAGCAGCGTGCTCTTGCCGCAGCCGTTGGCGCCGGCAATTGCGTGCAGGCCACCCGGCCCGACCTTCAAGGTCATGGCTTCGATGACCGGACGGTCCCGCCCGGGATAGCCGAAGCTGACGCCCTCCAGCGCAAGGCGTCCCTCGGGCCGCGGCAGCTCCAGACCGGCCGAACCGTCTTCCTCCAGCGACAGCAGATGACGCAGGCGGTTGAGCGACTGCTTGACCGTCGAGAAACCGCGCCAGTGCGGGACCAGTTGCACCAGCGGCGCAATGAAGCGGCCGCCCAGGATGTTGGCGGCAACCAGCGCGCCGATGGTCATCTGCTGATCGAGAATGGCGAGGGCGCCAACCGCCGTGATCGCAACCGTGTTGGCCAAGGCGATGGTCTGCGCCGCGTTCTGAAAGCCGTCGGCCAGACGCCCGCGCTTGAGCGCCTTCTGCATCACCTCGGCCTGCTGCTCTTGCCAGGCGTCATCGAAACGCTCGGCCAGGCCCAAGGCCTTGACGCTGCCACGCCCGGCCAGGACTTCGCCGGTCAGGCGGTCCCGCTCCAGGGCGGCCTTGCGCTCCCGCCGGCTGGCCGAGGAAACGACCGCGGCGCCGACGGCGGCAATGGCGACCAACAGAAACAGGCTGACCAGCAGCACCCAGGCAACCGGCGCCGCGATCACCACGATGACTCCGAAGAAGAGGAAGACGAAGGGCAGATCGAACAGCAACAGCACGGCCGCGCTGCTCAGCACACCGCGGGCGCCCTCGACATCGCGGTAGAGCGCCTGCCAATGGCTCGCCGGCTGGCCTTCCAAGGTGCTGAGCGGCAAGGCCAAGATCTTGCGATTGATCGTGTGTCCGAGGTCGGCGTCGATCTTGGCACCGACCCGATGAAGCACGCGGCTGCGCGCCTGCCGCAGCACGAAGTCGAACAGCAGCGCCACCGCCATGCCGGCGACCAGGGCTTGCAGCGTCGTCATACCGGCGTGCGCCACCACCCGGTCATAGACCTGCAGCACGAAGATCGGCACGCTCAGCATGATGAGATTGAGGAAAAGCGAGTAGAGCAGCAGCTCTTGCCAGATGCCGCCGAAGGCCCGCCTCAGCAGCTTTCTCCGGGTCCACTTGGTGCTCGCCATTGCGCCGTCTATCCCGAAACCTGGATGTCTTCGGCGGCAACGCTGCCCGGCTCGACCTGCGCGACCACGGTATAGCCCTCGGCGGCGCCGTTGTCGTCGTAGATCAGATTGCCCTCGCCATCGAGCAGCAGGCTGGGTTCACGGTTCAGCCAACCCTCGGAGGTCCCGTTGGTTCCGTCATACTCGCCCTCGATGACCTCGAAATTGCCAAGCGCGATCGCCAGCGCGTCCGGATCTTCTTCGAGGGTCAGCAGCAGCATGTCGCCTTCCTCGGCGTCGAAGTCCTCGATCACGTCCGCCTCGAAACCCAAATCCGAGAGGCGCACGTTCTCCATGACCTTGAGGCCGTCCTCACCGACCTCGAAGGCGAAGCGGTCGGCGCCGCTGCCTCCGATGTGCTGATCGGCGCCCTGGCCGCCGGCCAAGGTATCGTCGCCGGCGCCGCCGGAGAGTGCATCGTCGCCCGCGTCGCCCGTCAGGCTGTCATTTCCATCACGCCCGTTGAGCTGATCGTCGCCCTCGCCACCGATCAAGGTGTCGTCGCCCGAACCTGCCTCGTTGAAGCGGATTTCGGTGACGAAGTAGTCGCTGCTGTTCTCGGTGATCTCACACTGGCCAGCGCTGTACTCCTCCGCCGAAAGCACCAAGCGATCGAAGACGGCGTCACCCTCCGGGTCGATGAAGACCGTCAGGGCATCGTCGTCGCCGGACGCGAAGAAGCTGGCTTCCGCAACAAGCTGGTCACCGAGAAAAGCCTGCCACTGGCCGACCTCGTCACCGTTGTTCGGTCCCTCGTTCGCGAACAACAGGCTGACGTCGACCTCCGCGTCGGTGATCTCGTTGGTGAACGCAACGACGATCTGTTCGGAAACGCCAAGCTCCGCATCGAAACCCAGCTGGTTACTCGGTGCGGAATTGCCGGTGCTCCCGACCACGCCGATGCCATTCTCGGCGAGGAAAAGGTTGTCGCTGCTGGCGTCCGTTTGATTGCCATCGGGGTCGATGCTGTGCGCCGTAACCAGGAAACCTTGGTCGGTCTGCAGCGCATTCGAGGCATCGATCAGCCCGGCAAGGCCGGCACCGCCAATCAGCACGTCATTGCCGATACCGCCCACCAGCCGGTCGTTGCCTTCGCCACCCGTCAGACTGTCATCGCCTTCACCGCCGATCAGTGTGTCGTCGCCACCACGCCCGGCGAGACTGTCGTTGCCGGCACCGCCGTCCAGCATGTTGTCGGCGCTGTCACCGGCCAAGCTGTCGTCACCGCTACCGCTGGCGATGTCTTCCAGGCCGCTCAGGGAATCGCTGCCGATCTCGCTGCCCGACGCCGTGCCGGCTTCGAGATCGACGGTGATCGACTTTGTCGTGCTGGTGAAGCGCCCGAAGTCGCGGCCTTCCCCGCCGTCCAACACATCGTCGCCCTCGCCCGAACCGCCGACGAGCGTATCGTCGCCGAGGCCGCCGCTCACCACGTCATCTCCGGTGCCGCCGTCGAGGAGGTCGGCCCCCTCGCCTCCCTCGAGGGTGTCGTTGCCGCCGCCGCCGAGCAAAGTGTCGTCGCCGGCGCCAGCGTTCAACTGGTTGGCCTGTGCGTCGCCGACCAGAGAATCGTTGCCGCTGCCCGTGGCGATGTTCTCGATGTTCGCCAGGACATCCGAGCCGATGTCCTCACCGTTGGCAGTCCCCTCCTCAAGGTCGACGATGACCTGCTGCTGGCTTTCGGAGAAATCGCCGAGGTCCAGGCCTTCACTGCCCTGCAGCGTATCGTTGCCCGCACCGCCGATCAGGGTGTCATTACCGCCGATGCCGATTAGGAGGTCGTTGCCGGCGAAGCCGGCGATGACGTCGTCCCCTTCCGTCCCGATGATGGTATCGTCGCCCTCGAACCCGGCAGGGGGCGGGCCCGTGTCCGTCGGTTCATTCGACTGCGCCGAGGCGGCCTGAACCGACGGATTGGCAGAGGAGGCTTGAGGAATGCCGCCGTCTTCGTCGGCGCTGTCATCGAAACCTTCGGAAGCCTCGTTGCCGAAGCCGGGGTTGGCATCGAACAGTTCGCTCGGCCCCTGCACAAGGCCGATCTGCTGCGCATCGGTATCGACGATCTCTGCCGGGTCCGGCGCTTGCGGCAGGCTCGCGGCCGCGTCGTTTACGCCGGCTGCCGGCTCGATGCCGGCCAACTGCTGGGCGTCGCCGCCCGTGCTGCCCTCCTGATCGCCGCCGCCATCATTGCGGGTGTCATCGCCTTGCGCATCGTCGTCCTGGTCCGGGTCTTGCCCATCGCGAATGAAGTCTTGCCGCTGTGGCACCAGGCGGCTGAGCGGCTGCTGCACGTCAGAGAAGAGCAGTGCGATCTGACTGGCCGGCGGGATGAAAGGCGGCGACGGCGCATTGAAGAAGCCGGTAACCTGCGAGCTTTCGAAGGCCGCGTCGAGCACCACCTGTCCGCCGAGATTGATCACGGTCGCAACGCCGATATCGCCCGTGTCCTCGTCGGGGAAAAGGGTGAAGAGCCCATTTTCGAGGGTACCGCCGACCTGGGTTCCTCGCACACCGAGAGTCGCGACCGGCGTGCGGACCGTCATGCCGTCGTCGGACTCGCCGGCGATCTGCCCGCTCAGGAAAACGAACGTCCCCTGCAGGACAGAGAGGTTCATGGCGCTATCGCTCTCGCCTGGGTCGAAGACCAGGCTGTTGAGCGTCATGCGACCGTTCTCGCTGAGCGAGAAGACCGTACCGTCGATGAAAATCACGCCGATCTTGCCGTCGGCGCCCGTTGCCAGGATGTCGCCCTGATAGACCGAGTCTCCGACACCCAAACGAACCGTCGTCCCGTCCGGCCGCGTTGCCTCGACAAAGCCCTCGGCCTCCCGCACCTCGCCGATGCGCTGGAGTCCGGCAGCAGCCGTTCCGTCGGCCTGCGCGTAGAGAAGCGGCGTCTCCGGCCTCAGCAGCGCGCCAACGGTGTCGCTGTCGACGACCCCGCCATCAGCAACCAGCAAAAGAGGCTGTTCCGCCGTAAAGTAGTCTCGGAGCAGCGTCTCTCGGCCGTCCTCGAAAACGATCAGCAGGTCGTCGTCAACACGGTGAAAATCGGCAAAATACAGCCCAGCCCCGAACTCGACGTGCAAGTCCAGCAAGTCTTTGTAGTTGTGGACTTCGACGCGCTGGTCGAGGTCGTCCCGATTTCGGAACAACGCCATCTATCCCCACCCCCGGTGGCGCGCAGCACTGGAATAGATCCACGCACCGGAACAGTGGTTATACCACTCGGTAGAATTTCATTCAATGCATCGCTGATTTGTTAGGAATTCTCGATAAACCATAAAATATTACTACTTCTTTTTCTGCAATTATTAACGCGTTCGAGCATCAACACACTATTGCAACCGGCTTCATCCAAGCCGCGTGTTGGGCGACCCCGGAAGGCTCACTCTCGGATGGTGACCGACGGCAGGTAGGCCGGCGCTTCGAGGTTTCCGGCGTTGGTCAGATCAAGGTTGCCCGGCGTCAGCCATCCCAGGGCCGCCAGCAGGCGATAGACCGAGATACGTGCATCGTAGCTTGCGTTGACGAACTCGATCTGCGCGTTGAAGAACTCGGTCTCGGCATCGAGCACATTGACCGCGGTGTCGCGCCCCGCCTCGCGCAGACGCCGGCGTGCCACCGCCACCTCTTCGGCGATAACCACGGCATTCTCCAGGAGCGCGACCCGTTCCCGGGCCGTCTCCAGCTGATTGAAGGCCAGCCGTGCCTCCTCCAGCACCTGCCGCTTCTCGAAGCTCAAGAGACTCAGGCTGTTGGAGTAGGCATCCGAGGCTTGCCGCACCCGGGCGGGCCGGGTGAAGCCGTCGAAGAGCTTCCAGTTGAGCTCCAAGAGAGCAGCGAAGTCGCGGCGGGTGCCGTCGATACCGGCCACGTCGTCCTCGACGTTCCCGCGCAGCACGACGTTGAGCTCGGGGTAGTAGTCGCTCTCGGCGATATCGCGCTGACGGTCGGCCGCTTCCGTCGCCTTCTCCTGGGCCAGCACCTGCGGGTTTTCGCTCAGTGCGATCTCCGTCGCCTCCTTGAGGCTCTGGGGCAGCAGCTCGACCGGCGGGATGGGCTCGATCATCCGCCGGGTCTCCGGCATCTTGGCGAAGACCTCGCGATAACGAATGCCCGCGTCCCGCAGCAGCCCTTCGATCTCGACCCGCTGCTCCTTGGCGATCTGCAGCCGGGTCTTGGCCAGCAGCACGTCGACGGCGATGCCGCCGCCCCGCTCTACCCGCTCATCCTCCAAGACCAACTGCTCGCGGATGTTCGCTTCATTGGCGACGGCGATCTTCTCCAGCCGCACGAAGCGCAGCACATCGTGGTAGGCCGTGGCCCCATCGAGAAAGACGTTCTGAACGGCACTCCGCAGATCGTCCTGCGCCGCCTGGCGATCGATCTTGGCGATCTCGTAGCGCGACGAGCGCTCGAAGCCGTCGAAAAGGTTCTGAGTCAGGCTGAGCGAGAGGCGATTGCTGAAGGTGCTGAGCGGCGGGTCGTCGTCGTCGCGGCGCGTCGGGCTGTCCGTGTATTCGTAGCCGCTGTCGCCAGTCAAATCGACCTCGGGCAAGAATTCGCCAAAGGCCTCGTCGACCACGCCGCCGGCTTCACGAAGATTGAACCTCGCCGAATTTATCAGCGGATGAACCGCCAGCGCGTCAGAGAGTTCCTGTTCTAGCGTTTGACTTCCGGCATCCCCGGGCAGGATCGCCAACGTCCAAATCGGAAAGAACACGAGTAAGTATCGATACACGACTGCCCCCGGCGTTCGGATTTCCGACTTAAAACGTTTAACACGGCAGCGCGGATACTCGCAATACGGTGTGGATTGGACAATCGAAGCGAGCAGAGTTTTTTCGCAGTTCAGGAATTGCCTTACTCTGTCAGCGAGGCTTGAAGAGAGTCGCCGGGATGGCTGCCGATCGATCGTCGGCTGATTGACCTGCGTCAATGACCAGAGGTCGCTCGCCATCGGACGCTTCGCTAGGTCAACCGCAATCAGAGGCAGGCATGGTCGAGAAGTCCCACACCGCCGGCTGGTGGCCCCAAGTCTACGAACCTTTGCGGCACGTCGGCGAGAAGGTCGCCGATTGGTTCGCGCCGCGGTCCGAGGCCTCCACCAACGAGAAATCCTACGAGATCTGCGTCGAGCTGCCGGGCGTGCAGGCCGACGACATCGAGATCTCGGCGCACGACAATCAGCTGACCGTCAAGGGGGAGAAGAAGCTGCAGCGCGAGGAGCAGGGTCGCTCCTACTTCTTTTCAGAGCGGGAGTACGGCGCCTTTCTCAGAACGTTCCGCCTTCCCACTGACGCCGACGCCGACGGTATCACGGCGGACTTCGAGGACGGCGTGCTCAAGCTGAGCATTCCCAAGGCCGGGCCGCCGAAAGAGAAAACGCGGCAGATCAAGGTTCGGACCGGCTGACGATTTACGCGTCAGTCTGCGACGCCCCCGCATGACCTCGCGGCGCGCCTACGCGCGGTCGCTACGCTGCCTGCCAGAAAGCGGCTGGGGCGCGCTCCCCATCCGGCTTTTCTCAGCCTGCCTCAGCGAGCATGGCAGACAGCGATGCTGACCGCCGCCTTTCCTCTTTGGGCCATCGTGCTCGACTATGTGCTCGGCATGATCATGTGGACCCTGATCGGCCGCACGGCGATGAACCTCTTCCTGCCGATCAACTCCGACTTCTTCTTCATGAAGGCCTTCGTGAAGCTGACCGGCCCGTTTCTCAGGGTCTTCCGACCTGTGACTCCCGGCTTTCTGCCCGAACCCGTGATACCGCTCTATGTGGCCTGGTTTTTCTATATGGCGCGCTTCTATGGCCTGCCGTGGGTGTTGGGCTACGATCAAATGGCGATGCTGTCCTTTCCGCTGGAGAGCGACATCGTGCGCGGCCTCCATCAACTGCTTCAATAGGACGGTGGAGTCGGAAGTAAACTGCGGAAGGCAAGCCGTCTGAACGGCAAGCACGTCGGGAGGTGAAGAATGGCGACAATCGGTTTCGTCGGCCTGGGACAAATGGGGCGGCCCATGAGCCGCAATCTCTTGAAGGCCGGTCATGGGGTGGCGGTGTTCGATATCGACCGAGCCGCCGTGGAGGCCATGGCTCGAGACAGCGCCAGGGCCGCGGAGAGTCCGGCCGATGCCGCTGAGGGCGCGGATTTCGTCATCACCATGCTGCCCACCGGCCCCATCGTCTCCGAGGCGGTCTTCGGTAACGGCGGCATCGCCGAAAGCCTCGCGCCGGAGGCGCTCTACGGCAGCCGGCGTGGCGCCCGCGGCCTTGGTCGAGGTACTCGGCTATACACCGGCCGGCCGCGGGCATCTGCACACCACCTGGCCGGACAAGGCCCTCAAGGACGACCCGACCCCCGCCTTCAAGCTCGACCTGGCGCACAAGGACATGGGCCTGGCGCTGGCGATGGCGGCACAGCTTAAGGTGCCGGCCGTGACCGGCGCGGCCGGGCGCGAGGTCTACGCCATGGCCCGAGCGCAGGGGCGTGGCAATGACGATTGGACCACGGGGATCCTGCGAACCGTGAAGGCCCTCTCCGCGCATGATCGATGAGGCGTCAGCGGGCAGCTGCCATAACAGGATTGTCCTTTGAATCGTGACCTTACACAGGCAAGACTTCCGGTTGGGCAAGCAACCAGCCGGGACGCATAACAAGACGTGCCGGCGACACGTCAGAGGGAGGTAGGAATGGCCGGCAACCAACGCTTTACCCGTCGAGAGTTCAACGCAGCACTCTTGGGCGGCAGTGCGCTCGCAGCCGGCTCGACCCTTGCCGCCCCCCTGGCGCGGGCTGCGACGCCGAAGAAGGGCGGTGTTTACCGCATCGGCCTGCGCGGCGGCAGCACCGCCGAGTCTCTGGACCCGGCCTCCTATGGCTCCGGCATCATCAACCACTTCATGACCGGCGCCATCGGCAACTGCCTGACCGAGATCGATGCCGACGGCGTCGCCATTCCAGA
Source organism: Rhodovibrionaceae bacterium (assembly GCA_028279885.1). Taxonomy (GTDB): domain Bacteria; phylum Pseudomonadota; class Alphaproteobacteria; order Kiloniellales; family DSM-21159; genus JANQMX01. The sequence goes on along the minus strand of JANQMX010000058.1, from coordinate 45,673 downwards.
GCTGGCCGAAGAGTGGTCAGCCAGCCCCGGCGCCGATGTCTGGACCTTCCGCCTGCGCCGCGGCGTCACCTTCCACAACGGCAAGTCGCTGACCGCCGACGACGTCATCGCCTCCTTCAACTACCACCGGGGCGAAGACAGCAAGTCGGGCGGCAAGGCATTGCTCGACGGGATCACCGCGGTCCGCAAGGACGACGACCATACGGTCATCTTCGATCTGTCGACCGGCAACGCCGACTTCCCCTATGTCGTCGCCGAGTACTTCTTCGTCATCTTTCCCGAGAAGGACGGTCTGCCGGACTGGCGGGACGGTGTCGCCACCGGCGGCTATCGGCTGGCGGAGTTCGACCCGGGCGTTCGCTACGTCGGCGAGCGCAATCCCAACTATTGGAAGGAGGGCCGTGCCCACTTCGACCGGGTCGAAATCATCGCGCTGAGCGATCAGACCGCCCGCACCAACGCCCTGATCAGCGGGGAGGTCGACTGCATCGGGGGCGTCGAGCTCAGGACCGTGCATCTGATGAAGCGACTGGCCGGCATCGAGATCCAAACCGTGACCGGCACGCAGCACTACACCATGCCGATGTTCACCGACACGCCGCCCTTCGACGACGTGAACGTGCGCTTGGCCCTCAAACACGCCCTCAATCGAGAGCGACTGCTCGACGTTCTGCTCTCGGGCTATGGACAGATCGGCAACGACAGCCCGATCACCCCCGCCAACCGCTATTTCCATCATGAGATGGCGCAGCGGCCTTACGACACCGACAAGGCCAAGTTCCATTTGAAGCAGGCTGGCATCGAGCGCCTGGCCGTCGATCTGCATTGCGCCAACGCGGCCTTCCCCGGCGCTGTCGATGCGGCCGTGCTCTTCTCCGAGTCGGCCCGTCTCGGCAACATCGACATCAACGTGGTGCGCGAGCCGGACGACGGCTATTGGTCGAATGTCTGGCTGCAAAAGCCGTTCTCCACCGCCTTCTGGAGCGGCCGGCCAACCGAAGACCTGATGTTCACCACCGGCTATGCCGCTGACGCGCCTTGGAACGACACGCGCTGGGAGCACGAGCGCTTCAACCAGCTCTTGGTCGAGGCGCGCACGGAACTAGACGAAGACAAGCGCCGTGCAATGTATTGGGAGATGCAGGAGATCGTGAGCAACGACGGCGGCGTAATCGTTCCGCTCTTTGCGCAGTATGTCTTCGCCCACCGGGACAGCGTCACACACGATGGCCAACTTGCCGCGAACCGCGATGTTGACGGCTGGAAATCGATGGAGCGCTGGTGGAGCGCCAACTAGCAGCTAGCCGGACGAACCCGAAAGGCCGCGAAGCCATGCCACGGACCTCTCAAAGGATGCCAGGGCTGCGGCCGACCTTTTGATGAAATGCAGATAGCCGTGGCCGAGGCCTGGGGCGACATCCAGCGCGCAGGTGCGACCCAAGCTCGCCAAGTGCGACGCAACTCTCTCGCTGTCGATCAGCAGCGGGTCGACATTGCCCACGGCCAGATAGCAAGGTGGGCCGTCGGGCTGCACGGCCGCCGCGACATCGAACCCAGGCGTGGCGAGGAGCTCATCGAGCGGACCGAGCCGCTTGTAGGCTGCCAGCAGTTCGGCGCTCGAAACACCGCTGCCGGGCTCTCCCACCTCTGTCTCCGGCAAATGGCCGTAGGCGCCATAGAAGCCCAGCACACCCAAGAGGCGCGCCCGCAATGCCGGCGGCAAGGCGGCTTCGGTCCAGAACGCCACCGCGGCGCCAGCCGAGTCACCCGCCAAGACAATCTGCCGCGGCGCCGGCAGCTCCGCCACCCCGCCTTCCAGCAGCGCTGTCGCAGCCGCGACGCCGTCCTCGCGCTGAGCCGGAAAGCGATGCTCGGGTGCCAAACGATAGCGGAAGGAGAAAACCGGCAAGCCGCTCTCGACGGCCAGATGGGAACAAGGCACCTCATGGGTTTCCGGGCCGCCGACCAGCCAACTGCCGCCATGGAAGTAGACGATGGCCTGATCACTCGGTGCAGGGCCGCTTGCATCGCGCGACCGAAACAACAGTCCGCGCGCGCCGCGCGCTGCCTCGAAAGGCGTGATATCGCAATCGGGTGCGACATCCGGCAGCAGGGACCTGCGCGCTTCCGCATAAGCCGCGCGCAGCTCTGCCGGATCCCCGGCAATCCAGTCGGCGCCGAAGTGGTCGTATGCCGCAACCGCCGCGGCGAAGTCGGGGTCGAGAACAGCGGCGTTCAAGGCAAGGAGCCCCTTAAAGCAACGTATGGATGTCGTGTCTAAACGATAATCGAGCGGATGTCAGCCGAGCTGTCGGGCTTGCGGTCGGACAGCCGGCATCGGACACTGGAAAGCAACGCCGGGGGAGGAAGCGATGAACGAATTCAATCGGGTCGAGGTGATCGAGGACGGCGCGGCTTTGCGCCTGTCACGCGAAGACGGCAGCGGCCTGCGCTTCCACGCCATCTGGCTGCGGGACAACGCCTCGGACCCGGCGACCCGCTCGCCGGGCAACGGCCAGCGCCTGATCACCATCGGCGACATTCCTGCGGTGACCCGCATCGAGAGCGCTGTTCTCGACGCGGCCGAGCGGCTGACGGTGACCTTCGCGCCGGAGAACAAGACAGTTGCCTTCCCGCTCGCCTGGTTGGCCACGCGGGCCTACGACCGGACACCGGCGATGGAGGCCGGCTGGCTGCCGGCAACCTGCGAGACCTGGGACGGCAGCTTTGCTGCGCGCCTGCCGCGGCTCGACTTGGCGCATGCCAAGCGGGACCCGCAGGCTTTGGAGGGCTGGCTCGCGGACGTGCGCCGCTTCGGCTTCGCCATCATGAGTGGCGGGCCGGTGGAAAGCGGCGCGCTGCTCGAGGTGGCAGCGCTCTTCGGCTTCGTGCGGGAGACCAACTACGGCCGCTGGTTCGAGGTGAAAAGCGAGATTAGCCCCAGCAACCTGGCCTACACCTCGCTCGGTCTCCAGGCCCACACCGACAATCCCTATCGCGACCCGGTGCCGACCATGCAGCTGCTCTATTGCCTGGAAAACTCGGCCGAGGGCGGCGAGTCCCTCGTGGTCGACGGCTTCCGAGCGGCCCAGCGCTTGCGGCAAGAGAACCCCGACGGCTTCGCCTTGCTGGCGCGCCACTGCGCACGCTTCGAGTATGCCGGTGCCGCCGATACCTGCCTGCGCAGCAAGAAGCCGATGATCGAGCTCGGCCCGGACGGCGAGCTGCTCGGCGTGCGCTTCAACAACCGCTCGCTGGCCGCCGTGACCGACGTGCCCTATGAGGAGATGCCGGCCTACTACGCGGCCTATCGCCATCTCGCAGCGATCGTCGACGACCCTGGCATGGCAGCGAGCTTCAAGCTGGAGCCCGGCGAGGGCTTCCTGGTCGACAACACCCGGGTGCTGCACGGCCGCAAAGGTTTCTCGGGCAGCGGCAGCCGGTGGCTCCAGGGCTGCTATCCGGACAAGGACGGACTGCTCTCTACCCTCGCCGTTCTGGAAGGCCAGGGCCGGCGTGCTGCCGCCGAGTAGCGCTACACGGTTGCGCCGGCGGCTTCCTGGTTGAGGCGCTGGCGCAACGCCTCTTCTTCTTCGCCGTAGAAGAAGGAGAAGACAGCCAAGCGCCGCCCCTTGGTCACCGGCATGGCCAAGTGCAGCAGCGAGCAGCAAAAGACCACCGCCCCACCCGGCTCTGGCGCATAGAGCTGCGGGCCGAACTCGGGAAAGCGCAGATAGCCGCCTTCGTACTCGCCGCTGTTGAGATTGAGGCTCATGGCAAAGCGGCGATACTCGGCTTGCCGTGCGGTGTTGTCGCGATGGGCGGCGAAATGCCCGCCGTCTTCGGCATCATAACAACCGATGCGCGGCGTCTCGATGCGGGTAACGCGATAGCCGAAGCCCTTGAGCACTTCCGGCAGAAGCCCGCGCCCGATCGAGCCGATCAGATCGCGGCACTCGGCCGAGTCTTCCGGCAGGATGACGTCGCGACGCACCTTGGTGCGCTGCTTGACGACATTGCCGCCGGCACTCTGCGAGGTGACGTAGCCCTCGGTCTTCTCGCCCTCTTCCCAGAACCGGATGAGACGCTGGCACTGCTCCGGTTGGAGCACGCGGGGCACCACCAGTGCCGGCGGCTGGGCGGTGACCACGGACGGTGGCTGTGCTGCGCGCCGGGCTTGCAGCCAGGTCAGCGCGCGCAGGCACTGCTGCGTCGCATCGGGATCGTCGAAGACGGCATCGAGGCGCAGGATGGGGTCGAAGACGAGGGTGATCGCCCGCTTCATTTTGAGAGCGGGGCGATAGTGGGCCAACGCCTGGAACACCTGCCAGCCGCCGTCACCCAGTACGGGGAACGGGAGGTCGAGGCGCTCCGCCAGCGCGCCGTTGTCCGCGTCGGCCCCCGCGGTCACGCCATAGAGACGCGCTTCCAGAGCGGCGAAGTCCGGGATTCGATCGCGCAAGGCAGCGCAGCCCTCGGCCGCGGAGTCGGGGTTGGGCGCGACGTGCATGACCACGGGCCAGCCGAAGACGCGGGTGGCGTAGAGCGAGACCGTACGGCCATCGGGCAGGGTGAAGGGCAGGTCATGCAGGCGCTCGCCGGGCCCAAGCGGACCTTGCTCCTCGGCTGGATAGCTCTTCAGGTGCATGGAAATAGGCTCACAAATGCTCGACCTATATCCAAGCTAACACTGCTGCTGAAGCGGTCGCAAAGCCGTCGGCGCTACGCAGCCGTGATTTCGAAGCGACAGAGCGTCGCGCCGTCGTGGCAGCAGCTCGGGTGTCTGACCGTGACGTCGGGGGAAACCAGCACAGAGAAGAGGCGCTGGAAGACCGCTTGGTGCCAAGCACACCCCGGCATGGCCATGGGATTGGCGGTGATCTCGACCGTGAAGCGGCGACCGTCACTCTCCGTCGCCACCTGCCCGGACCCGGCGAAGGTCCAGGCATTGCGGGTAATCGCTTTTAGCAGCAGAGGACCGGCTACCGTCACCGGCAGCGTCTTCAGCACGCGCTGGGCCATCATTGGGATGCGGTTGGCCAAGACATAGTCCGCTGTGCGGGTGCCGGCATCGGCAGCCACATCAGCCGCGAGTTCAGCCGGCAAGACGGAGAAGAGCGCCCGATAGAGCGCCGCCGCCGTCGTCTCCGCCACCATCTCCTGCGGTGGCTGATGGAACAGATCCAGATGACCGGCGACGGCAAAAACCCGCCGGCCGCCGTCTTTGCCGAGCCGGGCCCGCAAGGCCGCAGCAAGCTGGATGACGGCGTTGGGGCCGATACGGGCCTCCGGCGCCTCCCCGACGACAGGCGCCGCCGCGACGTCGAGAGAGCGGACTGCCTCCATGCCCCTCTCCTACTCGGCCGCGACCCGCGGCTCTGACTTGTGCTCCTCGAGCTGCTCGGTGCCGCCGCCGCAGGCCATGACGGCCTCGCCTTGGCGCCGGGCACGGGCCCGGGAGGCGCGATCGGCCGCTGCCTCCCAATCGTCCGTTTGTGCCTTCGCGATCTTCCGGGTTTTGTCGAAGTGGAAGTCCACCGACTTCTTCGACTGCGGCCCCCAGTAGTTGACCTTGCCGAGATCGTAGAACTTCCGCTGGAAGCCGGCCTTGAGGAAGGCCTTCAAGCAGCCGAGCAGATAGCGGCGGCGGAAGCCGGTGCCGCGCCAGGGGTAATGGAACAGCGCCTTGATCATGTAGAAGCGGCGATAGTTGTTCATCACCCGGTCGAGCAGTTCCGCCCGGTCCATGGCTTCCGGCTTCATGATCGGCGTCACGAAGTTGTACTTGGAGAAGTCGAAGACCTCGACCTTGTCGCCCAGGTCCTGGAACAGCTTCGAGAACGGCCAGGGCGTGTACATGGCCCAGTTGGCCAGATCCGGGTTCCAGTCCCGGGCCATCCGGTAGGTCTCTTCCAGAGTGTCCGCCGTCTCGTTCTCCAGCCCGACGATGAACTGCGCCTCGACGAAGATGTCGGCGTTGCGGAGCAGCTCAATGGCCCGGCGGTTGTCCTCGACCTTTGTCTCCTTGTTGAAGCGGTCGAGCTTCAACTGCGCAGCCGCCTCGGTGCCGAGGCTGACATGCACCAGGCCGGCCTTGCGGTAGAGCGGCAGCAGCTTCTCGTCGCGCAGGACGTCGGTGACCCGGGTGTTGATGCCCCACTTCACCTTGTCGGGCAGGCCACGGGCGATCAGCTCCTCGCAGAAGGCGACGAACTTCTTGCGGTTAATGGTCGGCTCCTCGTCGGCCAGGATGAAGAAGCCCACCTTGTGATCGCGCACCAAGGTCTCGATCTCGTCGACGACCTTCTTGGGATCGCGAATGCGGTAGTCGCGCCAGAACTTCCATTGGGAGCAGAAGGAGCAAGTGAAGGGGCAGCCCCGCGCCATGTTGGGGATGGCGACGCGGACGCCGAGCGGGACGTAGATGTACTTCTCCCACTCCAGAAGCGACCAATCGGGCTCGATCGCCTCCAGGTTCTTGACCGTCGGCGCCGATTGGGTGGCGATGATGTTGTCGCCGTCGCGGAAGGCCAGACCCTTGATCGTCTGGCGCTCGGCCGGCCAGCGGCCTTCGCCCAGCGCCCTAACCAGATCCTGGAAGATCTCCTCGCCCTCGCCTCGGACGATGACGTCGACCCACGGCGCTTCGGACAGCACCTGCTTGTACATGAAGGTCGCATGCACGCCACCCAGCACCCGCAGCGCATCGGGGCAAGTCTCCTTTGCGATCTCCAGCACCCGCTCGGCGGTATAGATCGAGGGAGTGATGGCCGTGCAGCCAACCAGGTCCGGCTGAAGGGTCTTGAGGCGCGACGCCACTTCCTCATCGCTGAGGTCGTTGGTCATGGCGTCGATGAAATGGACGTCCTCGTAGCCGATGGCTTTCAGCGAGCCGGCGAGATAGGCGGCCCAGGCCGGCGGCCAGTTGCCGGCGATCTCGGCGCCACCCGAATGATAGTTGGGATGAACGAGGACGATGCGCATGACAGCTCTCCCGCTTTTCAGAAAAGCTTACACATCACGCTGTCTAACAATCTTGACATACATCAAGGAGGCAGCGGCGCCGAGCCGGCGGGCATGGACGCCTGTCTTCTCTCTTCTACATCAAGGAGGTGAGCGGTACACCGCTTGAGACAAAGGGTCCAATCCAGCGTGCAAGTCGTTTGGTTCAAACGTGATCTCAGGGTGGCTGATCATCGCCCGCTGGCAAAGGCGGCGGCGCAGGGGCCCGTGCTGCCGCTGTTCATCGTCGAGCCGGAGCTCTGGCGTCAACCGGACATGTCGGGGCGACAATGGGCCTTCGTTAGCGAATGCATCACCGAGCTGCGCGACTCGCTGGCGGCGCTCGGCCAGCCGCTCGTCGTCCGCAGCGGCAGCGCTGTCGAGGTGCTGCAGTCGCTGCATGTCGAACATGGCGTCACGGCACTTTGGTCGCATCAGGAGACGGGCAATGCATGGACCTACGCGCGCGATTTGGCGGTGGGCGAGTGGTGCCGTGCCAAGGGCATTCCCTGGCAGGAGGAGCGGCAGGGCGGCACCATCCGCCGGCTCGGCTCCCGCAACGGCTGGGCCAAGCGCTGGGACACCTTCATGGCCGAACCGGAGACGCCACCGCCGCCCGCTCTGCCCTCGTTGAGCGGCATTGAGCCGGGCGCCGTTCCAAGCCCATCCGACCTTAGCCTGCGTCCGGATGCCTGTCCCGAGCGGCAGCCAGGCGGCATGCGCGCCGCTTCGACCTGCCTGCAGAGCTTTATCACCGAGCGCGGCGAGAGTTACCGCACAGCTATGTCGAGCCCCCTCACCGGCTTCGAGGCCTGCTCGCGCCTGTCGCCGCATCTCGCCTGGGGCACGCTCTCCATGCGGCAGGTGGCGCAGACCACCTGGCAAAGACAGCGCGAGATCAAAGCCTCACCCGGCCCTCACGGCGCCTGGCGCGGCGCCCTCTCTTCCTTCTCTGGCCGGCTGCACTGGCGCTGCCACTTCACCCAGAAGCTCGAAGACGAGGCGCGTCTCGAGTTCGAGAACCTGCATCCGGCCTACGACGGCCTGCGGCCGGCCGAGCCAGACGCCGTCCGGCTCGAAGCCTGGGCCAAGGGCGAGACGGGCCTGTCCTTCGTCGATGCCTGCATGCGCTCACTGACCGCCACCGGCTGGATGAACTTTCGTATGCGGGCCATGCTGATGGCGGTCGCGAGCTATCATCTTTGGCTCGATTGGCGGAAGCCGGGCGAGCACCTGGCGCGGCTCTTCACCGACTACGAGCCCGGCATCCACTGGCCGCAGGTGCAGATGCAGTCCGGCACCACCGGCATCAACACGGTGCGCATCTACAATCCGGTCAAGCAGGGCCACGACCAGGACCCGGACGGCCACTTCGTCCGCCGCTGGCTGCCGGAGCTTGCCGAGGTGCCCGACCGCTTCCTGCAGGAACCCTGGAAATGGGACGAAGCCGGCCGCATCCTCGGCAAGACCTACCCTCACCCGATCGTCGACCATCTCGCCGCCGCCAAGGAGGCGCGCCAGAAGGTCTGGGCCGCGCGGCGGGGCTCGGCATTCCGCGAAGAAGCCCAGCGCATCCAGGATAAGCACGGCAGCCGCAAGAGCGGCATGCCGCTCACCGGGCGCAAGCGCAAAGCCAAGACCGACAACCGGCAGCTCCCGCTGCTTCCCGAAGAGGAAGCGGCCTCATGAAGATGCGCAAGAAGGCGGACTTGCCGCAGAAGACCTGCCCCGTCTGCAAGCGCCCCTTCACCTGGCGCAAGAAGTGGGCACGAGTCTGGGCAGAGGTGCGTTACTGCTCGGAGCGTTGCCGGCGCAGCGCAAAGGCGGACCACAGGAGTTGAGGCGCTATGTTACTGGTTTGAGACGCCCCACGCAGCTGTGCCCTATGGGTACGATGAGCAGGGTGGCGATACCGACAAAAAGGAAGAGCAGCGGATAGCTGCCTGTTTCGGCAATAAGGGCGCTGCAGACAGCGAGCCCAAAGCTCCCTCCGAGCATCTGTATGGTCATGTTCATTCCACTGGCCTGCGCCCGCTTGTCTTCCGGCACGGCGTTCATCTGCACGCGCCGGATTGGAATGGCGATGCTTGGCATGGATGCGCCCCAGAGGATGAGAGGTGCCAGAGCCAGGAGGTAATTCTGTTGGGTCGTCGCCAGCGCCAAAAGAAGAACGGCTACGCCGTGAATGACGACCCCTGCGACCAGCGTCACATGCGAGCCGAAGCGATCGGTGCACTTTCCGCACAGGACGGCCGTAACGAGTGTCGGCAGTATTGCCAAGGAGACGGCGACGCCTGACATGATGGGCGACTTGCCCAAGACGTCTTGGAAGTACTGGGCGGCAAACACAAAGACAGCGATCTTTTCGAGCTGAAAGAGCGCAAAGATGACGGCTCCGCCGCCGAACTCAGGGATTTTCAGCAGCGTCACGTCCAGAAGCGGTGCCGAATAGCTGAGTTCCCGGTGCAGAAACAGGACCAGCATCGCCACGCCCAGAACAAGAAGACCAAGCGTGGAGGGCGCCGTCCAACCCCATGAGGGGCCTTGCATGACAAAGGTCACCAGACCGAAGAGGCCGACGATCAGAAAGGCCGGCCCCGTGAACTCCGGCCGCATAACCGAACCGGAAGTCTTTCGTTGCTGCACGTCGTAGGACGGAGACCAGATGGCCCACAAGAGAACCGCGATCCCGATGATAACTGGAATGCCTATCCAGAAAATCATGCGCCAGGATACGGTTTCGGTCAGCAGACCGCCGATCAAGGGACCGGACGCCATGAATATGCCGCCGACCGTGGTCTGGTAGCCAAAGGCCACCCCGCGCTTTTCCGGCGCGAAGGCGGTGGTGATCAGGGCGATCGATGTGGGGAAGATCAATGCGGCCGCGACGCCCTGAAGAGCGCGCGCGGCGATGAGCATCGTCCCATCGCTCGCCGTCGCAGCAAGCAGCGAGGCAACGACGAAAAGCGCCGCGCCGGCTGAGAAATAGGTCTTTCGGCTGAAGAGGTCGCCAAGGCGGCCACCGACCGCGACCGCACAGGTGAAGCTCAGCAGATAGGCATTGACCACCCAATGCGCCGACGAGACCGACAGCCCCAGTTCCTTGGTGATCGACGGCAAGGACACGGCAACGATGGTTTCATCCAGCACAATGAGCCCGAGCACGCCGCTCATCGCGCCGAGCAGCCACCATTGTCTTTGGTTCTCAGCAAACACTCGCCAGGACCTTACCGGATGAAACGGCCGTGACCTCAAAACCCCGAATGTAGTCTAGCGCAGAGCGTCCAGGAAAGCGGCTGCACTCTTGCGATAGTCGGCCCGCTTGTCGTCGGCCATGCGGTCCCAGGTGCGGTAGATCTGGGCCAGGCGCGGATTGCCGCGCAGCTTGTCTTCGTTGCGCGCCAGGAAATCCCAATAGAGCGGATTGAAGGGGCAGGCCCCCTCCCCCGTCTTACGCTTCACGTCGTAAGCGCAGCCGCTGCAGTAGTCCGACATCTTGTTGATGTAGTTGCCGCTGGCGGCATAGGGCTTGGAGCCGAGCAGGCCGCCGTCGGCGAAGAGCGCCATGCCGAGCGTGTTGGGCGCCTCCACCCATTCGTAGGCATCGGCATAGACCACCAGGTACCATTCGTGCACCGCCTTGGGGTCGATGCCGGCCAAGAGCGCGAAATTGCCGGTCACCATCAGGCGCTGGATGTGGTGGGCGTAGGCCTCTTCCTTGGTCTGGGTGACGGCAGCCCGAATACAGGCCATCTCCGTCTCCGCCGTCCAATAGAAATCAGGCAACGGCCGGACGGCCTCGAAGAAGTTCTGCTCAACATAGTCCGGCATCTTCAGCCAATAGATGCCGCGTACGTACTCGCGCCAGCCGATGATCTGGCGGATGAAACCCTCGGCGGCGTTGAGCGGTGCTCGCCCCGCGCGGTATTCGGCCTCGACCCGGCGGCAGACCTCCAGCGGGTCGAGCAGCCCGGCGTTGATGTAGAGGGACAGCACCGAGTGGTAGAGGAAGCGCTCGTCGGACAGCATGGCGTCCTGGTAGTCGCCGAAGGACGGCAGCGCCTCCTCGAGGAAATGCGCGAGGGCGGCCTCGGCCCCCTCCGCGGTCACCGCGAACCAGAAGGGCTGCAGGTCACCGAAGTGATCCGGGAAACGCTCAGCCACCAGATCGAGCACCTCTCGGGTGATCTCGTCAGGCTCGCTGTGCACGGGCTTTGGCATGAAGAGATCCGTCTTGGCCGGCTTGCGGTTTTCGGCATCGAAGTTCCAGCGACCGCCTTCCGGCTCCCCGCCATCCATCAGGAGACCGCTCTTGCGCCGCATCTCGCGATAGAAGAACTCCATGCGCAGCTGCTTGCGTCCCTCGGCCCAGTCGGCGAACGCCTCGCGTGAACAGAGGAAGCGGTCGTCTTCCAGGATCTCGACCGGCAGGCCGAAACGCTCCGACCAGCTCTCCATCGCCGCCCGCACCCGCCACTCGCCCGGCTCGGTGACCAGAACGCGCTCCGGCTTGTGTCGCGTGATTGCGCGTTCCAGCTCGCCGGTGAAGGAGCCGCGGTTGCCCGGGTCGTCGAGCCGCACGTAGTCGACCTTCCAGCCCGCTTGCCGCAGCGCCTCGGCGAAGTGGCGCATGGCGGAAAACAGGAAGGCGATCTTCTTCTTGTGATGGCGGACATAGGTCGCCTCTTCCGCAACCTCGACCATCAGCACCACGTCCCGCCCGCGCTCGGCCGCCGCCAGCGACGACAGAGAGGGCGTCACCTGATCACCCAAAACAAGAACGAGCGCTTTGCCCTGCACCGCCAACTCCGCAACCGTATTTCCAATTGCTTGGTACGAAGCGGCAACGCACAGAAATCACTCTTGCTGTGAAACTATTTGCCGCAGGCCGTTCGACAAGCTGATGTCGCTGCGAAGACTTCACCCAACAGCGCATCCGCCGAGGTTTAAGAAGTTCTCGACGACAAACCTCACGCTACTACTGCTAATAGCTGTGTTTATAGAAAAATATATATAGGCGAGTGGTATAATGGACATTCTACTTATGATTCAGGGAAAAATTACCATTAGCGGATATCTCCGACCTTTAGTTTAGTCTCTTATCCATATTTTCTATGTGTTTGGTGGAGCTAAGTGGCGCATGTTGGCGCCGAAAGGAAGAGGAACCGCTTTCGATGAACAAACTGGCAAATATCCGCATCAGGACCAAGACTTTCGGCGGATTCGGCGTTGTGCTTCTGTTGCTCGTATTGATTGGTGGAGGTGCTATCTTCGCCCTCAACAGCAGCAGCGAGACCTTTCAGCGCTATCGCCAACTGGCGCGCCTATCCAACGTCATGGCGAACGTGACGGCAGCCATGATGGACACCCGCATCGGGGTGAAGAACTATATCATCCGCCACGACGAAGACAGCGCCGAGCAGGTACGCAGCGCCCAAGCCGCCGTCGTGGAGGCTTCGGAGCGGGCGAAGGCTCTGATCGAAGAAGCGGGCAAAAAGGAAATCGTCTCGAACATCGAAACCGGCGTCGTCGCCTACGAGGCCGCGTTCGAGGAGGTCGTCGCCCTGCAGAATCAGCGCAGCGAGTTGGTGGTCGGCACTCTGGACAACATCGGCCCCGAGATCCGCAAACAGCTTACGGAAATCATGCAGTCGGCCTATCGCGACAATGACATCAAGGCCGCCTTCTTCGCCGGCGTTGCGCAGGAGCATCTGCTGCTGGCACGCCTCTACGTGCTGAAATTTCTGCTCGAAAACAAAGAAAGCGACTTCGAGCGTGCAGCCGCCGAGTTCCAGGACTTCGATGCGGCCGCCGCGGAGATGGACGCGGAACTGCAGAACCCGACCCGACGCCAACTGGTCGAAGCGGTTATTGAAGGGGCCGCGCTCTACCGAGAGGCCTTCGACCGTGTGCATCTGCTCATTGCCAAGCGCAACGCCATCATAACCCAGCAACTCGACGTCATCGGCCCGCGTATCATGAACCAGGCGGCCGAGCTCATGGAGCTGGCTCAAGCGGAGCAGGACCAGCTTGGCCCGCGTGCGCAGGTAAGGATTCGGAACGCCGTCTTCAAGCTGATTGGCGCTGCGGTCGTGGCATTGCTCATCGGCATGACGGCGGCTTGGTTGATCGGCAACGGCATCGCGAAGCCGATCAGCGCCATGACCCAGGCCATGCGTCGCCTGGCCGAAGGCGACAAGACGATCGAGGTGCCGGCCGCCAGGCAGAAGGACGAGGTCGGCGAAATGGCGGAAGCCGTTCAGGTCTTCAAGACCTCGATGATCGAGACCGAGCGCCTGCAGGCCGAGCAAGCCAAGGCGCAAGAGGCCCAGATTCACCGGGCCAAGCGCCTGGAAGAGATCACGGCCAAGTTCGACGCTGCGGTCAGTCAGATGCTGCAGGGGGTGGCCGGCGCCGCCGAGGAGATGCAGGCGACAGCCAAATCCATGTCGTCGATTGCCGAAGATACCCGGACGCAGACCGGCACGGCATCCACCGCCTCGACCCAGGCCTCCGCCAACGTGCAGACCGTGGCAACGGCTGCAGAGGAGCTGAGCAGCTCCATCAGCGAAATCGCCCGCCAGGTGGAGCAGTCGGCCGGCACCTCGCAGCGGGCGGTCAATCAGGCGAACCAGACCCAGGAAACCGTCGGCCTGCTTTCGAAAGCGGCCGAACGCATCGGCGAGGTGATCAACCTGATCTCGGACATTGCCGAGCAGACCAACCTTCTGGCGCTCAATGCCACCATCGAGGCAGCCCGTGCCGGGGAAGCCGGCAAAGGCTTCGCGGTCGTGGCGTCCGAGGTCAAATCGCTGGCCAGCCAAACGGCCAAGGCGACCGAGGAGATCGCGCAACAGGTCTCCGAGATCCAGGGTGCCACCGGCGGCGCGGTCGAGGCGATCGAATTGATCGCCAAGACCGTCGATGAGCTAAACGGCATTGCCGGCTCGATCTCCGCTGCGATCGAGGAGCAGACGGCGGCGACGGCGGAAATTGCCCGCAACGTTCAGGACGCGGCCAGCGGCACCGACCAGGTGAACCAGACGCTGGGCGCTGTGGACCAAAGTGCGGATGAGACCAACCGTGCGGCGGGCGAAGTGGTAGAGGCCGTCGGGGAGCTGACCCAGCAGACCGAAGGCTTACGCCGGGAAGTGGATGAATTCCTGGATGACGTTAAGGCGGCTTGACCCGCAGAGTTGTCCAGCACCCTCAAAAGCGAACGGCTCGGGCCATGTGGCCCGACCCGTCGATTCCGTAGCCCCATCCTAGAGCCCTAGTCGCAGGGGAACATCTCCGGCAGCATGGCCAGGACGGCATCCGCCGTCGGCATATTGCTCCTCCGACTGTAGTCCATGTGGATCCAGCGCATGAAGGCCCAGCGTGCCTCGTCAGGCGTGTTCACCGTCGGCGGGCAGCCGTTCTCCTTGCCGTCAAAGTGGCCGACCTCCTTCAGGGCGTCGAGATAACCGATGAGGTACTGCTCGCACTCGATCTCGAGCTGCGTGCCTCGCCGGCTGTCGTTGTCCGCCTGCTGACAGGTCTGCAAGAGCTCCTCGGCGGGATAGCGGTCGCCGGTGAAGCTCTTGGCTGCGCTCTCCGCCTGGCTGACCGCAGCGGCGGACAGGCCGCCCACGAGACAGAGCGAGAGCAGGACGGCAAGGCGGTGCGATCGTTTCATGTCCATCGTTCCTTTTCTGCGCGTCCTACTTGGCGCTCTTTTCCTTGGCCAGGGCGTGGATGGCCTGGTCCATGACCGCCTGATGCTCTTCGTTGTTGACGAACTTCGGCGAGTTCACCTGCGACCAGAGCTCGTCGTTGGTCATGTTCTGGTGGCAGCCCATGCAGAGGCCCGTACGCTCCATCTTCTCACGCATGTCCTGGGGCAGCGGGCCCGTCAGCGGCCAGTGGGAGCCGACCGTGACCAGCTGCTTGCCGTCGCGCGTGACGATCTGGCTGAGATCGTGGTCGAGCGAGGGGATCGGCTGCGATTGGTACTGCGTGTTGGACGGGATGGTCTCGCCGTAGACGGTCTCGAGATCGACCACGAAGCCGTTCTCATAGCCCCGCATGAAGCGGCCGTCGGAGATGCCGTAGCCCAAAGCCTTGGGATTGTCGTGGCAGCTCTCGCAGGTCCGCGCCTGGCGACCGGCCGTATGCGGCTGCACGGCGGCGTGATCCAAGCCCTTGGTGCCACCGGCATCCGGCGTCATCCAGGTCTTGTTGTGGACCACGGTGTTGCCGTCCTTGTCGATCACGGTGGTGATGACCTGGCAACCGGGCATCAGCGGCGTCACCCGGCCCTCGCCGTTGATTCCCAGGGTCGGCTCCTCCCAGCGCAGGTAAGAGCGAGTCTCGGAGACCTTGCCGGCGCTGGTCAGACCGTTGGTGCCGAGTGCTGCGTCCGCCGTCAGACCGTCGTCGCCGCGTGAGTTGGCGTTGTTGATCCAGTCGATGTCCGTCTTTCCTTCGGAATAGTCGACCGTGATGTGGCAGCCATAGCACTGCGGGGCCCAGTCGGCGTGGCAGGCGTAGCACTCCATGGATTCCATGTGCTGGCCCACCGCGCCCATGGCAACCTCGGCGCTTTGGCTCTTCCAGGTGCCGTCCTGCGCGATCTGCTTCAGGATGGGAACCTCGAAGGTGAGGCCGGAGGCCGAGTGCATGAGCACCTTGGAGCCTTGCCGGACCACGTTGCCGAAGGGGTTGCCGCGGGTGGTCAGGAGATAGCCGTCCTCGGCATCGTAGACCTCGGCGAAGTACTGCTCGGGCGTAATGTCGTCCGCCAGGCCGCGCTCAGTCTGCGCGATCTCCTCACCGAACTCCTCGCCGTGGCCAAGCGGCAGCTCCCAGGGGAACTTGCTCACCGTGCCGTGGCAGTCCTCGCACTCGATCTCGACCTGGGCCAAGGTGGTGCCGAAGAGGTTGCCGTCGCCATGCATGTCGATGGTGGTATGGCAATCCTGGCACAGCATGCCGCCTTCGGGGTTGCCGGGCCGGGACTGAACCTGATGGTGCAGGTCGTCCTTGATGAAGAGATAGTTCTTGGTGTGCAGCTTCGGCTGCTTGCCGCCGGTCGGTGAGTAGGGCGAGCCGTAGGGGAATTCCATGATGCCCTGATAGCTCACGCCGATGCGCTTGCCGCGGTTGTGGCAGGAGTTGCAGGTCTCGGTGGGAATGCCGGAGTAGGTAATGTCGCCAACCGTCACCTTGGACTTGCGGCTGCCCTGCATGCGGTGGACCAGCAGCTTGCCCGGCTGCTCCTTGGAAATCGTCGGGTCGCCGCCCTCGTAGAGCCCCTCGTTGGAATAGGGAACGTGGCAGGACGAGCAACCGGCGCCGCGGAAGTCGCCGCGCTTCTCGCGCCCGTTCACGCCGACATGGCAGCGCTGGCACTGCTGGCGCGAATAGGTGATGCCGGCCAAGTTCGGATGATCCGGGATTTCGTCGACGTTGACTTCCGGCACCTGCTTCATTTCCGAAGGCATCTGGTCCGGATGGGCCGCAATGAAGGCGGTCATGTACTCGATGTAGGCATCCGTCCCGACGGCGGGCGTCGGCCCGTCATCGTCGGTTATGTCATAGTTGCCCCAAACGACCTTATGATCGTCTTGCACGCCCCAGGACCAGAGATTGCCCTGAAGCTTGCCGGCTTCCGTGTTCATCAGAGACTTGGCAAGGCGGTCGGCGTAACCGGCGTGACACTGCCCGCAGGCCTTGTCGGCAACCACGTTCGCGCCGGGATCGGGATAGAAGGTGTGGGGACCGCCAAACTCGGCCAGCTCGGCCAAGGTGCCTTGGTGGGCTTCCGCGGCCGTGGTGGCGTTCGGCGTGCCGCCGTGGCAGACAACGCAACCGGCCGGATCGCCGAAGTCGGCGCCCATGGCCTCGATCTGCTCGATCATGGGGCCGTCGGTGAAGCGTTCGATTCCTTCATGGCAGGACAGACAGCCCTTTTCCGCCGCGACACTTGCCTCGACGGTCTTCAGCGGGGCGTCCTCTGCGGCCGCAATTGCCGCATGGCCCATCAGGATCGCCACCATCGGGAAGAGGAACCGCTTCATCCTAATCTCCATCTCGTCCGGGGCCGCTGCGGTGGCACGTCATGCGCCACGCCGGGCAGCGAGTCCCATTGACAAACTAGCGCTGTCATTTCCGCGCCACCCTGACTTCGGTCAGGAATTTCCGATTCCGCTCATGCGCCTTCCGGTCTCGGTCTCGCCCTCTCCGCCTCCTTCTGTTCGGGCGGCGTGTTGCACTTTGGTCGAACACCTTTCCGCGCATTGACCCATCTCAAGGTCGGGCCTGCCGCATAACAGCAAGCTTGTGTGCAAGAAGCGGGCGCAGGCCGCCGCAGGCCATCACCAAATCAGCGCACCGAACCAAACGACCGGGAAGTCAGAGCGGGGCTGGATGGCGTCGGAACAAGCAGCGTTCGTAGCGAGCGACGAGAGGACGGACTACGCCCCCTTCGCTTTTCCAGGCATTCATGTTGGCGAGGACGAGAGCCGCGAAAGACGACTCGTCTTGCAGCGCGGCGAGCGGCTGCGCGCCGGCTGCCTGAAGCTCTGGCGCGTGCTCGACGGACTGGTCGCGCTCGGCTTCTTGCTGCCTGACGGCCGCCGGCAGATCGTCTGCCTCTCCACACCCGGCGACGTGGTCTGCCCGGTCTCCACCCAAGCCGTCGGCGATATCTGGGTCGAGGCGCTAACGCCAAGCGAGCTGGAAGAGATCGACCTTGCAGGCCAACACCACAACATAGGGCGCGAGCCCGGCCTCACCGCTGCCCTCTTCGCCATGGTGCACCAACAGGTCAAATGCGCCTCCGCCCATCTGGTCACCTTGGGCCGCTTGGATGGGATGGAACGCGTCTGCCTCTTTCTGGCCGACATGGCCTGGCGGGTCGGCCAGGACACGCCCGGCGGTCGCCGGGTGCACCTGCCGCTCAGCCGCGAAGACATTGCCGACTACCTCGGCCTCAACGCGGAAACCGTAAGCCGCATCTTCAGTCGCGTGAAGAAAGCCAAGCTGGCCATTTTCCTGTCGCCCACCGACTACCTGGTGACGGACATGGCCGCCCTCGAACGGCGCGCGCCGATCAGCCCGACCCATCGGCCGGCTGCGGAGCAGCACGGCCTGGAAAGGCAGGTCTGAAATGATTGTAGAGTTCGGACACTTCGCGCTCTGCCTGGCGCTGATCGTCGCGTTGCTCCAGGCCACCGTGCCGCTTATCGGGCTACGCAGCGAGTCCTTGGCCGCCTTCCGCATGGCCGACAGCGCGGCGCAAGCGCAGTTCCTGGCCGTCGCCGCCGCCTTCGGCGCCTTGGTCTACGCTTACGTGACCTCGGACTTCTCGGTCACGAACGTCGCCCTCAACTCCCACTCCGGAAAACCGCTCATCTATAAGGTGACGGGCGTTTGGGCCAACCACGAAGGCTCCATGCTGCTCTGGGTCCTGATGCTGGCCCTGTTCGGGGCGCTGATCTCCATCTTCGGGCGCTCGATCCCCGTCAGCATGCGGGCCACGGTGCTCGCCGTGCAGGCCATTGTCGGCATCGGCTTCCTGCTTTTCATTCTGCTGACGTCGAATCCCTTCGATCGCCTGGCGCTGCCGCCGATGGACGGCCAGGGCATGAACCCGCTGCTGCAAGATCCGGGCGTCGCCTTCCATCCGCCGATGCTCTATCTCGGCTACGTCGGCTTCTCCACCGCCTTCTCCTTTGCCGTTGCCGCCCTCATTCGCGGCCGAGTCGACCCGAGTTGGGCCCGCTGGCTCCGTCCCTGGGTGCTGCTCGCCTGGTCCGGCCTCACCCTCGGCATCGCCCTGGGTAGTTGGTGGGCCTACTACGAGCTTGGCTGGGGCGGCTTCTGGTTCTGGGATCCGGTCGAGAACGCCAGCTTCATGCCCTGGCTGCTCGGCACCGCACTGCTGCACTCCGCTATCGTGGTCGAAAAGCGCGATGCCTTGCTCAAGTGGAGCATCCTGCTGGCCATCTTCACCTTCGCGCTCAGCTTGATCGGCACCTTCCTGGTCCGCTCCGGCATCCTCTCTTCGGTGCACTCCTTCGCCGTCGACCCGGAGCGCGGCGTCTTCATCCTGGGGCTGCTGACCCTGCTGATCGGCGGCGCGCTTGCGCTTTACGCCTGGCGGGCGCCCAGCCTGCGCGACGGCGGCCTCTTCGCGCCGATCTCGCGCGAAGGCGGATTGCTGCTCAACAATGTTCTGCTGGCCGTCGCCGGCGGCGTGGTCTTCGTTGGCACGCTCTACCCCCTCGTCCTGGAGCTGATGACCGGCGACAAGATCACGGTCGGTCCGCCCTACTTCAATCGCAGCTTCCTGCCGATCTTCGCGCTGGCCGCTCTTGCCGCCGGGATCGGTCCTTTCCTCTCTTGGAAGCGAGCGGACCTCGTCGCCGTGCTGCAACGCCTGCGCTTCGCCTTTTTCCTGACCCTCGTGCTCACCGCGGCTCTGGCCGTTGCCGGCTGGCGCGAACCACTCGGCCTGGCCGGCCTGGCGCTCGCCACCTGGCTGGCCTGCGCCACCGTTGCGGATCTCTTGGGCCGCGCCAACTTCGCCAAGGCTGGTCTGTCGGGCGGGCTACTGCGGCTCTTCGGCCTGCCCCGCTCAGCCTGGGGCCTGTTCCTCGGGCATCTTGGACTGGCCGCCGTGGTGGCCGGTGTCGCGGCCATCTCGGTCTGGCAAGTCGAACGGATCGTGGTCCAGAAGCCGGGAGAATCGGCCATCATTGGCGGCTATGACTTCAGCCTCGTCGGGGTCGATGCTGCCCGAGGCCCGAACTATCAAAGCTCGGTCGCAACCGTGCTTGTCAGTCGAGACGGCGAAGAGATCGCCCGCCTCACGCCTGAGCGGCGCTGGTATCCGGTCGAGCAGACACCGACGACAGAGGCTGGAATCGACACGCGCTGGCACGGAGATCTCTATGCGGTCATCGGCGACCCGGACGGCGCCGGCGGCTGGGTGATGCGCTACTACTACAATCCCGGTGTCGTCTGGATGTGGCTCGGCTCCTTGATCATGTCGCTCGGCGCCCTCGTCTCGATCTCAGATCGGCGCCTGCGCGTCGGCGCCCCCAAGCGCAGTCTGCGCCCAGCCGCGACCACAGCCGGCGCGGCCGCGAGCCTGTTGCTGGCCGTGGTGCTGCTGCTGACACCAGGTAGCGCGCAGGCGATCGATCCAGGTGAGATGCTCGCCGACCCGGTGCAGGAAACCCGCGCACAGAACATCGGCAAGCAGCTGCGCTGCTTGGTGTGCGACAACCAGTCGATCTTCGACTCCAATGCCGGGCTGGCTCACGACCTCCGGATGGTGGTGCGCGAACGCGTCGTGGCCGGTGACAGCGATGAGGCAGCGATCGACTACGTCGTCGCCCGCTACGGCGACTACGTGCTGCTCAACCCGCCGGTGAAGCCGGAGACCTACATTCTCTGGCTGGCGCCGGCCTCACTCCTGCTGGCAGCGGTCTTCGCGGCCCGCCGCTATACCAAGCGGCGCGGCGACGACAGCGCCGACCGCCAAGACTTGAGCGCGGAGGACCGTGCCGCGGCGCGCCGTCTACTCGAGGGAGACTCGGCATGACGCTTTGGCTCATTGCAGGCTTAGTGGCGCTGCTTGTGGCCCTATGGCTCGGGCGTCCCTTCTTCCGCCGCGGCCAGATCGAGGCCAACGAGGCGGAGTACGCCATATCGATCTACCGCGACCAGCAGGACGAGCTGCAGCGCGACTGCGACGAAGGCCGGATCTCCGAGGCCGAGCGCGATGCGGCGGAGCGCGAGATCGAGCGGCGGACGCTGCGTGCGGCGCGCAATCTCGATACCAGCCCGTCGATCGGCCGCCCTGCCCCGCTGCTTGCCGCTCTCGCCGCGCTCTTCGTCCTGGCCGGCTCGATCGGCCTCTATGCCTGGCTCGGCACGCCGACAGCCGAAGATCAGCCGCTCGCAGCCCGGCAAGCCGAGATGCGAGAGCGGCTCGCTCAGGCCGGCGACCTTGAGAGCCAGGCCCAGATCCTCGCTGCACGGGTGGAGGAAAACCCCGACAGCTTCGAGGACTGGTGGATGCTGGCCCGCTCCTACGCGGCGATGGGCGACCATTCCATGGCGGCCGGCGCCTATCGCCAGGCCGCGCGGCTGCGCGACGACGACCCGGCGGTCCTGTCCGCTTACGGCGAGGCCATGACCTTGGCCAACGGCAACAAGGTGCCGATGGCGGCCCGTCTGGTCTTCGCCCAAGTGCAGCAAAAAACCGACGATCCGCGCGCCCGTTACTACCTGGCTTTGGCGAAGGCGCAGGCGCAGGACTTCGAAGGCGCATTGGCAGGCTGGGTCTCGCTGCTGCAAGACTCGACGGCGGAGGCACCCTGGGTGCCCTTGGTGCGGCGCGACATCGTCAACATGGTGCGCTTCGTAGAGGGCGACCTCCTTGCCGTCTTGCCGGATGCAACCCCGGACGAGCTGGCCAAAGCCGGGCAGACTCCCACGCCTACCGCCGAAGCGACCACGAGCCCTTCCGCCGAGATCGCCGCGCTCAAGGCGTCTCTCACTGAGACTCCCAAGAACTGGGAGGCGTCCATCCGCCTCGCCAGGCTTGAAGCCGCCCAAGGCACGCCTGAGGCAGCTCAGGCCGCGCTCGAGGAGGCCAAACGGCTCTATGCCGGTGCCCCCTTCGTGCTGGCAAAGCTCAACGAGGCCGGCGCGGAACTGGGCTTTGGTGCCGGCGACGACGCAACCCGGCGGCGGGGACCGAGCGATGCCGACGTCGCGGCTGCCTCGCAGATGAGCGAGGACGAGCGCGACGCCATGGTGCGCGGCATGGTCGATGGGCTCGCCACGCGCCTGGAGGCGCAGCCCGACGATCTGGAGGGCTGGCTGATGCTGATCCGCTCTTACGCCGTGCTGCAGCTGGTGCCGGAAGCCGAAGGGGCCGTGCAGGACGCCAAGCTTGCCTTCCAAGGCAATGTTGAGGGTCTGCGGGAGATCGAACGCCTCGCCCTCACCCTCGGCATCCCGCAGAGTTGACCGCGGCGTAGCCTACCGCCCACAACAGTATTGGTTTGATAACCAGTCCACTACCGCTTTTGCCTCGTACAAAGGGTCTCAAACGGCTGCCTGCGGCCCGCATCGCTGCAAGCATCCAAAAAAAAACGAGAGACCACTTTGGGAGGTACGCATGCAGATCAAAGACCGTCTTGCCGCCAGTCCCAAGGCCGCACCCTTTACGGTGAAAGCCGAGCAGATGGTGACCGATGCCGTAGCGGGCATGGCGGAGCACAACTTCGGCTCGGCCATCGTGGTCGACGACGACAACAAGGTCATCGGCATCCTGACCGAGCGCGACATCGTCAAACGTCTGGTTAATGCCGGCCGGTCGGCCGGCGAGACTCCGGTCTCGGCGATTATGACGGCTGAGCCGCGCGTCGCGCGGGAAAGCGACGAACTGGAACACTGGATGCGAGAGATGACGCAAGGGCGCTTTCGCCGCGTTCCCATCGTCGACGAAGCCGGGCGCGTCACCTCGGTTCTGACCCAGACGGATATGGTGGCCTATGCCTGGCCCGTTATGATGTCCCAAGCCAAGGATCTGGCCGACCGTGAGGCGAGACGAAACACCGTCCTGCTGATGATCGGCGGTGGCATCCTTGTGTATGCCATCGCGATGGTCGTTGCCGTCGACCTCATTATGCTCTGACGACCAGCGTCCCTTTAATCGCTTCAAACTTAACCCAGAAATCTCCCGCCGGCCGCCCCTTAATCCTTGCAGAGCGGCCGGCGAAAAAATTTTCCCTTTGCCGAGAATAGAATTCGCCCTGCGCCGTTGTCCCTGCATTGCACCTGCAAGCGAAGGAGGCGGACCGTGCAGAGCAAAAGTGAACCTTTCGATAGACCCAGCCATAGCGTGACGGCGATCCCGGCCGCACAGCTATCTCGTTTCAACGCGTCGAGACTGCCTGGACTGGATGACGAGCCGCAATACAGCGAGTCTCAGTATAGTGAACCAGTTTACAGCGAACCCTTGGCCAAAGGCCGCCTTGAGGCCGCCAAGCGCTCCTATGCCACGCGCCGCATCGCGCTGAGCGATGGCGCCATCCTTCTGACGGATGGCGTTACGCCGCAGAGCGGCGACCTGGTCCTCGCCCGCATCGAGTATCTCGGCCACCACCGCCGCCTGGAGAGCCCGGAAGGCCGCCGCAGCACGCTCTATATCGGCGACGAGGTTCTGCTCTGCTACGGCGCCCGCTACGCCAGCGACCAGTTCGAAGCGCTGGTTCCCGACGACCTGGCAGCCTGTCACATGGTGGCGGCCGGCGGCATCGCATCACAGTGCGTCAACCGCCACGGTGCGACCAAAACCCCGACCCGCATCCAACCGATTGGCCTTGTGGCCGATGCGACGGGCCAGCGGCTCAATCTCAAGCGCTACGCGCTGCCGGCCGCCCTGCCGACATGCGCCCCCTTGAGCCACAAGCCCTATTGCATGGCCGTGGTCGGCACCTCGATGAATGCCGGCAAGACCACCACCATTGCCGGGCTGGTCAAGGGCATGAGCCGAAACGGCTTCACCGTGGCTGTCGGCAAGGTTACCGGCACCGGCGCCGGAGGCGATCGCTGGGCCTATGTCGATGCCGGGGCGTCCGAAGTGCTCGATTTCACCGACTTCGGCTTCGCCTCCACCTACAAAGTTCCACGTGAAACACTGAAGGCGCTGCTGCCGGCCATGGTCAAGCGACTGGCACAGAAGCAGCCGGACGTGATCGTTTTGGAGCTGGCCGACGGCCTCTACTTCTCGGAAACTTCCGAACTGGTGGAATCCGGGGTCTTCACGGATCACGTCGACGACGTGGTGGTGGCGGCAAGCGACGCGATGGGCGCCGATGCCGGCGTACGCTGGCTGGCCGACCGGTCGATTACCCCGGTCGCTCTTGCCGGGCGGATGACCTCGAGCCCCCTCGCCGTCCGAGAAGCCGCGAAGGCGGTGCCGATACCGATCGTCCCGCTGGACGACCTGGTCCACGGCAGCTGGCAGTCGCCGAACCTGCAGCACTTCATCCGCCTCTCGGCCTAACGCACCGCACGCGGGTTCACCATGCCTCTCCCCCCTGTCCTCTCCGGTCGACGCCGGCTGCGCTTTGCCTATCTCGTTGCCAACGGCATCGCGCAGGCCGGCGTGGCCGTCGCCACGGCCATGCTGGTCAAGAACGGCTTCGATCAGATGATCGGATCGGACGCCGGCTTGCCGCTGGGCGAGATGGCGCTCTTCGCCGGCGGCCTTTGCCTCGCCATCCTGGGCGGCGCCTGGCTGCGCTGGCGCGGCCACCTAGATGCCGAGCAGCTCGGGCAAGGCTACGTCCACAGTCTGCGCCTGCGCCTCTTTAAACACCTGGCCCGGATCGGCTCGGACGGCGCCCGTCAGATGAGCCGCGGCGCCATCGTGCTGCGCTTCGTCGGCGACCTGACTGCCATTCGCCAGTGGGTCAGCCACGGGCTCGCCCGCCTCACCGTCAGCGGCCTGGCCGCCGTTCTCGCCATCGTGGCCCTTGCTTTCGTCGAGCCGGTCGTTGCGCTCGCCGTCGGCATCGCCGTCACCGTCGCAGCCGGCCTGGCCCTCTCCATCGGCCCCCATCTGCGCGACACCACGCGCGAATCCCGGCGCCGCCGCGGCCACCTGGCCGCCCAGCTCAACGACCGCGTCTCCAACCTGGCCGTCATCGAGGCCTTCGGTCAGGAGGCGCGGGAGAAAAAGCGCTTCGAGCGCCTCAGCACCAAGCTCCGCCGGTCCTTGATCGCCCGCGCCCGGGTCATCGGTCTGCTCCGAGCCCTTTCGGAGGCCAGCGCCACCTTCGCCAGCGCCTGCGCCCTCTTCGTCGGCGCTGTGCAGGTCGGCATGGGCCTTGCCAGCCCCGGCGCCGTGGTGGCCGCCATGGTCGTCGCCGGCCTGTTGGCACCGCGGCTGCAGGACCTCGGCCGCGTCTATGAGTACTGGAACGGTGCGCTGATCGCGCGCGAAAAACTTTCGCAGATGCTTGGCCTGAAGCCGGTCCGTCGCCGCATGGCCGAGCGGGGCTCGGTGCGCTTGGAGCCGGGTCCTGGCCGGATCGAGCTCGGCGGCCTGAAGCTCTCCGGCCTATTTGACGGACTGACTCTCAAGGTCGACGCCGGAGAGCGACTGGCCATCCTGGGCGCCAACGGCGTCGGCAAGTCGACCCTGCTGCGCCTGATCGCCGGTCTGCTCGACCCCGAGG
This sequence comes from Rhodovibrionaceae bacterium, assembly GCA_028279885.1. Lineage (GTDB taxonomy): Bacteria > Pseudomonadota > Alphaproteobacteria > Kiloniellales > DSM-21159 > JANQMX01. The sequence goes on along the minus strand of JANQMX010000058.1, from coordinate 20,420 downwards.
ACGGTCAGGTCCAGCTGGACGGTCAAGATATCGCCGATTGCCGCTGGGACGACCTGCGACAGGCCTACGCCATGGTGTCGCCCGACCTGCCTTTGCTGCGCGGCACGCTGCGGCTCAACCTGACCTACGGCGCCAAGGACTGGACCCAAGAAAAGCTGGAGCGCGTGATCGAGGATCTCTCGCTGGACGCACTCGCGGCTCGCCTGCCCAACGGTATCGAAAGTCGGATTTCGGAGATGGGCAGCGGCCTGTCGACCGGTGAACGGGCCCGCATCGCCCTCGCGCGTGCTCTGCTATCGCAACCGCGCGTGCTGCTACTCGACGAAGCCGAGGCCAACCTCGACGCCGCCTCGCGACGTGCCCTCGACCGAGCGATCGCCGGCTTCTCCGGCACGGTGATCTTCACCACGCACGACATGGCGCGCGCCGCCGGCGCCGACCGCGCGTTGCGCCTGGAAGCCGGGCAGTTGAACCAGCTGTCGGCGGAAGAGCTCGAAGCCGAAAACACCGCACCGCCCACCCTTCAGGTGGTGCGCTGAACCGTACCTTTGTTTCACAACACCATGACGGGAGACCAAAAACCATGAAGTACTTTCGCCGCATGAAGCAGAATATCGCCGTAACGCCCTTCCTCGACGAAATCGCCAATGTCTCGGACGCCTGGGACATGAGCACCGGGCGGCAAGACAAGATCAAGGTCCAGCGGGAGGCCGAAGCCATCCCCCTGCGCGGCTTGGTCAAGTCCAAGATCGGCGGCCGCAAGCGCTGTGACGTACACGAGAGCCGCTACACCACCGGCTCGGCTAAGTTTCTCGTTGCACGTGCCTTTCTGGAAAGCTTCGCAGCCGAGCAGGATGCGGAGTTGAGCCGGGCCAAGATCGTCCGCCTGATGCCCGGACGCCGGGTTTTCCCGCACATCGATCGCGGCGAGTACTACCGCCTGCGCGATCGTTATCATCTGGTCTTGCGCAGCCAGGCCGGCAGCTACCTGAAGAGCGGTGACGAGGAGATCCGCATGCACGAAGGCGAGCTTTGGTGGTTCGATAACAAGGCTGTCCATGAAGCCTTCAACGACGGTCAGGCCGAGCGGATTCACATGATCTTCGACCTGTTGCCGCGGGCCCGCTTTGCCGAGGCCTACGGCGACGACCGCGCAGCCTAGTCGGCCACACCACCGATAGTCCGTTCCAAGCAGCTAATGAAGAGGTTCGTCGTGCTGACCAGCCTTGCAGCCCTCGCCACAGCCCTGCCTCAGGGCGTCCTGGCGCATCAGAATATCACCGCTATTCGCACCCTCGAGGGCAGTCACGAGCTGCAGTCGCCGGACGTCGCGGAAGGCATTCCCTATTACTTCTACGTGCCCAGCCGAGTCGACCCGACCGCGCGGCCTTTGGTCGTCGTCCACGGCATTTCCCGCCGGGCCCACGTCCATCTGGCCACCTTCGCTCCCTTTGCGGAGATGAGCGGCCGGATTCTGATCGCCCCACTGTTCTCCAAGGCCCGCTGCAAGCGCTATCAGCAGCTCGTGGCGGATCCTTGCCGTGCCGACCAAGCGCTTCTTGCGACCCTGCGTGCGGTGGCGACGAAGACCGGATACGACATGAGCCAGGTGGACCTCTTCGGCTTCTCGGGCGGCGCCCAGTTCGCCCACCGCTTTGCCATGATGTATCCCGAGCGTGTCGGGCGCTTGGCTGTCGCATCGGCCGGTTGGTACACCTTACCCGACTTTGAGCAGGCCTTTCCCTATGGGCTTGCCTCCATCGCCAACGGGCGAGAGCGCTTTCAAGCCAAGCTGCCGGACTTTCTCGCCATTCCCACGCTGGTCATGGTCGGCGAGAAGGACTTGGCCCGCGACGAAAGCCTGCGCCAGAGGCCCGAGGTCGACCGGCGCCAGGGCCTGACGCGTGTCGAACGGGCCGCGCGCTGGAGCCAGGCGATGCGTCAGGCTGCCGCCGACCGCGGCGTCCACGCCAAGATCTCGTTTCACGTGCTTCCCGCGTGCGGCCATTCCTTCGAGGACTGCGCGCGCGACGGTGGTCTGGTCGACCTGGTGACGGCCTGGATTACGGACCCCTGAACGAGCCGGGGCTAGCCCTCGGCGTCGAGGGTGGCGCGGGTGAAGCTCTCGATGTAGTCGAGGAGGCGGTCGCAGGCAGCGGCCGCCTCGGCCTCGTCGCCGGCCGCGACAGCGGCGGAGAGCGCAGCATGCAGGCTGGCGCAGAGCCCCAGGTCGCCGACCGCGCGATGGTGCTGAAACCAGAAACGCCGCGACAGCCCATGGGTCAGAGTCATGGCGTTGGTCACGAACTCGTTGCGGGCGGCACGACAGAGCAGCAGGTTCAAGGTGCGGTCCAGGCGCATGAAGGCGATCTCGTCTTCGTCGGCGGCGGCTTGGCGCATCCCTTCGGCGATCTCATCGAAAGCGGCCCGCTCTTCGGCCTCGGCCCGGCGAGCGGCGCAGCGCGCCATCAGCCGCTCGAGCTCGCGGCGCAGCTCCAAGAGCTTCAACTGCCGGCGCACATCCAGGCCGCTGACCAGGATGCCCCGGCGTGGCAGCACCGTGACCAGACCCTCCCGCGCCAGGCGTTGCAGCGCTTCGCGGATGGGTGTCCGCCCAATGCCGAGCTGCTGCGCGAGATCGGTCTCCGAGAGCACCTGCCCCGGCCGCAGATCGAGGGTCACGATCAGCTCCTCAAGCCGGCGGTAGGCTTGCTGCGTCAGGCTCGGGCTCGGCGCCGCCTCCTCCGCCTCCAAACGCTCTAGTAACGCGGTATCTGCCATTCCGTCTCTCTTCGCCGTGAGGTTACGGTCAAGGCGCCGCCCTCGGCTCCTGATATGCCACTCTCATAGCAGCAGCCAAGGTTCTCTTCCAACAGGTGGAAGAGGTCCATTGCCCCAGGACCAGCCTTCGGTCTAGTCTCCGGCCAGCGACGGTTCCCTTCGGGGACGCAAAAGGGAACGGGGTCAGATTGGTATCGGCAGAATGCCGATGCTGAACCGAAGCCCCGGCTGCCCCCGCAACTGTAAGCGGCGAGCAGGCGCCCATTACTGGCCACTGGGAAACTGGGAAGGCCGGGCGCCGGCATCGACCCGCAAGCCAGGAGACCTGCCGTCGCCAGCGTCACCCTACCGTCGGCCGGGGTGTGCCGATGGGACGGAAGCCCGTTTTGCGGTGACGCGCGAAAGCGTGACGCTGGCGAAAGGGCTCTAGGTCATGGCCGACGGAACGGCAGTGACCGCACTGGGAAGCAGAGAAGAACCGCCTTACCTGGCGGGTTCGGTCGCTGCTTTTACGAACGCGGAAAAGCGCGGCGACAGGGCTGCCGAGGCGCAAGGGCTAAGACGCCGGGAGCGCGCGACCTTACCTCTCGCCCTCCTCGCCTCCTTTGCCGTTCATGGCGGAGCACTGGCCGGTGTGCTCATGCTGTCGGCTCAGTTCGCGCCTGTGCCCCTTCCGGTCGCCGGTCTCGTATCGATCGGAATTGTCGCCTCCGACGGCAGCGTCGGCGCCCCGTCACCCACCCCGCACGATGTCTCTGCCAACGACCGCTTGGCCCAAGAGCCTTCCTCGGGGGAGGTCGAGGCCCCTTCCATACCGCAGGCCGTTTTGGCAACGGCGACGCCCGCCGCGCCAATTGAGGCACTGGAACTGCCCGAGAGTGATGTCGACGTAAAACCGACACGCGTTCTGGAAAGCCTCGCCAAGGTCACCGAGGCGGCCGCGCTGCCCGTTCTGCCGGCACACGAGCCGGCCAGTGACGAACCATCACCCCAGGCGCTTCTGCTCGACTCGGCTGAGCCCAAACGACTGCCGGATGCGGCGCAAACCGCACCGGTTCCACTGCAAGTCAGCGCAACGCCCCCCCTTCCGGCCCGCAAGCCTGCGACGCGGCAACGGGCGCAAGCAGCAACTGAGACAGCGGCACCGTCTTCCGTCGAGCGCCTGGATGAAACGCCGACAGAGACCCAGCAACTGGCAGCGGCCATGCCCGGGCATGCTCAACGGCAAACCGGGGAGAGCGCCAGCCGGCCGGCTGCGGGTGCCCCGGACGAGGGAGCCGCGACGAGAAACGATAGCGGAAGCGCCGGCGGCAATGGAGGCACCGGAAGCAGCCCGCGCTTTGCAGGGCAAGGCCTTTCCAATCCACCACCGCGCTATCCTCACCTGGCCCGGCAAAGAGGCCAGGAGGGTCAGGTCGTCATTCGTGTGCGCGTCAGTGCCGACGGCAACGCCAGGAGCGTCACGGTGCGGCAGTCGAGCGGTTATCCCCTGCTCGATGACGCCGCGGCCAAGGCAATACGCCGCTGGCGTTTCGTGCCGGCCAGCTTCGCCGGGGTCGCCATGGCCGGCACGGTCGACGTCCCGGTGACCTTCAAGCTGACCGAGCGGTAAGCCACTTTGCCGCGTAATTCTGTCGCCGCGTGAGACGCCGCAGCCACGGATCGGTGTGAATACCTACTCATGTTGACAGTTTTGACAGAGATCATAGTCCCTCGGCTGAGCTGCTCACATCCTCGCTGCCATGATGGTCGGGCAAACAAAACGATACTCGCGCGCAGCGGTGGGAGCATCTCGCACAGGGAAAGGCGGCCATCCAACCTGCTTGATTGACAATACCAGCGACTTTTGTTTCCTGCTGCAGCTGTCAGGACGGCGTTGAAGGTGGAGAGGCTCGCACTTCATGTATTGCAAGGATTACATGCTCACCGAACCGGTGAAGATCAACAAAGACGCTACGATCTCGGAAGCGATCGCGCTTATTTTGAAACACCGGCAGCAGCACATTTATGTGGTCGATGCAGAGGGTCGCTTCGTCGGCCAGCTGGATGCCCACGAGTTTGCCAAGGTGCTTGCTCCGGCCACCGTCGGTCCGAACTACGGCATGGAGAGCGATGTCAGCAGCTCCGCCAGCGCCGCGGAATCCTATCAGCAGGTCGAAGAGCGCCTGTCGAAGCAAGTGGGGCGCCCGGTCGAGCACTTCATGGACGACGACCTGCCGGTGGTGCAGCCCGACATGGCGATTGCCGATGTGATCATGCTGCTGCGCGGTGGGACCGAGCGGATGCCTGTCGTCGATGGCGACGGCAAGCTGATCGGCGGCATCTCGATGATTTCCATCCTGGAGCGCTTCCACAACTAAGAGCTCTCCAGGCTCTCAACTGCCTGGAGGCTTCCACATGAGTTCGATTGGTTCGCATGCCTTGATGGCAGGCGGCGTAGGGCTATTTATTGCCCTGCTGCTCTATATCTCGGTGCGCCGTCGGTCGGCCGGCACGGCCGTGATGGCCGAGATTTCCGACCAGATCCATCTCGGCGCCATGGCCTATCTGCGCAAGCAGTACACCTGGCTGGGCATCTTCGCCCTGGTGGTCGCCGCTCTGCTGTTCTGGAAGGTCGGGAGCGAGACGGCAGCCTGTTACCTGCTCGGTGTTGCAACCTCTTCGCTGGCCGGTTTCGTCGGCATGAAGGCGGCGACCAAGGCCAACGTGCGGACCACCGCAGCCGCCAAGGACAAGGGCGAAGCCGCAGCACTGCTGGTCGCCTTCGACGGCGGCGCCGTAATGGGGATGGCCGTGGCCAGCCTTGGCCTCATGGGGCTCGGGCTGCTGTTCAGCCTGCTCAGCGACGGAATGGATACCATCTCCGTCATGTGGGGTTATGCCATGGGCGCCTCCTCCATCGCCCTCTTCGCCCGTGTGGGCGGCGGCATCTACACCAAGGCAGCCGACGTCGGCGCTGACCTGGTCGGCAAGGTGGAAAAAGGCATTCCCGAAGACGACCCGCGCAACCCGGGTGTGATCGCCGACAACGTGGGCGACAACGTCGGCGATGTCGCCGGCATGGGTGCCGACATCTTCGAATCCTACGTTGGCGCTGCGGTCGCCTGCATGACCATCGCCGTGACGCTGACGGCCGCCGAGATCACAGAGCTCTTCGGCCCCAATGTCAGCGTTGCCACACTCCTCGCCCTCCCCCTCAGTCTGCAGCTTCTCGGCCTGATCGCCTCGGTGCTCGGCGTTCTCTCGATGGTCTTCTGGCGCCGGCTCGGCCCCCAGCAGGGCATCACGGCCTGCGAGCTGACCTCCGCCGTTATCTTCAACGCCGCAGCAGCCTTCCTGCTCTACACCTTCTCACTACCCTGGAGCCTCTTCTGGGCCCTGATCGCCGGCAACCTGGCCGGTGTTTTGATCGGCCGCGCCTGCCATCACTACACCATGGGCGCCCCGGTCATGCGCATCGCCGAAGCCTCCAAGACCGGAGCCGCCACGAACATCATCACCGGCATCGCCGTGGGCTTCCAATCCTGCGCCGCCCCGCTCCTGGTCATCAGCGCCGCGATCTTCGTCGCCTTCCAGGCGGCCGGCCTCTACGGCATCGCACTCGCCGCCGTGGGCATGTTGGCGACCGCCGGCATGATCATGACCATCGATGCCAGCGGCCCGATCGCCGACAACGCCGGCGGCATCACCGAGATGAGCGGCCTTGGCCCCGAGGTGCGGGAAATCACCGACCGCCTCGACGCCGTGGGCAACACCACTGCGGCGACCGGCAAGGGCTTCGCCATCGGCTCGGCGGCCCTCACCGCCCTTGCGCTCTTCGTCGCCTACAAACAGGCGGTGGAGCAGGTCTCCGGCGATCTCTCAATGGAGATCAGCGACCCCAACATCATCGTCGGCGCCTTGATCGGCGCGGTGGTGGTGCTGGTTGCCGCCTCCATGACCATGAGCGCGGTCGGCGCCGCCGCCGTCGAGATGGTCACCGAGATCCGACGCCAGTTCCACGAGATTCCGGGTCTGATGGAAGGCACGGCGAAGCCGGACGCCGAACGCTGCGTGCGCATCTCGACCGACGCCGCGCTCTCGCGCATGGTCCCGCCGGGCATTCTGGCACTGGGAGCACCGGTTATCGTCGGCTTCCTGCTTGGCCCGGTGGCGCTCGGCGGTCTGCTGCTTGGCAGTCTTTTGGTCGGCGTGACCCTGGCCCTTTTCATGGCCAACGCCGGGGGGGCCTGGGACAATGCCAAGAAGAGCATCGAGGCAGGTCACCTGGACGGTGAAGGCAAGGGTGGCGAAGCCCATGCCGCGGCCGTCATCGGCGATACGGTGGGAGACCCCTTCAAGGATACCACCGGTCCCTCGATGAACATTCTGATCAAGCTGCTGTCGATCGTCGCCTTGGTGCTTGCGCCGATCGTGGCGTAAGCACCCTGTCACGATTGGGCTTGCCGGCAGCCTCCGACTTCACGCTTTGCACAAGCGATCGTGAGGCGAGTCGCGCTGAAGACCGGCAACGCCCCGCTTATCAGACCCAGGAGAGAGCGCGAACGATGTTGACCACCTACGGTACGCGCCCGGAGCACTTCGATGCGGCTTTTCCCTTCACCACACGTCCAAGGCAGCGGATAGCTTCTAAGATGGACGGATGGTCCAAGGCACTGATCGGCGGTGCCGCCGCTTTCGCCGGCCAGGCCCTCTTGGTGCCTTCGATGCTGGTTCTCTTGTCGCCGTTCACCGCCGCGACGATGAACTGACCGGACCCTAAAGCGAGTATGACGACAGCGCGCCTCACTGGCGCGCTTTTCCTGTATCCACGACACCATTCTTCTCTTCGCAGCACCCGCGAGACCGTAAAGATTCCCGACACTGCCTAAGTTTTTGATTGTGTTGTTGTTATATATCTCTTTGCCTTATCAGCCACTCACGAGCAATATAAACCTGTCAGGATTTTTTACAGGGCTAAACAACCTTGAATTTTAACAAGCGCTTGAAGTTAATGACAAAATGCCCATGCAGGACTTTGATCTTAGAGCTCCATCGTCGGAATTCTTTACAGTTTTGATTAATGGGCTCAGGCAGATTTCAATAATAGGTTGGAAACATGGCACTTCATGCTCTGGCATGGTTTCTGCGTGGTTAATTCTCGCCATATATTTCTTCCCGCAATAGGAGGGATGTCATGAAGATACCACTCGCACTCGGCTTCTCGGCGATTCTCGCCGCGATCTTGGCTCTGACCGCGCCTGCCCAGGCGGTGGTGGTGAAGAAAACCGGGGTGCCCAGTTGCGACGGTACGGGCAACTGTATGGTCTCTCTGACGGATACGATGATCTTTCAGGGAATCGCGCCCGACCGGCCCGTGACGATCGACATCGTCTTTGAAGACATGTTGCGCATGGAGCTTTTGAAGCCCGGTGGCGGGCCAGTGAAAATGGGACTTAAGCTCGTTATCGGTAATCCTAGCGAACCAGTCGTTACCTATTCTATTGCGCTCGGCTTTAGCGATCAGAATCGAAACAGTCTCTTGAACCTGGGACTCTTGTCAAACGGTCAGCTCCAGTTCGGCTTCGAACTGGACGGCCTCGACGATGAATTTCCTTCCCCCGTCGAGAAAATCGCATTCTCCAGCCTCCAGCTCGCTGTTACGGTTTCATCGCCAAGTAATGGTCTTCTCCAATTTGTCGGGCTCGACACGATCACCTTCGAAAACTTCGATGCCGCCTCGAACGTCAACAAGATTCCCGAGCCGGCAAGCTTCGCGCTGTTCGCGATCGGCCTTGGCGCCTTGGGAGCCATGTTGCGGCGCCGGCGGGTGTCCCGTCGCTAAGGCTGGCGTCTTCTAGCGGACGCTCGCTGCCAGGCTGTCGATCTGGCGCAGCAGATCGCCGTAGTCAGGCGAGTCCTTCGCCGCGTAGTTCAGGTTCTTGAACAGCCCGGTCAGGCGGGTGAAGTACTCCCGCGCGGCCTCCTTGTCCTTGAAGGCATAGTCCCGGGTGACCAGGGCGTAGACCTTGCCGAAGGTGAGCTGCTGACGCTCAAGCGGGACGGAGGCGTCGACGGGGTCGAAGGCGTCCTGCTGCAGATAGACCATGTCGACGAAGAGCGCCTTCTGGTGGACGACAAAGTCTTCCAGAGTGACGCCTTCCTCACCCGTCACCTGCATCATCTGCAGCACCGCCTCGCCCCGCTCCAGCAGCTCTTGCATCTCGGCGACGCGGGCCGTCCAGCCGGCCCCCAGGTGCTTGTCGTACCAGGGTGCCAATTGCTCGGCGTAGCGGGACCAGGAGATCAGCGGGTCGACGGCCGGATAGAAGCGCTTGTAGGCGCGGTCGGCGGAGAGGCCGAGGAAGCACTTGACCGTTGCCAGCGTCGACTGGGTCACGGGCTCATCGAAGTTGCCGCCGGCCGGAGAGACCGTGCCGATCATGGTCAGGCTGCCGACCGAGCCGTCGTTGGTCTTCACGACGCCGGCACGCTCGTAGACGCCCTTGATCGAGGACTCGAGATAGGCAGGAAAGCCTTCTTCGCCGGGGATTTCCTCCAGGCGGCCTGAGGTCTCGCGCATCGCCTGAGCCCAGCGCGAGGTGGAATCCGCGATGAGCAACACGTCGTAGCCCATCTGCCGGTAGTACTCGCCGAGGGTAATCCCGGTGTAGATCGAGGCCTCGCGCGCGGCGACCGGCATGGAGGAGGTGTTGCAGACGATGACCGTGCGGTCCATCAGGCTGCCGCCCGTCTTGGGGTCATTCATCTTGGGGAACTCGTTGATGGTCTCCACCACCTCGCCGGCCCGTTCCCCGCAGGCCACGACCACCACAACGTCGACCGAAGAGTGGCGGGAGATGAGGTTCTGCAGCACCGTCTTGCCGGCACCGAAAGGCCCGGGAATGCAGGCCGTGCCGCCACGGGCGACGGGAAAGAAGGTATCGATCAGGCGCTGGGTGGTGACGATCGGCTCGTTGGGATAAAGCCGCCGCGACAGCGTGCGCTTCAAGAGGCCGGCGCTGAGTGGGCGGCGCACCGGCCAGCGCTGCGACAGGGAGACCGGGCGCTCTCGCCCGGCGCTGTCCGCCAGCCGAGCCACCACCTCGCGGACATGGAAGTTGCCTTCCTGGATCCAGGAGACGGTGAGCTCTCCGGACCAGCCGAAGGGCACCATGATCTTATGGGTGAAGCGGCCTTCCTGCACCGTGCCTATGACGTCGCCGGCGGTGACCTTGGCGCCGCTGCGCACGCTGGGCACGAAGGACCACTTGCCGGTGTTGTCCAAGACGGGGACGTCGGCGCCGCGGGGCAGGAAGATGCCGTAGCGGGTCGCAACAGTCGGCAGCGGCGCCTGCAAGCCATCGAAGACCTGGCCCAGCAATCCCGGACCAAGCTCGACGGAGAGCATCTCATAGCTCTGCTCCACCGCATCGCCGACGGCCACCCCCTCGGTGCTTTCGTAGACCTGGGCATCGGCGGTTGCACCCCGCACGCGCAGCACCTCGGCTTTCAACCGCTCCTGCTCGCCGCGCTCGTTGGGGCGGCTCGGGCAGATGTAGATCACCTCGTTCTTGACCAGCTTGCCCGGCGTGCCCTCGGCATCCCGATTGACCTCGATCTCGACCAGGTCGTCCTGCACCGCGACGATGCGCGCCGTGGCCGGTTGATTGTCGCCGGGCGCTGCGACGGTGTCGGCGCCCGCGTCCTTTGCGGCCTTTGCTCGCTTGGCCATCAACCCTCTCCCTCAAAGCTCAGAGACGCGAAGCGGCCAAGGCCCGCTTCCGTGAGGTCGTCGAAACGGCGCACGGCGACCTCCGCATTGTAGCGGCTCCAGCGATCGACCATGCTCCACTGCAGCACGTAGATGACGACGGCCTCGAAGTCGAAGAGATGCTCTCCGGCCAGGCGCCGCAAACGCTTGTCCGCCTCCGCAAGCACGAGCCGTTCGAGCGCCACGGTGTCCCCCTCGCGCATGAGACGGTTGGCCTCGCGCAGCCAGGGAAAGACGCCGTCGAGGCGGAAGGTCGGCTCGGTCCAGTTGCGCGCAATGTGGTCGACCCAGCGGCCGATGCCCCAAGGCGTGTCCTTGGAGGGCGCTCCTTCGCCCAGCGCACGCCGCCGCAGGGCGGCAATGCAGGTGCGAATCTCCAACCGGTCGCGCACGATCTGCTGCAGGGTCTCGTTGTCGACATGCTGTAGAATCCGGCGAGAGCGGTTGATCACATCCCGCTCGGTGACCTTCATCGGCAGGCTGCGCCAGTCCAGCGCGTCCTCGATCATCTTCAGGGTGGCGCTGTCCTCATCGCTCAAGACGCGCAAACGCTGATCGAGCTTGAGACGGGATAGAGGCGCCTGCTTGGCAACGAACAGCGTCTCCCGGCTGGGCAGGGAGGCAATCAGCGCGACGTAGGCGTCCTGGTGAGTCTCGACTGCGGGCATCTCGGTTACTTGACGATGCCTTCCAGGATGGCGCGGAAGCGCGGCTGCAAGTGCTGCAGCAGCAGCGAGGCGACGGCGGCGTCTGTCAGGTCGAGCGTCACCTCCTTTTCCGTGACGTGGACGCGCAGGCCGCTGGTAAAGTCATCGGAGGCCGAGAAGGTGACGCCGCTGCGCAGCATCTCCCCGGTCAGGCCGAAGACGAACTTGGTCAAGGTGCCCTCGCGCAGCTCCTCCGGGTTCTGCCGCAGCTCCTGCAGCCCGACGACCGTTTCGGGAAGGATGATCTCGAGCGCGTCGCCCTCCTGCACATCGGCGCCGTCGCGCGTGCGTTCGGCGACTTCCAGGATCATGCGCTTCAGTACCTCGGGGTCCTGAAGCTGGTGGGAGACCAGGCGCTTCACATCGGCGCTGAACTGCTGCGCCAGGGTCGCCTTCATGTCGAGCACAGTGTCGCGCATGGCGGTCTTGAGCGCCTCCTCGCCGGCGGCGCGGTAGGCATCGGCCTCCTTGCGGGCGCTTTCCAGCCGCGCCTGGGCTTCGGCGGAGGCCTTGTCGAGGATCTGCTTCGCCTGCACCCGCGCCTCGGCCAGGATCGTGTCCGCCTCCGCCCGACCGGCGGAGACCCCCTCTTCGCGCAGCCGCTCGATCAGGGCGTCGACGCCGCTGGAGAGAGGCCGCTCTTCAATGCGCTTGGCCATCACTGCGCTCCCGGCACCCCGGCGCTGACCACCAGGGCAAAGACGAAGGCGAAAACGGCAAAGCCCTCGATGATCGCCGCCGGTGCCAACGAGAGACCGAAGATCTCCGGCTTTTCCTTGAAGGCGTTGATCGCCGAGGCGCAGGCGCGGCCCTGCCAGATCGCCGCATAGAGCAAGGCGAAGCCGGCGAAGAAGCCGATGCCGAAGAGGGCACCGGCGTTCTCGGGCGTCACCTCGCGGTTGAGGGTGAACATGATGACGATGCCGTAGATCACCATGGAAGACGGCAAGGCGGAAAGGCCGACATAACGCCCGTAGCCCCCTTCCGTCTCCAGCATCGCGCCGATGCCCGCCTGCCCGGCAATTGCGCAGCCGATCGAGCTACCGATAGCGCCGATCGCCATCGGCGAATAGATACCAGTCCATCCCAGAGCCAGGACCAGTTCGTTCATGGTTGCACCTCCTTGCGGGCAAACTTGCGGAACGCCTCGCCTTCACCCGGCATTCCCCACTTGTAGAACTCGATGAAGTTGAGCCGCAGGCCATGGACCACGCCGCTCATCACCGCGAGGCCAAGATTGATCAGATGGCCGCAGACCAGGATGAGGATGGCGAGCAGCAGGCCGAGCCCCGGCAGCGCATCCTGCGCCTGCATGGCGAGCTCGTTGAAGGTGAGCGCCAAGGACGCGCTGGCCAAGCCCAAGGCAAAGAGGCGCATATAGCTCAGCACGTCGCCGAAAGCGCCCATCACCCCGGTCAAGGCCTTCAAGCCGTCAAGCCCGCGAAACAGAATCTCCTTCGGCCGTATGCTGACCGGCCGTTCGCTCGAAAACGCGAAGACCAACGCGAGGCCGGCGATGAGAAGGCCGTAGCCGATCTGCGTCAGCTCGGCATCGGACTGGGCAAAGGCGATCGTCGTGCCGCCGGCCAGCCCAATGATCCAGCCGACATTGGCCAAAGCGACCAGCCGCCGGCGGTTGACGTAGGCCGTCAGGCCATTGCCAAGGGCGATGTGCAGCACGCCGATCATGATCGAGAGCTGCATCATGCTCTGATGGTCGTTGATGTTGATGATGTGGACGTGGTCCAGCAGGCTGCCGGGCGGCGGCGAGACGCCGAAATAGCTGCCGGCCAGGGTGCCATAGACAAGGGCGCAGCCGAAGAGCGACAGACCGAGAAGCCGGTAGGCCCGTCCCTTGCCGCTGTGGCCCAGGCGGCGCCAGTAGGCCAGCAAACCCAGCATCAGGACCGCCGCATAGCCGGCGTCCGAGAGGATCATGGCGAAGAAGATCGAGAAGGAGGCGAAGAGCACCAGGCTGGGATCCCAGCCACGATAGGGCGGCACGGTGTAGAACAGCGCCAGATCGACCCCGGCTTGCAGCTCCTCCGCCTCTTCGATCAGGGTCGGCGGCTTGTCGTCCGGCGCCGGCTCCTCCAGCAAGCAGGCGAGGTTCCGTTCGCCGGCCAGCGCCTTGACGCCGGCAATGGCATCCGCCGGCACCCAGCCTTGAACGGCGACAATGCCAGCCTCTTCCCGCGTCTGCTGATCCGCAAAGGCGAGCGATGCGCGGTTCTCGGCCTCCGCCAGATTGGCGCTCAAGAGATAGATGTAACGAGTCAGGGCCTCGCGCCGCGCGACCAGCTCCTCCAACTCGATCTCCGCTTCGTCGAGCTGCGCCTTGAGCTCCGTCAGCGGCAGGGCGCCGGTGTGGGTGCGCGGCACCGGCAGCAGATCGTCGGGTGGCTCGTCGCGGGCGATAACGATGACGTGGGCCAGCCGGTGATCCTTGTGGACGATCTGCCAGGGCAGATCGATCTTCTCAAGCGCCCCCAGCTTGTGGAGCGGCAGGCTGTAGAACCAGAGGTGATAGTGGGCCAGGCTGTCCTTGGGCGGAAAGTGAAGGTCGCCCCAAGGCTCCACCGCCGCGATGCGGTGTTCCAGAAAGTCCCGCCGGTCGCTGACGTCGCGGGTCTCCTGCTTGAGCGCCAGGACGTCACGACAGAGCGCGTCGACATCGAACTCCGGGTCGCGCTGAACCTGGCGGCGCTGACGCGGTGCATCGGTGAGAAAACGCAGGGCCTTGTAGGCCGCATCGGCGCGGGGCGAAAGCTGCTTCTCCACCTCCGCAGGCGCCGGCGTCAGCGGCACCAGATGCATACAGCCGAGCGCCTGCAGCTCCTCGAGCAGCGTCTCCTTCTCCTTCGACAGGCCGCAGAGGCTGACCTTCTTGAGGCGCGCGATACTCATGCCGCGATGTGCTCCGCACGCTTACGCTTGGAGATCTTCGACCGCACGACGGCCGCCATCTCTTCGTCTGAGAGGTAGATCTTGATGCGCTTGATGTTCGCCTTAGCCTTTGGAATCAAGACCTTGTCGAAGAGATTGACCCGCTGGGTGATGGTCTTCACCGCGTCCTCCAACAAGGCCAGCCGGCGCTCCTCAACCTGCACGCGGATGCGCAGCTCCAGCATGTGGCGCAGCTTGGCGGCGGCGACGTCGACCCAATAGGGCTTTGCGAGATAAGCGTAGGGCCGGGTGTCCAGCGCAACCCGTTCCAAGACCGGCAAGGTCGTGCCGACCAGATTTTCGCTGCCGAGCTCGACGCCGGTGACCGTCACCAGCTCACTCAGGTCCACATCGCGGTTGGCCAACATCGGCAGCTCTCGACCAGCGCCTTTTCGGAACTCTTCGATCTCCTTGCGGGTCGCCGCCAAAACCTTGGCCGCCTTCGAGCGCTCCGCCGTCAGCTGCTGCCGTTTGAGATCGAGCGACGGCAGAAAACGCTGATACGTCCGCAGGTGCTTGGCCTCGCGGGCAAGCGAGGACTTATTGAGCTGCAGCCTCGCCATGCGCCTCTTCTGCCACTGTCTCCACCGCGCTGTCTTCCGGTTTGTCGACCACCAGCTCGGTGGTCTCCTCGCGGTCCTTCGGGAAGTACTTGTCCACCAGGTCCTGCTTCATCAAAAGCTGCTCCGGGCGGAAACACTCGGCCAGCGTTTGCCAGCAGAGATCGAGCCCCTCCTCGAGCGGCATGGAGACGTCGATCTCCATAAAGCGCGCCCGGAACAGCTCACCAAACTTGAGAAGCTGATGGTCGAAGTCCGAGAGATCGAAGGCCATGGCCTGCTTCTGCTGCGCATCGCGGGCGCCGGAATAGAAGCGGATCATGGTGTTCATGATCTGCCCGTGGTCTTCGCGGGTCACCTTGCCGATGACGTTCTGCTTCAGGCGGGACAGCGAGCCGAAGGGATCCAGTACGCCGTCGTGAAGATAGAACTGCCCTTCGGTGATATAGCCCGTGTTGTCGGGCACCGGGTGGGTAACGTCGTCGCCCGGCATGGTGGTGACGGTGAGGACGGTGACCGAGCCGCCCTTGGCGTAGTCGCAGGCCTTCTCGTAACGGCGGGCCAATTGCGAGTAGAGATCGCCCATGTAGCCGCGGTTGGACGGCACGCGCTCCATGGCGATGCCGACCTCCTTCAAGGCGTCCGCATAGGCGGTCATGTCGCTCATCAGCACCAGGACGCGCTTGCCCTCCTCCACCGCGAAGCGCTCCGCCACGGCCAGCGCCATGTCCGGCACCAGGAGCCGCTCGACGATGGGGTCGGAGGCCTGATTGACGAACATGACGGTGCGCGAGAAGACACCCGCGTCCTCGAAGGTCTTCCGGAAGGTGTAGTAGTCGTCGAAGATCAAGCCGAGACCGCCGAACACGACGATGTCGGCATCGGCCTGAATGCCGATGCGGGCCAAGAGCGGATTGAAGGGCTCGCCCGAGACCGAGAAGATCGGGATCTTCTGGCTTTCCACCAGCGAGTTGAAGATATCGATCATCGGCACATCGGTGCGGATCATGCGCTTGGGCACGATGCGCTCGCAGGGATTCACCGTCGGCCCGCCGATATCGACCTTCGGATCCATCATGAGGTCCGGACCACTGTCGATCGGCGTGCCGGTGCCGTCGAACACGCGGCCGAGGATGTTGGGTGAATAGATCACCTGCATGGGGTGGCCGAGGAAGGTCACCGTCGCACCGGTCGAGATGCCCTTGGTGCCCGTGAAGACCTGCAGGGACACCCTGTCTCGCTCGATCTTGATGACCTGCGCCAGGGAGCGGCTGCCGTCCAGCAGCTCCAACACCGCCAAATCGCCAAAGCGCGCGGCGGCCCCCTCGGCGGCGGCGGATTCCGGCACCTGGACTTTCAGGATATCGCCGACGATCTCCAGCACCCTGGAATAGCGAACCAGCTCCCGTGACATCGTCGCCTTGCCCCCTTCCGCCGCTGGGTCAGGTCACCTCGTGGAGCGCCATGTCTGCCGCCCCGCTATGAACAGTAGTGCCTGCCGTTCCCATCACAATACCCTGTAGATCGGCCAAGGCCCCAATTGCAGCCGCCTTGCCCGTTGCCTCGGCGAAGTTGCAGGCCGCCTCCACCTTCGGCCCCATCGACCCCGCCGGAAAGTCGTACTTGCTCAGCGCCTTTGGCGCAGCGCGCTTTATGCCGCGGGCTTGCGGCGTTCCCCAATCGAGATACACCGCATCGGCATCGGTCGCCATGATGAAAAGGTCGGCACCGAGTTCGCGCGCCAACAATTCGCTGGCGAAATCCTTGTCGATCACGGCCTCGACGCCGTGCAGTTTCCCCTTTTTGTCATACACAGTCGGAATCCCGCCCCCGCCGGCGCAGATCACGATGCTGCCCTTCTCCAGCAGCCACTTGATCGGACGAAGCTCGAAAATGCGCTTCGGTGCCGGCGAGGGCACGACACGCCGCCACTTGTCGCCGTCTGGCTTGATAGACCAACCCTTCTCCGCCGCCAGTCGTTCGGCGTCTGCCTTGTCATACACCGGCCCGATGAATTTGGTCGGCTGCTGGAAGGCCGGGTCGGCGCCGTCCACCTCGATCATCGTCAGAATGGTGGCGAAAGGAACCTCTTGGGGGAGCAGATTCCCCATCTCCTGCTCGATCATGTAGCCGATCATGCCTTCTGTCTCGGCACCCAAGACGTCGAGCGGGTAGGCTTCATCGGGTTTGTAGGCAGCGCCCTGCAGCGCCAGAAGGCCGACCTGCGGGCCGTTGCCGTGGGAAACGACGAGTTCGTGCTCCTTCGCGATCGGCGCCAGCGCCTCGGCCGCGATGCGAACGTTCTCCCGCTGGTTCTCCGCGGTCAAAGCCTGGCCGCGGCGCAGCAAGGCGTTGCCGCCCAAGGCAACGACGACCCGCATCGCTCAGCTTCCCATGGTGGCGACCAGTACCGCCTTGATGGTGTGCATGCGGTTTTCCGCCTGCTCGAACTGAACGCCGGCCGGCGATTCGAAGACCTCCTCGGTCACCTCCATCTCGGCAATGCCGAACTTCTCATACATCTCCTCGCCGACCTTGGTCTCGCGGTTATGGAACGCCGGCAGACAATGCATGAACTTGGTCGTGGGCGTGCCCGAGGCCTTCATCAGCGCTTTGTTGACCTGGTAGGGGGTGAGCAGCTTGATGCGCTCTTCCCAAACATCGGCCGGCTCTCCCATCGACACCCAGACATCGGTGTGGATGAAGTCGCAGTCCTTAACCGCTTCCTCCGGGTCTTCGGTGAGCGTGAGGCGGGCGCCGTAGGTTTCCGCCAGCTCCCGGGCCGGCCCCAGGTACTCGTCGGTCGGCCAGAGCGCCTTTGGCGTCGCGATACGCACGTCCATGCCCATTAGGCAGCCGGCGATCATCAAGGAGTGCCCCATGTTGCTGCGCGCGTCGCCGACGAAGGCGTAGGCGATGCTGGTGAGCGGCTTGTCGCTGTGCTCCAGCATGGTCTGGAGATCGGCCAGCATCTGCGTCGGGTGGAACTCGTCGGTCAGGCCGTTGAACACCGGCACGCCGGCATACTGGGCCAGCTCCTCCACCACCGCTTGGCCAAAGCCGCGGTATTCGATGGCGTCGTACATGCGGCCCAAGACCCGCGCCGTGTCCTTCATGGACTCCTTGTGCCCGATCTGCGTGCCCGAGGGGCCGAGATAGGTCACGCCTGCGCCCTGATCCATGGCGGCAACCTCGAAGGCGCACATGGTTCGGGTCGAGGTCTTCTCGAAGATCAGGCAAATGTTCTTGCCCTTGAGGTGCTGCTGCTCGGTCCCGGCATACTTGGCGCGTTTGAGGTCGCGTGACAGGTCGAGCAGGAAGCGAACCTCCCGCTGATTGAAATCGAGCAGCTTGAGAAAGCTGCGCCCTTTCAGATTGAACGCCATCAAACGTCTCCCTGAGGCTAGTCTAGCGTGTAATGAGCGAAGTCAGTAGGCAGGATCGCGCAGCAGAGGACAGGTCATGCAATGGCCGCCGCCGCGGCCGCGGCCGAGCTCCTGGCCACTGATGGTGATGACCTCGATCCCTGCCTTGCGCAGCAGGGTGTTGGTGTGGGTGTTGCGGGCGTAGCCGACAACCACGCCGGGCTCTATGGCGACGACGTTGTTGCCGTCGTCCCACTGTTCGCGCTCCTGCTGGAACTCGTTGCCGCCGGTGCCGATCACCAGCAGGTCGGACAGGCCGAGGGCCTCCTTGTAAAGATCGAAGAAGTGCCCGCGTTCCTTGTGAACGGCGATGCGGTGCTTGTCGTCCGGACGCAGCGTGAAACAGGTGATCTGGTCGACCACCTCCGTAAACGCCGTGACCTTGTCGTGGTCGAGGCAGGAGAAGACCGTATCCAGGTGCATAGTGGCGCGGCTCTTGGGCATGGCACAGGCGATCACCCGCTCGGCCGCATTGGCAGCGAAGAGGCGCTCGGCAACCTGCATGACCGCCTGCCGGGTGGTCCGCTCGCCCATGCCGATCAGCACCACACCCTTGCCGATCGGCATGACATCGCCCCCTTCCATGCTGGCGTGGCCGAAGTCCTCGTCGCTGTCGCCCCACCAGATCTTGAAATCGGCCTCTTTGAACATGGGATGGAACTTATAGACCGTGCGCTGAAACAGCGTCTCAGGCTTGCGCGCCGGCCAAAACATCGGGTTGCAGGTGACGCCACCGTAGATCCAGCAGGATGGATCGCGCTGGAACAGCGCATTGGGCACCGGTGCGACGAGGAAGTCGCTGCCCGCCATGGCCTCGAGCAGCCAAGGCGTGGCCTCGCTCTTCGGGAGGTCCGACACCACAATCCCGCCCATGAGATGACGGGCCAACAGCGCCGGTTCCATCTCATCGAGCCAAGGCCGCATCGTTCGCGCGAGGAGCGGCCCGACATAGTTCGGCGTGATGCGGCGATCGAGCACGAAGGCACGGGCGTCCGGCGACTTTTCGAAGGTTTCGGCCAGCAGGTCCTGCAGGTCATAGACCTGCACGTCCCGCGCCTTCATCTTGAGGCGAAAGTCGTCGTGGTCGACCCGCGCCTGGTGCACCCAGATGACATCGTCGAACAAAAGATCGTTGCAGTTTCCCGGCGTCAGGCGTTCGTGCGCCAGCGACGGCCGCGCCACCAGGACCTTGCGCAGCTTGCCGATCTCCGAATGCACACCGAAAGTCATTTAGGGCTTCCTCCCGTTTCGGCCCGATAGCGCTGTTCCCGCACTAGCCAAGCATGGTTCCCACGCTGATCGACACCATGATGATCACCGCGAGGATAAGCAGCAGCGGCCACATGAACTTGAGCCAGCGCTCGTAGGGCACCCGCCCAAGCGCCAGGCCGCCCATGACGACGGCAAAAGTCGGATTGATCAGATTCACCAGGCCACTGGCGGACTGGTAGGCCGTGACCACCAGATGGCGCTGCACCTCGGCAAAGTCAGCCAGCGGCGCCATGATCGGCATGGTCAGCACGGCAAGGCCTGAGGACGAGGGCACGAAGAAGGACAAGCCGACCTCAATGCCGAACATGGTGTTGATGAAGGCGATGGGCGACAGACCGCTGACCGCCCCTTCGGCCCAGAAGAGGATCGTGTCGGTCATCTTGCCGGCGTCCATCACCACGACGATGCCGCGCGCGATGCCGATGACAAGCGCAACGCCGAGCAGATCGCGGGCGCCATCGACGAAGGTGTTGGTGAAATCCTCCTCGCTCATCCGGGCGATCACGCCGACGACGATAGCGGCCACCAGGAACAGGCCCGTCATCTCCGCCATCCACCAGCCGCCGGCGGAAACGCCCCAGATCATCACGCCGAAGGTGAACGCGAAGAGAATCAGCACGATCTTTCGGAGCGGCGTGAACTCGAGATGCTCGGGCGCATCCCCAACCGACCGCCCCTTCAGGAAATGCGCCTCGTTCGATTCGCGCCGGTCGGCGACGATGGAGAGTTCCGGGTTTTGCCTGACCCGCTCCGCGTAGCGCATCACGTAGATGACGCAGGCGAGCCAACAGAGAATGAGAATGACGAAGCGCAGAATGATGCCGTCGGTGAAGGGAATGCCGGCCGCATCGGCGGCAATCACCGTCGCGAAAGGATTGATCGTCGAGCCCAAAGTGCCAACACCGGCGCCGAGCATGATGATGGCAACCCCAGTCGCTGCATCGTAGCGGGCGGCGATCATCACCGGGATGATCAG